>NZ_BAAJOU010000015.1:0-35846 GCF_057536035.1 Nonomuraea sp. B208
CCGCGATGCGGCGCCTGCTGCCCGCGGACATGGTGGAGCGGGGCGCCTGCCCGTTCGACCCGCCGGCCGGGCTGCGGGAGCTGCGCGGGAAGAGCGCGGTCCAGCCGCTGACGCTGGCCAACGGCGCGCCGGTCTGGCTGGTCACCGGTCTGGAGGAGGCACGGGCCGTGCTCGGCGACACCCGCTTCAGCTCCGACCGGGTCCGCCACCCCGACGCCACGCGCCCCGGGCCCGCCGCGCCCCAGGTCGCGAGCCGCACCGACGGGATGTTCGTCTTCATGGACCCGCCGGAGCACACCCGGCTGCGGCGGCTGCTGACCGGCCAGTTCACCGTGCGGCGGATGCGGGCGCTGGAGTCGCGCATCCGCGAGATCGCCGTCGAGCACCTGGAGGCCATGCGGGCCGCGGGCACCGAGGCCGATCTCGTGCCCGCGTACGCGCTGCCGATCCCCTCCCTCGTGATCTGCGAGATGCTCGGCGTCGACTACGCCGACCGCGACCAGTTCCAGACCAACACCGCCATCGCCCTCAACTCCGACACCCCCGACGACGAGCGGGCCCGCGCCGGGCTGGAGCTGTACGGGTTCATCCAGAAACTGGTCGACGCCAAGAAGAGCGAGCCGGGCGACGACATGCTGTCCGGGCTCATCCACGACGCCGACCCGCCGCTGACCGACGCCCAGCTCGTCGACATGGCCCTGGTGCTGCTCGGCGCCGGCCACGAGACGACCGCCAACATGCTGGCCCTCGGCACGTTCGCGCTGCTGGAGAACCCCGGGCAGCTCGCCGCGCTGCGCGACGACCCCGACCTGCTGGACAACGCGGTCGAGGAGCTGCTGCGGTTCCTGTCGATCATCCAGATGGGCGTCAGCCGGGTGGCGACCGAGGACCTCACGATCGCCGGCGTGGACATCCCCGCGGGCGCCACGGTGATCATCGCCACGCCCGAGGCCAACCGCGACCCACGCCACTGGGACGACCCCGACCGGCTCGACGTACGCCGCCGCCGGGTCTCGCACCTGGCCTTCGGGCACGGCGTGCACCAGTGCCTCGGCCAGCAGCTCGCCCGCGTGGAGCTCAAGGTCGGCCTGGGCGAGCTGCTCACCCGGCTGCCGGGCCTGCGCCTCGCCGTGCCCGCCGGCCAGGTGCCGCTGCGCAACGAGATGCTGATCTTCGGGGTGCACTCCCTGCCGGTGACCTGGGGCCCCTGACATGAGCGAAGCCGGCCCGCCGGCGGCGACCGGACGGCGCGAGCGCAGGAAGCTGGCCACCCGCGCGGCACTCAGGGAGGCGGCGCTGCGGCTGGCCGCGCGCCACGGCGTGGAGCGCGTCACCGTCGAGCAGATCGCCGCCGAGGCCGACGTCGCGGTGCGGACCTTCTTCAACTACTTCTCCAGCAGGGAGGAGGCGCTGGTCGCCACGCTGGCCGCCGGGGCGGAGGCGCTGATCGCCGAGTTCCGCGCCCGGCCGCCCGCCGAGTCGGTGCTGACGGCCCTGCGGGAGGCGGCGCTGCGCGTGCTACGGGCCGGCGACCTCGCCGGAGGGGAGCAGGTCCAGGCGTTGCGGCTGATCGTACGGGCCCCGTCGCTGGAGCCGCAGCGGCTGGCGGTGTTCGCCGCGCAGGAGAAGGCACTCGCGGCGGCCATCGCCGAGCGGGCGCCGGCCGCGGCAGGCGCCCGCTACCCGGCGCTGTGCGCGGCCACGACGCTGACGGCGATGCGCCTCGTCCTCGACGAGTGGCTGGACAGCGCCGCCGAGTCCCCGGCGGGCCTGCGGGAGAGCCTGGACGAGGTGATGGCCGAGCTGGCCGCGGGGCTCGACCGGCCCGGCGTCCGGCTCGTGGACTCGTAGTACGCGGGAGCTACGCGCGAGGTTCGCTCCCCAGCGGGAGTCGGGCGGGCCCCGGTGATCCGTACGGTCGGCGGTGGACGATCACCGACCACCGAGGAGCCCGCCATGCCCTCCCCTCCGAAACCCCGACCACCGCGCCCGGGGGTGCTCCGGGCCGGGCTGACGGCGCTGATCATGGCGGCGGTCGCGTGGCCGGTGATCGGGGCGGCGCGGCCGGGGGCGGTGCCGGCGCCCGTGCCCGCGCCAGTCCCGCCGCTGGCCGTCTCGCTCGGCGACGGGCTCGCCGCGCGGTACGCGGCCGCCCGCGCGGAGATCCTGGCCGCCGTACGGACCGCGGACCGCCACGGGCACCACCGGCGGGCCGCCGCCCTCCGCGAGCTGGCCGCCCCCGCCCGCCGATTCCTGGCCTTCGACGGGCGGGACGGCGGCCGGGCGGCGGAGGTCTTCGGCGACCTGCCCACCGCCCGCGGGATCGCGGTGCTGGTCCCGGGCGCGGGCGTCGACCTCGACCGGTACGGCCCGCTGCGCGGCGGCGCGATGCGGCTGCGGGACGCGCTCGGCGACGGTTCGGCCGTGGTCGCCTGGCTCGGGTACGCGACCCCGAGCAGCGTGAGCCTCGCGGCGCTGACCCCGGCCCGCGCCGACGCGGCGGTCCCCGCCCTGCGCGCCTTCGTACGGGAGCTGCGCGCGGCCAGACCGGCGGCGCGGATCTGGCTCGTGTGCCACTCCTACGGCTCCGTCGTGTGCGGCCGGGCCGCCGGCGGGCTGGACGTGACGGGCGTCGTGCTGCTCGGCGCCCCCGGCGCGGGCGTCGCCACCGCCGCCGCGCTCGGCCCGTACGCCGAGGTGTGGGCCGGCCGGGCAGCCGGCGACTGGGTGGCCCTGCTGCCGCACGTGTCCGTCGAGCTGCCGTTCGCCACGGTGGGGCTGGACGCCGACCCGGTGTCGCCCGGGTTCGGCGCCCGGGTGCTCGACGCGGGCGGCGGCGGGCACGGCGACTACCTGGCGGCCGGTTCCCCGGCGCTGGCGAGCGTCGCGCGGATCGTGGCGGGGGCGGGTGACGGCGATGGATGACCGTCACCGGCCGTGCCGTCAGGGGCCCGCTACGCTGGAGCGGCCGGACGCGGGGACGGCCAGGGTGGAGGCGACGTGAGGCGGAAGCAGCCAGCCGCGCGGCGCGGGCTCCTCGCCGCCCTGCGCGCCGACCTGTGGTCCACCGCCGCCGACCCGCTCCCCCGGATGCGCGGGCCGCGCCCGCTGGCCCGGCTGCCGCACGTCCTGGTCGTCCTGTACGCGCTGGTCCTCGGCCTGTTCCCGGACGGCGAGGGCATCGACCCCACGGTCCCGCTGCTCGCCACGGCGCAGGCGGCGACGCTGGTGGCCGCGATGTTCCGCCCGCTGCCGGCGTTCTGGGCGTCGCTCGCCGTCGTGCTCGCCGGGGCCCGTGCCGGGATGACGTATTTGCCGCAGACCCTCACCTTCCCCTGGATGATCGAGCGGGAGACACCCGGCGCGCCGCTCGTGCCGGAGTTCCCGCACACCGACCCGGTGGCGTTCCCCTGGACGGGGTCGGGGATCTTCCTGCACGCCGGGGTGCTGTTCCTGCTGGCCCTGCGGGTACGGCCGCGCGCCGCCGCGGAGGCGCTGGCGATCAGCGTGCTCGGCGCGGCGGCGTGCGTGGTGTTCCTGCCCCAGCAGACGGGCGGCACCCCGGTGATCGCCCTCCCCGTGTACGCGCTCGCCGTCGCCTCGGGCACGATGATCCGGATGCTGAGGACGACCAGGAACCGGCTGGAGGCCCAGGAGGAGCTGACGGCGGAGGAGCGCGCCCACCGCACGCTGCTCCAGGAGCGCAGCAGGATCGCCCGCGAGCTGCACGACGTGGTGGCGCACCACATGTCGGTGATCTCCATCCAGGCGCAGGTGGCGCCGCACCTCGTCCACGACCCGCCCGACGAGCTGCGCGACAACCTCGCCGGCATCCGCGAGAACGCCGTCGAGGCGCTGACCGAGCTGCGCAGGATCCTCGGCGTGCTGCGTACGGAGGACGGCGCGGACGCCCCCCAGCAGGCGCCGCAGCCGACGCTCGACCGGCTCGGCGAGCTGCTGGCGAACGTGCGCGGCGCGGGCGTGGCGCTCACCGAGGAGATCGCGGGCGAGCCGCGTCCGCTCGCGCCCGGCGTGGAGCTGTCAGCGTTCCGCATCGTGCAGGAGGCGCTCAGCAACGCGATGCGGCACGCGCCGGGCGCGGCCGTGACGCTCCGGCTGCGGTACCAGCCGGACGCCCTCACGATCCGGGTCGTCAACGCCGCCCCGGCGAGGCCCGTGACGGCCCCGGGCGGCGGGCACGGGCTGCCGGGCATGCGCGAGCGCGCCGCCATGCTCGGCGGCGACCTGGTCGCCGGGCCGACGCCCGACGGCGGCTACGAGGTCAGCGCGTTCCTGCCCGCCGGTCCTTCCGCCGGGCCCGCCGAGGAAAGGTGACGAGAGCGCCCCATGACGAGCATCCGCGTGCTCATAGCCGACGACCAGGCGATGGTGCGCCAGGGCTTCACCGTGCTGCTCGATGCCGAGCCGGACATCGAGGTCGCCGGCCAGGCCGCGAACGGCCTCGAAGCCGTCGCCATGGCCGCCGAGCTGAACCCCGACGTCGTGCTCATGGACGTGCGGATGCCCGAGCTCGGCGGCATCGAGGCCACCCGCCGCATCGCCGCCCAGGCCGGCACGACGGTGAAGGTCCTGATGCTGACCACGTTCGACCTGGACGACTACGTGTACGAGGCGCTGCGCGCGGGCGCGTCCGGCTTCCTGCTCAAGGACGCCTCGGCGGCCGAGCTGGCGCAGGCCGTGCGGGTGGTCGCCGCCGGGGACGCACTGCTCGCGCCGGCCGTCACGAGGCGGCTCATCGCGGAGTTCGCGCGGCTGAGCGCGGGGCCGCGCCCGCCGCTGAAGGAGCGCCTCGGCGATCTGACCGAGCGGGAGACGGAGGTGCTGTCGCTGGTCGCGCAGGGCCTGTCGAACGCGGAGATCGCGGCCGGTCTGGTGGTCGCCGAGCAGACGGTCAAGACGCACGTGAGCCGGATCCTGGTCAAGCTCGGGCTGCGGGACCGGACGCAGGCGGCGGTGTTCGCGTACGAGACGGGCCTGGTCCGCCCGTCCGGCTACTAGGGAAGTTCGATGGTGAGACCGGGGGTGGCGATGCCGATCTCGCCGTCGTACTCGGCTGCAGCAGCGGCTCGGGCGGCCGCGGCGTCCGTGTCTGGCTGCAGGTGAGTCAGCAACAGGTGCCGGGCGCCGGCTTCCCTGGCCTGCCGGCCTGCCTGGCGGGCGCTCGACAGGTGGCGCCGCGCACCCCGCGGGACCCGGTCCGCGAAGGTGGCCTCGGCCAGGAGCAGGTCAGCGCCGCGCGCCAGGCCGGCGACGTCAGGGCTCGGGCCGGTGTCCCCGGTGTACGCCAGCACGCGCTCGCCCGCTGTCAGCCGTATGCCCGCGTTGGGCACCGAGTGCGGCAGCGGCCGGGTCTGCGCGCGGAACGGGCCGATGGCGAGCCGGTCGCCGGCGACGAACTCGTGCAGGACGTAGGCGCCGCTCAGCATTCCCGGGCGGTCCAGCGCGAGCACCGCGTCCAGGGCGCCGGGCAGCGAGTACACCGGCAGCGGCGCCGGTGGGTCGTCACGCAACGTACGCGCGCGCAGCAGCGGGTTCAGGTCGGCACAGTGATCGGGATGTCCGTGACTGACGAACACCGCGTCGACCTGGTCGGCGGTGATCCGTTCCAGCAGCCGCGGCACCGTCGCGTATCCGGGGTCGACGAGCAGCCTGAACCCCTCGTGCTCCACGAGGTAACCGCTGCAGGCCTGGCCCGCCGCCGGCCACGCACCGCATCCGCCAAGGATCGTCAGCAGCATCCATGAACCCTAACGGCCGGCTCACCGATCACGGTGCGCCTGTCTGCCGCCGGGCCTGCCACTGCCGTACCCAGGCGCGGCCGTAGTCGTTGCCGTGCGGGGTGCGCAGCACGGTGTGGACGTGGAACGGCTTGGGGGTGTCGTAGTCGAGGAAGACACCGCAGTGGTGGTCGAGCTCGGCGACGATCACCGGCGACTGGAGCCGGTAGTAGAAGACGTCGCCGGGCCGGTGCCCGCCGATCCAGCAGAACCAGGTCTCCTCCAGGTGGGCGGCGACCTCCCTGAGCCAGGCGGCGCGCGGCCCCTCGGGCAGCAGCCCGGCGAACGTGGCCGCGATGGCCAGCGCGTGCTCCCGTGCCTCGGCGGGCAGGTCGGCGACCCGGACGCCCTCGACCGGGATCACCCGGTTGTCCTGGAACGCCCCGGCCAGGTGGCGTTCGTCGCCCGGGTCCACCCGGCCCTCCGGCATGGCCGGATCGACCATCCGCTCGTAGACGACGGCCTGCCGGCGCTGCTCGGCGGGCAGCGCGGCCATCAGCCGCAGCCCCAGCTCCACCCGGTCGGCGAACACGTCGCGCAGCCCGGCGTGCGGGCCCGCGTCGATCTCGTCGGGCTCGGCGCCGAGGAACACCGGCGACAGCGCCATGCGGCCCTCGACGACCAGGCAGTTGAGCGCGCAGTGGTGGCCGTAGAGCTGCCAGCCCCACGGGGCGCGGAGGTCGGGGGTGCCGTAGAGCGCGAGGTTGTAGCTGAACTCGTTGAGTATCGTCTCCAGGCCGACGACCTCGCCGAGGAAGCCGTTGATGAGCATCATGGCGCGCGTCAGCTCGTAACCTTCGGGCGAGAGCGAGGCCCGCACCAGCGCCAGAGCCTTCTCGCGGACCGGCTCCGGCTGGAGCTCCAGGCGCAGGCCGGTGTCGAACTGCAGGAACTCCGGGTTGGCCCAGGTCTGCCACTCCACGGCGTCCACCGGGTGGGTGAGGCGCGCGCGGCTCTCGTCGTCCAGGGCGGCGAGCAGGTCGCGGGCGGCGGCGGTCATGGCCTCGACGGGCGCCTCCTCGCCCGGCTCGGCCGGTGTCAGCGGGTGAAGGCCCTCGCGGAGTACGCCGTTCTCGGTGACGCCGCGGAAGTCGTTCTTGTAGAGGGGGGTCCAGTTCGCGACCAGGCCGCCGGTGAAGGTGCCCGGTTTCCTGGCGAGCTCGCCGTAGGCGTACGGGTCGAGGCCGCGGATCTCGGCCAGGCGGGGGTGGTCGTGCGGGAACAGGTGCCGTCGGTACTCACCGGGCATGACGGGCTCCTCCGGCGTTCAGGGGGCTACGGGTCAGGGGGCGGCGGGGGTGCGGTGTGCGGCGACGGCGGCCCGGACCGCGGCCTCGTCACCGTCGGCGATGGCCTCGACCAGGTCGGCGTGGACCTGGTAACGGGCGGCCCGGTACGCCGCCCGCCGGTCGTCGCCGGGCCGGTCGGCCGCAGGTCCGGCGGTGGCAGGTCCGGCGGTGGCAGGTCCGGCGGTGGCAGGCTGGTCGTCGGCGGGCCGGTCGGCCGCGGGCCCGTCGGCGGCGAGGCGGGCGGAGGTGGTGCCCAGGTGGCCGAGGGTGCCGATGTAGACGGCGCGGGCCATCGTGTTCGGGCTGATGGCGGCGATCCGTTCGTGCAGCGCCCAGTTGGCGCGCATGAAGCCGTCCCAGCCGGGCGCGGTGCGCAGCGCGCGCAGCAGGCGGCGCAGGTCGGCGACGTCCCGGCCGGTGCGGTGCCGGGCCGCGCCGAGGTCGATGAGCTCTTCGAGGTGCTCGCGCAGCTCGATGGCGTCGGCGACCGTGCCGGGCTCGTCGGCGACGCTCAGCAGCGTGTGCCGCAGCCGCACCACCGGCCCGCGGTCGGCGGCGAACAGCCCGCCCCCGCGCCCCGGCCGGATCTCCAGCACGCCCCGGTCGCGCAGCAGCCGGACGGCCTCGCTGACCGTCGCGTAGGCGAGGCCGGTCTCGGCGCGCAGCGACTCCAGCGTCCCGACCGGCTCGCCGGGGGCGAGCCCGCGGATGCGCTCGTCGAGCGCGGCGGCCAGCCGCTCGGCGCGGGTGCGCGCGCCCTGCCCGACGCCGGCCAGGGGTTGTCCGCCGGAGGAGGTGTGCGGCATAGTCGCCATCCAAGCACAAACGTGCGAACCTTTAGAAGGTTTGCGCGGCGGGCGCGAGGAGAGAGCCGATGAGGATCGTGGGCATCCGCAGGGACGGCGGCCCAATCGAAGTGGCGGCGCTGTCGCCCGACGGCGCGGCGGTCACCGTGCTGGCCGGGCTGGAGGAGTTCTGGGCCGCCGCGTCCGCCTGGCTGTCGCGGGAGCCGGCCGGCGAGACCGTCCCAGCCTCGGCGGTCACCCTCGTGCCGCCGGTGCTGCCGGAGGCGCGGGTGATCTGCGTCGGGCTCAACTACCTGAGGCACGTGGCCGAGGGCTCGTACGCGGGCGAGGGCGTCCCGCCGCACCCGACGCTGTTCGCCCGCTGGACGCGGTCGCTGACCGTCGGCGGCGTCCCGGTGCCGGTGCCGTCGGGCGAGGACGGGGTGGACTGGGAGGGCGAGGTCGTGGCGTACGTGGGGGCGCCGCTGGCCGACGCCGACCCGGACGAGGCGCTGGCCGCCGTGGCGGGCTACTCGGCCTTCAACGACATCACCTCGCGCCGCGCGCAGAAGCTGACCAGCCAATGGATCCTCGGCAAGAACGGCGACAACTCCGGCCCGCTCGGCCCGCTGGTGCCCGCCCCCGAGGTCGGCGACCTGCGTGACGGGCTGCGGGTGCGGACCCGGGTCAACGGCGAGGTCGTCCAGGACGGCTCCACCGACGAGATGGTCTACACCGTCGGCGACACGCTCGCCCTCATCTCCCGCACGTTCACGCTGCGGCCCGGCGACCTGCTCGCCACCGGCACCCCCGCCGGGGTCGGCTACGCCCGTACGCCGCCGTGGCTGCTGCGGCCCGGCGACGAGGTGGAGGTCGAGGTCGAGCGGCTCGGCAGCGTACGCAACCCGATCGTCGCCAACGACGCCCGCCTGACGGAGGTCACCGCAGGCGCTCGCGCACCCAGGCCGGGTCGGGGTTGACGTACGCCTCGCCCCGCAGCACCACCGTCGGGACCGTCTCCGAGCCGTCGTTGACGGCGCGCACCGCCGCCGCGCCCTCCGGATCGCGCCAGATGTCCACCCAGTACGCCCGGCGGGCGTCGCGCCCCAGCCGGAAGCGCAGCCGCAGGCAGTAGCGGCAGCCCGCCCGCCAGTAGATGATCGCCCGGCCGTCGGCGGCGCTCAGCTCGCGGGCGCGGGCCGCGCCGACCGGCCGGGGGAACGCCAGCGGCGACAGCCACCAGGCGGCCGCGCCGAACAGCACGAGGATCACGGCCGCGCTGACGGTCTGCCCCGAGGCGAACCTGGTGATCGCCGACGCCAGACCGAACAGCGTCATGAGCCCGGCCATCGTCCACGCGCGCATCATGGTGCGGACGTTATCGGGGTCCCGGTCACCGGTCGAGCCCCGGGGGCCCTCTTGCACTGCGCAACCGTTGCACACTGCCATGAACAGACCGGTGCCCGTCGCGCGTATCTCATGACGAGCGGCGCCTTCCGACCCGGCGCCGCGCCACCCGGATCCGGAACGGGACGACTGTCATGGCTCACCCCAGCTCGACCGCCGCCGGGGGCCTCGCCGCCCTCTGCCTGCTCACCGCCTGCGCCGGTTACACCCCCACCCCCCTCCCCGACACCGCCGCCCTCGACGCCGCTGTCGCCGCCCAGCCGACCTCCACCCCCGCCCCGTCGGAAGGCGACACCGGCACCGTCCAGACCGAGTGGGGTCCGCTGTCGGAGCTCGACCGCGACCTCGTCCGCAAGGTACGCCTGGCCAGCCTGTGGGAGATGCCCATGGCCCAGGACGCGATCCAGCGCGCCGACGCCGCCCGCGTCCGGCAGATCAGCCAGGAGATCGCCGCCCAGCACCACACCCTCGACCGCCAGGTCCGCGACGTGGCGGCCAAGCTGCGGATCACCCTGCCGGTCAAGCCGACCGAGCAGCAGCAGGCGTGGATGACCGACATCTCGGGCCGGTCCGGCCCGGCCTACGACGCCACGTACGTGAAGTGGCTGCGCCTGGCGCACGGCCAGATCTTCGGGGTGATCGGCACCGTGCGCGGCACCACTCAGAACACCCTGGTCCGCCGCTTCTCGGAGCAGGCCAACGCGGCCGTGCTCAACCACCAGCGCCTCCTGGAGAGCACCGGCCTGACCACCCCGGAGAGCTTCCCCACCCCGCCCTCCTGAACCCATGAGCGTGTACAACTGAGCCCATGAAACAGCCCTTCGCGGGCGGCCAGGCCGGCGCCGACGACCTCGACGCCGTCATCTCCGCCGTGCTCACCGGCTCGCGGCTGCTGGTGGCCGTCGCGGCCCGCTCCCTGGCCGCGGCCCAGGACCGGGTCACCCTCCCCCAGTTCCGCATGCTGGTGGTGCTGTCGGTGCACGGTGAGACCAAGCTCGTCACCATGGCCGAGCTGCTCGCCGTCAACAGCTCCACCGCCATGCGGATGGCCGACCGCCTCTCCGCCGCCGGCCTCGTGACCCGCGAGGTCAACCCGCACAACCGTCGCGAAAGCCTCATGCGGCTCACCGCCGCCGGCCGTCAGCTCGTCGAGGAGGTGACGGCGCGCCGCCGCGAGGAGATCGCGGCCATCGTCTCCCGCATGACCCCCGAGCAGTCGCGCGCGCTCATCTCGGCCATGAACGCCTTCACCGAGGCCGGCGGCGAGAGCCCGCCGGGACCCCGCTATCCGCTCGGCTGGCCCGACGCCCCGTAGAGACCGGCCTCACGCCAGCGGCTTGACCCAGCGGGACCATTCGGGCTGCGGCGCGTAGCCGGCTGCGGACCAGGCCGGATGGGCGAGGACGTTGTCGTCGAGCACCATGGCGTCGGCCCGGAACGCGCCGAACGCCGCGAAGCGCGCCTCGGCCGCGGCGAGCAGCGCCGTGGCGATGCCCCGGCGGCGGTGGCCGGGGTGCACGGCCAGCCGGTAGAGGTGGGCGCGCCAGCCGTCCCAGCCGGCGATCAGCGTGCCCACCAGGTCGCCGCCGTCCGGCAGCTCGGCCAGCAGCAGCGCCTCGGGGTCGCGCTCGACGAGCGCGACCACCTTGTCCGGCGAGTCGTGCCGGTCGGTGCCCTCGGCGGCCAGCAGCCAGAATTCGAGCACGTCCTTCACGTCGTCCGGGCCGCCGCAGCGGATCTGCACCCCACGCATGCGGGTGAGCCTAACAGTCCCTTTTCCGGCGGCACCGGTCAGAGCCAGCCGCGGGACTCGGCGACCCGTACGGCCTCGGCCCGGTTGCGGGCGCCGGTCTTGCCGATCGCGGAGGACAGGTAGTTGCGCACGGTGCCCTCGGTCAGGAACAGGTGGCGGGCGATGTCGGCGACCGTCGCGCCGCCTGACGCGGTCCGCAGCACCTCGGCCTCGCGCTGCGTGAGCGGGCTCGGCCCGACGGTCAGGGCGGAGACCGCCAGCTTCGGGTCGATCACCGTCTCCCCGGCCATGACCCGCCGCACCGCCGCGGTCAGCTCGGCCACCGGCGCGTCCTTGACCACGAACCCGGCCACTCCGGCCGCCAGCGCCCGGCCGAGATAGCCGGGCCGGCCGAACGTCGTGACGATGACCACGCGCCGGCCGCGCAGGCGTTCGGCGACCGCCAGACCGGACATGCCGGGCATCTCGATGTCGAGCAGGATCACGTCGGGCCGGTGCTCGGCCACCGCGGCCTCCACCTGGTCGCCGCGCCCGACCTCGGCCACCACCTCGATGTCGTCCTCCAGCGACAGCAGCGCGGCGAGGCCGCCCCTGACGAGCTCCTGGTCGTCGGCGACGAGGACGCGGATCACGACGGCACCACCGGCACGCGGGCGCGCAGCAGGTAGCCGGCGCCGTCCGGCGGCGGGCCGGTCTCCAGGCGGCCGCCGGCCGCGGCGAGGCGTTCGGCCAGCCCGGTCAGGCCGTTGCCCGGGGCGGCGCCGGGGGGCGGGCCGGTGCCGTCGTCGCGTACCTCGACGGTGGCGGCGTCGCCGTCCACGGCGAGGGCGATCCGGCAGCGGCGGGCGCGGCTGTGGCGTACGACGTTGGTGGCGGCCTCGCGTACGGTCCAGGCGAGCAGCGTCTCGGCGGCGGCCGGGATGGGGCCGGCGGCGGGCGAGACCTCCAGGTGGATCCCGGCCAGCGCGAGGCCGCCGCTCGCCCGCCGCAGCTCGTCGGACAGTGCGGGGGCGCGGTAGCCGGCGACGGCGTGGCGCACCTCGTCGAGCGCCCGGCGGGCGGCGCGCTCCACGTCGGCCATCCGGCTCGCGGCCCCGTCGGGGTCGGCGCGGGCCAGCCGGGCGGCGAGCTGGCTGGTGATCGTGATCGAGGTCAGCGTGTGGCCGAGGGTGTCGTGCAGGTCGCGGGCGAAGCGCAGCCGCTCGTTGTCCACGGCGAGCTGCGCCACCTCGGCGCGGGCGGCAGCGAGCCTGGCCAGCAGCTCGCCCATGGCCAGCAGCGCCGAGACCGCCCCCGCCTCGGCGAGGATCACCAGCGGCACCCACCAGATCTGCCCGACCGGCAGCCCGTACGCCGCCAGCACGCCGACCGTGACGGCCGCCGTCGCCACGAGCGCCGCCGCGAACGCCGCGCCGCGCACCACGGGGGCCAGCGCGCTGACCACGAAGACGAAGCTCACGTACGCCCACGGCGGCCCCAGGACCGGCATGCCCGCCAGCGTCGCGGCGACCACCCCCGCGGGCCACCACGGCGCCGGCCGGCCCGGCCCGAACACCGCCCACGTCGTACGGAGCCAGCACACCACGAAGACCGCGGCCACCACGGCCACCCACAGCACCCGCCACGGCTCCGGCCGGGACGCCGCGGACGTCCAGGCGAAGGTCCCCAGCGGCCAGGCCAGCAGGGCCAGCCAGGCGGCCGACCCTGCCCTGGCCGCGGTACGCCCCCGGCTGAAGTCGAAGTCGTCCACGCTCACAGCGTCCACTTTCACAGGGCTCGACGGTAACGCCAGAGGGCCAGCGCGACGAAGACCAGCGTCCACCCGGCGAGCACGGCGAGCGAGAGGCCCGTCGGCGGCTCGCCCTCCAGCGCCCGCCAGCCGAGCGAGCCGACCTGGTAGGTGGGGCTGTACTCGGCCAGCGCCCGCATGCCGGCCGGCATGCTCGCCACCGGCACCCACAGCCCGCCGAGCACGGACAGCCCGAAGTAGACGATCATCATGGCGAGGCTCGCGAGCTGGCCTCGGAAGGTGTAGCCGAAGGCCACGCCCAGCGCGGCGAACGGCAGCACGCCCGCCCAGATGAGCACCACCAGCGCCGCCCACGTGCCCACGGGCAGCCGCACGCCGGCCAGCAGCGCGCCCGCCGCCAGCACGACGAGGACGCTGGGCAGCACCCCGGCGGCGGCGCCGAGCAGCTTGGCGGTCACGTAGCCGTGGGCGGGCAGGGGGGTGACGGCGAGCTGCCGCAGCCAGCCGCCGGCGCGTTCCATCGCGATGGCGCCGCCGACGAACATCGCGCCGCCCATCGCCCCGTACGTGGCCATGGACACCATCGCCTCGGCGGGCGGTGCCACGGTCAGCACCTTGGCCCACAGCAGGAAGAGCAGGAGGGGGAAGACGGTCAGCATGGTCATCCCGACCGGGTTGCGGAGGGCCCGCGCCAGCTCCAGCCGTACGTACGCGCTCATCGCGCCGCTCCTTCCGTCTGCTCCGTCCCGGCCGTGAGGCTGACGAAGGCGCTCTCCAGGTCCACGCCCTCGACGCGCACGCCCCTGACGTCGTCGTAGGCGGCGAACAGCGCCCGCAGCGTCGCGTCGGAGTCGACGGTGCGCAGGGCCACGGTGCCGTTCTCGACGTGGACGCCGCGCACGCCCGGCAGGGCGCGCAGCCGGGCCAGGTCGGCGTCCCCGGGGACGGTCGCCCGGTCGAAGCGCACCTCTCCCCCGCCGACCAGGGCCTTGATCGCGGCCACGGGGCCGTCGGCGACGACCCGGCCGCGGGCCAGCAGCACGACGCGGTCGGCGTAGGCGTCGGCCTCGGCCAGGTAGTGGGTGGCGAAGACGGTGGTGCCGGCCCGGCGTCTCACCTCGTGCCACAGGGCGCGGCGGCCGTCCACGTCCAGGCCGGCGGTGGGCTCGTCGAGCACCAGCAGGCCGGGGCCGCCGGCCAGGGCGAGGGCGAACCTGACCCGCTGCCGCTGCCCGCCGGACAGCCGGCCCACGCGCCGCTCGGCGAGGTCCGCGACGCCGGCCGCGTCCAGGGTGGCGGCGAGGGGCGGCGGGCGGTCGTACATGGCGGCGACGGCGGCGACCAGCTCGCGCACCCGTACGTCGTCGAGCAGCCCCGCCTCCTGCGGCAGCACGCCGACGCGGCCCGCGCGCAGGGCCTCGGCAGGCGGGCGGCCGAGCAGCGTGGCCCGGCCCGAGGTGGGCGGCAGCAGGCCGAGCGCGACGGCGAGCAGGGTGCTCTTGCCAGCCCCGTTGGGTCCGAGCAGCGCCACCGTCTCCCCCTCCGCGACCGTGAGGTCCACTCCGTCCAGGGCGGTGACGGGTCCGTAGCGCTTGCGTACGTCGTCCAGTTCCAGCGCGTTTCGCATGGCTCCAGCGTGCGGGGGCGGGGTGGCGCGGAGGTAGTGCGGCGCGTCAGCCACGCGCACATGACAAACGTCATCGCAGGTAAAGCCTGGTGTCGATGTCGTTGCCTGGGAATTACCCAGGTGGGAGGTTAGTTGTACACATCGGACGCGAGATGACATAACTCCGCGTACCGGGCATCGCAATCGTAATTCTCTTATGGCCCTCTGCGAGGAGCCGTGCGATCGCCCCCCTGGCAGCCGCCGTATCGGGCGCTGCCGACGACCGTTGCACGACACACCGCCCAGGAGCGTATTTCTTCATGTTCGAGCACCGTCTCACGCATGCCCGCACCGCCCTCCGCGCCACGCTCGGCGCCGCCCTCGCCGCCGGAGCCGTCGCCGGTGGTGTCGCCGCCGGCACCGCCGCCCACGCCGACGCCGACGTCCGTCCGCCCGCCCGCGCCGCCCACGTCGCCCAGACCGGGGCCAGCGGCGAGGCCGGCGAGCGTACGCAGGCCGTCAAGGTGACCGCCGCGCAGGTCCTGGCCACGGCCAGGGCGCAGGTCGGCACCACCGAGAACGCCGCCGGCGGCGGCACCAAGTTCCAGGACTGGTACGCCGGCTCGCAGCGCGGGGCGGAGACCGCCGCCCGCGACGGCGGCAGCACCGCCTCGTACAAGAACGCCCCCTGGTGCTCGATGTTCGTGTCCTGGGTCGGCGAGCACACCGGCGCCCGCTCGCAGATCGGCTGGGACGCCTACACCGTGACCCACGCCAAGTGGTTCGAGGCCAACCACCGCTGGGGCACCGAGGCCAAGCCCGGCGCCGTCGTCTTCTTCTCCTGGAGCGGCAGCAAGAGCCTGAGCGCCATCAACCACGTCGGTTTCGTCGTCAAGGACAACGGCGACGGCACGATCTCCACGATCGAGGGCAACACCGGCAACGGCAAGGTCGAGCAGCGGACCCGGCCGACCTCGCAGGTCGTCGGCTACGGCTACCCGACCTACGCCTCCTGACCCAGGGCCTTTTGAACGGCGCCCGCCGCGTACGCGGCGGGCGCCGTTCGCGTGTTCCGGCACCTCAGCCCGAGATGAGCAGCCGCCTGAGCAGCGCGGCGGTGCGTGCCTCGGACGCCGACGGGCCGGCCGCGCGGGCGAGGTCGGCCACGATGTTGAGCGCCGCGTGGGCGCGGAAGCGGATGCGGGCCGGCTCCTCCCCCGGGCGCAGCTCGGCGAGCAGGCCGGTCCAGGTGTCGACGTGCCGCCGCTGGGCGGCGCGCAGCCGCCGCAGGTCGGCCGGGGGAAGGTTCTCGCCCTCGGTGAGGTAGACGGCGGTGAGGTCGGCCTGGTCGAAGGTGTAGGCGACGTAGGTGTCGATCAGCCTTGACAGAGCCTCGGCGGGCGTGCCCGCGCCCGCCAGGGCGGCGGCCGTGAGGTGCTCCAGGCGGCTGGTGGCGCGGTAGTAGGCGGCGGCCAGCAGCTCGGCCTTGCCCGTGAAGTGGGTGTAGACGCTGGAGGCGTTGATGCCGGCGGCCTGGCCGATGTCGGCGATGCTGACCTGGTGGTAGCCGCGCTCGTCGAAGAGCCTGATGGCCTCGGCGAGCAGCCGCTCACGGCGGGGCAGCAACGCGAACCGCCCTTCGGGAGCGGTCGGCTCGTCCGGGGCGGGCGGCTCGTCCGAGGCGGGCGACCCGTCCGGGGCGGGCGGCCCGTCCGAGGCGGGCGACCCGTCCGAGGCGAGCCGGCCTTCCCGGTCGGACGGGCCTGCCGGTGCCGGGAGGTCGGCGGCGAGGACCGTGGCGACGCAGTCGAGGATGGTCTGCTCGGCCTTGGCCCTGGGCAGGCTCGCCCGGTGGGTGGCGGGGCTCGCGATCACGCTCAGCGCGGCGGAGGTGAGCAGCGCGGCGTCGCGCCGCCCCAGCTCGGGCCGCGCCCCCAGCAGCAGCTCGCGCAGGGCGCGCACCGAGCGGTCGAACGACGCGGCCAGGCCCGCCTGGGACCCGGGGTCGAGATGGCGGGCCTCCCACTGGTAGAGCCGGGCCACGCCGCGCCGGTCGAGGGTGTAGCGGACCAGCGCCCGCAGCGCGGCGTCCAGGCGCTCGACGGGCGTCGCGGCGTCGGCGCCGGCGGCGACGCACCCGGCGAAGCGGGCGACCAGCTCCTCGACGGCCGCGGCCAGCACGGCCTGCTTGTTCGGGAAGTGCCGGTAGATGGCCGGGCCGGTGATGCCGACCTCCTGGGCGATGTCCTCGATGCCGACGTTGTGGTAGCCGCGGGCGCAGAACAGCTCGGCGGCGACGAGGGCGATCGCCTCCTTGCGGTCCTTGGGCCGGGCGCGCTGACTTGTCGGCATGACCCGAGTGTAGCGATCACGTGGTGAGCCGGAAATCGCCCCTCCCCCTTTCGACGGCATGCCTTTCACCTGCTCCTACGAGCCCGGAAGTAAGTCATGATTCGGATGTATTGACACCAGAACGATGTTCGGGATTCGATGGAGGCGCTCGGGGTCCGGCGGAGGGAGAAAAAGGATGATCACAGAGGCGGACGTGCGCGCCGCGCTGGGCACGCACACGGTTCCTGGGCTGCTGCGGCGCAACGCCGAGGAGCACGGCGACCTGCCCGCCCTGACCGGCACCGACGGCGACACGCTGACCTGGCGCGAGCTGCGCGAGCGGGTGCTGTCCGTGGCGAGCGGGCTCCACGCGCTGGGCCTGCGGCACGGCGAGCGGCTGCTCATCGGCATGTCGAGCCGTCCGGAGCACTGGATCGCCGACCTCGCCGCGGTCGAGCTGGGCGCGATCCCGTGCACCACGTACGCGACGTTGAGCCCGGAGCAGATCCGCCAGGTCGCGCTGCACAGCGCGGCCACCGTGGTGGTGCTGGAGGGCCCGGCCGAGCTGGAGCGGTGGGCACCCGCGCTGGCCGCGATGCCCGGGCTGAAGGGCGTCGTGATCGTCGAGGACGCCGGCGACTCCGGTCACACGCGCTTCGCCGACCTGCTGGCGACCGCGCCGGGCGGCGAGCTGCCGCCCGCGGACGCCGCCCAGGACGACCCGGTGACGATGATCTACACCTCGGGGACGACCGGCGACCCGAAGGGCGTTGTGCTCTCGCACCTCAACGTGCTCTACCAGTGCGCGCTCCAGGAGCTGGTCCAGCCCACGCCCGCGAACCCGCGGACGGTCGCGTACCTGCCGCTCGCGCACATCGCCGAGCGGGTGCTCGGCATCTACCTGCCGATCTACACCGCCGGCCACGTGACGATCTGCGCCGACTCCACGAAGCTGCTGCCCACGCTGATCGCGGTACGGCCGCAGGCGTTCTTCGGCGTGCCGCGCGTGTGGGAGAAGTTCGCCGCCGGGCTGCAGCAGATGCTCACCGCCCTGGACAGTGACGCGCTCCGCCGGGCGCGCGAGCTGGCGGCCGAGGCGTACCGGATCCGGGCCACCGGCGACGAGCCTGACACCGGACTGGCCGCCGAGCTGGAGCGCGCGGACCGGGAGGTGCTGCGGCCGCTGCGCGAGCGCATCGGGCTCGCCGAGGCGGTCCGGCTGGGCAGCGGCGCGGCGCCCATCCCCGCCGAGGTGCTGGAGTTCTTCGGCGGCCTCGGCATGACGATCATGGAGGTCTGGGGGCTCAGCGAGACCACCGGCTCGGCCACCAGCACCTTCCGCGACGACTACCGGGCCGGCACGGTCGGCCGCCCGATGCCGGGCATGGAGATCAAGCTCGCCGACGACGGCGAGATCCTGGTCCGCGGGCCGCTGGTGTTCCTCGGCTACCTCCAGCCCGACGGGCAGGTGAAGCCCGCGGTGGACGCCGACGGCTGGCTCGCGACCGGCGACATCGGCGCCCACGACGACAACGGGCTGCTGCGGATCATCGACCGCAAGAAGGAGATGATCATCACATCGCACGGCAAGAACATCGCGCCGAGCGCCGTCGAGTCGCTGCTGCGCGCGCACCCGCTGATCGGGTACGCCGTCGTGGTCGGCGACCGGCGGCCGTACCTGACGGCGCTGCTCATGCTGGACGAGGAGGCCGCGCCCGCCTGGGCCAGGGCGCGCGGCATCGCCGCGGTCGAGCTGAAGGAGCTCGCCGCCGACCCGCAGGTGCTGGCGGAGCTGGCCGAGGGCGTCGAACGGGCCAACGCGGCGCTGTCGCGGCCCGAGCAGGTGAAGGCGTACCGCGTGCTCGACCACGCGTGGAGCCCGGCGAGCGGGGAGCTCACCCCGTCGCTGAAGCTGCGGCGGCGGGTCATCGAGCAGCGCTACGCCGAGGTGATCGAAGAGCTCTACAGGGGAGGATCTGGGGCGTGACCTTGACCGACGAGCGGCGCGACTTCGTGGCCGCCATCGAGGACTTCTGCCGCCGCGAGGCGGGCACCCGCGAGCAGTGGCTCAAGCTGACCGACGGCGGCGCCGAGCCGCACCACGACGGCCTCTACCGCAGGATGGGCGAGCTCGGCTGGCTGGGCGTCGCGGTCCCGCAGGAGTACGGCGGCGCCGGCCAGAGCATGGTGGACCTGCTGCTGTTCCTGGAGACCACCGCCTACTGGCAGGTGCCGATCGGCGGGTTCGCCACGTCCGCGATCACCGCCGCCTCCTACGAGAAGTTCGGCAGCGAGGAGCAGAAGCACCGGGTGCTCGGCGACTTCCTGCGCGGCGAGGTGCTGGCGGTGTCGATGTCGGAGCCCGGCGCGGGGTCGGACGTCGCGGCGCTGACCTGCCGGGCCGAGCGGCGCGACGGCGGCTGGGTGATCAACGGCCAGAAGACGTGGTGCTCCAACGCGCACATCGCCGAGCACATCCTGCTCGTGGCCCGCACCTCCACGGAGGGCGGCAGGCACGACGGGCTCACCATGTTCTCCGTCCCGGCCGGCGTGGCGGGCCTGACCGTACGCGGCATCGAGACGATGGGCGGCCGCGAGGTCAACGACCTCTACTTCACCGACTGCCGGCTGCCGGAGGACGCGGTGGTGGGCGAGGTCGGCTCGGCCTGGCGGCAGCTCATGTCCGGGCTCAACCTGGAGCGCATGATCCTGGCCGGGCTGATGCTCGGCACCGCGCGCCGGGTGTTCGACGACACGGTGGCGTACGTGCGCGAGCGGCGGCAGTTCGGCCGCCCGGTCGGCAGCTTCCAGGCGCTGCGGCACCGGCTCGCCGACCACGCCACCGAGCTGGAGTGCACGCGGCTGCTGGTGCACGACGTGGCGCGGCGGATCGAGACCGACCCGGAGCGGCAGCTCCCGCGCGAGGCGTCGATGGCCAAGCTGAAGGCGACGGAGCTGGCCAAGGCGCTGGCCCTGGACGGCATGCAGATGATGGGCGGCTACGGCTACGCCACGGAGTACGGCATGGAACGCCTGCTGCGCTCCACGGTGGTGTCCACGGTGTACGGGGGCACGAGCGAGATCCAGCGCGACATCATCGGCAAGTCGTACGGGCTCTGACCGCCGGCCCGGCTCCGGCCGGGCTGGCACAAAAATGGCACAAAGACGGCCGAGCATCGGGAAAGCCATGTATGTCCCGTCACTAGGGTGAAAACCAGGCAGGTGACCGCGAACGGGGCAGGTTCGGCATGGCACGGGAGGACACGCCGTACCCGATGCTGGTCGTCGGCGCGTCAGGCGCCGTCGAGGAGGCGAACGCGGCCGCCCGGGCGCTGCCCGGCGGCGCGCGGGACGTCCCCGCGTGGCTGCTGCGCGCGCACCGCGAGCACCCCGGCGCGCCGGTGTGCGGGCCGGTGGGCGAGCGGATCTTCGAGGCGCATCCCGTGCACGACGACGGCGCGGGCCGCGTCGAGTGGTGGCTGGTGGACGTCACCGAACGGCACCGGGCCGGCGAGGCCCTGCGGGCCGAACGTGACTCGCTGGCGGCCGTGATCGAGGTGTCCAGCCGGCTGCTGTCCACGCTCAACCTGGACCGCTGCCTGGAGGCGGTCGTGCGGCTGGCGGTACGGCACCTCGCCGACGCCGCCCGGGTCGTCCTGCCGCGCCACGGGCACCGGCACGTGGTCGCCTGCTGCGAGGCGGACGAGGACGCCGTACACCGGGATCTGGACCACGACGCGGGGAGCATGCCCGGCCTGGCCGAGGCGCTGCGGGCCTTCCCGCCGGTGCCGCCCCGCTGGCTGGACCCTTCCGAGGCGCCCGGCTGGGTGATGCGGGACGCGCCCGAGGGCATCGGCTCGGTCGTCGTGCTCGCGCTTCCCGGGTACGGGCTGCCGGCGGGCGCGCTGATCCTCCTGCGCCGCTCGGAGACTCACGCTTTCACCCCGTCCGAGGGGCTGTTCGCCCCGCTGTTCGCCGCCCGCGCGGGCACCGCGATCTCGATCGCCCGCCTGTACGCCGAGCAGGCCGCGATCACCGAGACCCTGATGGCCGACCTGCTGCCGCCCGTGGTGACGCACGTGAACGGCGTGGAGGTGGCGGGACGCTACCGGGCGGCGGGCGACGGCGCGCTGGTCGGCGGGGACTTCTACGACGTGCACGCGATCTCGGGCGCCGGCCACCGATCGCTGGTGGTGCTCGGCGACGTGTCGGGCAAGGGGCTGGAGGCCGCCGTGCTCACCGGCAAGATCCGCAACACGCTGCGCGCCCTGCTGCCGTTCGCCGACGACCACCAGCGGGTGCTGAACCGGCTCAACGACGTGCTGCTCACCGCCGAAGGCCCCCGCTACGTCACGCTCGTGCTCGCCGGGGTCGAACGCCGCGGCGGCCGGGTCGTGCTCCGGCTGACCAGCGCGGGCCATCCGCCGCCGATGATCGTCCGTCTCGACGGGCGGGTGCAGGTGGCCCGTACCAGGGGGACGCTCATCGGCCTGCTGGAGCACGTCACCAGCGTCACCGAGGAGGTGCTGCTGGAGCCCGGCGACACCTGCGTGCTCTACAGCGACGGCGTCATCGAGGCGAGGGGCGGGCCGCTCGGCGGCGAGATGTTCGGCGACGAGCGGCTGGAGGCGGAGCTGCGGCGCTGCGCCGGCATGCCGGCCGACGCCCTGGCGGAGCGGGTGCAGATGCTCGCCTCGCAGTGGGCGGGCGGCGGCGAGCGCGACGACCTCGCGGTCGTCGCCATCGGCGTGCCGCGCGAGCCACCGAGGGAGGGCCAGAGCTGATGAACGACGGTCTGATGAACGACGGCGTCGAGCGGTACGAGGAAGCTCTGTGGGAGGCGGCGCTCGCCGGCGACGAGTACGCCGCGATCGACGCCGCCGTGTCCGCGCTCGACGGCGGCGTCCCCGCCGAGACCCTGATCCTGGACTTGGTCGCCGCCGTGCAGGCGCGGATCGGCCAGGCGTGGGCGGACAACTGCATCACGGTCGCCCAGGAGCACACGGCGACCGCGGTCAACGAGAGCGTGCTCGTCGTGGCGGCCCACCACGCGGCCACGCGGCAGCGCGGATCCGCGCCGGTCAAGGGGCGGATCTGCGTGGCGTGCGTGGAGGGCGAGTGGCACACGTTCCCCGTCCGGCTGCTGGCCGAGGTGCTGCGGCTGCGCGGCTGGCGGGTCGACTACCTCGGCGCGCACGTGCCCACCGCGCACCTCGTCGTGCACGTGCACCGCACCGGGCCCGGCGCGGTCGCCCTGTCCAGCTCGATCGCCACCCACCTGCCGGCCGCGCACGCCTCGATCACGGCGTGCCAGGCGGCGGGCACGCCGGTGCTCGCCGGCGGCCCCGCGTTCGGCCCGGACGGCCGTTACGCCCGCCAGTTCGGCGCGGACGCCTGGGCCCCGGACGCCCGCGCCGCCGCCGACCTGCTCGACCACGGCCTGCCCCGCCGCGGCCCGCCCGGCGACGACCACCAGGCCGACCCCGAGTACGTGATCCTCGACGACCGCGGGCCCGTCCTGGTCAGGGACGTCCTGGAGGAGCTGGTCCGGCACGCCCCTGAGGACGGGCCGCGCGGCGACACGGCCGAGGACGCCGCCTCGATCGTCGGCTACCTGAAGGCCGCCGTCTACGTCGGCGACCCCGGGCTGTTCACCTCCTTCGCGGGGTGGCTGGCGCAGATGCTCGGGGCGCGCGGCGTGCCCGCGCCCGCCCTTCCTGCCGCCCTGGACGTGCTGGCCGCCCGCCTGCCCGGCCTGCCGCACGCCCAGGCGACACTCGCCGAGGCCCGCGCGACCCTCCGCGCCTAGCCGCACCAGGTTCGCCGGCCGTGCCGGACCCCGGCCCCTCCAGGGTGACGGAGGAGAGGAGCCTGATCCTTACGGTGGTGGAGGCGCTGCTCCAACGGGAGCCGCTGTCGCTGTCCCCGACCGACATCTCGGCGAAGCCGGGCATATCGGGGCCCCTTGACTTTCCGAATTGGAAAGTGATTGGCTTTCCAACATGGAAAGTAATAGCACCGACGGCCTGTCCGCCATCGCCGAGGCCCGCGCGGCGCTCGCCGACCGGCTGACCGCCCCGTGGTGGTACCAACCGAGCTACGGGCTGCTGCTCGCCGGCTGCGTGCTCGCCTTCGGGTTCGGCGGCACGGCGGTCAGGATCGGAAGCGTCATGCTGCTGCTCGCGGGCTGCGCGGCGCTCATTCACGCCTATCGCCGCCGCACCGGTTTCTGGGTGTCCGGCTTCGACGCCGGCCCCGCCGGGCGGTGGATCGGCGCCGCGGGCGCGGTCACCGTCCTGGCCGTCGCCGCGGCCCCCGCCCTCGCCGCCCCGGCCGGTCCGCGCTGGCCGGTGTGGTGCCTGGCCGTGGCGGCGTTCGCGGCCATCATGATCCTGGGGCGGCGGTTCGACGCCGCCCTGCGGGCCCAGCTCAGGGCGGGCGCGTGAGCGCGGGCTTCGACGAGCTGGTGCACGCCCCCAACCGGCTGCGGATCTGCGCGTTGCTCGCCGCTTCCACCAGCGCCGAGTTCGCGGCGCTGCGGGACGTCCTCGGCGTGGCCGACTCCGTCCTGAGCAAGCACCTGAAGGTGCTGCAGGACGCCGGCTACGTCTCCGTCTCCAAGCCGACCGGACGGGGCCGGGTACGGACCTGGGTGAGCCTCACCCCGGAGGGCCGGCGCGCCTACGCCGGGCACGTCCAGGCGCTCAAGGCGCTGCTCGACACCCCAGGCATGCCGGCGGGGACGCCGCGTGACTAGGACCGATCCCGTGCCCGCCATCAGCCGGATCACGACTCTCGCGGGGCTTGAGGCGATCATCGGGCGCCCGTCGCCGCTCGTGCTCATGAAGGAGCTGACGGAGCTGGACGACGCCTGCCGGCGCATGCTCGCCCTCGCGCCGCTGGCCGGCTTCGGCTACCGCGACGCGGGCGGGCGTCCCCGTACGACGGTGATCGGCGGCGAGCCGGGCTTCGCCGTCGTCGAGTCGCCGACACGGCTGGCCTTCGCCTGCGAGGCGGCCCCCTCCGGCCCCGTCGCCCTCGCCTGCGAGGCCGGGGTGTCCGGCGCGATCTCCTTCGTCTTCCTGGTGCCCGGTGTCGGCGAGACGCTCCGGGTGAACGGGTCCGTCGCCGAGCGGTCCCCCGGCCGGCTCGTCGTCGCCGTCAGCCAGACCTATGTCCACTGCGCGCGGGCGATCCTCCGCTCCAGGCTGTGGGACCCCGTCGCGCCGGCGGCACCCGTCACCGCCGTCGGCGACGGGCCGCTGTCCGGCGCGGGCGTCCCCGGCTTCCTCGCGGCCACGCCGTTCGCGGTGGTGTCCTCCTGGGACGCGGACGGCGGCGCCGACACGAGCCCGCGCGGCGATCCGCCGGGCTTCGTCCGGGTGCTCGACGGGCACACCCTGGTCATCCCGGACCGGCGCGGCAACAAGCGCGCCGACACCTCACGCAACCTGCTCGCCGACGACCGGATCTCCGCGGCGATGCTCGTTCCCGGTCGGGGCGAGGTCCTGCACGTGAGCGGCACCGCCGTCGTCACGGACGACCCGGACCTGCTGGGCGGCTCGGCGCTGGGCGGCGTCGCTCCGCGGACCGCGCTCGTCGTCACCGTCGAGCGAGCCGAGGTGGCGCACAATCCGGCCGTCACCGCCGCGAACGTCTGGACCCGAACCGGACATTCCACCGACCCCACGGCCGGGGCCGAGCTGATGGCGCTGACGGCCCGGCAGCTCGGCGCGAAGAAGCCGGCCCTGCGGTGGGTGGCGCGAGGGCTGGCGGTGTTCGCCCGGCCGATGCGGCGCATCATGGACGCCGTCTATCGGCGCGCGCTCAGGAAAGAAGGCTACGACGCACGGTGATGCCGTACGGGTATCACCGGATGCAGAAATGCACTTGGACGGGAATCGTCGCTCGTCCCTAACCTGGCGGCATGAGCATGTCCCGTTACTCCCCGCAGGAGCTCGCCGCCCGGCTCAGGAGCGGTCTGTTGTCGTTCCCCGTCACGCACTTCACCCCTGACCTGCGCTTCGACGAGGCGGGCTACCGCGACCACCTGTCCTGGCTGAGCGAGCACCCGGTGGCCGGGCTGTTCGCGGCAGGCGGCACCGGCGAGGGCTTCTCGCTGACCGGCGAGGAGATCGACCGGGTCGTCCGGGCGGCGGTCGGCGAGGTCGGCGGCCGGGTGCCGGTCATCGCGCCGGCCACCGGCGGCACCGCCACCGCCGTCGCCCAGGCGCGCGCCGCCGAGGCGGCGGGCGCGGACGGGGTGCTGCTGATGCCGCCCTACCTCACGGAGGCCGGTCAGGACGGGCTGATCGAGCACGTGTCGGCGGTCTGCGCCGCCACCGGCCTCGGCGTGATCGTCTACAGCCGGGCCAACGCCGTGCTCACCGACCGCGCCGTCGAGCAGCTGGCCGCGCGCAACCCGACGTTCGTCGGGCTCAAGGACGGCGTCGGCGACATCGAGAACCTCACCCGCGTCTACGCCGCCGTCGGCGAGCGGCTGGCCTACATCGGCGGCCTGCCCACGGCCGAGACCTTCGCGCTGCCGCTGCTGCAGCTCGGCGTGAGCACGTACTCGTCGGCGATCTTCAACTTCCTGCCGGAGTTCGCGCTCGCCTTCTACGCCGACGTCCGGGCGCAGGACCACGCGGCGGTCTACCGGCGCATCCGGGAGTTCATCGTGCCCTACCTGGACATCCGGGACCGGACGAAGGGGTACGCCGTCTCGATCGTCAAGGCGGGCCTCGCCGCCGTCGGCCGCCCCGCGGGCCCGGTCCGGCCGCCGCTGCAGAACCTGACCGACGCCGAGCTGGCCGAGCTGACCCAGCTCATCGGCAAGATCTCCCCAAGGATCGCCTAGCATCACAAGATGGCCGGGATGACGGTGATCGAGTGCGCGGGCAGCCCTCTGGAGATGGGGCGGGCGCACGGCGAGCAGGCGCGGCCCGTCGTGCGGCGGGCCCTGGAGGCGTGGCGGGAGGTCACCGCCCCGTCGGGCGTGGCCGGGCTGCTCACCGGGTCGCCGCTGCTCGGCACCGTCCGGCGGCTCATGCCGGAGCTCGCCGACGAGCTGCGGGGGATCGTCGAGGGCGCGGGCGTGCCGTTCGAGGACGTCGCCGCGTACAACTGGATGGACGAGGGCTGGTGGATGCGCCGCCGGCACCTGCGCGAGCACGGCTGCAGCGTCGTCGGCGGGCAGCCGGCCGGCGGCCCCTACCTGGCGCAGAACATGGACCTGCCGGCGTTCATGGACGGCTCCCAGCTCGTGCTGCGGCTGCGCCCGCAGGACGGGCCCGAGCAGGTCGTGCTGACCTCGGCCGGGCTGCTCGCGCTCACCGGCGTCAACGCGGCGGGCGTCGCGGTCTGCGTCAACACGCTGGGCATGCTGAGCGGCGACCCGTACGGGCTGCCGGTGGCCGCGGTGATCCGCGGCGTGCTGGCCCGCCGCGACCGGGCCGCCGCGGTGGCCTTCCTGCGCGGCGTCGACCACGCCAGCGGCCAGCACTACGCCGTGGGCGACGCCTCGGGCATCGAGAGCCTGGAGTGCTCGGCGGCCGGCGCGGTGCCTGTGCCGCTGCGCGAGGGCCGCCTGATCCACACCAACCATCCGCTGGCCAGCGACGACCTCGACGCCGGCGCGCTGGACCGGCTGCGGGAGACGGGCCGCGTACGCGACTCGGAGAACCGGCTGCGCTTCCTCGACGCCGCCCTGCGCCCGGACGGCACTCCGGGTGAGGCCGAGACGGTGCTCGCCGACGACACCGTGCCGATCTGCGTTCCCGGGGTGCCCGAGTGGCCCACGCGCACGTTCGGCTCGGTCGTCTACGAGCTGGGCGGGGCGCCGCGGGCGCGGATCAGGCCGGGCCTGCCCGGCCGGGCGCAATGGCTCGAACCGGGCTGGGCGGGCTGAGCGTTCAACGGTAGTAGCCCTCGACCGGGACGCGGGCCTCGTCGTGGAGCGCCGGGCCCTCCTGCGGCACGTGCGGCCAGCCGGCGCCGCCCGGCTTGAGCTCGCCGAGCTGCCCCTCCGACAGGGCGTAGACGACGCGCCCGAGGCCGCTGCGCTGGATCGCCCCCGTGCACATGCCGCACGGCTGGCAGCTCGTGTACATCGTGGTGGCGGCGGCGGTCGCGGGGTCGAGCTCGCGGGCCGCCCAGACGGCCAGCTTCAGCTCGGGGTGGGCGCTGATGTCGCGGCCGGTGACGGTGGTGTTGCGTTCCTCGGCGAGCACCTTTCCCTGGGCGTCGGCCAGCAGCGAGCCGAACGGCGGGTCGCCCGCCGCGCGGGCCTCGGCGGCCAGCTCGATCGCCCGGCGCAGCAGCGATTCCTCGTCCGGTGTCATGATTGCTCCTTCCGTAGGTCCGTGTGGGCGGCGACGTCGGCGAGCATCCGCCATTTGGCCGCCGGGTGCAGGGTCTCGGCCGGGTCGCCGTCGAACGGGTCGAGGACGACGGTGTCGGCGCCGAGCCGTTCGAGCTCGGCGAGGTCCGCGGTGACCTGCTCGATCGTGCCCTCGCCGGCCCGCCGGTCCGGCGAGGTGACGGGCGTGGCGGTGATCCGCAGGTGGATGCGCGGGGCGAAGGCGGGCACCGGCCGGTCTCCGGCGATGGTCCGCATCCGCTCCACCGCCTCGCGCAGCCACGGCAGGGTGTTGCGCAGCGGGTGCCAGGCG
Organism: Nonomuraea sp. B208; assembly: GCF_057536035.1. Taxonomy (NCBI): domain Bacteria; kingdom Bacillati; phylum Actinomycetota; class Actinomycetes; order Streptosporangiales; family Streptosporangiaceae; genus Nonomuraea; species Nonomuraea sp. B208. The sequence goes on from NZ_BAAJOU010000015.1 coordinate 27,393, forward strand.
TCGCCGAGGCGGACGGCCCGGCGGATGCCGACGTCGCTGTTGCCGCCGATCCACAGTGGCAGCGGGCCCGCGCGCAGGTCCTCGGTGTCCTCGCGGGCGGCCCGCAGGGCCCGCAGCACCTCGTCGGTCAGCTCGCCGCGCCGCTCGAACGGCACCCCGAGCGCGGCGAACTCCTGCCGCGCCCATCCGGAGGCCACGCCGAGCACCAGCCGGCCGCCGCTCAGCCGGTTGAGGTTGGCGGCCATGCGGGCGGTCAGCAGCGGGTGCCGGTAGGGCGCGATGAGCACGGTCGTCCCGAGCCTGATCCGGCCGGTGACGCCGGCCAGCCAGGAAAGGGTGGTGAACGGCTCGTAGAACGGCGCGGGATACTGCGTGGCGACGTCCGGCGTCACCACGACGTGGTCGGAGACCATCAGCAGGTCGAAGCCGAGGCCCTCCACGGTCTGCGCCCACGCGCGCAGGACGCCCGGGTCGGTGCCGGGGCCGAAATTGGGGACGTTCACGCCTAGTCGCACCGGTTCAGGCTATCCAGGTGGCCTGGCCGGGAGTAAGGGATTTCTCCCGGTATGAACGGCTGTTGGCCGGGATTATCCCGGTAGATTGGCCGGATGGCCGAGAACATCGACGCGACCGACTGGGCGATCCTGGCCGAGCTGCAGCGGGACGGGCGGATGCCGTTCACCGAGCTGGGCCGGCGGGTACGCCTCAGCTCCTCGGCGACCACCGAACGGGTGCGCCGGCTGGAGTCGCTGGGCGTCATCACCGGCTACCGCGCCGAGGTGGACCTGGAGAAGGCCGGGTTCGCGGTGCTGGCCGTGGTGCGGCTGAAGTATCCGGGCAACCGGCACGAGCCGCTGCACCGGCTGCTCGCCGAGCGTACGGAGATCCTGGAGTGCCTGCGCACCACCGGCGACGACTGCTACACGCTGAAGGTCGCGGCGTCCTCCATGCGGCACCTGGAGCGGCTGGTGGGCGAGCTCGCCGAGCTGGGCAGCACGACCACGAGCGTCGTCTACAGCCAGCCCCTGCCCTACCGGGGCCCGCGGCCCGCTTCCTAGCCGGTCCCCCAGACGGGCCGTCCTGGGTCGGCCGGGGGCAGTGCGGCCAGGATCTCCGCGACGGTCGCCCAGTCGGCCACCTGGACGACGTCCGCCATGAGCCGCAGCCGCTCGGCGATCTCCTGGTGCGCGTCGAGCCATGTCTCCACGCCCGCCATGACCTGGCCGGTGACCGCCTCGTAGCCGCCGGCGCCGCCCTCTCCCTTGGCGAAGGTCGTGCCGAGCTTGTCGTCGCCCCAGAAGGCGCCGATGGCGTTCAGCTCGCCTGCCGCCTCGCGGACGAACTCCCCCAGCGCCTCCCGTTCCAGGTCGTAGGCGTCGGCGGCGGAGCGGAGGTGCTTCTTGTGGATCTCCACGCCGCGCTCAGCCTCCCGCCGGTTTGTGGGCCATCGTGAAGTACAGCAGCATGCGGCCCAGGGTCTCCTTCCAGGTCGGCACCAGCTCCTCCCCCGACTGCCCGTTCATGGCGTCGTAGGAGGGGCCGTAGCCGAGGGAACCGCCGGCGAGGCGGCTCAGGAAATACTGCACGTCGGCGTTGGAGCTCGCCTTCCTGGCCAGCGGCGCGGCGGCGTCGAACACGCCGTAGAAGGCGACCGACGCGGCGAACTCCTTCAGCGCCTGCCTGGCGTTGTCCCCCAACGAGCCGGGGTCCTCGCCGCGCGCCGCCTTCACGCCCGCGACCACGGCCACGTCGCCGACGGCGAAGAAGGCGCTGCCGATCGTGTACTCGGTCAGCTTGGCCGCCACGATCCGCGCGACGGAGTGCTCCAGCAGCCGGGCCAGCATGCCCGCCTGGGCGCGGCGCATGAGGAACTGGGTCATCTGGTACGCCGCCCCCGCCTGCCACGGGAAGGTGCTGATGAAGACGAAGCTGGCGAAGTTGGCCCACGCCAGCGTCCAGTACGCGTGCCTGGCCGTCTCGATCGCGTCGGCGTACTCGGCGCAGGCCTCGCTGTTGCCCCTGCAGCGGCGGGCGAGCCTGGCGGCGTAGCCGTCGCCGGGGTCGGGCGGGTAGAGGCCGGGGGTGACGGCCTCGCGGAACTCGGGCACGCCACCGCCCTCGTTCCTGCGCCACACCGAGGCCGCGGCGCCGTACGTGTGGCCGGGGCTGCGCTCGACGCGCTCGGCCAGCCGCGCCCAGACGGCGGCGGCCTGGCGGGCCTTGTCCGGATCGCCCTCGGGGTAGTCGACCGCCAGCATCTGGAAGACGAAGGCGGCGATGCCGAGGGTGCCGGCGCCGTAGACGCCCGCGCGGCCGGGGCTGATCATCGGGCCCGCCTCCGCTCTCGGGCGGGCGGCGCGCTTCCGGGCCGCGCGTGCTCCAGGGGCGTGCCGGCGAGGAACGGCGTCACCAGGTCGGCGGCCCGCTCCCCCGCCGCGCGGGCCGCCCGCGCGGACGCCCGCAGGATCGCCTCGGCGAGCCGGTCGGAGCCGAGGCGCATGGCACGCGGGTCGATGGCGAGCCCGGTGAGCGCGCCGTCCTGCGTCGTCTCGGCGACGACCCGGCCGTCCGCGGCCTCGCCCCGCCCCCTGACCTCGGCGAGCCGGTCGCGCAGCGCCTCCAGCGCCGCGAGGTCCCGCTGATGGTCCGCCAGCAGCCTGCCGAGCTCGGTGTCGTCCGCCTCCATGATCTTCACTATAACTGGTAGGGATTACATATTTTGGGCGGGTAGCGTGGCCGCATGGTGATCGTCGTGACCGGCGCCACCCGCGGCATCGGCCGCGGCCTCGCCGAGCAGTTCGCCGCCCGCGGCCACCAGGTCGTCACCTGCGGCACCACCGGCGGCGACGTGATCGCCGACGTGACCGACCGCGACCAGGTGCGCCGGGTCTGGGACACCGCCGTGGACCGGCACGGCCGGGTCGACATGTGGATCAACAACGCCGGCGTCACCCATTCCCGGCTCCCGCTCTGGGAGCTGCCCGCCGGCGAGGCCGGGCACGTGCTCGACGTCAACCTCAACGGCGTCGTCAACGGCTGCGCGGTGGCCGTGCGGGGCATGGCCGCCCAGGGGCACGGCCACGTGTGGAACATGGAGGGCCTCGGCAGCGACGGCCGGGTCGTGCCGGGGCTGGCCGTCTACGGCGCGAGCAAGCGGGCGCTGACCTACCTCACCAGGGCGCTGGCCGCGGAGGTCCCGCCTGGGGTCTCCGCCGGGCTGCTGAGCCCCGGCATGGTGGTCACCGACCTGCTCATGCGCGACGCCTGGCCGGCGCCGAGCCGGGCGTTCCTGCTGCTCGCCGACCGGGTGGAGACGGTGACGCCGTGGCTGGCCGAGCAGGCGGTCGCGCGGGCCCGCAACGGCGCGCACGTGCGCTGGCTGACCAGGCGCAAGGTCGTCGCCCGCTTCGCCCTGGCCCCGTTCACCCGCCGCGACGTGCTCTCCTGAGCCCCGGAACGGCCGAGCTCCCGCCGGCCAGGCGGCCGGCGGGAGCTCTTACAGGGAAGTGCTCAGCGCAGGTTGAAGGCGCGCAGCGCGGTCTGCTTGACGCGGTTGCCGGCCGCGTCCCACGCTTCCACCTTCAGGCTGACCGCGCCCTTCGTCGCCCGGTACGCCGGGTACGTGGCCGAGGCGGTGTAACGGCCGTCCCGTCCCTTCCTGAGATCGGCGGGCCGCCACGTGGCGCCGTCGTCGGTGCTGGTCCACAGGCGCACGCTCGCGATGGCGGGCGTCCTGCCGCCCGACGGCCCGTGGTAGGCCTCCAGCTCGAACGTGTGCCGCCGGCCGGCCGCCACCGTGTTCCGCTCCGACAGGGTGCCGCCGAGGTCGTAGCTGACGTAGACCGCCGGCACGGTGCGGCACTGCTCCACCGCCCCGTCGATCCACCAGGCGTAGCAGTTGAGCCCCGGCTGCGTCTGGTCCTTGCCGGGCGGGGCGGTGAACGTCCACTCGATGTCCTGCAGGTCGTTCTTCGCCGTCAGCCGGTAGGCGCCCTTGCCCTCGGGCAGCGGGTAGCGCGGCAGCTTCATGAACGGGTCGACGGGCGTGTTCGGGATCTCCTTGCCGTCGCGGTAGAGGTGCAGGTCGTAACGCGGCTGGATGTCGCCGAAGACGACGCCGTCGTCACGCCCCTCCCCGACCCCGTTGACCATGGACGGCGTCACCCACAGGTTGCCGTCGTGCACGCAGATCGCGCACGGCATCCCGATGAGTGCCGTCATGGGCGGGGCGTCCCGGTCGCCGAGCCGGTACAGGCTCTCGCCCGAGGTCGCGGCGCCCGGCACGCTCGGCAGGGCGAACCACTGCTGGACCGTGCTCCCGGCCTTGTCGAAGACCTGGGTGCGGAAGCGGGTCTCCTCGACGTCCTGGACCGGGTCGGGGGTGATGAGCGCGGAGACGCCCCCCTGGTTCACGACCTTGGGATCGAGCGGCCAGATCCACTGCGGCCTGCGGTCGGGCGCCGGGTAGGACCAGTGCAGCTCGTTCGAGGCGGTCGAGGTGTAGGAGACGTCGTCGGGCCGCCACGCGCTGCGCCAGTTCATGTAGTTCCGGTACGGCCCGGCGTGCACGTCGAGGTCGACGCGGTGCATCTGCCGCTCGGTGACCTTGTAGCGCATCGAGTCGGGGACGCGGCCGTCGGCGTACGGCTTGAACACGTACGAGTACGGCGTGTTCGGCGTGCTCACCACGTCGATCGTGACCTGGCCGCGCCGGACCGACTCACGGATCTTCGTGCCCTCGGCGTTCGAGACGTAGGCGACGGGGATGCCGACCGGCTTCGCCGGCCCGGTGTTCGGCTTCTGGGCGATGCCCAGCGGGATCGGGCACCTGCCGCGCTCCTCGTTGAAGGCCAGGACGCCGGCCGCGCCCGCGTCCCTGACCGCCGACGTGCGCTCGACCTGCAGGCCGCACTCGGGGCCGAACACGCCCTCGGCCAGCTCGGCGTCGATCAGGACGAGCGCGCCGCGCACGTTCTTGCCCGCGAGGTCCTCGGGACGGCCCTTGCCCCCGTCCACGACCCGCAGGCTCTTGCTCGGGAACGGCACCCAGCCGGGGTGGAGCTCGGCCCGGTCGACGATGTGGACCCGGGAGACCGGGTGCAGGGCGACCGGCTTCGGCGCGCGCATCGTCATGCTGACCTCGGGCACGCCGAGCTCCCACTGGCCGGTGAGGCGGAAGCCGCCCTTGGTGACCCGCTTGGTGGGCAGCGCCCAGGCCTTCTCCCACGCGCCGACCGGACGGTTGACCGGCAGGGCGCCGCCGTAGACCGCGCCGCTCGGCAGGGTCCGCTGGAAGAACAGGTCGTAGCTGTTGTTGAGCGGCTGCGCGGTCTTCGGCGCGTCGAACGAGATCTCGGTGGCCTTGCGGGCGTCGAGGGTGATCTCGGTGTCGCCGGTGACGGTGACCTCCGGCTCGAACAGCCAGGCCCGGTTCGCGCGGTCGTCGCCGTCCACCCAGTCCAGCACCTGGACCACGCTGACGGTGCCGACCGGCACCCGGGTGACGACCAGGCCGGTGTCGTGGATGCTGTGCGGGCCGAGCTCGCCCTTGGTGCCGTCCACGTCGACGACGCTCATGGCGGTCGGGGTGCGCGGCTTGCCGTCCCGGTCGAGGGTGCGGATGGTGAGGTTCACCTTGGGGACGTCGCGCACCGCGCCGAGCGGCGTGGTGAGCCGTACGTCGCCGCCCGCCTCGGCGGTCACGGCGCCGCTGTAGGTGCCGAGGCCGAGCCCGGACGGATCCAGGGTGACCTTGGTGCCGGCGGTGCCGCCCGCCGGGACGGTCAGCGTGGACTCGGCGAGGCTCACCTTCGCGCCGCCGCTCATGGCCGCCTTCAGCGCGAGCGTGACGGGCTCCTTGCCGAGGTTGGTGTAGATGACCTCGCCGGTACGCGGCTCACCGTCCCCCTCCAGCAGGCCGAAGTCGACGCCGCCGCCCGTCGCGAAGACCTGCTGGCGGGTGGCCCGCTCCAGGTCCACGCGGCCCGCGCCCTGCTCGTAGACGGTGAAGCCGTCGTCCTTCGCGGTGGACATCAGGGCGGACTTGAGCTGCTGGGCGGTCCAGCCGGGGTGCTGCTGGGCCATGATCGCCACGGCGCCGGCCACGTGCGGCGTGGCCATCGAGGTTCCGGAGGCGGCGGTGTAGTGGTCGTCCACCGGGTTGCCCATGGAGGTGCCCGCGGCCCGGGCGGCCACGATGTCCACGCCCGGCGCGGCGATGTCCGGCTTGAGCGCGCCGTCGCCGACGCGCGGCCCGCGGCTGGAGAAGCCGGCGAGCTGGTCGCTCTTGTCCACGGCGGCCACGGTCAGTGCCGCGTCGGCCGCGCCGGGGGTGCTCACGCTCTCATTGGCGCCGACGTTGCCCGCGGCGATCACGAACAGGGTGCCGGTGTCGGCGGTCAGGTCGTTCACGGCCTGGCTGAGCGGGTCGGTGCCGTCGGTGGGCGGGCCGCCGAGGCTCATGCTGACGGCCTTGGCGCCGCTGCGGGCGGCCCACTCCATGCCCTCGATGATCCACGACTCCTGGCCGGAGCCACCGTTGTCGAGCACCTTGCCGACGACCAGCTTCGCGCCGGGCGCGACGCCCTTGTTCCTGCCGCCGGAGGCCGCGCCGGTGCCGGCGATGGTCGAGGCGACGTGGGTGCCGTGCCCCTGGCCGTCCTGCACCTCCTGGTCGGGGACGAACGACCTGCTGTCGGCGATCTTGCCGGCCAGGTCGGGGTGGGCGAGGTCCGCGCCGGTGTCCAGGACGGCGATGGTCACGCCGGTGCCGTCGTGGCCGCGTTCCCATGCCCGGGGCGCGCCGATCTGCGGGACGCTCTGCTCGAGGTCGGCCTTGACCTTGGCGTCCAGCCAGATCTTGGCGATGCCGCCGCGCAGGCTCTTCGCGGTGCTCTGCTGGGCGCGCACGGCCTCCCAGAACGTGCCCGCCTCGCCCTTGGTGACGTCGAGGGCGGCGGCGTGGATGCTCTCCAGCGTACGGGTGGGCTCGCCGGCGGGGATGGCCGCGGCGGAGCGCTCGACCTCGGCCTCGGGCCGCCCGCCGGGGTACTGGACGATGACCGGCAGGTGCTTGGTCGCGTCGTCGGCGTAGCCGTTCTCGGCGAGGTACTTGACGTCGAACAGCCGCTTGTCCAGCAGACCCGCCTGGATGGCGGCGACGGCGTCGTCCGGCAGCACGTGGACGCCGTCCGGGGTGAACTGGGTGAACAGGTTGATCCCCTGGCGGGTGCCGGGGGCGGGCTCGACGCGGTACTTGCCGGGGACGGTCTGGGTGAGCTGGACCTTGTCACCGGTGATCAGCGTGACGACCAGGCGGCGGGCGCGGACGCCGGTCAGGGGGACGGTCTGCGCCTCGTTCCGCGCGTCCTGCGCGGCGGCGGTGGGGGTGGGGGCCGGGGTGGTCGCGGCGGGAGCGGGGGTCGCGGGCGACAGGACCGTCAGCACGGTGACGGCGGTCAGCAACGCGCCTGCGCGGCGCGCTAACGGGGGGCGGGGCAGCGCCATGGGCGGCCTTTCTGAGGGGGGCTTTGCGGCGATCGACCGGCGGACGTGGCCCGCCGGGTGGCGGTTCAGACGGGCTCGAAGCCTTCGGGCAGTCCCGATGGCGGCACGGGGTCCGCGGAGGCCGGGGGCGCGGAGGCCGGGGGCGCGGAGGCCGGGGGCGCGGAGGCCGGGGGCGCGGGGGCCGGGGGCGCGGGGGCCGGGGGCGCGGGGGCCGGGGGCGCGGGGGCCGGGGGCGCGGGGGCCGGGGGCGCGGAGATCAGGCCCGCGGAGGTCAGGCCGGGGGTCAGGCCCGCAGAAGTCAGGCCCGCGGAGGTCAGGCCGGAGGTCAGGTCCGCGGAGGTCAGGTCCGTGGGGGCCGGGTCCGTTGGGGGTGGGTCGTCGGGGGCGGGCTCGCCGCCGGGGTCCTGCCGGCCCGGACGCGGCGCTGGTGGGGTTTCGGACACGGGGAAAGTGTCGCGGCGGCGGCACGGAAGGGGGAATGGGGAGCCCTATGGGGAAAAATCCCCATTTGGAGAGCGGCATGGGAACCCCATGGGGGATCAGGGAAACCACGCGAGGGTGGGGAACCAGCCCTGGAAACGGTGTCGGGAGCTTCGCCGGTCAGGGAGGTTCGCGCGGGCCTCAGTCGAGGAGCGGGCGAGCTCCGTCCGTGACCGGGCGCCGACCTTGCGCATCGCCGCGCTCACATGCTTGTCCACCGTCTTCGGCGACAGGAACAGCTCCCTGGCGATCTCCTGGTTGGTCAGCCCCTCCGCCGCCAGCCGGGCCACCTGCTCCTGGCGGGCCGACAGCACGTGGTCGTCCCCGCCGCGCGCGGGCGCGACCGGCGACGGGCGGAGCCCCCGGCGGCCCAGCCCGGCCGCGCGGTCCAGGTCCCAGCGGGCGCCGAGCTCCCCGTACAGGGTGACGGCCCGGCCGAGCCGGGTGGCGGCGGCGGGGTCGTCCAGG
>NZ_BAAJOU010000016.1:0-71972 GCF_057536035.1 Nonomuraea sp. B208
GAGATGCACCGCCAGCGGCAGGCGGAGCCCGGCGGCGGCCGCGCCCATCAGGCCGCCGAGCACCGCGCCGATGCTCCACACCCCGTGCAGCGAGTTGAGTATGGAACGCTGGTAGAGCCGCTGCACCCGCAGGCCGTGCGCGTTCTGCGCGACGTCCACGACCGCGTCGAGCGCGCCCACGACGAACAGCACGCCGCCGAAGACGATCCAGTTCGGCGCGAACGGGATCGCCAGGATCGCGAGCGTGGTGACGACGGTCCCGAACACCGCCACACGGGCCGAGCCGAACCTGCGCACGAACACCCCGGCGAGCAGCCCGGCCAGCAGCGCGCCGATCGGGAAGCCGGCCACCGCGCCGCCGAAGACCGCGTTGCTCACGCCGAGGTCGGACTTGATCTGCGGGTAGCGCGGGACGACGTTGAAGAACACGGCGCCGTTGGTGAGGAACAGCGCCGCGACGGCGGCACGGGCCTGGCGCGCCTGGCGACTGGGCGCGGAGGGAGGGGCGGCAGCGGGCATCGGCTCTCCGATCACGGTGACGGGGGCGGGCGGGCGGGCGACGGTCCGGCGCGGGAACCAGCACAGATTCAGCACCCGGATTCAGCACCCGGAATCAGCAGGGTGAGCGGCGGGTCCGCTCGGGCTTCTTCAGGGTCGGGGACGCGTCCACGGGTCGTCCGTGGGGGCGTGGGACCGATTTCCCTCAGGCATCATGTGTACGAGCGTACTGATCCGTGCTCGATCGTCCCTTCCGGACCCGGCGATCACTGCGGGAGTGTGCGTCAGACGGCCGGGGGTGATAGGCAAGCCCTCGGACCGGAGGCCGCGAAGGAAAGGGAGTGCTCCCATGGAAGCGCCCGACGGCGACGAGCGGCTGTGCCGGACAGCAGCGGACAGGTGGCCTCACGAGCTGCGTGAGCTTCGCCAGGCCGGCACCTACCTGGTGGACGATCGCGGCCGGATCATCGAGGTCAGCGCCCAGGCGCAGCGCCTGCTCGGGCGTACGGCCGACGAGCTGCTCGGCAGGGACGCCCACGACCTGCTGCATCGCGGCCGGCACGGCGAGAGCCTGCCCCGCAGCCGGTGCACGATGCGGCAGCCCCTTCTCGCCGGGGGCAGCGGCCAGGGGGAGCTGGAGTGGTTCGAGCGCGGGGACGGCACGCTGCTGCCGGTGTCCTGGCTGCTCACGCCGTGCGACGTCGGCGCGGGACGCACCGGCTCGCTGGTCATCTTCTACCGGACCGAGACGGCCGTCCCCGCCCCGCCGGGGCCGGAGGGCGCGCCGGCCTCGATGTCGGAGCTCGACCGGCTGGCCCTGCTCGCGGAGACGACCACGACCCTCACCGCCAGCCTGGAGGTGGAGGAGACGCTGCGCCAGCTCGTCCGGCTCACGGTGCCGCTGCTGGCCGACTGGGCGGTGGTCGACCTGCTCACCGAGGACCACGGCGTGTCGCGTGCCGTGGTGGCGCATCACGAGAACGGCGTCGTGATCCACCGGGAGGACCTCCAGGGGCCGATGCCGCCGGTGCCGGAGGAGTCGCCGATGCCGCTGTCGCGGGCGCTGCGCGGCGTCACCGCGACGCTGGTCGGCCCCGAGACCTACCAAGGGACGCCCGACTCCCGCATCGCGGTGGCGCAGCGCAAGCTGTTCGGTGCCACCGGCATGCACTCGGCGTGCATCGCGCCCATCCGCGGGGTGCGCGAGGTGGTGGGGGCGCTGACCCTCGGGCGGGCCGACCAGCCGGGCGCGTTCACCACGGCCGATCTGCTGCTGGTGGAGGACATCGCCCGCCGCGCCGGGCTGGCCCTGGACAACGCCCGCCTGTACGAGCGGCAGCGCCGGGTGGCCGAGACCATGCAGCGCCACCTGCTGCCGCAGCTGCCGGTCGTGCCGGGCGTGCAGATGACCGCCCGCTACGTGCCCGCGCCCCACGCCTCGCAGGTCGGCGGCGACTGGTACGACGCCTTCCACCTGCCGGGCGGCGGCACCGCGCTGGTGATCGGCGACGTGATCGGCCACGACCTCGACGCGGCCGCCGGCATGGCGCAGATCTGCAACATGCTGCGCGCCTACGCCGGAGCCCAGCGGGAGCTGCCCAGCACGATCCTGGACCGGCTGGACCGGGCGGTGATGCGGATGGCTCAGGTCACGATGGCCACGGTCATCCTCGCCCAGCTGGAGCACACCGACGACGGGCGCTGGCTGGTGCGCTGGGCCAACGCCGGCCATCCCCCGCCGCTCCTCGTCGAGGGCGACGGGCGGACCCGTCTGCTGGAGGCGGGGCACGGTCCGCTGCTCGGCACCGGGCTGCGGCCCGCGCGCGCCGACGCCGAGATCGAGCTGCCGCCGGGCTCGGCCCTGCTGTTCTACACCGACGGGCTCGTCGAGTCCCGTACGCACAGCCTCGACGAGGGCTTCGGTCGGCTGCGCGGGCGGGCCGCCGACCTGGCCCGCCAGCCGCTGGACGCCCTCTGCGACCTGCTGCTGGAGGGCGTGCGGCCGAAGGACAACGACGACGACGTGGCCATGCTGGCGCTGCGCGTCCCCTGATCGGGGGGCTACGCGACGACCGAGGTCAGCTCGGCGACGTCGTCCTCGCTGAGCTGGAGGCCCGCGGCGGCGACGTTCTGCTCCAGGTGCTCGACGGACGACGTGCCGGGGATGGGCAGCATGACGGGCGAGCGGCGGAGCAGCCATGCGAGCGCGAGCTGCGACGGCGTCGCCGACAGCCGGGCGGCGAGGTCCGCGAGCGGCCCGCCCGCCTTCGCCAGGCTGCCCGTGGCCAGCGGGAACCAGGGGATGAAGGCGATCTGGTGGCGTTCGCAGTGGTCGAGCACGTCCTCGGCGGAGCGGTTGGCCAGGTTGTACAGGTTCTGGACCGAGGCGATCGGGGCGACGCCTTGAGCCTGCTCGATCTGCTGGACGCTGACCTCCGACAGGCCGATGTGCGCGATCTTCCCTTCGTCCTTGAGCGCTTTCAGCTCGCCGACCTGGTCCTCGAGCGGCACGTCGGGGTCGACGCGGTGCAGCTGGAACAGCGCGATCCGCTCGACGCCGAGGACGCGCAGGCTCATCTCGCACTGCTGGCGCAGGTAGGCCGGCCTGCCGACCGGCGTCCACTGGTCCGGGCCCTGCCGGGTGAGCCCGGCCTTGGTGGCGATGACGATGTCCTCGTCGTACGGGGCGAGGGCGCGGCGCAGCAGCGGCTCGGCGACCAGCGGGCCGTAGGAGTCGGCGGTGTCGAAGAGGGTCACGCCGAGCTCCGCCGCCCGGCGCAGGACCCGTACGGCGTTGTCCTCGTCGTCCGGCGGCCCCCACACGCCGCGGCCGGTGAGCTGCATCGTGCCGTAGCCGAGGCGATTGACGCCGAGGACGCCGTCGATCTCGAAGCGCCCGGAGGCGTCGGCCGTCACAGTGGTCATTCGCGGGATCCTCTCCTCCGGAAGGCCGCGCGCCGGGATCACGGACCCCGTCACGCCACGGGCTCCGCTGCCCCGCCCGGCGCCCCGCAAGCGGACTTGAGGTTCTTTTGACCCGATGCCCTGCCCGCTGGAGGGCGGTCGCTCCCCACGTCAGCCTGTGCGAAGGCATCGAGGCACCCGTGACGACCACGACCGCCGCTGAGAGGGTTCGGCCCTCCGCCGCCGGGCAGGTGCGCAGGCGTCGGCGCCGGCACGCGGAAGGGAAGAGCCATGAGCGAGCTCGATCACGGCATCGCCGATCTGAACGGCGACCAGGCGGCCGTCTTCCAGGCCGTCTCCTATCTGGAGAGCGGCCCCACCGGGCCGGGCGACCTGGAGCAGATCGCCCGGCGGGCGGAGCTCGACCGGGAACGCGCCTCGCGCGCCCTGGACGAGCTCATGGGCCCGCTCGGCCTGGTCACCGCCGTCGAGGACCCGAACAGCGCCTCGGGGCACGCGGTCTACCGCGTCCAGTCCCTGGGCTGACGGCGCCGGTCAGGACGGCTCCGCGTCGCCGGCGCGGGCGTTGAGCCGGTTGAGCGCGAGAGCCAGCGTGGTGCCGTACACCAGGTGTCCCGCGATCATGACCGCCCGGCGGCCGGGGCGGTCCCTGCCGGCCGGCGGCAGGATGCCGAGCCGCGGGATCCAGCCCTGGTAGCTGGAGAACCAGATCGCCAGCGCGTAGCCGGCGCCGAGCGGCGCGGGAGTGTGCCGTCCCCGGGTCAGCAGCCCGTACAGGGAGCCGGCGGTGATGCCGAAACCGAAGTGGGCGAGCGCCCCCGCGACCCCCTCCCCCGGCTTGACCCGGTGCCGGTGGCCCGGCAGCATCGCCCGGACGATGCGTTTGGGCGGCTGGTCCGGCATGAGCCCCATGCGGCTCCCGGCGAGCATGACCAGACTCATCGTGGCGGTGGCGGCCGTCCCGCCCAGAGCGCCTTTCATCACGTTGCGCAGCATGCAGAGCGGTTGCCCGCCAGAGCACGCCGGTAACGCCCCCGGCCCGACCTTCTGCCGCCGCGGTCAGTCCGTGCTCTCCCCGCCCTCGGCGTCCTCTTCCTCCTGGGCTTCCTCCATCGCGGCCTGGCCCGCGTGCCGCGGCTCCTCGCCGGGCTCGCGGAGGCTCTTCTCGTCCTCCTGAGCGGCGTCCAGCAGCGGCTCGGTCCCGGTCTTGGCCTGGTTCTCTTCAGGAGTGCTCATGCGCTGCGGGCTACCCCGGGGACAGGTCCCCATTCACCGCGAGTTGGTAATGCCCCGCGTGGCGGCCGGGTGCAGGGGTAGGCACGCAGCGTGACCGAGAGAGGACGATCATGACAGCACAGCAGACCGCGCCGGAGAAGATGGCCGAGGCGGACGTCATCGAGTTGCTGCAGGCGCAGCACGGCATGATCAGGAACCTGTTCGACGAGGTCGAGCAGGCGTCCGCGGACCGGCGGGCGGAGGCGTTCACCCGTCTCGTGCGGCTGCTGGCCGTGCACGAGACGGCCGAGGAGGAGATCGTCCACCCGCGCGCGCGGCACGCGTTCGAGGGCGGCGACGGCATCGTGGACGACCGCCTGGCCGAGGAGCACGAGGCCAAGGAGCTGCTGCAGCGCATGGACCGGGCAGGGGCGGACGCGCCCGATTTCATGAAGAACCTGCTCATGCTGCGCGCCGCCGTCGAGGCGCACGCGCGCGCCGAGGAGCGCTACGAGTTCACCAAGCTGTACGCCCACACCACCAAGGCCGAGCGGCGCGTCATGGCCGCCGGCGTGAAGGCGGCCGAGGCCATGGCCCCCACGCACCCGCACCCCGGCGTGGAGTCGGCGAAGAAGAACATCCTCATGGGCACTCCGGCCGCCATGATGGACCGGGTCCGCGACGTCATCCGCCAGGCGATGGGGAAGAACCCCTGATCCGGCGGTGACCGCCGGGCGGCGCGGTTCCGCCGCGCCGCGCACTACCCGGCGAACCGGACACCGACCACGGCCGCCCGCCGCGCCCTCGTGGCTAAACTGCGGTCATGACCGCAGAGTCGACCCCCCTCACCCTCGCGCAGCTCGCCGAGCTGGCGGGGGTCTCGACCGCCACGGTCTCCAAGGTCGTCAACGGCCGCGCCGAGGTCTCGCCGGAGACGCGGGCCGCCGTCGAGGCCCTGATCAGGCGGCACGGCTACCGCAGGCAGCGCCGGCGGCCCGCGCCGGCGGCCGTGGTCGAGGTGGTCTTCCACGCGCTGGAGGGCGACTACCCGGTCGAGATCATCAAGGGCGTCGAGGAGGTGGCGCGCGAGCACCAGCTCACGGTGTCGGTGTCGCAGCTGCACCGCTCCGACCCCGCGGAGCAGGACTGGCTGGAGGGCGTGCTACGCCGCCGCACGACCGGGGTCGGCGTGATCGCGGTGTTCTCCAGCCTCGACGAGACGCAGCGGGAGCGGCTCGCCCGGCGCGAGATCCCCCTCGTCCTGCTGGACCCGGCCGACGACCCCGGCAGGGGGATCCCGTCGGTGAGCGCGGGCAACTGGAACGGCGGGCTGGCGGCCACCCGCCACCTGCTGGAGCTGGGGCACCGCAGGATCGGCGTCATCACGGGCCCCGGCTACGCGCTGCCCGGCCGGGCCCGGCTGGACGGCTACCGCACGGCCCTGGACATGGCGGGCGTGCCCGCCGACCCCGACCTCGTCGCCTGCGGCAGCTTCCTCATCGAGGGCGGGCTGGCGGCGGCGCAGCGGCTGCTGCGGCTGCCCGATCCGCCGACGGCCATCTTCGCCACGAACGACGGCCAGGCGATCGGCGTCTACCACGCGGCCCACCGGCTCGGCCTGCGCATCCCCGACGACCTGAGCGTGGTCGGCTTCGACGACCTGCCGTCCGTGCGCTGGACCCTTCCGCCGCTCACCACGATCCGCCAGCCGCTCACGGCCATGGCCGCGGCGGCCACCACCATGCTGCTGGCGCTCGCGCACGGCGAGCCGCTGCCGCAGAGCCGGATCGAGCTCGCCACCGAGCTGGTCGTCCGCGAGAGCACCGCCGCTCCCCGCAGGTGACGCCCGCGGGCGGGCCCTGAGCGGGCCTGGGGCGGTCTTGACGAGCCGGATACCCGGCCGCCCGTAGGCTGGCCCTATGACGTGCAGCCGGACCAGCCATGGTGCGGCCGGGTGACAGCGGTTCGATCCCGGGCGCGGCGATCGCGTCGTCCCGCCTGGACGACCTGCTGATCGAGGCCGTGTTCAGCGTCGGGGCCCACCTGGGCGCCGTCTACGTCCTGGATCCCGGCGACGGGCTGCTGAACATGGAGGCCTCGGTCGGGGTGCCGGTCGCCACGGCCAAGGCGTGGGCGCGGCTGCGGACGAGCGACCCCGCGCCCGTCGCGCTCGCCGTACGCGAGCGGCGGCTGCTCTGGCTCGGCGACCGGGTGGCCCTGGCGCGTGCCTTCCCCGCGGCGGCGCTGGCGCTGCCCTACCACTTCGGCCTCGCCGCCGTCCCGTTGTGCGCCGACGGGGCCGCCTGGGGCGCTCTGGTCCTGGGCTGGCCGACCGGCGGCGAGAGCGAGCTCCCCCGCCGCCTGCGCGACGTGATCGACGACGTCGGCGCGCGGATGGGTCACCTGCTCCAGCAGGCGCACGCGCGCGGCCAGCCGGTCGCCCCGCATCCGCTGCCCCGGGTCCTGAACCCGGTCCGGGCGCACCCACCCGGCCCGTACGCCGGGCTGACCGCGATCAGCTGCCTCAGCAGCCTGCCGGAGGGCTACTGCCATCTGGACGGGCACGGCCAGGTGACGCTCGTGACGGCGGCGGCGGCCGAGCTGCTCGCCTGCCGGCCGTCGGAGATGCTCGGCAGGCGCTTCTGCAAGGCGCTGCCCTGGCTGGACGACCCCGTCCACGAGGACGGCTATCGCTCGGCGATCATCAGCCACCGGCCCACGGCGTTCACCGTTCGCAGGCCCGACGGGCGGCTGCTGTCGTTCCACTGCTATCCCAGCCTGCCCGGCGTCACGCTGCGGATCACGCCCGCCGACGACCACGGGCCCGTCGCCGAGGACGCCGGCGGCCGGACCGGCGTGACCGGTCTGCACGACCTCCTGCAGCTCGCCGCCGCCCTCGCCAGGGCGACCACCGCGCAGGACGTGGTCGCCCTGGTGGCCGACCGGGTCCTGCCGGCCTGCGAGGCGCAGGCGATGGCCATCCTCACCTGGGACAGCGGCCGGATGCGGGTGGTGGCCGCGCGCGGCTACGGCCCGGAGGACCTGGAGTCGTTCAACGGGCGGCCGGTCGGCCTCGTGGCGCAGGGCGACGAGGCGGCCCCGGCGTTCTACGGGAGCGAGGACGAGCTCCGCGCGGCCCATCCCGAGGCGGGGCCCACCGGCGGCATGAACGCCTGGACGATGCTGCCCCTCGTGGCGCTAAGCCGCTCGATCGGCATGTGCCTGCTCGCGTGGGACCGCCCGCACGAGTTCGGCGCGGAGGAGCGGGCCATGCTGAGCGCGATCGGCGGGCTGGTCACCCAGGCGTTCGAGCGGGCCTGGCTGTACGACCACAAGCACCAGCTCGCCCAGTCCCTCCAGTCGAGCCTGCTGCCGAAGGACCTGCCCGAGTTCCCCGGCCTGGAGGTGGCCGCCCGCTACGTCCCGCTGACGCCGGGCATGGACATCGGCGGCGACTTCTACGACCTGATCCGGCTCGACGACTGCCTGGCCGCGGCGGTCATCGGCGACGTCCAGGGCCACGACATGACCGCCGCCGCCCTGATGGGCCAGGCCCGCACCGCCATCCGCGCCCACGCCGCCGCCGGCACGAGCCCGGGAGAGGTGCTCGCGCGCACCAACCGGCTGCTCACCGCGCAGACCCCCGAACGTTTCACGAGCTGCCTTTACGTCGCCTTCGACCTGCGCCGCCGCGTCGCCCTCCTGGCCAGCGCCGGGCACCTGCCGCCGGTGCTCGGCCTGCCCGGCGGCCCCGCCGAGATCATCGACCCCGCCTCCGGCCTGCTGCTCGGCATCGACCCGGACGCCGAGTACGCCACCACGACCGTGAACGTGCCGCCGGGGGCGACCCTCGCCCTCTACACCGACGGCCTGGTGGAGGTGCCCGGCGGCGACCTGAACGACGGCATCGCCGCCCTGGCCGCCCGGTTCGCGCCCGCCCCCGGCCACTCGCTGGGCGACCTGGCGGACGACCTCATCGCGGGGGCCGGCGAGGAGGAGCGGCGTACGGACGACAGCGCCCTGCTGCTCCTGCGCAGCGCCGCGCCCTCCTGACGGGGTGTGAGCGGGGCCGGTCGCGGGGAGACCTGCCCGGATGGGAATGGTCGGCATGGGGGCGGCCGGCGCCGCGCAATGGTTCGCCGGGCAGGGCTGGATCCAGCTGGGTGAGCTGGCCCTGGCCCTGCTGCTGTCCGCGCTGATCGGGCTGGAGCGGGAGTCCCGGCAGAAGAGCGCCGGGCTGCGTACGCACACGCTGGTCGGCTTCGCCTCGGCGCTGATCGTGATCGTGTCCAAGCACGGCTTCTCCGACGTCCTCGACGAGCACGTCACGCTGGACCCCTCGCGGGTGGCCGCCCAGATCGTGTCCGGGATCGGCTTCATCGGCGGCGGCCTGATCTTCGTCCGGCGTGACGCGGTGCGGGGTCTCACCACGGCCGCGGTGGTCTGGCTGACCTGCGCGGTGGGCATGGCCGCCGGCTCCGGCCTGTGGCTGCTGGCCGTCGTGGTGACCGCCGGTCACTTCCTCGTGGCGTTCGGCTTCCCGCCGCTGGAGGCCCGGCTGGCGCGCTCGCGCTACAGCCAGGCGCGGCTGCGCGTGACGTACCTGGACCGCCGGGGGGCGCTGCGGCAGGTGCTGTCCCTGTGCACGGAGCGGGGGTTCGTCATCGCGGAGCTGAGCATGGAACGCCACCGCGAGGGCCATGACCCGCACGTCATCTCGATCTGGCTGGTCGTGCAGGGCTCGGGCGCGATCGGCCCGCTCATCGCGGAGCTGGCGGAGGTCGAGGGCGTCATCGCGGTGTCGAGCGCTGAGATCGAGGGGACGGTCGTCTGACCCCTCCGTCCTGAGAGGTCGAACGACCGGTCCGGCTACCCCAGGACGGGGTAGTTCGCGCGCAGCACGCCGTGCGGGTCGCGGGCGCGCTTGATCTCCCTCAGCCGGTCGAGCGTCGCCGCGGGGAAGGCCTGCTCGGCCCGCTCGCCGCCGCCCAGCATCGTGTACGGCTTGCGCCCGCTGACCACCCCGCCCAGCTCCTCGGCGAGCGCGGCCTGCCGGGCGCCGACGGCCGCCGCCTGCGCGGGCTCGGCCGCCGGCCCGAACATGTAGACCAGGTACGGCTCCGTGACCGGCCCGCTCGGCCCCGCGCCGGGACGTTCCGCGGCCAGCGCGCCGCCGAGGTGCCTCACCTGCAGCCCGAACATCGGCTCGACCGGCTCCTCCGCCAGCACCTTGGCGGTCACCTCGTCCACGGCGGTGAGCAGCTCGGTGCGCCCGCGGCCGGGCGAGGGGTCGGTGGGGTCGCCGGCGATGTCGCCCAGGTCGGCCACCGCGACCTGACCCCGGTTGTCCACGGCCAGGTCGCCGATCCGGCCGAGGCGGGCCAGCAGCGCCCGGCCCTCGGCCTCGTCGCCGAGGAAGGCGACGTCGATCCCGACCATGGGCGGGGCCTGCGGGAGCCGTACCCGGCCGAACCAGGCGGTCAGCTCGTCCGGCGCTTCGGCGGTGAGCTCCAGGAAGGCGTCGAACACCTCGCGGGCGCGGTGGCCCTGCCACATCATGCGGCCGCCGTACAGGGCGGGCGCCGGATACAGGTCGAACTCGACGGCCGTGACCAGCGCGAAGTCGCCGCCGCCGCCGCGCAGCGCCCAGAACAGGTCGGGGTCGGAGTCCGCGGTGACCCTGGCCTGCTCGCCGTCGGCGGTGACCACGTCGAAGGCGCGCACGCTGTCGGCGGCGAAACCGTGCCGGCGGCCGAACCAGCTCAGGCCGCCGCCGAGGGTGTAGCCGGTCACGCTGACCACGGGGCTGCTGCCTGCCAGGCCGGTGAGGCCGTGCGGGCCGGCCGCCGCCAGCACCTTGCCCCATTTCGCGCCCGCGCCGACGCGGGCGGTGCGCGCCTCCGGATCCACGCCGACCTCGTCCAGCGCGCCGGTGCGCAGCAGGATCACGCCGTCGGCGGCGCCGGAGGCGCCGTGGCCGCTCGGCTGGGCGGCCACGGCGATCCCCTCGCGGCGCGCGTACGCGACGGTCGCGGCCACGTCGGCGGCCCCCGCCGCCTCGACCACGGCCGCAACCCGCTGCTCCACCGACAGGTTCCACGGCCGGGACGCCTGCTCGAACCCGTCGTCACCGGGCAGCAGCACCCGGCCCTCGGCGACCGCGCGCAACTCGGTGTGCGTCATTTCCCATCACTCCTTCAGCTCGCCCCCGTGTGGAGGACACCCTTTGGACGATCAGCGACGCGCGGACGTGACCATCGGGAGGGTGACATGCGTCACACCGCATTGCTGGGAACGGTCCGGAAATCGACGTTCCGTCATCCGCCGAAAACACATCGCGTCATTTCCACGCAAAGCAATTCCGGGATGACGCCATGTCACTTACGAAGCGAAATACGGGCGCTCGTCTTTCGGCCGCGTCTGGAAGGATCGAAGGAAGCGAAGGGAGGCTTTTGTGATGGCATTGGCGAATGTCGGCTTACGACGCTTGCTCGTGGACACGGGCGAGCCCCGGGACTGGGTGAGCCCACGGACGGACCTCGTCACGGCGCTGCTGGGCGTGTGGTTCGGCATCGGCCTGATGATCGACGCCTGGGCGCACACCAATCTCGCGGGCGAGCTGGAGACGTTCTTCACCCCCTGGCACGCCGTTTTCTATTCGGGATTCGCGGCGGTGTCCGGCTGGATGGTGTGGCAGGCGTGGCGGAACGTACGCGCGGGCCGGCAGGGCCTCGCCGCCGTGCCGCGCGGATATCTGGCGGGACTCGTGGCGATTCCGGCATTCGCCGCGTTCGGCTTCGCCGACATGATGTGGCACACGCTGCTCGGCATCGAGACGACCGTGGACATCCTGTTCAGCCCGTCGCACCTGGGGCTGATCACGACGATGCTGCTCATCATCACCACGCCGCTCCGTTCCGCCTGGAACGCCCCCGACGTGGGCGCGCGCCCGTCGCTCGGGCGGCTGCTGCCCGCGCTGGTGGGGCTCGCGTTCGCGACCACGCTGGTGTCGCTGTTCCTGTCGTACGGTGACGCCATGCAGTGGCGGCCGGCCCGCATCGTCGAGGCGTTCTCCATCATGGACGACGGCGGCGCCGAACGGCTGGCCACCGCGATGGTCATCAGCAACGTCATCCTGCTGACCCCGGTGCTGCTGCTCCTGCGCCGCTGGGAGCTGCCCTTCGGCGCGATGACCCTCATGTACGCGGTGGCGATCCTGATGTCGGGCGCGCAGACCGAGTTCGGGAACGCGCCGGTCCTGCTGGCCGTGGTGGGCGGGGGCCTGGTGGGCGACCTGCTGATCCGGTGGCTGCGGCCGTCGGCGGCGCGGCGCCGGGAGTACTGGACGTTCGCGGGGCTGTCGGGCTTCGCCACGTGGGCGCTGTACATCGGGGCGGCCTCGGCGGCGGGCGGCGGCATCCCGGCCGTGCCGGAGCTGTGGACCGGCGCGCCGATCGTGGCCGGGCTGATCGGGCTGGTGCTCGGCGTGCTGTTCCTGCCGAACGCGACCGTGCCCGCCCCCGCCGCCGGGGCCGAGGCCGGCACGGGCGGCGGGGGCGCGGTCGGCACGGGCGGCGGCGTCGAGAAGGCATGAGGGTCGCCCGGCTGCTCGCGTTCGCCGCGCTCCTGGCGGCCCTGTTGTCGACGGGAGCGTCCCCGGCCGCGGCGCACAACGTCTCGGCCGGGGCGGACCTGCGCCTCGCGCAGACGATCGCGGGCACGGAGCTCACGGTCGTGGTCAAGGGCACCACGCGGGTGCCCGGCCCGCTGCGGATCGGGATCATCGCCTACCAGCCGGTCACCGGCCTGCCGGTCGCCCTGGAGGTGCGGTCGGCCGAGGACGGGCGGACGGTGACGGGCGAGGCGGTGGCGGCGGCCGACCCGCGTTACGCGGAGCTGCGGGTGGAGCGGACCGGGCCGCACGTGCTCACGTTGCGCGCGGGCGGCGAGAGCGCCGTGGTGCCGTTCCGGGTCCTGGTGGAGCGGGGGTCGGGGGCGGAGCTCCTGATCTACGGCGGGTTCTTCGTGGCCGGGGTGCTGCTGGTGGGCGGGCTGCTCACCGGGGCCCTGGCCCGGCCGGGGCCGGCGATGGCGGTGGCGGCCGGGGCCGCTGCGGGGGTGACGGTGGCGGCGATGGCCATCGTGTTCGAGCCGATGGTGCCGCCGGGGCCGCCCGACGGGGCCGCGCCGCCGGTCACCGCCCTGGCCGGCGGAGGGCGGCCGTACGTGCAGGAACGGGTGGCGACGGAGCCGGCGCGGCCGGTCGCGGGAGAGGAGTTCACGTTGCGGGTGGATCTGGTGGACGGCTCCACCGGGCGGCCCGTGGACGACCTGACCGCCCACCACGAGGCGCTCGCCCATCTGGTCGTCACCAGTGAGGACGGGAGCTACTTCCGCCACGTCCATCCGCTGCGCACCGGTCCCGGGCGGCTGGAGGTCCGGCTGCGCGCCGACCGGCCGGGCCGCTACCTCGCGCATGCCGAGCTGGAACGCGAGGACTCCGGCGGCCAGCTCCTGGCGGCGAGCTTCGACGTGCACCGCTCAGGCAGGCAGTCAGCCGCCGACGACGGCACGGGCAGTGACGCGAACGCCGGCAAGAGCGACAGCACTGGCAGCGACGTGGGCAGCGACGCGGGCGACAGCACTGGCAGCGACGTGAGTGGTGGCGCGGGGACGGGCGGGGCGGTGCCGGTGGTGACGCCCGCTGTTCCGGTCGCCGGGCGGCCGGCGACCATCGAGGTGGACGCGACCGGCCCGGTGCGGCCGTGGCTGGGCATGGCCGGGCACCTGATCGTCCGCGACCGCGACGGCGCCTTCCTCGGTCACGTGCACGAGATGGGCTCGCCGGGCTCCCGGCGGCTGCGCTTCACCTTCAGCTTCCCGGCCGAGGGAAGCTACCTGGCCTGGGTCCAGTACGCGCTGGCCGACCGCATCGTGACCGTGCCGTTCACGGTAGAGGTGAGCGCGCAGGAGAACGCGCGATGAGGCGGCGGGCCCTGATCGCCGCCGCCCTCGTCGCGGCCGCCGTGGTGATCTTCGTCGTGGGCCGGGGCACGGCGGCCGAGCCGCTGCGCGCGTCGGTCGCGGGCGCCCACTACGCCGCCACCGTCGTCATCGCAAGGCCCACGACCGGCCCGATCACCGTCGAGGTCGGGGTGACCTCCGGCGACGCCTACACGGTGGCGGTCTCGGCGGTCATGACCGGCATGGGCCATGCCACGTCGGAGCTGTCCGCCCGCGCGACGGCGCCGGGCCGTTTCGTCGCCGAGGGCGAGCTGTTCCTGATGAGCGGCGCCTGGGAGGTGTCGCTGCGGGTGAACGGCGCGGCGGGCGAGGAGACCCTGGTCGTCAACGCGCTCGTCACCGGCTGAGCCCTCCGGCTCAGTCCAGCCGGACGACGACCTTGCCCCGCACGCCGCCCGCCTCCAGTGCCCGGTGCGCCTCCGCGATGTCCGCCAGCGGGTACACGGTGTCCACGACCGGCCGGATCGCGCCGGACTCGACGTAGCGGGCGAGGTCGGCGAGGAGGCGATGGTCCTGGGTCCCGCTGAAGACGCGCACCCGCCGCCGGCCGTGCACGGCGGAGAGGACGACGTACGCCAGCGACGCGGCGGTCCGGTCGAGGTCGAAGGCGATCGCCACCATCCGGCCGCGCGGCGTCAGGAGGCGGCGGTAGGCGGGGTGCTCGGTGCCCACGGTGTCCAGGACGACGTCGAAGGGCGCCAGGTCGGCCGGGCCGGTGGTGCGGTAGTCGTGGGCCTCGTGCGCGCCGAGCTCGCGTACGAGGTCGAGGTTGCGCGCCCCGGCCAGGGCTGTGACGTGGGCGCCGAGCGCCCGGCCGAGCTGCACCGCGACGACGCCCACGCCGCCGCTGCCGCCGCGTACGAGCAGGCGCTCGCCGGGCTGGAGGCGCGCCTTGTCGCGCAGGGCGGTGATCGCCGTGGTCCCCACGACGAGGGCCGCGGCCTCGGCCGGGTCGAGGCCGGCCGGGGCCGGGGACAGGTGGCGGGGGCGGATGGCGACGTACTCGGCGGCGGTGCCGAACGTCCGTCCCGGCCCGCCCCAGACCAGGTCGCCCACCTGGGGCCCGCGTACGCCGGGGGTGACGGCGACGACCTCCCCGGCGAGGTCGAGGCCGACGCGCTTCGGGAAGCCGCGGCCCATCAGCCCGGTCACCGCCCGCAGCCGGCCCGCCCGCCCGTACAGCTCGCCGCCGTTGACGCTGATGGCGCGCACGCGCACCAGCACCTCGCCCGGGGCCGGGACCGGCCTCGGGAGCTCGCCCACGTAGAGCACGTCCGGGGGCCCGTACCGGTCGAAGAGGGCCGCGCGCATCTCACTCGCTGTGTCCATGAACGGGACGCTAGCCAACTAAGCGGATAGTGCTGTCCATTTACGTTAAGGTGAGAAACATGCCTGGTCATCCCTCTCAGTTGCGAGCGGACGCGCGGGACAACCGGCAGCGCATCCTCGACGCCGCCAGGGAGGCGTTCGCCGCGCGCGGGCTCGGCGTGCCGATGGCGGCCGTCGCGCGGCGGGCCGGGGTCGGCATGGCGACGCTCTACCGGCGCTTCCCCTCGCGGGAGTCGCTGATCACGGAGGTGTTCGCCGACGAGCTGACCGCGTGCGCGTCCTTGGTGGAGGAGGCGCTGGCCGACCCCGACCCCTGGCGCGGGTTCTGCGCGGCGATCGAGAAGGTGTGCGCGATGCAGGTCGCCGACCGGGGCTTCACCGAGGCGTTCCTGACGGCCTTCCCCGAGGCGGTCGACTACGAGCGCGAGCGCACGCGCGTCGAGGAGCACTTCGGCGAGGTCGTACGGCGGGCCAAGGCGGCCGGTCGGCTGCGCGCCGACTTCGCGATGGCCGACCTGATGCTGCTGCTCAAGGCCAACTGCGCGATCGCCACCGGGCCCGAGGAGGAGGCCGCGGCGGCGTCGCGGCGGCTGGTGGCATACCTGCTGCAGTCGTTCCGGGCCGAGCACGCCGTGCCGCTGCCGCCGGCGCCGCCGCTCACCCTCGACAAGCTGATCGCCCGCTAGCCGCGTTCTCGGATCACGCAGCCGTCCTTGCCGAGGGCGAGGGGTCCGGCCGCGCTCTCCGCCATCCGCCGGAAGTCGGGGCACTGGGTGAAGTCGTCGGCGGTGCACCGCATGAGGTGCTCGATCAGCGCCTTCGAGGCCGCTGTCTCCTGGAGGCGGCGTTCCAGGTCGGCGTGGTGCCGCTGGAGGAGCGCCTGGCGCTCGGCCTGACCGGAGACGGTGAGGACGTCCCTGATCTGCTCCAGGCTCATGCCCGCCGCCTTGGCGCGCACGATCGTCAGGACGCGGACGACGTGGTCGCTGGTGTAGCGACGGCGGCCGTTGACCCTGGTGGCGGGGGTCAGCAGGCCCATGGCCTCCCAGTGGCGCAGGACGTGCGGGGCGAGGCCGAACCGCTCGGCGAGCTCCCCGATCTGCATCCACTCGCTTGACTTCATGTTCACATTAACTTGCAGACTTGCCACCACGTCAAGCGATCGCACACCGGCCGCCCGACCGTCATGCGGCGATGTGCTCCGGGCGGACGCCCAGGCCGATGAAGCGGCCCATCAGGTGGCGCAGCGGCGGCAGCGTCCGGAACGCCGTGAAGATCGGAGGCGCGTGCCGGGTGGTGTCGTCGCCCAGGTCCTTGGGATAGAGGTCGCGCAGGATGCCGAGCTGGAAGGCCTGGGTGATCCTCGCGGCGCGCTCTCTGCGTGACTGCACCCGGGCCAGGTCGGCGTCCTGCGGCGTGCCGCCCCGGGCGAGGAGCGGGCCCAGCAGGTTGGCGGCGGCCACGGCGTCCTGGACGGCCAGGTTGATGCCCACGCCGCCGGCGGGCGACATGGCGTGGGCGGCGTCGCCGATGCACAGCAGACCCGGCCGGTGCCAGCGGGGCAGCCGGTCCACCCGTACGCTCAGATGGTGCACCGCCTCCCAGTCGCGGATCTCCTCCACGCGGTCGCGCAGGGCCGGGGCCAGGTGCGCCACCCGGTCACGGAACGCCGGCAGCCCGGCGGTCCTGAGCTCGTCGAAGGCGGCGGCCGGGATCGCGTAGGCCAGCTGCCAGAAGTCGCCGCGGTCGATGGAGATCAGTGCCCCCTTGCCGCCCTGGAAGAAGGGCACCTGGTCCTGCGGGCGGCGGGGCAGGCGGAACCACAGCACGTCCATGGGAGGCGAGGAGGCGACGGGGGTGAGGCCGGCGCGGGCCCGTACGGTGGAGTGGCGGCCGTCGGCGCCGATCACCAGGTCGGCCCGCACCTCGACGGGGCCTTCGGCGGTGTCGGCCAGGACGCCGGTCACCCTCCCCCGGTCGGTGAGCAGTTCCGTGGCCCGGGCGCGGCGCAGGAGGCGGAAGGAGGGGTAGGCCGTGGCCTTGCCGGCCAGGAAGTCCAGCACGTCCCACTGCGGCATGAACGCGATGTAGGGGCAGCGCACGTTCAACCGGCTGAAGTCGGCGAAGGTGACGTCCCGGTCGCCCATGTTGACCGCCACCTGCGACATCTTGGCGTGCGGGAGGTCCAGGAACTCCTCGATCCAGCCCAGCTCGACGATCAGTTGCAGGGTGGAGGGGTGGACGGTGTCGCCGCGGAAGTCGCGCAGGAAGTCCGCGTGTTTCTCCAGGACGACCACCTCGACGCCCTGACGGGCCAGCAGCAGCCCGGCCATCATGCCCGCGGGGCCGCCGCCGACGACACAGCATTGTGCGCGCATCTCATCCTTCTTCCGGGAACAGCAGCCCGACCAGGGCCGCGATGTCGATGGGGGTGCCCAGCCGCCGGTTGACGGCGACGGTGGCGAACAGGGTCCTGGCGGCCGTGACCGTGTCGTGCGGGCGCAGCTCACCGGCGTCGATGCGGGCGAGCAGGAAGTCGCCGATGAGCCGCTGGCCCTCGCCCACCAGGGCCGCGAGCGGCGCGCGGGCCTGGACGGTGCTGAAGAACACCGCCATCAGCTCGGCGTTGTCGGCCAGCAGCCGGTCGAACGCCTCCAGCAGCTCGGTCAGCACCACGACGGCGGGCCGGGTGTCGTGATCTTCCACGCGCAGCTCCCGCAGGCGCGGCAGGAAGCCCCGCTCCGACAGGAGCGTCTCCACCATCGCCTCCTTGCTGTCGAAGTAGCGGTACAGCAGGCCCGGGGTGACGTCGGCGGCCTGAGCCACGTCCTTGACCGTGGCCCCGTCCACGCCCTTCTCCGCGAACACCCGCAAGGCCGCGTCCAGCAGTTGCTCCCGGCGCCATACCGCCTGCTCGCTTCGTGACCTGGCCATGCCTTCACCTTCGCTGAGTAAACGTTTATTCAACATAGCACAGGCAGGCGCCGCCGGCGCATCACGCCGGGCGCTCGCGCACGACGGCATTGATCCACTTCATCGTCAAAGGACGCGCGTGCCTGACACCCGGATTCATGCCAAATACCGGACGCACGTTTCCGGACGAACATCGTCCACCGAAATCCCCGGTGAATTCCTCAAGTGGCCGGGATATCCTCGCGCTGAAAGAGAATCCTGCGGCGCGGGGCTCGCCGGCCACCTCTGGAGAGTACATATATGCGATACACCCTTTTTGGGATCGGCACTCTGGGCATCATCGCCGCCCTCCAGGCGTCCGGCGTCGTCACCGCAGGTCACACCCATGCCGGACCGGCCCCGGTCGTCTGCGCCAGGGGAGGAACAGGGCAACTGACGGTTCAAACTCCCTCGGTCATCCTGGCCGGCGCGCCCAGCACCACACCATTCCAGGTACGACTTGACCTGGAGGGCGTCGGTGCCGCACGACCGGTAATTCCCAGTGGGGATATCCTGGACATTCCCGCCCAGATATCCGGGCGCGTCACATTGTCCTTAAAACCCGGCAAACGGTTCGAGGATTATGACAATCACGCGGCTGCCGCGACAGCCGAATGGGTGGCTCCCCTCCAGGGGACGGCGGTGGGCGGTCGCGCCTTCCTGCACGGTTCCGGCCACCTGGACACCGGCACGTGGAAGGCGGTTCCCGGCGCCTACCGGCTGCACGCGACGAACCTCGCGCTCACCCTTCCCGGCGCGGGACCTTGCCACGTGAGCGACATCGGGCCCCTCGGCGAGTTCTTCGTGCAGCCCCTGGCCACGGCCGGGGACGACGACCCGGCATCGTCGCGCCTGGTGGCGGCGATCCGCAGCATCATGTTCACGCTCGTCGTCGCAGGGGTCGGCGTCTTCCTCTACGCGAACAGGCCCAAGAGGTTCAGACGCGGTCGGAAGCCACGCACGGCCGGGCCCGGCGCTCCGCGACACGAGCGGGCCCGCGCACCGCGCGCGCTGCCAGAGCCCGCCGGTTTCGAGTCCCGGCCGCACCTGCGCCTCTTCCGTACCTTCACCTCGATCGCCGGGGGCTGCCTGCTCACGCTCGGGCTCGTCGTGAGCTGCGCGATCGACCGGCGCATCACTCTGGACGATCTGCCCGGCCTCCCGGGCCGGCCGTCCCCGCCCGTGCCGGATCGCGCCTGGCCGACGGCCATTCCCTCCCAGGCCGGCGCCCGCCCCGCCCCGCCCCCACTGCCCGGCAGGTGACGCATGACCGAGGAAGCGCACACTCGCCTTCTGCCCGTCTGCCCACGGCAGCGCCTGGCGCTGCTCGTCCTGGTCTCGCTGCATGTGGCGGTCGCGCTGACCATGCTGATCAATCAGATCCGTCCGCCGCAGATCGACGTGGCGCAAGCAGGCATCCCGGAGCTGACCAGGATCTCGAACTTCCTCGCCTCGCTCGTCTACTGGCAGTACCTGCCCGGCTGGGCACTGCTGGCGGTGCTGTCGGCCGTCGCCGTGGGACATCTGCGGTACGCCAAGGCCCGCCACGTGCCGCCGCACCGCCGCGAGCGAGTGGCACGGCGATACCGGAGAACCCTCGTGATGACACTGCTGGCGCTGCCGGCCTCGAAGATCCCGTCCCTCCTCGACGTGGCCGTCTGGCCGCGCGCCCACGCGCTGGCCTTTCTCCTGTGCCTGCCGCCGACCCTGTACGCCTTGTGGCTCGTGCACCACATGCAGCGCTTCCGGCGGGTGCCCGTGCGCTTGCTGATGACCGCCCTGGCATGGGGAGCGGTCGTCGCCACCGGATTCGGCCTGACCATGAACGAGTGGTGGAAGTCCTTCTCCACCCTGCACTTCCCGCTCCCGGAGAACCCCCTGGACATGACGCACCTGAAGGACATCGGCCTGCCCATGATCACGGGCGTCTTCGAGGAGCTCGGCAAGGGGGCGGGCGTGGCCATCCTCTTCCTGCTCCACCGGCGGCACTTCGACTCCGTCGTCTCCGGCATCGTCGTCGGCGCCGCGACCGGGCTCGGCTTCAACTTCGCCGAGAGCGTCACGTACATGGCCGCCTTCGACGGGTCGGGCGCCGGCTTCCACTTCTGGGCCCGGCAGGTGGCCGGGCTCATGGCCGCGCACACCGCGTTCACCGCCATCACCGGCGCGGCCTTCGGCATCGCTCGCCAGCTGCACAGCCGCCCCCAGCAGATCACCACGATCGCCCTCGGCTTCTGCACGGCGGCGAGCGCGCACTTCTGCAACAACGCCATGCTGGACTACATCGCCAAGGAATCCCGCACGTGGTTCACCGCCGATGACGCCGTTGACGTCCTGGTGCTGACACCCGCCCAGCTGCTGCTGTTCCAGGGTCCTTTGGTCGTCCTGTACGTGCTCCTCCTGCGCCGCGGGCTGCGCAGTCAGGAGGGCGGCCTGCGCGAAGCGCTGGCGGACCTGCCGCGCTCCGCCCAGGACGTGATCGACGCCTGGGAAGCAGCGGTGCTTCTCTCACCCGCCCGGCGCTTCCGGCTCAAGGTGGACGCCCTGCGCGCCGCGGGAAGCCTGCGCCACGGCGTCACCGCCTACCACCGTCTGTCGCGCCTGCACGCGGCCCAGCTCTCGCTCGCCACCGAGCGCTGGCACCACCTGCGCGGCGAGAGGGACCCGTCCGCTCCTGACGAGGAGACGTTGCACGCCCAGATCCTGCGGCTGAAGGCGGCCATATGACCAGGCCCCCGTGCACGCTGATCGCAGGATGGCTGGCCGCGGCAGCCGCGGGCGTCATGATGTTCCTGCTCCTGGACGCCACGCCCGCTTCGGCCGCCTGTGGCACGATCACCTACGAAGCCGATCCTTCCCATCCCTTCGAACTGCCTGAGCTGGGCTGCGATCCGGCCATCCCCGCGGTCGGCACGGGCATCGCGAGCACGCTCGCCCTCGTCGCGACCACGCTGCACGCCCTCAGGCTGTATCGTGCCGGCGCCGCCGAAGAGTGGCTCACGGGGGCACGACGCCGCCCACGCGACATTCTGGACGACTTGGCCCAGACCAAATGGGCGAAGGAAGCATATGACTCCTTCCTGGCCGACTCCAGAGACATCACGGCGATCAGTGCCAACACGCGGGACGTGCTGCGCATGAACGGCTCGTCCGGATTCACGGAAAAGGAGATCTCGGATGTCAAACGGCATCTGATGGAGACGGCACACCGCATCGAGGACCGCGAGACGGGGGAAATCGTTCTCCGGAGCTTCGACGCCGACCCGGAGATCGCCGACGCCTGGATCCGTCTGCGGTCCGGCAGGCCGCTGCCCGAGGACTTCATCCTCCTTGAGCATGAACTGGCGGAGCTGAACTACCTGCGTGAACATCCCGGCTGCACCTACCAGGAGGCGCACGCGGCAGCCAACGAGACCTACCATTGGGAGAGCCAGGTCCCTCTCAACATCCGCGAAGACATGGAAAGCGACTGGTGAATGGCGGCGATCGTCTACTTCTCGAAGGTGCACGAAGACTCGCTGAGCGTGCGCTACGTCTTCGGAGCCGACTCAGCCGCGATGACCTCGACTCTCGTCGTCGACAAGGGAGAATGCCGGGCCCGGCCGGAAGAAGGCGCGGTCGACTACCACTTCCTCAAGGCTTCCCGGAAGATCATCTCGCTTTTCGACGAGACGAATGAGTGGCCGGCGCGCGGAATGAGCGTCAGTTGACCACCCTGCTCATGCGGCGATGATCTGCAAGCGGGCGTGGCCCAGTGCGCGACGGCTGCGGCGGCAGTTGCTCGATCTCGCGTACCGGCTCCTGGGCTTCCCGGCCGAGGGCGGGGGGTGTCGTAGAGGGCATGGCGAATCAAGCTGGGGGAGCGGCTGGGCCCGGCGGCTGACTGCCGGGAAGGCCTGTCGTGCCGGCAGGCGAAGGACCAGGAGCGCCCGCGCGGAGGAACTCGCGCGCGCCGCGCAGCCTGGTGCGCAGCCGGCGCCGGGTCGCCGTGCAGTCGAGGCGCACGTCGGCGGGGCCGGGCACGCCCGACCCTGCGCGCAGGCCGGCCGGCAGCCGGGCCGGGTCGAGCCCGTCGCGGCGGGCGATCAGGCAGCCGAGTTCGTGGCGGCTCACCGCGTCGGGGCCGGCCACGTGGTGGACGCCGGCTTGCCCGGACGCGGCCAGCTCCAGCAGGGCCGCGGCGAGGTCGCTCACGTGCACGGGGCAGCGTACGTCGTCGGTGAACAGCACGCCGTCCGCCCAGCCGGTGGCCAGCGCGTGCACCCGGGCCTCCTGGGGCGAGCCGCCGTCGCCGATGATGAGGGAGGTGCGGACGACCGCCGCCGCCGGGTCGATGGCGGTTACGGCCACCTCGGCCGCCGCCTTGGCCGCGCCGTACGGGGAGATCGGGTCGGGCTCGGCGTCCTCGGCGTAGGTGACCGCCCTGCCCGAGAAGACGGCGTCGCTCGACACGTGGACCAGGCGGGCCCCCTGCGCGGCGCAGGCGAGCGCCACGTGGGCGGCGCCGGTCGCCGTCGTGGCCCAGTCGTCCTGCCGGTAGGCGGCGTTGACGACGACGTCGGGGCGCAGCGCCGCGAGCACGGCGGCCACGGCGTCCCGGTCGCGGACGTCGAGCGACCGCCACTCGGCCTCCGCCGCCCGCCCGGGACGGCTGAAGCAGGTGGCGGCCACCCGGTGACCGGCCGCCCCGGCCTGCCGCACGAGCTCGCCCCCGAGAAACCCGCCACCGCCGACGATGGTGACCCTCACGCGCGGCCCCCTGGATCAGCCGGTGACCTCGATCCCGGCTCTCCCCCGTCGTCGCCTCGTACGCGCACGTGGGCAGACTACTGCGACGATGATCCCCTTTCGGTAGATTCGGACTGATCAATGTGTTCGTCACCCGGAGGAGTCCCGTGACCGTTCCTCAGCTGACCGACGTGCATCCGGCGTGGCTGCCGCCGGAGGCGTTCCGGGCGATCGGCTCGCGCCAGGTTCTCGTGCTGGGCGAGGGCGCGCTGGTGGAGACGGTCCGCGAGGAGGTCGCGGCGGCCACGGCCCGCCACGGCGGCGGGCAGGCCAGCACGGGTCCGGTCGGCTGCGTGCTCGCCCTGAGCGGCGCGGACGGCCTGCCGGAGCCGGCGCGGGCGGTCGCCGCCGAGGCCGGGCCCACCGGCGCGGAGGGGTACGCCCTGGCCCGCCGCGACGGCGTCACCGTCGTCGTGGCGGACGCCCCCGCCGGGCTGCTGTACGGGCTGTTCCACCTGGTACGCCTGGGCGAGACGGCCTTCGCGCCCGGGGACCGGCCGGTCGAGCGGCACGCGCCCGCCGCGGCCCTGCGCATGCTCGACCACTGGGACAACATCGCCGTGCACCCCGTGATGGGTCAGGTCGAGCGCGGCTACGCGGGCGGCTCGTTGTTCTGGCGCGACGGGGAGCTGCGCGAGGACCTGACGCGGGTGCGCGCCTACGCCCGGCTGCTGGCCGCCGCCGGGATCAACGCCGTCGCGATCAACAACGTGAACGTGCACGCCACCGAGGCCCGCCTGCTGACCGACCGCCTCGGCGAGGTGGCCGCCATCGCCGCCGAGCTGCGCCCGTACGGGATCCGCGCGCACGTGTCGGTCGGCTTCGCCTCCCCCGTCGTCCTCGGCGGCCTGCCCACCGCCGATCCGCTGGACGAGGAGGTGCGCCGGTGGTGGGCGGCCGCCGCCGACCGGGTGTACGCGGCGGTGCCGGACTTCGGCGGGTTCGTGGTCAAGGCCGACTCCGAGGGGCAGCCGGGGCCGTTCGCGTACGGGCGCAGCCACGCCGACGGAGCGGCCGTCCTCGCCGCCGCGCTGGCCCCGCACGGCGGGGTGGTGCACTGGCGGGCGTTCGTCTACAACCACCGCCAGGACTGGCGCGACCGCTCCACCGACCGCGCCCGCGCCGCCTGCGACCACTTCGCCCCGCTCGACGGGCGGTTCGCGGACAACGTGATCCTCCAGGTCAAGCACGGTCCCATGGACTTCCAGCCGCGTGAGCCGGTCTCGCCGGTGATCGCCGCCATGCCGGCCACGAAGCTGGCGGTGGAGCTCCAGGTGACGCAGGAGTACACCGGCCAGCAGCGGCACGTGTGCTACCTGGCGCCGATGTGGAGCGAGCTGCTGGCCTTCCGCCCGTGGGGCGAGGAGGGCCGCACCGTCGCGGACGTGGCCGTTCACGGGGGCGGGCTGGTCGCCGTCTCCAACGCGGGCGACGACCCCTACTGGACCGGCCATCCCCTGGCCCAGGCCAACCTGTACGCCTTCGGCCGGCTCGCCTGGGACCCCCGCCTGGACCCGGCCGCCATCCTCGACGAGTGGGCGGACCTGACCTTCCCGGGGACCGCGGATGAGCTGCGCGGCACGCTGCACGCGATCATGGACGGGTCGTGGCGGACGTACGAGCGCTACACGGCCCCGCTGGGCGTCGGCTTCATGGTCCGCCCCGGCCACCACTACGGCCCGGACGTGGACGGCTACGAGTACACCCCGTGGGGCACCTACCACTTCGCCGACCGCGACGGCGTCGGCGTGGACCGCACCCGGGCCACGGGCACCGGCTTCACCGGCCAGTACCCGCGGCCGTGGGCCGACGTGTACGAGTCCCTGGAGCATTGCCCGGACGAGCTGCTGCTGTTCTTCCACCACGTCCCGTACGGGCACGTGCTGCGAAGCGGCTCGACGGTGATCCAGCACATCTACGACACGCACTTCGCCGGGGTCGAGGAGGTCTCAGCGATGCGGGCACGCTGGGACAAGCTGGACGGCTCGGGGCTGGTGGACCCGGCGTACCACGCCCGCGTCACGGAGCTGCTGGCCGAGCAGCAGCGCTCCGCCGAGGAGTGGCGCGACCAGGTCAACACCTACTTCTTCCGCAAGTCGGGCGTCCCGGACGCGCACGGCCGCCGCATCCACTGAGCTTCAGGCGGTGAAGCGCTCCTCGACCTCGGCGGTCACCGGGCGGCTGTTCCTGAGCAGCGCGGCCGCGAACGCCGAGGCCAGCAGCGCCGTCAGCAGCTCGGTGCCGATCATGGTGACGCCGGCGGCCACGACCAGCAGGGACGTGTTCGCCAGCGCCGCCTTCGGATGGCGCAGCAGGAAGTAGGAGGCCAGGCGGGCCACGTCCACCGCGCGGAAGGCGAACAGCGAGGTGATCACCAGCGCGTTGCCGGCCCAGAGCAGGCCGCCGAGCGCGACGAGGACCAGCAGCCCCGCCCACCAGCCGGGCACCCCGGCCGCGCCGAAGTTGGCCAGGGTGGTGCCGACGACCGCCACGCCGGCCAGCCAGGGCGCCCAGATCTTCAGCGCCCCGGCGGCGTTGGCCCGGTAGCCGCGCCAGAACGCCGCCGCCGGGCGCAGGTCGGCGAGGTCCCGGCTGCGCCGGCGCAGCGCGTACAGGGCGGCCGACAGCGCGGGGCCGAGCGGCAGCGCGCACAGCGCCGCCAGCGGCACGTTGCTCGCGTCGCCGCCGAGCAGGGTCAGGGCGGCCAGGCCCGGCGCGGCGGCGAGCAGGAACATGGCCTCGACGACCATCAGGGTGTAGATGAGCGCGGCGGCGCGGGAGAGCGGCCCCTCTCCGAAGCGCGATCCGGCCGCCGCTCCCCCCGTCCGGGTGTTCATGGCGCTCAGCCGTGCTCCTTCTTGAAACGCTCGTAGGCGGTGTTGACCAGGTTCACGTAGGAGGTCATGTTCTTGCCCTCCAGCTCCTTGACGTAGGCGTCCCACTCGCCGAGGTCGCGCTCGCCGAGGATGAACTTGAGCGTCTGCTGGGTGACGTAGTCCTTCAGCGGGGTCTCCCAGAGCGTCGCCTGCTCGCGCTCCTCCTCGTTGAACGGATGCGGCGGCTCGATCGGCCACGGCTTGCGGGCGTTCATCACCTTCTGGAACTCCAGCTCCTCCGGGGAGAAGGTGGAGTTGAGCAGCGCGGTGGTGCCGCCGTAGGCGAACACGCCGTTGGAGAAGCCGAAGTCCTTCTGCAGGTGCTTGGGCGCGCCGGGGTTGAGCCCGACGAAGTCGACGTCCTTGGCCAGCTGGTACGCCCCGGACCCGTCCTTGGTGTACGTGACGCCCTCGACGCCCCACTTGGCGAACTCCTGGCCCTGGTCGGAATACCAGAGCCAGTCGATGAACTGCATCATGGCGACGAAGTTCTTGTTCTCCAGCGCCTTCTTGGAGATCATGACGCCGTTCTCCAGGCGGGTGCCGATCTTGTACTCGCCGACCGGGCCCATCGGGACCGGGATCTTGGCCATCTTCGCGCCGGGGACGAGCTTGGTCAGCGTCGGCCGGTGGTCGTTGATGATCGTCTGGGCGTTGGCGCTGATGACGAACGACTTGCCGGAGTTGAACTTCTGCTTGGCCTGCTCGTCCTGCTGGGTGAAGCTCTCCGGGTCGAGCAGCTTCTCCTTCACCAGCTTGGCGAGGTACTCGATCATCTGCTTGTACTGCGGCATCGCGCCGGTGTAGACGAACTTCCCGCTCGCGGTGTCGAAGGTCGCGTGCTGGTACTCCCAGCCGCCCTTGGTGCCGTACGCCTGGGCGACGAGTTTGAGCAGGTTGCCGCCCGGCGTCGGCACGCCCCAGCGGTCGGTCATCGGGTAGAGGTCGGGATACTCCGCCTTCATCGCCTTCAGCACCGTGTAGAGGTCGTCCCAGGTCTTGGGGACCTCCAGCTTCAGCTTCTCCAGGATGTCGGTCCTGACGGCCAGCGTGTAGTCGACCCAGACCTCCTCGTGCAGGCCCGGCAGCAGGTAGATGCGGCCGTCGGCCTGGCGCAGGGTGTCCAGGTCGGGGCCCATGTTCCACTTGGCGATCTTGTCCTTGAGGTTGGGCATGAGATCGAAGTAGTCGCTGACCGGCAGGATCGCTCCCGAGGCGACGAACGCCTCCTCCTGCGGGTGGTAGGTCTTCGGGATGACGAGCGGGGCCTGGCCGGAGCCCACGAGCAGGCCGCGCTTCTTCTCGTAGTCGCTGAGCGGCACCTCCACCGGCTTCAGCGTCACGTTCGTGCGCTTGGTGAGCTCCTGCCAGAGCAGCCAGTCGTTCTTGTTCGGATAGAACGAGTGGTTGTTGTAGAGCACGTCGAACGAGATCGGCTCGGTCGCCTTGAACTGCTGGTTGACGCCGTAGTTGGCCATCGCGGCGGCCCGGTTGCCCGACACGTCGGCGGCCTTCTTCGGAGTCTCGTCCTCGCCGCAGCCGGCGAGCACGAGCGTGAACGCGCCCAGTCCGATGATCGCCTGACGCCGTGAGATGTCGCGCATGGGGGGAGCTTCCTTTGGTGAGGGACGGAACGGAGGAATCAGCCCTTGACGGCGCCGAGCATGACGCCGGAGACGAAGTACCTCTGGACGAAGGGGTAGACCGCCAGGATCGGCAGCACGGTGAGCATGATCGTCACGGCCTGGATGTTGGCCGCGGCGGCCGACGCCTCGGCGATCCCCGCGCCCGCGGCCTCCGCGCCGGTCGCGCCGGCGATGAGGTTGCGCAGGTAGATGGTCACCGGGAACAGGTCGCCGTCGTTGAGGTAGAGGAACGCCGTGAACCAGGAGTTCCAGAACGAGACCGCGTAGAACAGCACCATGGTCGCGATGACCGCCTTGGACAGCGGCAGCACGATCCGCCACAGGACGCCGTAGGTGTTGAGCCCGTCGATGGCGGCGGCCTCCTCCAGGTCCCGCGGCAGGCCCTCGAAGAACGTCTTCATGACCAGGAGGTTGAAGACGCTGATGGCGTTCGGCAGGACGACGGACCAGATCGTGTCGGTCAGGCCGAGGCTGTTGACCAGCACGTAGTTCGGGATCAGGCCGCCGGAGAAGATCATGGTGAAGACCGCGATCCAGATGAGGAAGGTGCGGCCCTTCAGGTGCTTCTTCGACAGCACGTACGCGTAGCAGGTCGTGAGGAACATCGCGATCGCGGTCGCCACGACCGTGTAGACCACCGTGTTGCGGTAGTTCGTCCAGAACATCGGGTCCGACACGACCAGCTTGTACGTCTCGATGTTGAACCCGCGCGGGATCAGGTTGACCTGGCCCCCCACGATGTAGCGCTCCTCGCTGAACGAGCGCGCCACGATGTTGACGAACGGGTACAGCGTCACGATCACCACGCCGGTCAGGATGACGGCGTTGATCCCCTGGAAGACGCGGTAGCCGCGGGTGCGGTCCAAGGTCACCACAGGCTCGTCCCTACTGCTCGGCGGGAGATCAGGTTCGCCGACACGATCAGCACCACGCCGACCAGCGCCTCGAACAGGCCGATCGCGGCGGCGTAGCTGAGGTTGCTGGACTCCACGCCCATCCGGTACAGGAACGTGGTGATGACGTCGGCGGTCGGGTACGTCAGCGGGTTGTACAGCAGCAGCACCTTCTCGAAGCCGATGGTCATGAAGGTGCCGATGTTGAGGATCAGCAGCGTGACGGCCGTGGGCCGGATGCCGGGCAGGGTGACGTGCCAGATCTGCCGCCACCGCCCGGCGCCGTCCATGCGCGCGGCCTCGTAGAGCTGCTCGTCGATGGTGGTCAGCGCGGCCAGGTAGAGGATGGTCCCCCAGCCGACCGTCTGCCAGACCTCGGAGGAGACGAAGATCGTACGGAACCACTCCGGCTTCTGGATGAACGCGGTCGGCTCGCCGCCGAGGGCCTTGACGAGCTGGTTCACCGGCCCGTCGATGGCCACGAGCTGCATGACCAGGCCGGCCACGATCACCACCGACAGGAAGTGCGGCAGGTACGACACCGACTGCAGGAACCGCTTGACCTTGGCGTTGCGCACCTCGTTGAGCAGCAGCGCCAGCACGATCGGCAGCGGGAAGCAGAACAGCAGGGTGAGCGCGCCGAGGACGAGGGTGTTGGTGAAGACGTTCCAGAACGAGGGGTCGGCGAGGAACATCTTCACGTAGCGCAGGCCCACCCAGGTCTCGCCGAACAGGCTGCCGCCGGGCTCGTACTTGCGGAAGGCGATGATGTTGCCGAGCATCGGCACGTAGCGGAAGAGCACGAAGAACGCCAGGGGCAGCACCGCCAGCGTGTAGAGCTGCCAGTCGCGGCCGAACGCGCGCCGCCAGGAGCCCGTCCGGGCCCGGGGTTCCCGACGGCTGGGAAGCGTTTTCCCAGTGGGGTCGGAAAAAGCGGTCTCAGCCTTCTGGACCAGCACCGAAGTCGGGCCGGTGTCGTCGAATGGTTCCTGACCCGTCATGCCATCCTTCCGGCCGTCATGTCACCAACCGAAACTTTCGCGAAGATCCGTTAATATTGCGGCAACTTAGGGGCCCGCTTGACGCGTGTCAAGAGGGTGGAAGGCTGCTATGTTGCTGCGCGAGTTGTTGACGTTCACGCGGGTCAACGCGCCAATAGGGATCACCGATGACAGCAATTTGCCGGAAAGTTTCCGGAAACAACGACCGGTGTGCTCCGTGACAAATTGCCGTCGGGGTCAGGCGGCGGCCGGGCGGGCCGGCGGACCGGACGGCGATCGGCCCGCGCCGGAGGACGTCACGGGCGGGCCGGGTGAACGGTTCAGCGGGCCGGGGAAACGGACGGGCATCGTCCGTTGACGTGGCAGGGCCCGGACCTTACGTTGAGGAGGCGTTCACGGGTGTTCCCCCACCGCTCCCGGCTCCCGCAGTGAGGTGCGTGCATGGCCCTTGACGAGGCGACGACCCAGTTCCTGCTGCAGATGGGCGACACCGGGGTCAAGCCGCTGCACGAGATGACGCCGGACGAGGCGCGCATGACGTTCGCCGCGCTCCGCGATCTCTACGGCCCCGGGCCGGAGATGGTGCGCGTCGAGGAGGCGGTCATCGACGGCGAGGACGGCGGCTCGTTCGGCGCGAGGGTCCTGGTCCCGTCGGAGACGCCGCACGGCGTGCTCCTCTACTACCACGGCGGCGGCTGGGTGATCGGCGGCATCGACGAGTTCGACACCCTGGGCCGGCAGCTCGCCGCCCGCACGGGCTGCACGGTGGTGCTGGTGGACTACCGGCTGGCCCCCGAGCACCGATACCCCACCGCCGCCCGCGACGCCTACGCGGCCCTGACCTGGGCCGCGGCCACGTTCCCCGGCCAGCCGATCGTGGTGGCCGGGGACAGCGCGGGCGGCAACCTGGCCGCGGTGACCGCCCGGCGCGCCCGCGACGAGGGCGGGCCGGAGATCCTGCTGCAGGTGCTGGTCTATCCGGTGACGGACTGCGACCTGGACAACGGCTCCTACACCGACCCGGCGAACCAGCTCATGCTGAGCCGCGACTCGATGGTGTGGTTCTGGGACCACTACGCGCCCGACCCCGCCGACCGCGCCGACCCGGACGCCTCGCCGCTGCGCGCCGCCGACCTGTCCGGGCTGCCGCCCGCGGTCGTCCTGACCGCCGAGCACGACGTGCTGCGCGACGAGGGCGAGGCGTACGCCGAGCGGCTGCGGGCCGCCGGAGTGCCGGTGGAGTCCCGGCGCTTCGACGGCCAGATGCACGCCTTCTTCACCCTGGTCAACGTGCTGCCCGGCAGCGCGGCGGCGGTGACCATGGTGAGCGAGGCGGTGAGGAGCCGCCTCGCGTGACGGGTGGTGTTCAGCCGCAGTGCTCGAAGGGGCTGTCGTAGCTGGACGAGCCGGCCTTGCCGCCCCACTTGACGCACTTGTTCTCGGCCGCGGCGCGAACGGGACCGGCGTAGTAGGCGAAGTTGCCGCTGTCGGTCACCCGCGCCTTGCCCTGGACCTCCAGATAGGCGCTGGTCGCGGTCGCGGTGCCCAGCGAGGTCTTCTTCAGCGTGACCACGCAGTTGTAGCCGTTGCCGGAGTTGTACAGCAGGTACGCGGTGCCCGCCGTGCCCAGCGCGGCCGAGTCGATCACCTTGTAGCCGGAGCCGCAGACCTCCTCGGGCGTGTGCGGGTTGGTGGGGGTGGTGCTGCCGGTCACGTACTTCATGTACGTCGACCAGTTCCAGTTCGAGCCGGGGTCGGTGTGGTCGGCGCCGGGGACCTCGTTGTGGCCCACGATGTGGGAGCGGTCCTTGGGGATGCCGTAGCGGTCGGCGATGTTCCTGGTCAGGGCCGCCGAGGCGCGGTACATCGCGTCGGTGAACCAGGAGGCGTCGCTGACGTACCCCTCGTGCTCGATGCCGACCGAGCGGCGGTTGTAGTCGCCGGCGTGGAAGGCGCGGTCCTTCTCGCGCACCATCTGGGTGATGGCGCCGTTGGAGGACTTGACGACGTAGTGGGCCGAGACCTTGGCGCTGGGGTTCTGGAACCAGGAGATGGTGCCGGCGTAGGAGCCCTGCGTGACGTGGATGACGATGCGGTCGATCGCGTCGCTCGACGGGCGGCTGGAGACGGCGTAGTTGGCGCTGTTCGCGGCGGCCCAGGTCGCGCCGGGGTAGTCGACGGCCGCGGCCAGGGTGTTGGGCGCGTCGAGGTCATCGGCCTTGGCGTACGGGCCGCGCTGCGGCTGCACCGCGCGGGCCGGCACGGTGACCGTCTCGCCGGCGGGCGTCGTGGCGCGCACGCCGGCGGCCAGCAGGTCGTAGACGGTGTCGGCGTACAGGCGGGCCACGTCGGCCGAGGCGGCGCCGCCGTACTTGGCGACCGCCTGGTACCACTGGGCCGGGTCCTTGCGGGCGGCGGCGTTCAGCCCGAGGTCGTCGGCGTGCGCGCGGAGCACGGCGGCGCCGCCCGCGATGTTGGCCGCGTCGTCCTTCCTCAGCGTGGCGGCCGGCTTGCCCGTCAGGGTGGCCGCGCGCTCCAGCGAGCGGTTGGCGGGGTTGCTGACCAGGTGCATCACGCCGTAGCCGCCGCTGGCGCTGGGCGCGCCGTCGTGCCCGTCCAGGTGGGTCTCTGCGTAGGCGAGGGCCACCAGCAGGTCGCGGGGCACCTCGTACGTGGCCGCGGCGCCGGCGAACGCCGCGGCCAGCGCGCCCGCCGTGACCGTGCGGGCGGCGGGGGCCGCGTGCGCCGTGACGGGCGGCGCGGCGAGCGGGATCAGCGCGCCGGCCAGCAGCACGGCGGCGCGGCGGCGGAGTCGGGACTGCACGGATTTCTCCTCAACGGGGTTCGGGGGGAAGGAGCGGCCGCCGCGGGTGTGGAGGGGGGCGGCGGCCGCTCCGGCCGGGGACCGGCCACGGGATCGCTCCCGGGGTCAGCCGCAGTGCTCGAAGGGGCTGTCGTAGCTGGACGAGCCGGCCTTGCCGCCCCACTTGACGCACTTGTTCTCGGCCGCGGCGCGAACCGGACCGGCGTAGTAGGCGAAGTTGCCGCTGTCGGTCACCCGCGCCTTGCCCTGGACCTCCAGATAGGCGCTGGTCGCGGTCGCGGTGCCCAGCGAGGTCTTCTTCAGCGTGACCACGCAGTTGTAGCCGTTGCCGGAGTTGTACAGCAGGTAAGCGGTGCCCGCCGTGCCCAGGGCGGCCGAGTCGATCACCTTGTAGCCGGAGCCGCAGACCTCTTCGGGGGTGTGCGGGTTGGTGCTGCCGGAGCAGGAGTTCTTGGAAGTCAGGGTCTGGGTCGGGTAGCCGAAGGTGGTCCCGCCGAAGACGGCCTTGCGGATGTTGCCGGGGTAGCCGTCGCCCTCGCGGACCTCGTAGTGGAGGTGGGGGCTGATGTTGTTGCCCGGCTTGCTGGTGTTGCCCACCGTGCCGATCTTCTGGCCCTGCCTCACCTGGGCGCCGGCGCTGACCGAGCGCACGTTCAGGTGGGCGTAGTACGACGTCCAGCCGCCGCCGTGGTCGATCTTGACCAGGTTGCCGTAGCCGTTGACGGAGCCCTGGTGGGCCGAGATCACGACGGTGCCGGCCGCGGCGGCCACGACGGTGTCGCCGAGGTCGGCGTCCGCGGTGCTGCCGCGGTTGAAGTCGATCTCGTAGGACTGGTGGGCGCTGCTGTTGCTGGAGTTGCCGGTCCACGACTGGCCGCAGGGGAACGGGAGCTGGAAGCTCGGCGCGGCCAGGGTGGACACCTCCGGGACCTTCACCTGGTTCGGCGGGTCGTTCGGGTCCGATGCCGAGGTCGGCGCGGCCGAGGCGGTCTGGCCGCCGATGAGCCCGGCAAGCAGGACAAAGCCCCACCGTAAGTACCCGCGTGGATCTCATACGGATCCTTTCTGGATCAGCTGGTGCTGCGCTTTCTGCTGGCGACCAAGATTGCGGGTACGGCATACAGAGAACCTCCAAAATCGGTATAAAGACCGAACCGGCATGAACGACGACCCGACGTACAGGCGCTCCGGCGCCACCGGAGGAGCAGGTGCGTTCGTAGTGGTTGACCAGCCGAACTTCGGCGTCCTGGGGCCCCTGCTGGTCCGCAGGGCGGGCCAGGCGCTGCGCGTCGCAGGTCGCAAGCCCCGGCTGCTGCTGGCCTCGCTGCTGCTGGAGGCCAACCAGATCGTCTGCTCGGACGCGCTCATCGAGGTGCTGTGGCCGGCGCGGGCGCCGTCGTCGGCGGTGGCGAACCTGCGGACGTACGTCAGCGCCCTGCGCGGCCCCGTCGCCGCCGCCGGCGGCCGGATCGTCACCCACCCCTCCGGGTACGCCGTGGAGCTGGCCGCCGGGCAGCTCGACATGCTGCTGTTCGAGGAGCTCGTGGAGCGGGCGCGGGCCGCCGGGCGCACCGGGGAGGCGGCCCGGCACCTGCGCGACGCGCTGGCGCTGTGGCGCGGCACGCCGCTGTCCGACCTGCCCGCCAGCCCGGTGTGGGACGGGCGGCTGCGTGCCCTGGTGCAGGCCAGGCTGGCCGCCGCCGAGGAGCTGGCGGAGGCGAAACTGGCCCGCGAGGAGTACGCGGCGGCCGTGGACGACCTGCGGGGGCTGATCGGCGAGCACCCGTACCGGGAGGATCTGTGGCAGCGGCTCATCGTGGCGCTGCACCGGGGCGGGCGGCGGGCGGAGGCGCTGCACGCCTACACCGAGATCCGGCGGCAGCTCGTGGACGACCTCGGCATCGAGCCGGGACCGGACCTGCGCGGCGCCCACGCGGCCGTGCTCGCCGACGAGGAGCCGGGCCGGCTCGGCTACCGGCCGCCCGTGCCGCACCAGCTCCCCGCCGACGTACCGGACTTCACCGGCCGCGCCACCGACGTGACCACCCTGACCCGCCTCCTGTCGGAACAGGCCACCGCGCCCTTACCCGCGCCCCCGCCCGTGCCCGCGCCCCCGCCCGCGCGCCCGCTCGTGCCCGCGCCCCCGCCCGCGCGCCCGCTCAGGCCCCCGCACCCGCCCTCGTCCGTGCCCTCTTCCGCGCCCTCTACCGCGCCCTCTACCGGGGCAGCGGGGACGTCCGGGCCGCCGGTGGTCGTCGTGGTGACCGGGCCGCCCGGGATCGGGAAGACGGCGCTGGCCGTCCACTGCGCGCACGCCGTGCGCGACGCCTACCCCGAGGGCCAGCTCCACCTGTCGCTGGGCGGCACGGCCGAGGCCCCGGCCGCCCCCGCCGAC
The DNA here is from genome assembly GCF_057536035.1 of Nonomuraea sp. B208. NCBI lineage: Bacteria > Bacillati > Actinomycetota > Actinomycetes > Streptosporangiales > Streptosporangiaceae > Nonomuraea > Nonomuraea sp. B208. The sequence goes on from NZ_BAAJOU010000016.1 coordinate 34,367, forward strand.
CTGCTGGCCGAGGCTCTGCGCTCGCTGGGCGTGGCCGAGAGCGCGCTGCCCGCCTCCGCGCACGAGCGCGCCACGCTCTACCGCTCCCTCCTCGCCGGCCGCCCCGTGCTGGTCCTCCTGGACGACGCCGCCGACGCGGCCCAGGTGCGCCCCCTGTTACCCGGCAGCGGCTGCGCCGTCCTGGTGACCAGCCGCCGCCGCATCACCGAGCTGCCCGGCGCCGTCCTGCTGGAGCTGGACGCGCTCACCCCCGCCGAGGGCGGCGAGCTGCTGGCCAGGATCGCCGGGGCGAGCCGGGTGGCGGCGGAGCCGGAGGCGGCCCGGACCATCGTGGCCGCCTGCGCCGGGCTGCCGCTGGCGCTCCGCGTCGCCGGGGCGCGGCTGGCCGCCCGTCCCGGCTGGTCGCTCCAGGAGCTGCGCCGGCGGCTCGACGACGAGAGCACCCGGCTGGACGAGCTGCGCGCCGGCGACCTGGAGGTACGCGCCTCCGTCGAGCTCAGTTACCACCGCCTGCCCGGCGAGGCCGCCCTGACCCTGCGCGCGCTCGGCCTGCTCGGGCCGGGGACCGTACCCGGCTGGGTGGCCGACGCCGTGCTCGACCGGCACCGCAGCGACGCCGTCGTGGACGCGCTCGTGGACGTCAGCCTGCTCCGCCTGGTCGGCACCGATCCCCTGGGCCAGCCCCGCTACCGGCTGCCCGACCTGGTGCGCTGCACGGCGCGCGAGCGCGCGGACGGCGACGCCGAGCGCCAGGCCCTGGCGCGGGTGCTGGGCGGCTGGACGAGCGCCGCCGAGCACGCCGCGGCCCGCCTGCCGACCACGCTGTTCAGCGTCCCGGCCGGCGCCGCGCCCCGGTGGCGCCCGGCCGACGAGCTGCTGGGCCGCCTCACCGCCGACCCGCTCACCTGGTTCGACGCCGAACGGGAGGCGCTGGTCGAGGCCGTACGGCTGGCCGCGAGCCACGGCCCCGCGCAGGCGGCGTGGGGGCTGGCCGCGACCCTCGTCCCCTACTTCGACCTGCACTGCCGGCTGGAGGAGTGGCGGCTCACCCACCAGGTCGCGCTGGACAGCGCCGCCGCCGCAGGCGACCGGCGCGGCGAGGCCGCCATGCTGCGCGGCCTCGCCCAGGTCAGCATCTACCAGGACCGCTACGCCGAGGCGGCCGGCATGCTGCGCCGCGCCCGGGTGATCTTCCGTGAGCTGGGGGACGCCCGCGGCGAGGCGATCTCGATCTGCGGGCTGGGCGCCGCCGACGAGTTCTCCGGCCGGCACCGGCGGGCGCTCGGCTGGTTCCGGCACGCGCTGGCCATGTTCCTGGCGGAGGGCGACGCGGACGGGGAGGCGTACGCGCGGCAGGCGATCGGCCGCGTCCACCTGTCGCTGCAGGACCTCGGGCAGGCGTCCCGCTGGCTCGGCGAGGCGCTGCGGCTGGCCGGCGAGCTGGGCGACGACCACCGCGAGGGCTGCGTGTCCATGCAGTTCGGCCGTCTGCACACGCTCGCCGCCGAACCCGACGAGGCGATGCGGTTCCAGGGGCGGGCGCTGGACATCTTCGAGACGCTGGGCGACCGGCACTGCGGCGCGTACGCGCTGCGCAGCCTCGGCGGGCTGCACGCGGCGCGCGGCGACCGCTCGCACGGCTCGGCCGAGCTGCAACGCTCGCTGGAGATCTTCCAGCAGCTCGGCGACCGCAGCGGCGAGGCGGACGCCTTCCAGGCGCTCGGCGAGCTGTACCGGGCGGCCGGGCGGCCCATGCTGGCCGCCCACTACCTGCACCGCGCCGTGGACCTGCGCAGCCAGCTCCGCGCGGGCGCCCCGGCAGCGGGCTGACAGAGATCCGGCAGCAACGTTCGACACCGTGGGGCGCATGACGGATGACACGAACGTGCTCATCGCCGGCGCCGGGCCCACGGGGCTCACGCTCGCGGTGGAGCTGGCCAGACGCGGCATCGAGCACCGCCTGGTGGAGCGGGCGCCGGAGCCCTCGGCCGGGTCGAAGGGCAAGGGGCTGCAGCCGCGCACGCTGGAGATCCTCGACGACCTCGGGGTGATCGGGCGGGTGCTGGCGACGGCGGCGCCGTACCCGCCGCTGCGGGTCAGGGTCGGCAGGGCGCCGCTGTACCGGGGCCGCATGCACCGGCGGGCGGCGGCGAGCGAGGCGGTGCCGTACCCGACCGTGCTGATGCACCCGCAGTGGCGCACCGAGGAGGTCCTGCGCGAGCGGCTGGCGGAGCTGGGCGGGAAGGTGGAGCACGGCGCGGAGCTGACCGGCTTCGAGCAGGACGCGGACGGCGTGACCGCCCGGCTGGGCACCGGCGCGACGGTCAGGGCCCGCTACCTCGTGGCGGCCGACGGCGGCCGCAGCCCGGTGCGCAAGGCGCTCGGCATCGGCTTCGCGGGCGAGACGCGGGAGGAGGAGCGCATGATGCTCGGCGACGTACGGGTGGACGGGCTCGACCGGGACCACATCCACGTCTGGCTCCGGCCCGGCCAGGGCATGCTGGCGCTCTACCCGATGGCGGGTACCGGCACGTTCCAGCTCCTCGCGCCGCTCCGGCCGGGCGTGGAGCCCGACCTGACCCTGGCCGGGTTCCAGCGGGTCTTCGCCGAGCGCTCGATGCAGCGCCGGGCGCGGGTCACCGAGCTGTCGTGGTCCTCGCTCTACCGGGTCAACATCCGGCTGGCCGACCGCTACCGCGCCGGGCGGGTGTTCCTCGCCGGGGACGCCGCGCACGTCCACTCCCCCGCCGGCGGGCAGGGGCTCAACACCGGCGTGCAGGACGCGTACAACCTGGGCTGGAAGCTCGCCCGCGCCCTCTCCGGCGCGCCGGCCGCGCTGCTGGACACCTACGAGGAGGAGCGCCGCCCGGTCGCGGCCCGCGTGCTGGGACTCAGCACCGGCCTGCACGACAGGAAGACGTTCCGGCGCGACGAGGAGACCTACCAGCTCCGGCTCGGCTACCGGGGCGGCACGCTGGCCCGCGCCGGCGGCGACCGGGTGCCGGACGGGCCGGTGCGGCTCGCCGACGGCCGCCGGGCGCGGATGTTCGACCTGCTGAGGGGGCCGCACTTCACTCTGCTGTCGCCGGACCCCGCGCCCGCCGTCCCCGGCGGGCCGCAGGTGCGGGCGTACGCGCCCGCCGAGCCGTACGGCGGCAGGCGGCACACCCTCATCAGGCCCGACGGGTACGTCGGGATCGCCACCGACTCCACCGGAGAGCTCGCCGGCTACCTGGCCCTGGTCTAGCGGCGGGTCCCGACGGCCTCCAGGTAGTCGCCGACCGCCAGCAGCGTCCCGTCGCCGGACCGGTTGAAGGCGACCGGCACCCCGGCCAGCTCGGCGGCGAAGCCGCGCCGGGTGTCCTCGTCGAGCGTGCCCGCCATCCGGTGGATCGGCCCGTAGTAGGCGATGAACCACTCGGCGAAGTGCTCGGGCGAGTGGAAGGCGAACTCGAACGTACGGGTGGTGAGCGCGGTCCACTCGACCTCGCCGCCGAACAGCTCGCGCAGCCGCTCCGGCGTCCCCCACAGCATGGGCGAGCGGACCTGCGGCGGGGGCGGGGCGTACTTGCCGATCGTCCGGAACATCTCGCCCACCAGCCCGTCGGGCGTCCAGGAGGCCAGCGCGACCGTGCCGCCGGGCCGGGTGACGCGCAGCAGCTCGGCGGCGGCCCGCTCCTGGTCGGGCGCGAACATCACGCCGACGGTGCTGAGCGAGACGTCGAAGGCGGCGTCGGGGAACGGCAGCGCCTCGGCGTCCCCTTCGGCGAACGCCACCTCCAGGCGCTCGGCCGCGGCCCGCACGCGCCCCTGCTCCAGCAGGGCGGGCACGTAGTCGAGGCCGGTGGCCTCGGCGAAGCGCCTGGCCGCGGCGAGTGCGGCGTTGCCCTGGCCGCAGGCCACGTCGAGCACGCGCTGCCCGGCGCGCACGCCGGCCGCCTCGACGAGGCGTTCGGCCATCGGCTGCAGGGTCACGCCGACGCGGGCGTAGTCGCCGGACTCCCAGGCCAGCCGCTGGCGTTCCTTCACTTCCGCCAGTCCGGCGGTCGGATGCGGTGTCGTCCCCATGAGGTCCCTCCCGGTGTGGTGCGATCGTCCGGGGGGAGGGCGTTCCATCCCGTTCCATGCTAGGCGAGCCGGCCGCGCGGCCCCTCGTCACGCCCCCGGGCGCAGCGACTTGAAGGCGCGGACCTGCTCGGTGATGGCCCGCTCGGTCGGCAGCCGCTCCACCGACGAGGCCCCGAAGAACCCGGCCACCCCCTCGGTACGCGCCAGCACGTGCGCGGCGTCCTCCGGCTCGGCGATGGGCCCGCCGTGACAGAGCACCAGCACGTCGGGCCGGACCGCGACGGCGGCGTCCCGCATGGCCTGCACCCGCTCGGCGGCCTCGTCCAGGCTCAGCGCGGTGCCGGCGCCGATGCTGCCCTTGGTGGTCAGCCCGACGTGCGGCACCAGCACGTCGGCCCCGGCCTCGGTCATGGCCCGCGCCTGCTCCTCGTCGAAGACGTAGGGGGCGGTGACCAGGTCGCGCTCGCGGGCCAGCCGGATCAGCTCGACCTCCAGGTCGAAGCCCATGCCGGTCTCCTCCAGGTTCTGCCGGAAGGTGCCGTCGTACAGGCCGACGGTCGGGAAGTTCTGCACGCCGGCGAAGCCCATGGCCTTGAGCTGGTCGAGGAAGTACGGCATGACACGGAACGGGTCCGTGCCGCACACCCCGGCCAGCACCGGCGTGTCCCGGACGACCGGCAGCACCTCGGCGGCCATCTCCACGACGATCTGGTTCGCGTCGCCGTACGGCAGCAGCCCGGCCAGCGAGCCCCGCCCCGCCATGCGGTAGCGGCCGGAGTTGTAGATGATGATCAGATCCACGCCGCCGGCCTCGGCGCACTTGGCCGACAGGCCGGTGCCGGCGCCCGCGCCGATCACGGGCCGGCCGGCGGCGACCGTCGCGCGCAGCCTGGCAAGGACGTCCTGCCGGTTCAAGAGGCACCTCCGGTGATCAGCTCGTGCAGCCGGTCGGCCATGGCCCGGCCGAAGTCGGGGTCGTTGATGTGCAGGTCCAGGTCCTCGACGGCGACGGCGGAGCCGCGCAGGCCCTCCACCAGGGCCTCGAAACAGGCGGCGTCGGCCTCGGGGCGGGCGAACGCGCCGCCGGGCGCGTCCAGCGCGGAGACTCCCCGCCGGGGCAGGAACAGCGCGGCCGGGCCGCGCGCCCGGCGCAGCTTGGCGGCCACGCGGCGGCCGAGCTCGGCCATCTCCTCCGGGGTGGTGCGCATCAGCGTCACGGTCGGGTTGTGCGCGTACAGCAGACGGCCGGTGAACTCGGAGGGCACGCTGTCCTGCGGCCCGAAGTTCACCATGTCGAGCGCGCCGGGCGCGACGACCTGCGGCACGCCCTGCCGCCCGGCGGCGGTGAGCCGGTCGGGACCCGCCGACAGCACGCCGCCCACCAGGTCGTCGGCCAGCTCGGTGGTGGTCAGGTCGAGCACCCCGGCCAGCATGCCGCTGCCGGCCAGGCCCTCCAGGGCCCGGCCGCCGGAGCCGGTGGCGTGGAAGACCAGCACCTCGTAGCCGAGCTCGGCGAGCCGGTCGCGGGCGGCGACCACGGCCGGGGTGGTGACCCCGAACATCGACGCGCCGATCAGCGGCCGGTCCGGCAGCCCCGCGGTCTGCACGGCCTTGGCGAGCTGGTAGGCCCGCGCCATGCCCGCGGCGGCGGCCGCCGCGTTGCCGAGGATGGCGCGCGAGAGCCGGTTGATCCCGGCGATGTCGACCACGCTGTACATCATCGTGACGTCGCTGGCCCCGACGTAGGGCGAGACGTCCCCGGCCGCCATCGTGGAGACGATGAGCTTGGGCAGCCCGATCGGCAGGTCGCGGACGGCCCGCGCGGCGATCGAGGAGCCGCCGCTGCCGCCCAGCGCCAGCACGGCGTCCACCCGGCCGTCGCCGTGCAGCCCGTCGACGACGACGGCCGCGCCCTCCCCCATCGCGGCGACGGCCGCGCCCCGGTCGCCCGCCTCCCGCAGCGCCCGCAGGTCCGCGCCCGCCGCCTCGGCGACCCGCCCGGCGGGGACGTCGGCGAGCAGGGTGTCCCCGTGCTCGCCCACGCCCACGTCGATCACGACGACGTCGCTGCCCAGCTCGACGAGCCGGTTGCGCAGCCACGCGTACTCCTCGCCCTTGGTGTCGAGCGTGCCGATCAGTACGACGGACGGCATGTTCTGGCCTCACCTCAGCGCTGGTCGATCCCGGGGGAACCGGACGGTCCCGCTGTGATGTGCCCCGTCATCCGCTTTCCACGCCGGCCGGCTCCCGGCCCCGCCTTCCTACGGGCGGCCGAGACGCAGGGGCAGGCTGCGCGGGCCGCGTACCTGGCCGGCCGCCCACGTCACCCCGGCCGGGTCGGCGAGCCCGAACTCCGGCACCCGCTCCAGCCACACCTCCAGCGCCACCCGCAGCTCCATCCTGGCCAGATGGGAGCCCACGCAGCGGTGGATGCCGAGGCCGAAGGCCACGTGCCGGTTGACCTTGCGGTCGATGACGACCTCGTCCGCCTGCTCGAACTGCGCGGGGTCGCGGTTGGCCGCGGGGAACGACAGCAGCACCCAGTCGTCGGCCTTCATGTCCACGCCGTTCCAGTGCATGTCCTCCTTGACCAGCCGGGCCATCGTCACCGGCGCGTACACCCGCAGGAACTCCTCCATCGCGGTCGGCACCAGGCCGGGCTCGGCGACCAGCCGCTCGCGGTCGGCGGGCGTCTTCGCCAGGTGCCACAGGGACGCGCCGATGGCGCTCCAGGTCGTGTCGATGCCCGCGATGAGCAGCAGCGCCATCGTGCCGGCCACGTGGGACGGGTCGAGCTTGCGGCCGTACAGCTCGGCCTCGATGAGGTACGTCGTCAGGTCGTCGCGCGGGTGGTCGAGGTGGTCGCGGATCTGGGCGAGCAGGTAGTCGAACAGCTCGTCCATCCGCTCGATCCGCTCCTCCGGCGGCAGGTTGACGCCTTCGAGCGAGCTCTCGATGAACTCCCGGAACCGGGGCCCGTCCTCCTGCGGGAAGCCGAGCATGTCGGCGATGACGCGGACCGGGATGTGCTGGGCGTAGTCGCGGGCGGCGTCGACGACGTCGCGGCCCTCGAAGGCGTCGATGAGCTGGTGGCAGAAGGCCCGGGTGGGCCCCTCCATCCGGGAGACGGCCGTCTTGGTGAAGGCCGGCAGCAGCAGCTTGCGGGCGTCGTGGTGGAAGGGCGGGTCGGAGGAGATCGGCGGCGTGCCGCCCACCGGGGCCAGCTCCTTGGGCGGGCGGAAGTTGCTCATGATGATCGACCGGGACGAGAAGCGCTCGGTGTCGTAGGCGATGGCCGCGACGTCCTCGTAGCGGGTGGGCAGCCAGCCGCCGCCGAACCGGTCGGTGTGCGCGATGGGGCAGCGCTGACGCAGATCGTCCTGGATGGGGTACGGGTCCGCGGCCCACTCCGGCTCCAGGTGGGAGAAGTCGGTCGCCCAGTCGGAGACGGGGCCGGTGATGACCTCGTTGCGGGTGCCGAGCGGCTCGTCCTCGCGGGTCTCACGGAAGCCTTGGGTGAAGCGGTCGTCAACGGTCATGCCACGCCTCCTAGAGGATCTCGATCGCCCGCTCGGGGCAGTTGGCCACCGCCAGGCGCGCCGTGCGCTCCTCGCCCTCCGGCACGGCGCCGCCGCCGACGACCTGGCCGTAGCCCTCGTCGTCCTCGGCGAACAGCGCGGGAGCCAGGTCGTAGCAGCGGCCGTGCCCCTGGCAGCGTTCCGGGTCGATCTTCACTTTCACTGGGGTGCTCCGCTCTCTGGTGGGGTCCCGCTCTCTGCCGGGGCGAACGCCCGGACGACGCGGGTGAGCAGCGCCGTCCACTCCTCGTCCTCGACGGCGTGCAGGTCGGGGGTGATCAGCGCGCTGCCCATGGCGAGGAGCAGGCAGAAGTGGGCCAGCGCGCCCGCCGGCAGCGCGGGGTCGAGCTCGCCGTCGTCCTGGGCGGCGCGGACCAGCCCGGCGAGCCATTCGGCGCGCTCGCCGACGTAGTCGCGCATCGGGCGGGCCATGTCCTCGTCGCGGCGGGCGGCGGTGAGGGCCTCCACGATGAGGTAACCGGGCGCGTCGCGGCGGCGCGGCAGGTTCCTGCCGAGGACGAGCAGCAGCTCGGTGGCCGTACGGTCGGGGTCGGCGGCGACCAGCCTGGCCAGCGTCTGCCGCCCGTGGGCGCGCAGCGCCGCCACGATCAGCTCGGCCTTGGAGCCGAAGTGGGCGTACATCGCCCCGTTGCTGACGCCCGCGGCGGCGGCGATGTCGGCGACCCGCGTGCCGTCGTAGCCGCGCTCGGCGAACACCTCCGCGGCGGCGAGCAGCAGCCTCTCCCGGGTTTCCGCGGCGCTGACGCCGGCGATGCGACCCATGTGCGAATTAAAAGAGCGTTCATTTGTTGCGTCAAGAGGTAACCACGAGAACGTCGATGACCCGTGACTGATGTCCTTCGCGACCGGAGCGTGAAGAAGATCCGGGCAACGGTGAAGTCCGAGTGTGCGTACCCTTCGCGAAAGGAGTGCCATGGCTGCGCCACCCGACGCCCGTGGCGTGCTGGAAGACCACACCGTGGTCGAACGCTCACGCGACGAGCCCGACCTGTTCGCGCTCCTCTACGACCGCTACTTCGGTGACCTCTACCGCTCCGCGGTCCTGACCAGCGGTCCGACCGACACCCCGCCCGGGAGTTCGGCGGTTCCCGCCCGTCCCTGCTCGTGACCGCTCGGTGCGGGGCCCGCGTCGCCGGCGAGCAGCGTCTCGGCGACGGCCGTACGGGCATAGAGCACGTATCTCCCCGTGCGGTGCGCGCTGGCCAGCCCGGCCCTGCGGAGAGCGGTGAGGTGCTGGCTCGCGCCCGGTTCCGACAGGTCGAGGCGGGCGGCCAGCTCCTTGGTCGAGGCGGGCTGGTCGAGTTCGGCCAGCAGCCGGGTGCGGGTCCGGCCGAGCACGGCGGCCAGCGCCTGTGGCGGGTCGCTCTCGCGGCGCTCCCAGAGCGTCGCGACGCCGCGCGGGGGGTAGCGGATCGTGGGCTGCCAGGGCGGGGACGTGATGGAGAAGACACGCGGCCAGGTGAACACCGATGGCACGAGCAACAGTCCCAGGCCGCCCAGCGGGCGCACACCTTCACAGACGGTCTTGGGCAGGCGCAGTGTCTCCCCCTCCCACGTCACGGCGGGGTCGAGGTCGCTGAGCATGCGCCGCAGGCCGCCCTCGGCCAGCAATCTGGCGCGGTAGAGCACGTCGCCTTCGAGCAAGGCCCGTACGCGCGGCCAGTAGGGCGCGATGGCCGCTTCCCAGTAGCCGCGGATCTCCTCGGCCAGCCGTTCGAGGCCGCCCACGGGGTCGGCGTAGAGCTCTTGGAGTGCTCGGGTGCGCGGACCGTCCCAGGCGTCGAAACCCTCCTGGACCAGGGGTGCCATCGCCGCCATTCCGGCCAGCTCGACCTCCAGGTCGGGCACGGAGGTCGCGGGCGGCGGACAGACGAAGCCGACGATCGAGATCGTCGGCACCGGCACCAGGTCGGACAGCAACCGCCAGTCGACATCGGCGAGCCGCCGCCGCACCTGTTCGGCCCAGGGCTTGAGCACGGCATGCGCGGCCGGATTCTTCACCACCCGCACGCTGGCGACGACCTCCCACAGAGGAGAAACCGCGAAACGGACATTGGCCGCATCCCGTGCGGTGAACGTCAGCTCAAGGCCCATCCGATTCGTCCTCTGCTTAATCAATAGCGCCCGGACCGACGATTCCAGCATCTAGACGGCATGACAACCGCTGCCGAGCCTCCGCTCCTGCACGACCCCTCCTTCAGAAACCTCTACCTGGCGTCGGCGGTCAGCCAGTTCGGCACCCAGGTCGGCTACGTGGCGATGCCCCTGCTCGCGGTGATCGCCCTCGACGCCGGGCCCGGCGAAGTGGGACTGCTCAGCGCCCTCACCACCATCACCGTGCTCGTGCTCGGCCTGCCCGCCGGAGCATGGGTGGACCGGGTCAGGCGCCGCCCGGTGATGATCGCGACGGACCTGGTCCGCGCCGCGCTTCTGCTGTCGGTGACGGTCACGTGGTGGCTGGACGCCCTCACGATGACCCAGCTGTACGGCGTCGCCGTCGCGACGGGAGTCGGCACGCTCTTCTTCGACGTCGCCTCGCAGAGCACGGTCCCGCACCTGGTCGGCCGGGACCGGCTCACCGCCGCGAACTCGGTGCTCGTCGGCACGAACGCGGCGATGGACGTGGGCGGCAGAAGCTCCGCCGGGGTGCTGGTGGCTCTCGCGGGCGCGCCGGTGGCGATCCTGCTCGACGCGCTCACCTACCTGTGGTCGGCCGTGTGGCTGTGCCGGATCAGCAAGCCCGAGCCCGCGCCCGCCCCCGTGCCCGGCGAGCGACTCGGACGGCAGATCGGCGAAGGGGTGCGATTCCTCTTCGGCCACCGGGTCCTCACCGCCATCGCGGCCCAAGGCGGCATGACGAACCTCGCCTTCCCGCTCTGCTCGACGCTGCTGCCCGTGCTGCTCGTCGACGAGCTCGGGCATCCCGCCTGGGTGCTCGGGGCCTACCTTGCCGCCGGCGGGCTCGGTGTGCTGGCCGGCTCCTCGACGGCTCACCTGATCGGGCGACGGTTCGGCCACGGGCGGGCCGTGTGGATCGTCGGCCTGACCACCGCGCCGTTCGCGCTGCTGGTGCCGTTCGTCGGCTGGAGCGTCTGGATCTCGGCGGCCGCGTGGAGCATCTTGTCCTTCCGGACAGGAGTGAACAACGTGCTGCTCGTCAGCTTCAGGCAGAAGGTCACCCCCGACCCGATGCTCGGCCGGATGAACGCCACCATGCGCCTGATCCTCATGGGTGCGGTCGGCGTCGGCGGCCTGCTGGCGGGCCTTCTCGGCGAGGTCTGGGGCATCGGGACGGCGATGTGGGCAGGCGCGGCGCTCATGGCGCTCAGCTGGATACCGATCTGGCTCAGCCCGCTCCGCCACGAGGTCTGACGCAGGCCGGCGTTCCAGGCTCCGGTCCGGTGCTCGGACGCCGGGGCGCGGCCGGCTCCCGCCGTCGTCCGCCGGCCCGCACTCCACGTCAGCGGCGGGGAGCCGTCCCTCCAGCAGGTACGCGTCCACCGCCTCGTTGACGCAGCGCGCACCGCTCCTGTACGCGGTGTGCCCGTGACCATGCAGCGTGACCAGCACCGAGCCGGTCAGCGTGGCCCTGAGCTCCTGTACCCCTTCATAGGGCACGACGGGGTCGCCGTCCACGCCGACCACCATGACGGGCGGCACTCGCGTGGGGCCCTGGTGCAGGCGGCTCGGCAGAGCCGTTCCCGGGACCGGGTCCCAGCCCTGGCAGTACAGCGCGCTCCACACGGTCAGGGCGCCGGTGACGGGGGCCGTGCGGCGCGCGATCCCGGCCTGCCGCGCGACGTCCTCGGGATCGGGCCGGGTCGGGTCGTCGGCGCAGGAGATCGCGGCGTGGGCGTCACGGGAGAAGAACGCGTCCCCGTCATAGGTCCTGGCCGCGGCGTGCAGCGGCGCGCCGTCGCCTTCGAGTCCCTTGGCCAGCGCCCTGCGGAGCTCGGGCCAGTCGTCGCGCAGCAAGTGCTCGATGCCCTCGACGGCCGTGGCGTCGTCGAGCCTGCCGCCGGAGACGTCGAGGGGGCGGGAGTCGAGCCTCGCCAGGAATTTCCTGAGCTGTTCGAGCCCGGCATCCGCCTGGGTCCCAGCGGGCAGTCCGGCCGTCCGGCGCAGTCCGCGACGAAGGCTCTGATCGGCTCGTCGGAAACGGCGGTGCCGTCGTAGAGGGGCGGGTTCCTGGCCTGGACCAGGGCGTCGATCTCTTGCGGTGTCTCCGGTGTCCGGTCCACCCGCAGGTAAGGGAGGGGCTCACCGGCGGGGCGGCAGTTCCGGATGGCGGGCGGGCAGCCGTGCGAGCGCCAGGTCGATCGTGCGCTCCTCGGGCGCGCCGTGGTCGAGCGGGACCTTGATGCGGGCGCACTGCACGTCGAGGCTGCCGGGGCAGCGTTCCCAGACGGGACGCTGGGCGCGCAGGGCCGCGTCCGACTGGGCGGTGAGCGCGCCGTAGCCCCACCAGGCCGGCACGCCGATGAGGATCGCGGCCACGGGGAGGGCACGGAGGAGACGACGGATCAAGGGTGGCTCCCGAGGGCCGCGACAGCTGTGACGAATTATCGGGAAATAAAAGCACAGGCGTGGCTCCCTGCTGATCAGCTTGCCCGGCCACCTGAGGTGGTGGTGGTCCGGGAGGGGCGGCATTGACACGCGGACTTAACGGATGTGAGGATCTTGGACGGCAGAAGGCGAACGGGATTCGTGTTCATTCGCGGCCTTTCGCCAATTTTCGGGGAGTCTCCTCCCCGGCCCGAGGCGGAAGCGAGGAGATGTCGATGAAGAAGAAGATCGCCGTCAAGATCAGGAAGCTCGAGAAGATCGAGACCACCATCAACCGCGGCGGACAGAGCGGCTGATCTCACCCACAGACCAAGAACCGGTCGGCCGTCGGCCGGCCGGTTCTGCTTTTCCCGCGTGAAGGAGAGGGTTCCCGAGTTGCGTCTGCCCAGGGTGAAACGTGTTCACCAGCCGTTCGTGCTGCCCGGGAATCGCATCGTCATCGGACTGTCCCAGTTCGGGGTGGCCTCCGAGATAGCCGACGACGAGGACGGCAGCGTCGCCGCGATCCTCGCCCTGATAGACGGCACCCGGACCGTCGAGGAGATCTGCGCCGACTTCGCGAAGACGCACCCCGGCGTGGACGACGACAGCGTGCGCGAGGTGATCGGCGACCTGGTCGGGAGCGGCTTCGCCGAGGACGCCGGAGCGCCCGTGCCGGCGAACCTCACCGAGCACGACCTCGCCCGGCACGAGTCGGCCCGGCACTTCTTCAGCTGGATCGACACGGAGCCGCGTACGTCGCCGCACGAGATCCAGTCCAAGATCAAGCAAGCCAGGGTGAGCCTGCTCGGCGTGGGCGGCACCGGGTCGGCCGTAGCGGCGGGGCTGGTGGCGAGCGGCATCGGGGCGCTGCGCGTCGCCGACTTCGACACCGTCGAGGAGTCGAACCTGACCCGCCAGCTCCTGTACGCCGAGACGGACGTGGGCAAGCCCAAGGTGGACCAGGCGGTCGCCCGGCTGCGGGCGATGAACGGCGCGGTCGCCGTGACCGGGAGCGACGTCAAGGCGACCGGCCCCGAGGACATCGTGGAGCTGATGGCCGGCTGCGACCTGTTCGTCCTGTGCGCGGACGAACCGCATCCGGAGATCGTCGAGTGGACCAACGAGGCGGCGCTGCGGACCGGCACCCCGTGGTTCATGAGCCTCTACACCGGGCCGATGGTCGTCGTGGGCTCGTTCGTGCCGGGCGAGACCGGCTGCTGGGCCTGCCTGAACCGGCAGGAGGAGGCCCGCAAGGAGAAGGAGCTCGGGCGGCTGCTGGCCGAGTCGCGGCCGAACGCGGTGGTCGCGGCCAGCGCGAACATCAGCGGGCACCTGTGCGCGCTGGAGATCCTGTACCAGCTGGGCGGCCTGCCGGCGCAGACCCGCGGCAGGGTCTTCCACTGGAACCTGGCCGTCTGGGACCACCAGTACTTCATCGACGTCCCGCACGACGGCGCGTGCCCGGCCTGCGGGCCTGGAGCACGGTGAGCGCCCAGGCGGCCGAGGTCGGCGCGGGCAGCGTCGTACGCTTCCATCACCTCGTCGTCCGCCCGGACGACGACGACCCCGACGCGATCATCGTCGGCCGCCCGGACCTCGGCGAGTTCGTCGAGCTGCCCGCCGTGTGCGGGGAGGTGATCCGGCTGCTCGGCGAGGGACGGCCGGTCGCGGAGGTCGAGGCCGCCGTCGCCGCCGAGCACGACGTCGAGCTGGACGTGGCCGACCTCGTGGAGTCCCTGTCCGACCTGGCCTTCGTGGCCGAGGTCGACGGGCTCCCCGTGCCCGGCCCGGCGTCCGAGCCGGTGGCCGGCCACTTCCCCGGCGTCACCGAGCGGCACGTCCGATGGGTCTTCGGCAGGCCGATGAAGCTCTTCTGGCTCGCCGTCGTCGCGGCCGCGGCGCTGACCGTCGTCGCCGAGCCCGGCCTGTTCCCCCGGCACCAGGACTTCTTCTGGAGCGGCTACACCGGGCTCTCCGTCCTGGTCAACACGGCCTTCTTCTCCGTCGTGGCGAGCGTGCACGAGCTGATGCACCTGACGGCGGCGCGTTCGCTCGGCGCGCCGGCCAGGATCGGGTTCGGCACCAGGCTGCACTACCTCGTCGTGCAGACCGACGTCACCGCCATCTGGGGAGTGCCCCGGCGGCGGCGGTACCGGGTGTACCTGGCCGGGATGGCCTCCGACCTCTTCCTCATCGCGACGATGACCCTGGCCGTCGCGTACCTGCCGCTGCCCGGCCCGGTCGAGGCGCTGCTGCGGGCCTTCACGCTGACCACGCTGCTGTGCCTGCCGCTCCAGGCGCAGATCTACATGCGGACCGACCTCTACTTCGTGCTCCGCGACCTGCTGCGGTGGGGGAACTGTTCGGCGACGGCCTGTGCTATGCCCGGTACCTGCTCGCCAGAGCGGCCGCCACGTTCAGGAGGCCGGCCGCGCCGGTGACCGACCCCACCGGCGAGCTCGCCCCGCACGAGCGGCGCGCGGTGCGGATCTACGCCGTCGCCCTCGCGGCCGGCAGCTCGATCACGTTGACGGTCTTCGCCTTCTACGGCGCGCCGATCGTCGTCGGCGGGCTGACCGCCGCGCTCACCGCCCTCTGGGACGGGCTGCACGGCGGCCCCGTGCTCGCCGCGGTCGACGCCGGGCTGCTCATCCTGGTCGAGGGCGGGATCCAGGTGCTGTTCCTGGCGACCTTCGTGCGGACGCACCGGCACTGGTTCCGCCGGTCGAGGCCGTGACCGGGCCGGCTGTCCCGTAGCGAACGCCGAGCCCGGCCGATCGCGGTGATCGGCCGGGCTCGCCGGTGTGGTGCGGATCAGGCCAGGTCGAAGCGGTCGAGCTCCATGACCTTGGTCCAGGCCGCGACGAAGTCCGTGACGAACTTCTCGCGGGCGTCGTCGCTGGCGTAGACCTCGGCGAGGGCGCGCAGCTGCGAGTTGGAGCCGAAGATGAGGTCGACCGCCGTGGCGGTCCACTTCAGCTCGTCCGTGGCCGCGTCGCGGATCTCGTAGACGTTCTCCTCCGACTCCGACGCCTTCCACCGGGTGCCCGGGGAGAGCAGGTTGGCGAAGAAGTCGTTGGTGAGCACGCCGGGCCGGTCGGTGAGGACGCCGTGCTTGGCGCCGCCGTAGTTGGCCCCGAGGGAGCGCAGGCCGCCGACGAGGACGGTCATCTCCGGCGGGGTCAGGTCCAGCATGTACGCCCGGTCGACGAGCAGCACCTCGGGCTGGGTCTTCTCGCCGGCCCGCACGTAGTTGCAGAACCCGTCGGCGCGCGGCTCCATGACGCGGAAGGACTCGACGTCGGTCTGCTCCTGCGAGGCGTCGGTGCGGCCCGGGTGGAACGGCACCGTCACCGGCACGCCGGCCTCCTGGGCCGCCTTCTCGACCGCGGCCGAGCCGCCCAGCACGATCAGGTCGGCCAGCGAGATCTTCGCGCCGCCGCCCTCGTTGAACTTGCGCTGGATGTCCTCGAGGACGGGCAGGACCGCGGCGAGCTGCTCGGGCTGGTTGACCTCCCAGTTGCGCTGCGGCTCAAGGCGGATCCTGGCGCCGTTGGCGCCGCCGCGCTTGTCGGTGGAGCGGAAGCTCGCGGCCGAGGCCCACGCGGTGGTGACGAGCTGCGCGGTGGTGAGACCGGACGCCAGGATCTGCTCCTTGAGCGCGGCCACGTCGGCGTCGCTCACGAGCTCGTGGTCGACGGCCGGCACCGGGTCCTGCCACAGCTGGGGCTCCGGAACCCACGGGCCGAGGTAGCGGCTGACCGGGCCCATGTCGCGGTGCAGCAGTTTGTACCAGGCCTTGGCGAAGGCGAGCTGGAACTCGTCCGGGTTGTTGAGGAAGCGGAGCGAGATCTCGCGGTAGATCGGGTCGACGCGCAGCGACAGGTCGGTCGTCAGCATCGTCGGCTTGTGCTTCTTCGCCGGGTCGAAGGGGTCGGGGATGATCTCCTCGGCGTCCTTGGCGACCCACTGCTTGGCGCCGCCGGGGCTCGTGGTGAGCTCCCACTCGTAGCCGAAGAGGATCTCGAAGAAGCGGTTGCTCCACTGGGTGGGCTTGTCGGTCCACGTCACCTCAAGGCCGCTGGTGATCGTGTCACCGGCCTTGCCGCTGCCGTGCGTGCTCAGCCAGCCGAGGCCCTGCGCCTCCAGCGGCGCGCCCTCCGGCTCCGGGCCCACGTGGTCGTCGGCGACGCCGGCGCCGTGGGTCTTGCCGAAGGTGTGGCCGCCGGCGATGAGGGCGACGGTCTCCTCGTCGTTCATCGCCATCCGGCCGAACGTCTCACGGATGAAGTGCGCGGCCGCGGCCGGGTCGGCGTTGCCGCGCGGGCCCTCCGGGTTGACGTAGATGAGGCCCATCTCGGTGGCGCCGACCTCCGGCACCATCTCGCTCTCGGAGACGTAGCGCTCGTCGCCGAGCCAGGCGTCCTCGGGGCCCCAGAAGATCTCCTCGGGCTCCCAGACGTCCTTACGGCCGAAGCCGAAGCCGAAGGTCTTGAAGCCCATCGACTCCAGGGCGACGTTGCCGGCGAGCACGAGCAGGTCGGCCCACGAGATCTTCTGGCCGTACTTCTTCTTGACCGGCCACAGCAGACGCCGGGCCTTGTCCAGGTTGGCGTTGTCGGGCCAGCTGTTGAGCGGGGCGAAGCGCTGCCCGCCGTCACCGGCGCCGCCGCGGCCGTCGTGGATGCGGTAGGTGCCCGCGGCGTGCCAGCTCATGCGGATCATCAGGCCGCCGTAGTGGCCGAAGTCGGCGGGCCACCAGTCCTGCGAGGTGGTGAGCACCTCGGTGATGTCGCGCTTGAGCGCCTCGACGTCGAGCTTCTCGAACTCCTTGGCGTAGTCGAAGCCCTGCCCGAGCGGGTTGCTCTTGGACGAGTGCGCGCGCAGCATCGAGAGGTCGAGCTGGTTGGGCCACCAGTCGCGGTTCGTGCGCGGACGGCCGTGCCTCTTGGCGCTCGGCGAGTCGATCGCCGGGTTCTCGCTCTCGCTGCCGTGCGAGGTCACCGAGTCGTGCGCGACCGGGCAGCCGGCCGCTTCCTTGCGGTCCACGCCCTGCGCGCTCGATGGCCTGTTGTCCTGCGTGTCGCTCATCTATTTCCTTCCGAACTGCCAAATCACTGGGCACTGCGTTGGTTCGTACAGTCGGGGCAGGTGCCCCAGTAGACGACCTCCGCCTCGTCGATCACGAAGCCATGGTCGTCCGAGGCGGTGAGACAAGGGGCCTCGCCGACGGCGCAGTCGACGTCCGCGATCATGCCGCAGGAGCGGCACACGAGGTGGTGGTGGTTGTCCCCCACCCGCAACTCGTAGCGGGCGGCCGCGCCGGCGGGCTCGATGCGCCGCACCAGGCCGGCCGTGGTGAGCGCGCGCAGCACGTCGTAGACCGCCTGGTGGGAGACCCTGGGGAGCTCGGCCCGTACCAGGGAGATCACCGTGTCGGTGTCGACGTGAGCGTGGTCGCGCAGCGCCCCGAGCACTGCCAGCCGCGGCCGGGTCACGCGCAGCGAGGCCGCTCGGAGCTGTACCTCGAAGTCGGACGCCATGCCCACAACATATCCCCCTAAACTGGAACAGTTCAAGTTACGAGGGGAGCCACAGACCCGACCTTTACCGGAAGCGGAACGTCCGGAACGGCCTCTACGGTGGCCGTATGACTCACGACGACCCCTGGTGGGAGCCGCCGGTCGCGGGCACCGAGGCCGAGCACCTCGTCGGCGCGCTCGACCGGCTGCGTGCCACCTTCCGGTGGAAGGCCGACGACCTCGACGCCGCCGGGCTGCGGGCCCGCGTCGGCGCCTCGTCCCTGACGCTGGGCGGCCTGCTCAAGCACCTCGCGTTCGTCGAGGACCACATGTCCGGTCCCCGGCTGAGCGGCGCGCCGCTGGGCCCGCCGTGGGACGCCGTCGACTGGGCGGCCGACCCCGACTGGGACTTCACCTCGGCCGCCGCCGACCGCCCCGAGGACCTCTACGCGCTCTACGACGCCGCCGTCGAGCGCTCGCGGGTGCGGGTCGGCGAGGCGCTGGCCGCCGGCGGGCCCGGTCGGCTCGTCCACCTCGCCTGGCCGGACGGGCGCCGGCTCAGCCTGCGCCGGCTGCTCTGCGACGTGATCGAGGAGTACGGGCGCCACACCGGCCACGCCGACCTGCTGCGCGAGGCGGTGGACGGGGTGACCGGCGAGGACCCGCCGCCCGGCTGGCGCCCCGTGTCAGGAAGCGCCGTCCGGTAGCCGAGTCAGTAGTCGATGAACGCGTACAGCGCGAGGTGGTCTGACTTGGTGCCGCTGACGGTGTGGTCGACGGCCGACGGCCGCACCGTGCCCTTGACGAACAGGTAGTCGATCTTCCTTGAGCCCATGGTCGGCTTCGCGCCGTACCCGGTCATGCCGAAGCCGGACAGGGCGGTGCGGGCGATGCCTGTGCGGTTGGCGTCCACGCCGAGCACGCGGATCGCGGAGGCGTTCATGAGGCTCGTGGCGTCCGCGCCGACGTGGATGCCGGTGCCGCCGATGCCGGTGGAGCCGGCGCCGCCGCAGGCGTTCGCGCCGTTCTGCTCCGGCAGGTGCAAGGTGGCGGCGAAGACCGCCGTCCCCGTCTCCTTGATCGTGAAGCGGGCCGCGATGGCGCTGGTGCGCTTCCACTTGTGGGTGTAGGCGCTGCCGTCGTCGTTGCTCGGCGGCTTGTAGAGCGTGCAGCCGGCGCCGCCGGCGTACGCGGTGCCCGGCTTGAGCCAGCCCGCGCTCCAGTACTTCGACACGTCGCCGGCGGCGAGGCTCAGCGTGCGGGTGTTGTAGAGGATGCCGTTGGTCTGCTTCTTCTTCAGGTCGCCGAGCGACTGGACGCTGCACTTGTGGCTGCCGCCCCACGGCTCGGGGTCGTCCCAGGCCACGATCGCCTTGTACGTGCCCGCGGGGTAGCCGAACTTGGCGGAGAGCTGGTCGGCGTAGGCGGTGGCCTGGCCGGCGCCGCGCACCTGCTGGACGATCAGCAGGTCGGGCGGCCGGACACCGCTGGTGCCGGTCCTGCCGTCGTCGTCCACCAGCATGGACGTGAGGTGGTCCGGGCCCGAGACGCGGGTGCAGGTGCCGTCGGGGTTGTTGCGCACCAGGTTCTCGATGTTGTCCTGGTAGACCCGCAGGACCCGGTCGGCCGCGGCGAGGGCGGGAGTGGTCGTGGTGAGCGCGAGGCCGGCCGCGAGGATCATCGCGCCGGTCCGCCGGAGGGGTAAGGCCATCCCCGCAATCTAGCGACGATCTTGCCGCGGGTGGGGCGGACATGACGCCGCCCCCGCCGGCACGGGGCGGGGGCGGCGTCGCGGTCGCAGGTCAGCGACCCTTGGACGGGATGCGGCGCGGCGGCGCGATCGGCCGCGCGGGCAGCTTCGGCAGCCGCCGGGGCGCCGGGAGGCCGGGCAGGGTCTTGTCGTTCTTGCTGGTCTTGCCTGAGCGGGCACGCATGAGGAAGCTCCTTCACCGGGATCGGGGACGCGGCTCACGCCGGTCGGGCAACACGCACGGCTGCCGCGTCTGGGATGAACTGAGACGTCGGGTTGGTCGCCGCTGAGCGCGGATCACAGGTAAAGGCGCATGTCCCCGACCCTACGGGAGCGGCCGGAGGCCGGGCAATCGGATTTTTCGCCCGTTGACTTTGTCGCACCTTTTGTCTCACTATATTGAGACAGAGCTTGCGACAAAAGGGAGCGGGTCATGACGGACGAGCGAACAGGCGGGCAAGGGGTGCGCGTACGGCCCGGGGACGTGCGCCAGGCCGGGGACTGGCTGGCCCGGCACGGCCTCGGCGAGGCGCGGCCGACGCCGCTGCTCGCCGCCCGGCTGGCGGCGCGGCGGCGGGCGCGGCTGGCCGACCACCTCATGCTGGCCGTGCTGATCATCGCGGCGGCGCTGGTGCAGGCGGGCCACCTGCTGGCCGCGCCGGCCCCTGGCGGGCCGGAGCCGGAGCCGGGATCGTGGTGGCCGCTGCTGACGCTGGCCGGGCTGGTCGCCGCGCTGCTGGCGACCCGGACCCTGATGGAGTCATGGGTACGCCGGGTCGACCGGCAGGCCGGGGCGGCGCTGGCCCGGCGGGCCGCGCACCCGGTGCAGCCCGGCTGGCGGGCCCTGTTGGGCAGACCGTACGCCGCCTGGGCCGTGGCCACGTACGCCGCGGCGCTGGCGCTGGCAGGAAGCGCGCTCACCCTCGACGGCACCGGCGTCCGCTACGCGGCGCTCGTCCTGCTCGTCGCCCTGGCCGGCGTCGGGGCGGTCGCCCTCCTGCAGGTGCGCGACCTGCTGGCGCGGCCGGTGGTGGCCGAGGACGAGCTGTCGCTGACCGCCGATGTGATCATGAGGATCGAGGACGCCCGCGATTGCACGTCGCCGAGCACGGTGTGGTGCCTGCCGATGGTGCTGCTGTTCGGCCTGGCGCCCGGCTGGTGGAAGGTCGCCTCGCTCAGCCTGGTGCTCCTGGGGCTGGCCGCCCTGGTCGTGATCCAGGCCCGTACGCCGGGCAGCGCGACGACGGCCAGGCAGATCGTGAGCCTGGGATGATCGTCATCGACGCGGCCTCGCCGGTGCCGCCGTTCGAGCAGCTGCGGGCCCAGCTCGCCGGGCAGATCCACGACCGGACGCTGGCCGTGGGGGCGCGGCTGCCGACCATCCGGCGGCTCGCGGCCGACCTGG
This sequence comes from Nonomuraea sp. B208, assembly GCF_057536035.1. Lineage (NCBI taxonomy): Bacteria > Bacillati > Actinomycetota > Actinomycetes > Streptosporangiales > Streptosporangiaceae > Nonomuraea > Nonomuraea sp. B208. Next base: position 55,259 of record NZ_BAAJOU010000016.1, read on the forward strand.
GGCTCGCCGTGAACACGGTCGGCCGGGCCTACCGGGAGCTGGAGGAGGCGGGGCTGATCGAGACCCGGGGGCGGGCCGGGTCGTTCGTGACGGCGGCCGGCGAGGAGACGCGGGAACGCGCCCGGCGGGCCGCCGCCGACTACGCCGCCACGGTCGCCGCGCTCGGGCTCGGCGCGGAGGAGGCGCTGCGCATCGCCGAGGCCGCCCTGCGCTCCCCCGCCCCGGCCGACGGCGCATCGTCAGGTCACGGATAATCCGCAGCGGGACGGTGTGGGTACGCTGAGGAACATGACCGCCATGGCACCCGCCCGCGCCGAGACCGACCTGTCCTTCCTGCTCGACCACACCAGCCACGCGCTGCGCTCGCGGATGGCGGCGGCGCTGGCCGAGATCGGCCTGACGCCGCGGATGCACTGCGTCCTGGTGCACGCGTTGGAGGCGGAACGCACCCAGATCCAGCTCGCCGAGCTGGGCGACATGGACAAGACCACGATGGTGGTGACGGTGGACGCGCTGGAGAAGGCCGGCTACGCCGAGCGCCGCCCGTCGAGCACCGACCGGCGGGCGCGCATCATCGCGGTCACCGAGAAGGGCGCGGCAGTCGCCCGGCGCAGCCAGGAGGTCGTGGACGGCGTGCACCGCGACGCCCTGCAGACGCTGCCCGACGACGAGCGCGAGGTGCTGGTCCGCGCCCTGAACCGCCTGGTCACCGGCCATCTGGCCGCCCCCGTCGAAGGCCCGGTGCAGGCCCGCAGGGCACGGGAGCGCGCAAAGTAGGTCCGAAGAGGATCGTCTACAACGGAACTATCTGTTAAGGTCTCACCTGTCACGAGACGGGAGAGACCTGTGCGGAACATGCTCGACTCGCGTTGGACAGCCTTGGGAGTGCTGTCCGCGACGGGACTGATGACCATCCTCGACGGCAGCATCGTGACCGTGGCGATGCCGGCCATCCAGCACGACCTGGGCTTCTCGGCCGCCGGTCTGAGCTGGATGGTCAACGCCTACCTGATCCCCTTCGGAGGGCTCCTGCTGCTGGCGGGGCGGCTCGGCGACCTGATCGGGCGGCGGGCGATGTTCCTGGCCGGGAACGCGATCTTCACGGCCGCCTCCCTGCTGGCGGGCCTGGCCACCGGCCCCGGCGTGCTCATCGCCGCCCGTTTCCTCCAGGGCGTGGGCAGCGCGCTGGCCAGTGCCGTGGTGCTGGGCATCCTGGTGACCCTGTTCTCCGGGCCGGCCGAGCGCGGCAAGGCCATCGCGATCTTCAGCTTCACCGGCGCGGCCGGCGCGTCCATCGGGCAGGTCCTGGGCGGAGTGCTCACCGACGGCCTGAGCTGGCCGTGGATCTTCCTGGTCAACGTGCCGATCGGCGTGGTCACCCTGGCGCTCGCGCTGCGCGCCCTGCCCGCCGACCGGGGGGCCGGGCTGCGGGCCGGCGCGGACGTCCTCGGCGCCGCGCTGGTCACCTCCGGCCTGATGCTGGGCATCTACGCGGTGGTCAAGGTGGAGGAGCACGGCTGGCTGTCGGCCCACACGCTCGGCCTCGGCGCGCTCTCGCTGGCCCTGCTCGGCGGGTTCGTCGCGCGGCAGGCCACGGCCCGCACGCCGCTCATGCCGCTGCGGATCCTGCGCTCGCGCAACGTCGTCGGGGCCAACCTCGCGCAGATGCTGGCCCTGTCCGGGATGTTCGCCTTCCAGGTCCTCGTCGCCCTCTACATGCAGCGCGTGCTCGGCTACGGGGCGCTGGAGACCGGGCTGGCGATGCTTCCGGCCGCGGTCGGCATCGGCTCGATCTCGCTGTTCGCCTCCGCCAGGCTCGCCGCCAGGTTCGGCGCCCGCGCCGTGCTCGTGACCGGGCTGGCCATGCTGGTGGCGGCCATGACGCTGCTGTCCCAGGTGCCGGCGGACGCCGCGTACGCCGTCCACCTGCTGCCTCCCATGCTGCTGATCTCGGGCGGCGGCCTGGTGCTGCCCGCCCTGGCCACGCTCGGCATGTCCGGGGCGCGGGAGAGCGACGCGGGGCTCGCCTCCGGGCTGTTCAACACCACCCAGCAGGTCGGCATGGCGGTCGGCGTCGCGCTCCTGTCCACGATGGCCGCCGGGCGCACCGGCGACCTGCTGGCCGCGGGAACGTCGCAGGCGGCGGCGCTGACCGGCGGGTACCGGCTCGCGTTCGGCATCGCGGCCGGGCTGCTGGTCGCCGCCCTCGCGGTGGCGGTCACCGTCCTGCGCCGCCCCGCCCCGGCGGAGACGGCGGCGGAGCAGGGCGGTCAGCCGGCGGCGAGCGCGGCCGCGAAGTAGCCGAGCGAGGCGTCGACCTCGTCGAGGGCCGGGGTCCGGTTGAGGTGCCCGTGCGGCATGCCGCACGCCAGGTACGTGCTCACCGGCACCCCGGCCTCGCGCAGCTGGCGCTCCAGGAGCTCGCCCGAGGCGCGCAGGTCGTCGTACTCCGACAGCAGGATGCGGGTGGCGGGCAGGCCGTCGAGGCGGGCCGCGCCGGGCAGCGCGTCGGGCGGGACGTCGCTGATCCGGCCCACGTAGGCGCGGACCATCCGCTCGACGTCGGCGGGGTGGAAGCGCGTGAACGGCGGCAGCTCGCGCATCTCGGCGGCCAGGTCGTCGTCGAGGGCCGGGTTCGGGTAGTGCGCGAACGGATAGGCGAGAAGCAGCAGGTCCGGGGCGCTTCCCCCGTCGGGTGCGCGGTCGCGGGCGCGCAGGGCGGTGGCCAGGACGAGCGCCGCGCCCGCGCTGGCCCCGCCGAGCGCGGCGGGCACCCCCGGCGCGGCCTCGCCGGTCAGCCACCGCCAGGCCGCGTCCACGTCGTCGATCGGCACGGGGTGGCGCACGCCGTCCCTGGCCAGCCGGTAGCCGACCGAGACGACGAAGGCGCCGGTGCGGGCGGCCAGCTCGGCGCTGACCACGCGGGCCTCGGGCTTGTCCAGGTCGCCGAAGACGAACCCGCCCCCGTGCGCCCACAGCAGGGCCCTGCCGGGGGTGTCGCTGGTGCGGTAGGTGCGGACGGGGATCGGGCCGTGCGGCCCGTCGAGGGTGACGTCCTCGACGGTGACGCCGGCCGGCAGGGACCACTCGGCCGGGTCGCGGACGTACTCGGCGAACAGGCGCTGCGCCTCCGGGTCCGTGGCCAGGTCCTCGCGGGTCACGCCGCGCAGCGGCGCCAGCTTCCTGGCGAGCTCGGGGTGGAACGGCATGGCCACTCTTCTATCGCGCCCGCCGGGGCCGGGCGCGGGCGGGGTGACCCGGAGCGTCCCGAACAAGGGACTTTGGTCCCTACCGGCGGCGGGGCCGGCTGCAGGAAGGTTTCGGTGTGCCGTACCGATCGACCCAGCCAAGAACCGTCAGCCGCCCGCTGTCCCGCCCGGAGGGCCTGCGCCTGCTCGGCAACGTGACCTTCGGCAGGCTCGTGTTCATCAGCCGCGCCCTGCCCGGCATCCGGCTGGTCAGCCACGTCATGGACGGCGAGGACGTGCTCGTCGGCCTGCCGGAGGACTGCGCGGTCGTCCCGCTGCTCTCCCAGGTCGCGCCGGTCGTGTACGAGGCGGACGTGCTGGACACGGCGACCCGCCACGGCTGGAGCATCGTGCTGACCGGCCGCGCCGGGCTGGTGGAGAGCGACGAGGAGATCGCCCGCGCCCTGCGCCTGCTGCGGCCGTGGCCGGGCGAGGAGGTCGGCGTGGTCGTCCGGATCCATCCCGAGCTGGTCACCGGCACCCGCGTCGAGGCCGGTCCCTGACGGCTCTTCGGCGGCCGCGGCGGGCCTAGGGTGTGCGCATGAACATCTGCGTCTTCCTCTCCGCCGCCGACCTCGCCGACACCTACACCCGCCCCGCCCGCGAGCTCGCCGAGCTGATCGGCAAGGGCGGGCACACCCTGGTGTGGGGCGGCTCGGACGCCGGGCTGATGAAGGTGGTCGCGGACGGGGTGCACGCCGCCGGCGGGCGGCTGATGGGCGTGTCGGTGCACTTCCTCGCGCACAAGGCGCGCCGCGGCGTGGACGACATGGTGATCGCCGCCGACCTGGCCGAACGCAAGCGGCTGCTGCTGGAGAAGGCCGACGCGGTGGTCATCATGGTGGGCGGCACCGGCACGCTGGACGAGGCGACCGAGATCCTGGAGCTGAAGAAGCACGGCCACACCGACAAGCCGGTCGTGCTGCTGAACACGGCCGGCTTCTACGACGGGCTGAAGCAGCAGTTCCAGCGCATGGAGGACGAGGGCTTCCTGCCGCGCCCGCTCACCGAGCTGATGTTCTTCGCCGAGGAGCCGGTCGGTGCGATGGCCTACCTGGAGGAGACCTTCGGCGTTCAGTGAGCGAGCCGCAGGGGGTTCAGCCCAGGAGGTCCAGGTCCTCGGCGGACAGCCGCAGCGCTCCGGCGGCGACGTTCTCGGCCAGGTGGACGGGGTCGCCGGTGCCCGGGATGGCGAGGACGTGCGGGCCCTGCGCGAGCGTCCAGGCGAGCCTGACCTGCGCCGGCGTCGCCCCGCGCGCCCGGGCGACGGCCAGCACCCGCTCGTCCTCGGCCGCCCGCGCGCCCGCCTCCCGGCCGGCGCCGGCGATGGCGAAGAACGGCACGTACGCGATGCCCTGCTCGCCACACGCGCGCAGCAGCTCGCGCTCGGCGGCCGGGGCGCCGATGCCGAAGGCGTTCTGGACGCACGCGACGGGCGCTATGGCGCGGGCCTCGGCCAGGTGCGCGGCGGTGGCGTTGGAGAGCCCGAGATGCCGGACGAGCCCGGCCTCGCGCAGCTCGGCGAGGGCGCCGAAGTGCTCGGCGAGCGGCGCGTCCCTGTGGCTCGGCGGGACGCGCAGGTTCACCAGGTCGAGCCGGTCGCGGCCGAGCTGGCGCAGGTTCTCCTCGACCTGGCCGCGAAGCTGCTCGGGCCGGGCCCACCACCACTCGCCGGACGGGTCGCGGCCCGCCCACACCTTCGTGGCGATCACCAGGTTGTCCGGGTAGGGGGCGAGCGCCCGGTTGATCAGCTCGTTGGCCGACAGGAAGGGCGAGAAGTAGAAGGCGGCGGTGTCGATGTGGTCGACGCCGAGCTCGACCGCGCGGCGCAGCACGGCGATCGCGCGCTCGCGGAGGGCGGCCGCCGTCGGCCGGTCCTGCCGGGAGCCGAAGGCGGTGCGGCCGGTCAGGCGCATCGCGCCGAACCCGATCCTGTTGACCGGCAGCTCGCCGCCGAGCCGCCACGTTCCTGCGCTGTTCTGCTGAATGGACATGAAAAAAGCCTCCCCGGGCTGCGGAGACGGCTCCGGCCGGAAAGGCTCGACGTGCTCCTCCATTTTAGCAGGGTCCGTGGAACGGGGTGGAACGTGCTGGAACGCCCAGCGGGAGTAGGAAGACCGACCACTACTCGACGGGGGCACCACCATGCACAGGAACATCCGCATCGCCGCGGCGGTCTCGGCCGCGGCGGTGGTCGCCGTTTCGGCGGCCACCGTCCCGGCTCAGGCGGCCGGGCCGCTCGTGCTGTTCCAGGACAGCGGCTTCGCCGGCACCTCCTGGTCGTTCACGGCCACCAACGGCGACATCTCGGGCTCCGGGGGCGACCGGGTGAGCTCCATCGTCAACCAGGACGTCAACGCCTGGGTCGTCTACCAGCACGACACCTACCGCGGCAGGTCGTACTGCGTCCTGCCGGGACAGAGCCTCTACGACCTGCACGAGCAGCAGTGGCAGTTCGGCGACGCCATCTCGTCCGTACGCCGCCGCCCGGACGGGACCTGCCACGACAACCCGATGTTCCTGTCCCCCTGACGGGGGTCAGGCGGCCAGCCGTTCGACGGCGAAGGCCGTGAGGAACCCCGCGGTGGTGATGAGGCCGGTCAGCATGTGGGCGTTCTCGAACGCCTCGGGGATCATCGTGTCGGCGACCATCGCGAGGATGGCCCCGGCCGCCACGCCCATGATGACGGCGATGGTGGCCGGGGAGGCCGACTCCAGCGCGAGGTTGCCGAGCATCGCGGCCAGGCCGCTGGCCAGGGCGATGCCGCCCCAGATGCCGAAGACGTAGCCGGGGCCGCGGCCGGCCCGCTTCATGCCGGCGGCGCTGGACAGGCCCTCGGGGACGTTCGAGATGAAGACGGCGGCGACCACGGCGAGGCCGATGTCGCCGCCGCCGAGCAGCGACAGGCCGAGCACCACGGACTCGGGCACCCCGTCGAGCAGGGCGCCGACAGCGATCGCCGCGCCGCTGCCCTGGACGTCGGCCTCGCTGGGCTGCTGGGCGCCGGAGCGTTTGCGGTGGCGGGCGCCGTGCCGGGCGAGCAGCGCGTTGGCGGCCACGTACGCGCAGGCCCCGCCGAGGAAGCCCGCCGCGGTCGGGACGAGCCCGCCGGTGCGCTCGGCCTCGTCCAGCAGCTCGAACGACAGCGCGGCGATGAGCACGCCGGCGCCGAAGGCCATGATCGTGGCGATCGCGCGCGGCGGGACGCGCCGGAACCAGGCGATCGCGGCCCCGATGAGCAGCGCGCCTCCGGCGAGCGCACCCCAGAGTCCCGCCTCCAGCCAGATGGGCATCACCGCACCTCCGTCACGCCGATCCCACGATCTTCGCATCCGCCCGGTTCCGGGCGTCCAGCGCCCCGGAGGGCTGGAGCCGGGACCGGCGGGCAGGGGTGTCGGACGAGGCGAACAGGCGAGGTGGGGACATGGGCGAGGCGGCGGCGGAGTGCGAGCGGGTGGCGCGGGAGGCGCTCGGGCTGGAGGAGCTGCGTCCGGGCCAGCTCGCCGCCATGACGGCGCTGGCGGAGGGCCGCGACACGCTCGCGGTCATGCCGACCGGCAGCGGCAAGTCGGCGATCTACCAGGTGCCGGCGCTGCTGCTGAAGGGCCCGACGCTGGTGGTGTCGCCGCTCATCGCGCTGCAGCGCGACCAGGTGGAGGCGCTGCGCGAGCACGACGAGGACGCGGCCAGCCTGGACGCCCGCACCTCGGCCAGGGAGCGTACGGCCACGTTCGAGGCGCTGCGGGCGCGCGAGACGGAGTTCCTGTTCTGCGCGCCCGAGCAGCTCGCCCGGCCCGACGTGATCCACGAGCTGAAAGCCGCCGGCCCGTCGCTCATGGTGGTGGACGAGGCCCACTGCGTGTCGTCGTGGGGGCACGACTTCCGCCCCGACTACCTGCGGCTCGGGTCGGTGGCCGAGGCGCTGGGCCGGCCGGTGATCGCCGCGCTCACCGCGACCGCCGCCCCGCCGGTGCGGGCGGAGATCGTCGAGCGGCTGGGCATGCGGGACCCGGTGGAGCTCGTGCAGGGCTTCGACCGGCCGAACATCTCGCTGGAGGTCCGCCGGATGCTGGCCGACCCGGCCCCGGAGATCGTCGCGGCGGTGGCGGAGCAGGAGCGGCCCGGGATCGTGTACACGACCACGCGCCGCCGCACCGGCGAGCTGAGCGACCTGCTGAACGAGGCGGGCGTGCGGGCGGCGGCCTACCACGCCGGGATGCGCCGCCGGGAGCGGGACGAGGTGCACGACCGGTTCATGGGCGGCGACCTGGAGGTGGTGGTCGCGACGAACGCGTTCGGGATGGGCATCGACAAGCCGGACGTGCGGTTCGTCTTCCACGCCGAGGCGCCGGGGTCGCCGGACTCGTACTACCAGGAGATCGGCCGGGCGGGACGGGACGGCGAGCCGGCCGCCGCGGTGCTGTTCTACCGTCCGGAGGACCTGGGGCTGCAGCGCTACTTCACCGGCGGCGTGCCGGACGCCGGGACGCTGGCCGAGGTGGCCGCGGCGGTCGTGGCGGCCGGGCCCGGCGCCGGGCGCAAGGAGCTGCGCGAGCGTACGGGCCTGTCCCCGCGCCGCCTGACGGGCCTGCTCGACCTGCTGGAACGGGTGGGCGCGGCCCGGCTCGGCACCCGGCGCGTGGACCCCGTGCCAGGCGCGCCCGAGCCGGCCGAGGCCGCGGCGCTGGCGCGGGAGCTGGCCGAGCGGCGGCGCGAGGTGGAGCGCACCCGCCTGGAGATGATGCGCCGCTACGCCGAGACCGAGGACTGCCGCCGCCGCTTCCTGCTCGGCTACTTCGGCGAGCACCTGCCGGAGCCGTGCGGCAACTGCGACAACTGCCGGGCGGGAACGGCCGCGCGGCCCCCCGCGCCCGGCGGCGGGCCGTTCCCTCTGCACGCGCGGGTGGAGCACCGTACGTGGGGTCCCGGCCAGGTGATCCAGCGCGGCGAGGACCGGCTGACGGTGCTGTTCGAGGAGGCGGGCTACCGCGAGCTCCAGCTCGACGCGGTCCTGGAGCAGGACCTGCTGACGCGGGCGGACGAGGACGAGCCCTGATCGCGGCGGCGCAGGGTCAGACGCCGGGTCAGGGGACGAGCACGAGCCGGACGGGGTCGCCCTCCTTGCGGGCCAGCCGGTCCAGCGCGGCCGGGGCCTCGGCGAGCGGCAGCACGTCGCTGACGGATCCGCTCAGGTCCAGCCGCCCCCGCCCGGCCAGCCTGACCAGGCGCTGGACGTCCTGCGGCGCGGAGCCGTAGTGGCCGAGCACCGACTGGCGGAAGTAGGCGAGGCCGATGTCGTTCGGGATGGTGATGGGCTGCCCGGCGAGGCCCACGACGACGAGCCGGCCGGCCGGGCCGAGCACGGTCAGCGCCTGCTCGCGCACGGCCGGGACGCCGGCGAGGTCGAGGGCGACGTCCAGGCCGAGCCCGTCGGTCAGGTCCATGACGGTGTCGCGGAGCTTCGGGTCGGCCGGGTCGAGCACGGCGTCGGCGCCGAGCGCGAGCGCCCGTTCGCGGGCGGCGGGCAGCGGGTCGATCGCGATCACCGGGGCGGCGCCGACCAGGCGCAGGAGCTGCACGGCGTGCGCGCCGAGGCCGCCCGCGCCCCACACGGCGGCGGCGTCGCCCGGCCGGGTGGCGGCGGTCGTGGTCACGGCGGCCCACGGCGTGGAGACGGCGTCGGGGATGATGCACGCCTGCTCGAACGGCAGCCCGTCGGGGATGGGCACCACGGTCGTCGCGCTCGCCAGGGCGTACTCGGCGTAGCCGCCGTCGTAGTCGACGCCGCGGGTGAGCACGACGCCGCGCAGGTCCAGCTCACCTGCCTGGAGCAGCACTCGCTGCCCGGTCGTCCAGGCGTCCACGCCCGCGCCGAGCGCGTCGATCACGCCGGCCACCTCGTGCCCGAGGGTGACCGTGTCGCCGGTGAGCCACGCGGGCCGCAGGGTGCCGTCCAGCAGGTGCACGTCGGACAGGCAGACCCCGGCGGCGCGCACCGCGATCCGCACCTGCCCGGGGCCGGGCTCCGGGACCGGGACGCGCTCCATGCGCAGCTCGTTGGTGGGCACGTGCAGCCGGGCGGCGAGCATGTCGGTCACGGCGCTCCTTCTTCCCGCAGACTTCCCGCGGGCCCGCCCTCGACCGGTGCGTCCCGCGGACTTCCATCGGACCCGGACGCGGCCGGGCGGCCGCTCCCTGGCGCGAGCATACGGCCCGCGCCCGCCGCTGCCGCGCGGGGGCGCGGGTCACCAGCGGTTGCGTGCCTCCTCGGCCCAGCCGGTGAGCCCGTCGAGCGTCATCCAGGAGCCGTCGCCGGCCCTGATCCGGCCGCCGAAGTGGCCGAAGCACTGGTGCGTCTCGGAGCCGACGACGCCCAGCTCCGTACGCGAGATCTTCTCGTGGAACGGGATGAACTCGACCTCGACGCCGTCGCCGGCGATGCGCCACGGCTTGAGCCAGTCGGAGCGGTCGTAGACCCACTCCAGCTCCGCGCCGATCTTGTGCAGCCGGCCGTCGACGAACAGCGCGTTCTCGGTCGACCCGGTGCCGTCGGTCCACTTGCCGCCGAGCTGCACCGACAATCCGGGGGCGTGGCCCGCCGCCCAGTTCCAGACCACGGAGTACGGCCACTTGCCGCGCCCGTGGTCGAGCACCGCGAACGCGTCCTCGCCCACCTCGTGCTCGATGCCGCCCAGCACGAGCCGGCCGCGCACCGGCCGGCCGACGTCCTTGACGGTGTACTGGAAGCGCCGCGGCCCCCACGGGACCACGACGCCCAGCGACTCGTGGCCCTCGGGCAGCGGGATCTCCACATCCAGAGCCAGATCGGGCGCGTACGCCCGCAGCCGGGTGCCGCCCGGCTCCTGGTCGATCTCGACGCGGACGCCGCCGCCCACGACCCGGACCGGGCCCGCCCCGCTGACCTGCGGGAACCGCGCGCCGCGGGCCAGCGGCACCACGGCGTCGTGGCTCACCTCCGCGCGGGAGGCGCGGTCGAGCACGTAGACGCCGTGGACGCCGGCGTAGTCGAGCGACGACGCCACCAGCCCGATGATGTGGGCCGGCGTCACGATCCCCCAGTATTCCCAGCGCTTGCGACGGCCCCACCCGCGCAGCTCGGCCCGGTGCAGGGGGCGTCGGGTCCAGCCGACGGCCGCCGGATTGAGGCGGCCATCGGGCAGGCAGAGGTCCACGGGCTCGGTGATCTCCCGCTCATGGGGCAACATGGGGGAAATCTACTATCAGGCCGGGAAGTCCTTCGGGTTCACGTGCTGGGTGCCCGCGTTGCCGCCCCGCACCGGGTGCAGGGTCAGCGTGTAGATCCGGGAGGCCGTGGCGGTCGTGTAGTAGCGCAGCCGGTCGTTGAAGCGCTGGTAGGTGGCGGCGCGGGTGAAGCGGTGCCGGGACTTGCTGTAGGCGTAGCCGGTGGTGAAGTAGAGCCGGTAGGTGCCGTCGCGCACGTCCTTGATGCTCGCCGTCGACTTGGCGCGGACGTAGATGCTGATGGCCTTGGTCTTGCCTCGGACCAGGATGACGACGCCGTCGGTCCGCAGACCGTTCTTGATCTTGAGTACGCCCCGGCCGCCGCTGATGCGGTCGAAGAGGATGGCGCCGTTGCGCGGGCGGGCCGCGGCCGTCGTGGCGGTGCTCGCCGTGGTGGCACTGGTCGTGGTGGTGCTCACCGTCGTGGCGCCGGACGGGGAGGCCGTGACCAGGGTGGCGGCCATGGCGAAGGCGGCGATGAGGCCGGTTCGCGGGGCGAGAAGCTTGTTCTTCACGCGAACGTCTCCTTAGGAGGGGGGGACATGGTCGAACCACGCCCAACCCTAGAGAACCCGGGCGTCCCGGCCCACCCGTTATCACGCTCGGGGCCGGAGTGGTCCTCCGGCCCCGGACAGCGAGCTCCTAGCCCTCCAGCACCTCGCGCAGCTTCAGCGCGAAGCCGTCGGGGTCGCCCGGCATCCCGAAGGTGTCGTCGAGGAAGCCGCCGTGGTTGCTGGGGAAGGTGACGGGCTCGACGCCGATGCGCTGGGCGACCCCCAGGCCCCCGCGGCAGGCCATCTCCCCCTCCGACTCGGCGCCGACGGCGATCACGATGCGGGTCGAGGCGGCCCGCAGCGCCGCGAAGTCGTGCTCGTGGTGGGTGCAGCTGATGAGGTTCTGCCCGAGCAGTGCGTCGTCGCGGCTGCCGTCGTCCTCGGCCGGCAGCCCGAACATGGCCGGGTCGGGCGCGGGCTGGTCGGCGAAGTCGGCCGGGATCTCGCCCTTCAGCCCGACGATCGTGATGAACTGCGCCATCGCCGGGCCGAACCCGTCCCGCTCGTAGGTCCTGCCGATGCCCTTGATGGCGGCCAGCGCCTGCTCGCGGTCGGGCAGGACCTGGGCGGCGGGCGGCTCGTGCGCGACGAGCGTGCGCACCTGCTCAGGGTGCCGGGACACCAGCTCCAGCGCGTTGACCGCGCCGCCGCTGCTGCCGAAGAGGTCGACGGGCCCGCCGCCGAGCTCGTCGATGATCCGGTGCAGGTCGTCCGCGTGCTGCTCGGGGGTGGACTTCTCGCCGGGCTCGCCGGTCTTGCGGCTCTCGCCGACGCCGCGCGGGTCGTAGGTGACGATCGTGCGCTCCGGCAGCCGCTCGGCCAGCGCGGCGAACCCCGCGGCCCCCATGGGCGAGCCGACCAGCAGCAGCACGGGCTTGCCCGACTCCTCGACGGCTTCGCGCACCTCGTAGTGCAGGACCGCGCCGGGCACGTCAAGGGTGTGGGTCTTGAAGTCTCGCATCATTGCCTCCTGTGAGAAACGCTCGCACTCTATGGACCCGCACTGACAGAAGAACTCATCGGGGGGAGCAAGATTTTTCCAGTCCGGCGGGCGGCTCGTCCAGATATGCCTGGTGCAGCAGTTTCACGAACGCCCCGGCCTCGGGCAGGTCCGCATCGCCGACGCGGCGTACGGGGATGCCGGGCGTCCAGGAGTTCATGACCACGGCCCCGGACAGTCCGGGCAGATCGGCGACGGTGACCTCGCGGTCGGCCTGCGGGACGCCGCTCGCGGCGAGCCGGCGGCGCAGGATCGCCATCGTCACGCCCTCCAGCCGGCCGGCCACCGGCCACACCACGGCGGAGCCGTCCCAGAACGCGAGGTTCCAGATGGTGGCCTCGCTGAGGCGGCCCCGGCGGTCGACGAAGGCGGCGTCGTCGTAGCCGTCCGCCACGGCGCGGCGCTGGAAGTACGCCTTCGCCGTCTCGCCGGTCTGTTTGACGGCGGGGAGAAACCGTTCGTGCTCGGCCACCGCCAGCGCCAGCGGGCCCTCCGGCGGGGTCGCGGGCGGCCCGGTGCGGACCAGGATCCGCAGCCCGGAGCCCTGCTCGGCGGCGTACACGGTGGCGCGCAGCGACAGATCGGGCGGGCCGGCCGCGACGGCCGCCCGCAGGCAGGAGAGCACGCGCTCGTCGTCCAGGTCGCGGCCGAACAGCTCGGCGGAGGCCCGGCGCAGCCGGGCCAGGTGCAGGTCGAGACCGCGTACGCGGCCGCCGCGGACCTGCATGGCGGTGAAGTGGGCGTCGCCGGCGAAGGCGAGCGGGGCGAGGTCCTCGGCGGTCGCCAGGCGGCCGTCGAGGTGCGTGGCCCAGGGTGTCGGCATGGCAAGGAGTTCCTTCCTGGTCGTCCGTGATCCTCGCACAGCCCCGATGCCGTGACCGGATCCGTCCGCATCGCGGCCCGATCCTGCCTTACGGCGGGGCGGCGGCGCGGCCGAGACTGGGTGCGTGAACAGAGCGCTTCTCGTCATCGACGTGCAACAGTCCTTCCTGCGGCGGCCCCTGTGGCGGGCCGCGTACAACCCGGGGATCACCCGGCCGGTCTCCCGGCTGGTGGACGTGGCCCGCGCCGAGGGCGACCTGGTCGTCTGGGTGCTGCACAGCGAGCCCGGCACCGGCGACGCCTTCGACCCGGCGCTCGGGTACGTCCGGCTGATGGACGGCCTGACCCCGCTGCCCGGCGAGGAACGGATCACCAAGACCTCGCACAACTGCTTCACCACCACCAACCTGCAGCAGATCCTCACCCGGCACGGCGTCGGCGAGCTGGTCGTGTGCGGCATCCGCACCGAGCAGTGCTGCGAGACGACCGCCAGGATCGGCAACGACCTCGGCTTCGGCGTCTCCTTCGTCACGGACGCGACCGCGACGACGCCGATCCCGCACCGCGACGCGCCGTCCGGGGCGTCGGTGGAGGAGATCCTCGCCGACCCCCGCACGCTCGGCGTGGAGGCGATCGTCGAACGCACCGAGTACGCGCTCGCCGGCCGCTTCGCCACGATCAGGACGGTCGCCGAGCTGACCGGGGCGCCGAGCCCGGTAGGCTGACCGGATCGTGACCCGCGTCGCCTTCGTCCTCGTGCCCGGGCTGCACCTGCTCGACCTCGCCGGCCCCGCCCAGGTCTTCTCCACGGCCGGCGACCTCGGCCTCGGCTACACCCTGGGTTACGTCGCCGAGCGCGCGTCCGTCCCCACCGCGCAGGGGCTCACGCTGACGGCGGGGACGACCTGGCCCGAGCCGGCCGCCGGCGACCTGCTCGTCGTGCCGGGCTGGCGGGCGAGCCCCACGCCGGCCGGATGGGGCGAGCTCGGCCCGGCCGCGCTGGACGCGCTGCGCGCCCACCACGCGGCCGGGGGCACGGTGGCCAGCGTGTGCGCGGGGGCCGACGCGCTGGGCCGCGCCGGGCTGCTCGACGGGCGGCGCTGCACCACCCACCACGAGCTGCAGGACGAGCTGGCCGCCCGCTACCCGAAGGCGACGGTCGTGCGCGACGTCCTCTACGTCGAGGACGGCAGGGTCATCACCTCGGCGGGCATCGCCAGCGGCATCGACCTGGCCCTGCACCTCGTCGCCACCCGCCACGGCCCCGGCGCGGCCGCCCGGGTGGCCCGCGAGATGGTCGTCTACGCCCGCCGCAACGGCGACGAGCGGCAGGCCAGCGCCATGCTCAGGCACCGCGCCCACCTCAGCGACGCCGTGCACCGCGTCCAGGACCTCATCGACGCCCGCTTCACCGAGCCGCTCCCCCTGTCCGACCTCGCCGCCGCCGCAGGATGCAGCCCGCGCACGGTCACCCGGCTGTTCACGCGGGCGACCGGCCTGACGCCGCTGGCCTACCAGCAGCTCCTGCGGCGCGAGCGGGCCGAGCACCTGATCGGCCAGGGCGCCACGGTCGAGGCGGCCGCCCGCGCGGTCGGCTTCCAGGACGCCCGCATGCTGCGCCGGCTGCGCGCCCAGCCGCGCCCGTGGTAGGGCTTTCCCTACCATCCATCGGGGGACGGCGGCAATGCCGGGCTCGACGGCCCGTCCCTAGAGTCGTTGACGTACGGTCCGTCGAGCCAGAATCGAGCGACATGACCATGAAGAGGACGACCTTGATCGCAGGCGTGCTGGGGCTGACCGCGACGGCGGCCGGATGCGGGATCGCGGGCCCCGCGTCCCAGGCCAGGTCCTCCTACGAGGTGCCCGGCGAGGTGACGGGACTGCGGGTCGAGGTCGACTCGGGCACCGTGGAGCTGTTGGGCTCGGACCGGAGCACCGTGCGGGTGACCGAGCGGCTTCACTGGCGCAAGAACAAGCCGGAGACCCGTCACGAGGTGCGGAGCGGCACGCTGGATCTTGCCTACGACTGCCCCGACACGTTCGGGTTGGGCGCGGTCGGCGTCGAGTGCGAGGTGAGCTACCGCGTGGAGGTGCCGAAGGGCGTGCGGGTGGAGGTCGGCTCCGACTCGGGGGACCTGACGCTGACGGGGCTGTCCGGCGAGGTGCGGGTGCGCTCCGACTCGGGGACGATCCAGGCCGACGGCCTGGCGGGCGGCCGGGTCACGGCGACGTCCGACTCGGGGGACGTGACGCTCGAGTTCGCCGGGCAGCCGGACGCGGTGACGACCGAGACCGACTCCGGCCACACGGTGGTGCGCGTGCCCGCGGGGCCGTACCGGGTGGAGGCCAGGACCGACTCCGGTGACAAGCGGATCACCGCCGCCAACGACGCGTCGGCGCCGCGCTCGATCAAGGTCTCCAGCGACTCCGGCGACCTCGAGGTGCTCACCCGCTGAGCCAGGCCGGCCGGGACAGGGCCATGGTGACGGACGTCCACCACGTCTCCCCCACCTGGACGGAGCCGGCGTGGACCTCCTCCTCGCGGAAGCCGAGCCGCTCGTAGAGCCGCCTGGCGCCGTGGTTGTGCGCGTAGACGCCCAGGGTGACCCGCTCGACGTCCGGCCCGGCGAAGGCGGCGTCGAGTGCGGCGCGGACCAGGGCCTCGCCGTGGCCGCGCCCCCTGGACCCGGGGGCGACGAGGACCAGGCCGAGGCGGAGCGAACGGGGCGTGCCGTCGGGGCGGAGCATGACGTGGCCGAGCGGCCGGCCGTCCGGCCCCGGCGCGACGAGGAGCCGGCGGGCGGGGTCGGCGGCGCGGAAATCGAGCAGTTGCCCGCCGTCGAACGGCCAGGTGAAGCAGGCTTTCCCGGACCACAGGACGAGCGCGTCGTCGCTGTCGATCCAGGAGGCGATCACGGCGGCGTCGGCGTCCGTGAGCGGGCGCAGGGCGGTCATGGCGAAGATCATAGCCGTTTGGGCGGTTCGTGCCCGGGCAGGCCGTATCGCCAGACGGCAGGAGCATCGCCGACCCCCCCGGGGCGGTCCGGTGCCGTACGCACACGACCATCCGCCGCCTGCCCGGAGCCGCCCGATGCCCTCCCGTCGTCCGATGCCTCTCCGCCGTCCGACGCCTTTCCCTCGCCCGCCGGAGCTCGCCTACGTCCTGCCGCTGCGCTGGGACGACGACGCCGGCCTTGACGAGCTGACCGCGTACCTGCGCCGCCTGTCCCTGCACGCCGCGATCGTCGTCGTGGACGGCAGCCCGCCCGCCCTGTTCGCCCGGCACGCCCGCCGCTGGCGCGGGCTCGCCGTCCACGTGCCGCCCGACCCCGGCCTGACCTGCGCCAATGGCAAGGTCGCCGGGGTGCTGACGGGCATGCGGCTGGCCGGTGCCGAGCACGTGGTGATCGCCGACGACGACGTACGCTACGACGCCGAAGGGCTCGCCGCCGTCCGCCGCCTGCTCGGCCACGCCGACCTGGTACGCCCCCAGAACTACTTCTCCCCGCTGCCCTGGCACGCCCGCTGGGACACCGCCCGCACCCTGCTCAACCGGGCCGTGGGCGCGGACTACCCGGGCACGTTCGGCGTGCGCCGCTCCTTCTTCGAGCGGATGGGCGGCTACGACGGCGACGTGCTGTTCGAGAACCTGGAGCTGATCCGCACCGTCCGCGCCCACGGCGGGGTCGAGCTCGCCCCTCCCGGCCTGTACGTGCGCCGCCTGCCGCCCGCCGCGTCCCGTTTCTGGGGGCAGCGGGTCCGGCAGGCGTACGACGACCTGGCACAGCCGGTGCGGCTGGCGCTGTTCCTGTCGGTGCTGCCCGCC
>NZ_BAAJOU010000017.1:0-100601 GCF_057536035.1 Nonomuraea sp. B208
ATCCTTCGCTCCGCTCCGCCCAGGAGATCCGCAGCGGCTGGCGGGCCTGGATCTCCTCGGCCGGCTCGGCGAGGGCGGTCAAGGCGTCGTCTACCTCGCCAAGGACCCGTCGGGCACGCACGTGGCCGTCAAGTGGCTGCGCCCCGACCAGGCGGGCGACGCCGTCAGCGTCGAACGGTTCCTGCGCGAGGTGCAGGTGGCCCAGCAGGTGGCGCCGTTCTGCACGGCCGCCGTCCTCGGCACCGGCGTGGAGCAGGACCGCCCCTACATCGTCAGCGAGTACATCGAGGGCCCCTCCCTGCACCGCGTCGTGCAGGAGGAGGGGCCGCGCACCGGGTCGGTGCTGCACCGGCTGGCCATCGGCACGGCCACCGCGCTGGCCGCCATCCACCAGGCCGGCATCGTGCACCGCGACTTCAAGCCGGCCAACGTGATCATCGGCGCCGACGGGCCGCGGGTCATCGACTTCGGCATCGCCCGCGCGCTCGACGCCACCTCGACGATCAGCAGCATGGTCGTGGGCACGCCGTCGTACATGCCGCCCGAGCAGATCATGGGCCACACCGTGGGGCCGGCGGCCGACATGTTCGCCTGGGGCAGCGCCATGGTCTACGCGGCGTCGGGGCGGGCGCCGTTCGGCAGCGACACCATGCCCGCGGTGATCAACCGCGTGCTCAACCAGCAGCCCGACCTCGGCGTGCTGGAGGGCCAGCTGCTCGACGTGGTCACCGACTGCCTCAACAAGGACCCCGCCCAGCGGCCCACCGCCGAGCAGGTGATCATGCGCCTGCTCCAGCATCCGGCGGCCGGCTCGGGCATCCTCGCCCAGGCCGCCGCCGAGGCCGCGCCGCAGACCCCGGCCGGCCCGCCGGCCCCGCACGGCCCTTCGGCCGCCTACCCGCCGCCCGGCCGGCCCTCCGGGCCCCAGCCGGGCGGCCCGGCCTCGGGGCCCCAGCCCAGCGGCCCGATGCCGGGCCCGCACTCGGGTCCGCTGTCCGGCCCGCTGTCCGGCCCGCTGTCCGGCCCGCCCTCCGGTCCGCACCCGGGTGGTCCGGCGTCGGGGCCGGTGCCGTACCCGCAGTCGGGGCCGCAGCCGGTCGGCCACGGGGGCCACGTCCCGCCGCCCGGGTCCCAGCCGTGGCAGCCGCCGCACCAGCCGGCCCCGCCGTACGGCCAGCCGACCTACCCCAGCAGGTACGGCCAGCAGCCCCCGCGCCGCAAGAGCCGCGGCCCGCTGATCGCCGGCATCACCGCAGGCGTGGCGTTACTGCTGCTCGC
The DNA here is from genome assembly GCF_057536035.1 of Nonomuraea sp. B208. Lineage (NCBI taxonomy): Bacteria > Bacillati > Actinomycetota > Actinomycetes > Streptosporangiales > Streptosporangiaceae > Nonomuraea > Nonomuraea sp. B208. Next base: position 1,279 of record NZ_BAAJOU010000017.1, read on the forward strand.
GGGCGTCATCGTGATCGTCACCCTGGACAAGACGAACAGCGGCGGCGCCAAGGTCGCCTCGTCCGACTCCCCCGCCGCGAGCACCGACCCCCGGGAGAGCACGCCGCCGTCCACGCCCCAGGAGACCGGCGTCCCGCGCGAGGGCCAGCGCAAGACGCTCCCCGGCGGCGCCATCCACCTCTACGAGACCCCCTCCGACGCCGTCCTCCTGACCTCCTACGAGGTCTACGACAAGAAGAAGGAGGACTGGGTCGACTACGCGCGCGACTCGCTGCAGAGCACGACGTTCACCAAGTACGCCGGCAACTGGGAGTCCAGGGTCTCCCCCGACGGCCGCTACCTCGCCACCCGGGGCCGCGACTACAGCTCCGACAACCACGACTTCATCGTCATCACCGACCGCACGACCGGCGACCGCTCGACGATCAAGACCGTCAAGTCCCCGCTGATCAGCAGCATCCGGGCCTGGTCAAAGGACAGCACCAAGATCCTGCTCAACATCGAGCGCAAGACCGGCGCGGACAAGTGGGTCTATCTCGGCTTCGTCCTCGTGGACGTGGCCGCCAAGAAGGCCGACGTGGTCAACGTGAGCGACACCGCCGTCCGCGACACCGCCTTCGGCTTCGACGCCGAGGACAAGGGCGCGATCAACGTCTACGGCGACGAGAAGAACCGCGGCCTGCGCTTCTTCGACGCCCAGGGCAAGGCGACCCGCTCGCTGCCCGGCATCGGCACGCTGTCGGCCGGCACCCAGGACATCTTCTCGCCCTCCGGCAAGACGTTCGTCACCAACTGCCCCAACGGCGGCGACGGCGACCACTGCATCTGGGACACCGCGTCCGGCGAGCGGGTGCGCAAGTTCGGCTCCGACTGCGACAAGGTGCTCGGCTTCTACGACGAGAGCCACCTCTACTGCTGGGAGCAGGACAACAACGACGTCGACGAGATCCAGGTGATCGACTTCACCGGCAAGCTGGTGCGCAAGCTGGTCGACGTGCCCGACGACCTCGACTTCAGCCCGGCGTTCACCGTCAATCCGCAGCACCGCTCCTGAACCGCTCGCCCCCGGGAGCCGTGATAGGGGCATGAGAACGTTGATCCGTACGGTCGCGACCGTCGCCGCGCTGGCGGCAGTGGCGTCCTGCACCTCTTCCGCGGGGAAGTCCGCGGAGGAGTCGCCCGGCCGTCAGAAGCCGTCGTCGCTGGGCGCGATCCGCCTGGTGTCCTACAGCGGCTGCGACGACCTGCTGTCGGGCCTGCGCGAGCACGCGGCCGCGAACGTGTCCCCCTGGGGGCTCGGCGGCGTGATGCCCATGATGATGGAGCGCTCGGACACCGCGGCCACGGCGAAGCAGAGCACGCCCGAGCACTCCACCACGAACGTGCACGAGGCCGGCGTGGACGAGCCCGACCTGGTCAAGACCGACGGCGACCGGGTCGTGACCGTCACGAACGGCACTCTGCGGATCATCGACACCGCCACCCGCAAGGTGACGGGCTCGCTCAAACTGACCGAGGGCGACCAGCACTACTACGCCCCCGCCGACCTGCTGATGGCCGGGGACCGGGCGCTGGTGCTGTTCCGCGGCTACGGCGACATCATGGTCAAGAGCACCCGCATGATGCCGATGGGCGACACCCGGTACGTCCTCGTGGACCTGGCCGGCGGCCGGCCGAAGGTCATCGGCACGGTCAAGCCGTCGGGCACGTACGTCGACGCCCGCATGGTCGGCTCGACCGTCCGCATCGTCACCCGCAGCCAGCCGCAGATCGAGTTCCCGCAGGCCGAGAACGCGACGGAGGCCGAGCAGCTCAAGCGCAACCAGGAGACGGTCCGCCGCGCGCCGCTCGACGCCTGGCTGCCGAAGCTGCAGATCACGGACGCCGCGGGCAAGGTCACCGACGGCAAGGTCCCGTGCGAGCGGATCAGCCACCCGGCCGACTACACCGGGACGTCGCTGCTGACGATCCACACCCTCGACCTGGCGCAGGGCCTCACCGCCGCCGGCACCGACCCGATCGCGCTGGCCGCCGACGGCGACATCGTCTACGGCACCGGCACCAGCCTGTACGTCGCCAGCAACCCGCGCTGGTGGGCGCCGCTGCCCCAGCTGCCCGCCGAGGAGACCCCGGCCACCGGCGAGGCCCCGGCCGTGGAGCCGACGCCCACAGAACCGGTACCCACGCCGACGGCGCCGCCGGAGGAGACCGAGATCCACCGCTTCGACGTCGCCTCGCCCGGCCGGCCCGCGTACGCGGCCTCGGGCAAGGTCGCCGGCCGCCTGCTGAACCAGTACTCGCTGTCGGAGTACGACGGCCACCTGCGCGCCGCCACCACGATCGTCTCCGCCGACGGCCGCGAGAGCTCCAGCACCGTCCACGTGCTCGACGCCCGCACGCTGGCCAAGACCGGCGAGGTCGGCGGCCTCGGCAAGGGCGAACGCATCTACTCGGTGCGCTTCATCGGCCCGGTCGGCTACTGCGTCACCTTCCGCCAGGTGGACCCGCTCTACACGCTGGACCTGCGCGACCCGGCGCGGCCGAGGGTGACAGGGGAGCTCAAGATCACCGGCTATTCGGCGTACCTGCATCCGGGGGCCGAGGGGCGGCTGATCGGGATCGGCCAGGAGGCCAGCGACAAGGGCCGCACGCTGGGCACGCAGATCTCGCTGTTCGACGTCAGCGACCCGGCCGCGCCGCGCCGGCTGTCGCGGTTCTTCCAGAAGGAGTCCGGCTCGGAGGCCGAGTGGGACCCGCACGCGTTCCTGTACTGGCCGAAGACGGGCCTGTCGGTGATCCCCCTGTTCCAGCAGGACGGGTCGGGCGCGCTGGTGCTGCGGATCGACGACTCCGGGGTGACGAAGCTCGGCATGATCAGGCATCCGGCGCAGCGGCAAGAGGGCAGCGACCAGCCATACCAGCCCGGTATCCAACGCTCGATCGTCATCGGGTCCTCGGTCTGGACCCTGTCGCAGGAAGGGCTGCAGGTCAACGACGCGGCGACGCTCGACTCACAAGCGTGGATTTCGCTCCGTTAAGCAAGCAAAAGATGCCGGTTAGTAGCTAACCGGCGTCTTTTGTATGGACTTACCCGACAAGTCGTGAAACTTTTGCTGACAGCAACCTGTCCGATCTTCACCGAGAAAGGGCTCACGCTGCCATGCGATCACTCACCCCCCTGCTCGCATTGCTCGTCGGCGCGCTGGCGTTACCCCTGACGCCGGTCAGCGCGTCGGCCGGCGCGGCCGCCGACGAGGGCACGTACATCGTCCAGCTCAGGCCGATCACCCGGGAGGCCCCGCAGAGCCTCGCCGCCGCCCAGACCGCCCAGTACGGCGGCCATCTCGTCGGCGTGTACGAGCACGCCTTCAAGGGCTACACCGCCCAGCTCACCGCCGAGGCGGCCGAACGGCTCAAGAAGAACCCCAACGTGCTGAGCGTCGAGCCCGACGCCGAGGTCCACACCTTCGCCCAGACCGTGCCCACCGGCATCCGGCGGATCTTCGGCCCGAGCAACCCCAACCTCGACATCGACGGCGTGGACGACGTCCGCATCAACACCGACGTCGCGGTCGTCGACACCGGCGTGGACTACACCCACCCCGACCTCAACGTGGTGGCCCGTACCAACTGCCAGACCGGCGTCTGCGTCAACAACTCCGGCACCGACGACAACGGCCACGGCTCCCACGTGGCCGGCACCATCGGCGCCATCGACAACAACATCGGCGTGGTCGGCGTCGCCCCCGGCGCCCGCATCCACGCCGTGAAGGTGCTCAACTCCGCCGGCTCCGGCACCCTGTCCGCCATCGCCGCCGGTCTCGACTGGGTGGTGGCCCGCGCCGCCACCATCGAGGTCATCAACCTGAGCCTCGGCTGCAGCGGCTGTTCGAGCAGCGCGATCAGCAGCGCGATCACGAACGCCACCAACGCCGGCGTCGTGGTCGTCGTGGCGGCCGGCAACAGCCACGCCAACACCTCCAGCTTCTTCCCGGCCAACCACGCCGACGTGGTCACCGTCTCGGCGCTGACCGACAACGACGGCCTGGCCGGCGGCGCCGGCGGCAGCACGCTGTCGTGCCGCAGCGAGACCGACCAGGACGACACCTCGGCGTTCTACTCGAACTACGGCTCCACCGTCGAGATCACCGCGCCCGGCACCTGCATCTACTCGACCTGGCGCAACGGCGGCTACAACACGATCAGCGGCACCTCGATGGCCAGCCCGCACGTGGCCGGCGCGGCCGGCGTCCTCACGGCGGGCACCCGCAAGCCCACCACCCGGGCCGGCGCCCTCGCCGTGCGCAGCACGCTGATCTCGACCGGCAACTTCAACTGGACCGACGACTCGGGCGACGGCGTCAAGGAGCCGCTGCTCGACGTGCACGACGCCACGAAGTACTGATGCTCTCTCAGCGGGCGGCCCCCGGGGCCGCCCGCTCCTCCGCCTCGGCCAGCTCCCGGGCGATGTCGAGGTGCCCGGCGTGCCGCATGTACTCCTCCAGCACGTGGAACATGATCCACCCCAGCGTCGGCGGCTCCTCCTCGCGGAAGCGGCCGATCCGCGAGGCCCGGTCCGACAGCCGCCCCGCGGCGACCACCTGGCGTGAACGCTCGCACTGCGCCAGGTAGAACGCCCTGACCTCGGCGAAGGACTCGTCGGTCGCGAGGTCGCCGGCCTCGTCGCGGTCGTCGTCGGGATCGTCAACCGGCTCGCCCGCGTGGTCCCACACGAACCAGCGCCGCTCCATGGACGCCAGGTGCTTGAGCATCGCCACCGGCGTCCAGCCGGACGGCACCCGGCTCACCCCGGGGTCGGGGAAGCCCTCCAGCAGCCGCAGGACCTCGGCGCGGTAGTGGTCGAGGTAGCCCTCCAACAGCTCACGGGGGTCGGAGAGCCGCCGTGACGGCTCGCCGCCGCTCATGCCCGCTCCGGGACGACGACGGGGACGATCTCCGGCGCGCCCAGCCGGATCGCGTCCGCCTCCTGGTCGGAGTCCTGCTCCTGGGAGCGGCGTTCGGCCTCGACGCGCTTGGTGAAGTACTCGACCTCCCGCTTGACCTGCTCGTCGGTCCAGCCGAGCGGGCCGGCCAGCAGTTCGGCGGCCTCCTGCGCGACCGCCGCACCGCGGTGGAAGGTCTCGATCGAGATGCGGGTGCGCCGGGTCAGCACGTCGTTGAGATGCCGGGCGCCCTCGTGGGTGGCGGCGTACACGATCTCGGCCCGCAGGTAGTCGTCGGCCTTGGTGAGCGGCCTGCCCAGCGATGGGTCCCGCTCGATCAGCTCCAGCACCTCGTCGATGAGCGAGCCGTAGCGCTGGAGCAGGTGCTCGATCCGCGCCACGTGCAGGCCGGAGGAGTGGGCGAGGCGGTGCCGGGAGTTCCACAGCGCCTGGTAGCCCTCGGCGCCCACCAGCGGGACGCGGTCGGTGCACGACGGCGGCACCCGCTGGTCCAGGCCGTGCGCGACGGCGTCCACGGCGTCCTGGGCCATCACCCGGTAGGTGGTGTACTTGCCGCCGGCGATCATCACCAGCCCCGGCACCGGATGCGCGACGACGTGCTCGCGCGACAGCTTGGACGTCTCGTCCGACTCGCCCCACAGCAGCGGGCGCAGCCCGGCGTAGACGCCCTCCACGTCGTCGCGGGTCAGCGGCGTCGACAGCACCGCGTTGACGTGGTCGAGCAGGTAGTCGATGTCGGCGCGGGAGGCGGCCGGGTGCGACTTGTCGAGCGTCCAGCTGGTGTCGGTGGTGCCGACGATCCAGTGGCGGCCCCACGGGATGACGAACAGCACCGACTTCTCGGTCCGCAGGATGATCCCGGTCAGCGAGTGGATGCGGTCGCGCGGCACGACCAGGTGGATGCCCTTGGACGCCCGGACGTGGATCTGGCCGCGCCCGCCGACCAGCTCCTGGATGTCGTCGGTCCACACGCCGGTCGCGTTGACCACCTGCTGGGCCCGGATCTCCTGCTCGGCGCCGGACTCAAGGTCGCGGACGCGCACGCCGGTGACCCGCTCGCCCTCGCGCAGGAAGCCGACGACCTGGGTGCGCGGGGCGACGTGGGCGCCGTACGCGGCCGCCGTGCGCAGCGTCATCATCACGAAGCGGGCGTCGTCCACCTGGGCGTCCCAGTACTGGACCGCGCCGGTGAAGGCGGACTTCTTCAGCGCCGGGGCCAGCCGGAGCGCGCGCGAGCGCGACAGGTGCCGGTGGCCGGGCACGCCCCGGGTCAGGCCCGAGGCGAAGCCGAGCGTGTCGTACAGGGCCACCCCCGCCCCCACGTACGGCCGCTCCCACAGGTGGTGCGTCAGGGGGAACAGGAACGGCACCGGCCTGACCAGGTGCGGCGCGATGCGCTGGAGCAGCAGCGAGCGCTCCTGCAACGCCTCGCGCACCAGCTCGAAGTTGAGCTGTTCGAGATAGCGCAGCCCGCCGTGGATGAGCTTGGAGGAACGGGACGAGGTGCCGGAGGCGAAGTCCCGCGCCTCCACCAGGCCCGTGTCCAGGCCGCGGGTCACCGCGTCGAGTGCGACTCCCGCCCCCACCACTCCGCCACCGACCACGACCACGTCGAGCTCCCGCTCGGCCATCCGCTCCAGCGCCGCGGCGCGCTCGGCTGGACCGAGCCTGGCCGCACCTATCCCCGAGGCCATAACACTCCCTGATAGCGTCCTGAGCCCCTACATACCCACAGATAAGCCTCAGGCGCGTACGACCTTCACCCCGGCGTCGCTGAGCGCGCCCGCCAGCTCGTCGGAGAGCCGGTCGTCGGTGACCAGCGTGTCGATCCTGGTGATGGGGCAGATGCGGGAGAACGCCCGCTTTCCGATCTTGGAGGAGTCGGCCACCACGACGACCTGCGCGGCCCGGCTGATCAGCAGGTTGTTGACGCTGGCCTCGCCCTCGTGGTGCGCGGAGGCGCCCAGCTCGACGTCCAGGCCGTCCACGCCGAGGAAGGCGATGTCCAGGGTCACCTGCTCCAGGACGCCGGAGGCGAGCGGGCCGATCAGCTCGTACGACTGCGGCCTGGCCACCCCGCCGGTCACCACGATCTTGACGTGCTGGCGTACGGTCAGCTCGGCGGCGATGTTGAGCGCGTTGGTGACGACGGTGAAACCGCTCTCCAGCGCGGGCCGGATCGCCAGGGTGCGGGCCAGCTCGGAGGTCGTGGTGCCGCCGTTGAGCCCGACCACCGCGCCGGGCGGGACCAGCTCGGCGGCGGCGGTGGCGATGCGGTTCTTCTCGTCGGCGTGCCGGGCGGTCTTGTAGCGCAGCGGGAGGTCGTAGCTGACGCTCTGGGCGACCGCGCCGCCGCGCGTGCGCATGAGCATCTGCTGCTGCGCGAGCTGGTCGAAGTCCCGCCGGATGGTCGCGGTGGACACCTCGAGCGCCTGGGCCGCCTCCTCCACCGTCAGCCGCCCCTCCTGGGCGAGCAGTTCGAGGATGGCGTTCCAGCGGTCGTAGCGGGACACGGGGGCCTCCTAGCGGATGTGGTCCGCAGCAAGCGTGGCACACCGGGAGGGGTGGAGCCACTACTGCCCAAATGTGCACTTTCCTGCTATAAAAGGTGCAGAAACAATCAATCCTGGGGAGGCCGGGTGACCACCCACACCGAAGCCGAGATCGCGTCACAGCCGGAGTGCTGGCGGCGCGCCGTCGCGAACGTCCCCGCGGACGCGCTGCCGCGTGAGGGCGAGCGGGTCGCCGTGGTCGGCTGCGGCACCTCGTGGTTCATCGCGATGGCCTACGCCACGCTCCGCGAGCAGGCCGGGCAGGGCGAGACCGACGCCTTCGCGGCCTCCGAGTTCCCCGTGGGCCGCGCCTACGACCGGGTGCTCGCGCTGACCCGCTCCGGCACCACGACCGAGGTGCTCGACCTGCTGGGCCGCATCAGCACGCGGACCACGGCCATCACCGCCGACCCCAAGACGCCGATCATGGAGGCGGCCGGCGACGTCGTCGTGCTCGACTACGCCGACGAGCGGTCGGTCGTGCAGACCAGGTTCGCCACCACGCAGCTCGCGCTGCTGCGCGCGAGCCTCGGCGAGGACCTGACCCGGGCCGTCGCCGACGCCGAGGAGGCCGTGGCCGCTCCCCTGCCCGCCGAGCTGGTGGAGGCCGAGCAGTTCAGCTTCCTCGGCGCGGGCTGGACCGTCGGGCTGGCGCAGGAGGCGGCGCTCAAGATGCGCGAGGCGTCCCGGTCGTGGACGGAGGCGTACCCGGCGATGGAATACCGGCACGGCCCGATCAGCATCGGCGCGCCCGGCCGCGTCACCTGGATGCTCGGCGAGGCCCCCGAGGGCCTGCGCGCGCAGGTCGAACGGACCGGCGCGACGTTCGTCGAGAGCGGACTCGACCCGATGGCCGAGCTGATCCGCGCCCAGCGCGTGGCGGTCGCGCGGGCCTTCGCCGCCGGGCTCAACCCCGACGAGCCCATGCACCTCACGCGATCTGTGATCCTTTCTCCATGAGCCTTACTCTCGCCGACGCCCGGATCGTGACCACTGAAGGTGTGCACGAGGGGTGGCTGACCATCGAAGACGGCCGGATCACGCACGTCGGCCAGGGCAGCGCTCCCGGCCCCGGCCTCGCCCTGGGCGGCCGGCACGTCGTGCCCGGCTTCGTGGACGTGCACAACCACGGGGGCGCCGGCGGCTCTTTCCCCACCGGCGACCTCGACCAGGCGCGCACCGCCGTGGCGCTGCACCGGCGCCACGGCACCACCACCACGATGGCGAGCCTGGTCAGCGACGCCCCCGAAGGGCTGGCGCGGGCCGCGGCGGCGCTGGCCGAGCTGTGCGAGGAAGGGCTGCTGGCCGGCATCCACTTCGAGGGCCCCTACATCGCGCGCGGCCGCTGCGGCGCGCACGACCCGGCGCTGCTGCGCGAGCCGTCGCCGCAGGAGTTCGCCGAGCTGGTCAAGGCCGGGCGCGGGCATGTGCGCATGCTCACCATCGCGCCCGAGCTGCCGGGGGCGCTCGACACGATCCGGCTGGCCGTGGCCGAGGGCGTGATCGCCGCGATCGGCCACACCGAGGCCGACTACGACCTGACCATCGCCGGCATCGAGGCGGGCGCGAGCCTCGCCACCCATCTCTACAACGCGATGCCGCAGCTCGGGCACCGCGCGCCCGGCCCCATCGCGGCCCTGCTCGACGACGAGCGGGTGACGGTCGAGCTGATCAACGACGGCGTGCACGTGCATCCGGCCATGCTGCGGCTGGCGTACGAGGTGGCCGGGCCCGGCCGCACGGTGCTCGTCACCGACGCCATGTCGGCCGCCGGGCTCGGCGACGGCGACTACCGGCTCGGCTCGATGCGCGTACGCGTCGACGACGGCGTGGCGAGGCTCGCCGAGGGCGGCTCCATCGCGGGCTCCACCCTCACCATGGACGTCGCCTTCCGCCGGGCCGTGCGCGAGCTCGGCCTGTCGCTGCCCGACGCCGTCCAGGTGACCTCGCTGACGCCCGCGCGGGTGCTCGGCCTGGCGGGGAGCATCGGCTCGATCGCCGTCGGCAAGGCCGCCGACCTGGTCGTGCTCTCCCCCGACCTGGAGGTGGACGCGGTCATGAAGGACGGCGTCTGGACGACGGAGCCCTGATGATCCTCACGGTGACGCTCAACATGGCGCTCGACGTGACCTACCAGGTGCCCGCCGTCGAATGGGACGGCGTCAACCGGGTCGGAGAGGTGCACAGGCGCGCGGGCGGCAAGGGCGTCAACGTGGCCAGGGTGCTGGCCGCGCTCGGCCGGGAGGTGCTGGTCACCGGCCTGGCCGGCGGGCCGACCGGGCAGGCGATCGAGGACGACCTGCGGGCGGCGGAGCTGCCGGGCGCGGTCTTCGCCGTCGCGGGCGACTCCCGCACCACGCTCGCGGTCTCCGAGACCGGCGAGCGGCCGGCGACGACGCTGTTCAACGAGCCGGGCCCCGAGGTCACGGGCGAGGAGCTGGCGGCCTTCACCCGGCACTACGCGGCGCTGGCCGCCGACGCCGAGGTGGTGGTGCTCTCGGGCAGCCTGCCGCGCGGCGTCCCCGCGGACTTCTACGCCACGCTCAGCGGCCTCACCGCCGCGCCGGTCATCGTGGACGCCGACGGCGACCCGCTGCGCCACGCGCCCGAGGGCCGGCCCGCGATCGTCAAGCCCAACGCCGAGGAGCTGGCGAGGGCCGTGCCCGGCGCCCCCGAGGAGGGCGCGCGGGCGCTCCGCGAGCGGGGCGCGGAGTCCGTCGTGGTGTCCCTGGGCGCGGGCGGGCTGCTCGCCGTCACCGGCGAGGGAACGTTCCGGGCCCGGATGCCCTACACCGTGCGCGGCAACCCCACCGGCGCGGGCGACTCCCTGGTCGCCGGGCTGGCACTGGGCCTGGCCGAGGCGACCCCGTGGCCGGACCGGCTGCGGCGGGCGGCGGCGCTCGGCGCGGCCGCGGTGGCCGCCCCCGTGGCCGGCGACTTCGACCGCGACGTCTACGCCGCGATCCTTCCCCAGATCGTCATCACGTAAGGAGCGACCATGCCCCTCTCCGCCATCGGCGACATCGTCCGTCAGTCCCCCGCGGGGGTGGGTGCCTTCAACGTGATCCAGCTTGAGCACGCCACCGCCATCGTCGCCGGGGCCGAGTCCCTGGGCCTGCCGGTCGTGCTGCAGATCAGCGAGAACTGCGTCCGCTACCACGGGGCGCTGGAGCCGATCGCGCTGGGCGCGCTCGCGGTGGCCCGGCGCGCCGCCGTGCCGGTCGCCGTCCACCTCGACCACGCCACCGACCGCGCGCTCGTGGAGGAGGCGGTGGAGCTGGGCCTCGGCTCGGTCATGTACGACGCCTCCGCCCTGCCCGACGAGGACAACGTCCGCACCACGGCCGAGGTGGCGGCCTGGTGCCACGAACGCGGCGTGTGGGTCGAGGCCGAGCTGGGCGAGGTCGGCGGCAAGGACGGCGTGCACGCTCCCGGCGCGCGCACCAAGCCGCACGAGGCCGTCGACTACGTCGCCAAGACCGGCGTGGACGCGCTCGCCGTGGCCGTCGGCACCTCCCACGCCATGACCACGAAGTCCGCCGAGCTGGACCTCGGCCTCATCGCCGAGCTGCGCGCCGCGGTGCCGGTGCCGCTGGTGCTGCACGGCTCGTCGGGCGTGCCGGACGACACCCTGCGGGCCGCCGTACGGCACGGCATGAAGAAGATCAATATCGCCACGCACCTGAACAAGGCGTTCACCGGCGCGATCCGCGACTACCTCGGCCACGACGAGCGGGTGGTCGATCCGCGCAAATACGTCAAGGCAGGCCGCGACGCGGTGACCCGCGAGGTCAGCCACCTGCTGGGCGTACTGGCGGGCTGAGCCTCAGGCGCGCCTCGCCGAGCTTGCGGCGCGGCCGTCGGCGCGCCTCAACCGTCCAGGCGGGCCAGCACCCGTTCCGCCTGGCGCCGGAAGGTGCCGGGCGGGTTGCGCGGCTTGTCCGGGTCGTCCTGCGCGAGCAGGAAGAGCCAGACCAGCGCCTGCGCCCTGCGGCACTCGCGCAGCCGCCGCTCCTCCTCCGCGCTCAGTCCGAACCTGGCGACGAGATCCACCCCGACGTCCGTGGGGCCGTCCACCCACATGGACACGTGCTCGGCCAGCTCCGCCAGCTCGTACGCCAGATCGCTCCGCCCCGAGTCCTCGAAGTCGACGACCCGCACCCGGCCGCCGTCCCACAGGAAGTTGGCCAGGTTGCCGTCACCGCCCCCGAACACCGGCCGCACCCCGCTCCCGTCCGGCCGCCACCCGTCCAGCCAGCGCAGCCCTTCGCGCACGGCCCGGTCGGCGAGCGGGTCGCGGGCGCGCCACCGCGCTCCCTGCCCGCGCAGCCAGTCGCGGACCGCCTCGCGCTGCCACGGCCGCACGGGCACGTCAAGCAGCACCGGCAGGGGAACGGCGGCGTGCAGCATGGCCAGCGCCCCCGCCAGGGCCGTCAGGTGCTCGTCGGTCACGGGCAGCCCGCGCAGCGGCTCCCCGTCGAGGCGGCTCATCCGCACCACGCCCGCCTCGAACGCGATCGGCTCAGGCGCGAGCCCCGGCGCGTGCTCGGCCAGCAGGGTGAGCGCCCGCCACTCCCGCTCGGCCGAGCCCGGACCGCCGGCGCGGTAGCGTTTGGTCACGACGTCGCCGTCGAACGCCACCTCGTGGGTGTGCTGAAGATCGGCCATCCCGCGCATGCTACGGCAGGCGGCTCAGCCCCGCAGCGCCCGCGCCAGCAGCTCGGCGAACTCCTCGGGCGCCTCGGTGTAGCCGCCGTGCCCGCCGGGGAACTCGGTCAGCTCGCGCCCGAGCCGCCGGGCCAGCTCCGCCGCCGGCCGGTACGGCAGATGCCCCCGCGTCTCCCGCCCCGCCGCCAGGACCAGCCGGTCGGCGACGGCCGCCAGCGCCTCCAGGTCGGGCTCGTACGCCGTGAACTGCCGCAGCTCGTGCTCCATGAACCGCGGCATGTTCGCCACCGTCCTCACCACCCGCTCGGCGGCCCGGGGCGACAGCGTCGCCGGGTCCGGCAGCGGCCTGAGCGTGCCGCCGATGCCCTCGCTCATGTACGCCCCCGCCGCGGCCAGCCCCTCGGCCCGGTAGATCTCGTACACCTTGCCGAAGAACCCCAGCTGCTCGGCGGCGTCCGGCAGCACCGCCACGCACGGCGGCTCGTGGACCACGGCCCGCCGCACCCGTCCGGGATGGCGGGCGAGCAGGTCGAGCACGACGATCGCGCCGTCGCTGCCGCCGAAGACGTACGCGCTGCCGCCGCCCAGGTGGTCGATGAGCCGGGCGCAGTCCTCGCTCTGCGTCTCCACCCGCTGGTCCACGGGCTCGAGGCTGTCGAGCCGGCTGCGGGAGTAGCCGCGCGGGTCGGCGGCGACCACGGTGAAGTCGCGGGCGAGCACGTCGGCGATGCCGTCGAAGGTGCCCGCGTCGCCGCCCCCGCCCGGCACCAGCAGCAGCATCGGGCCCGCGCCGCGTACCTCGTGGAACAGCTCGGCGCCGGGGACGCGCAGCGTGCCGGTCTTCATCGTTCCTCCTCGTTCGCCCTGGGCCAGTGCGTCAGCGTCACGTGCAGGGCCTCGATGGCCCGGTCCCAGGACGCGTCCACGTCCCGGGAGTGCTGGAAGCCGCCCACGGCCTCCAGGCTGGTGTAGCCGTGGAAGGTGCTGCGCAGCAGCCGCACCGCGTCGGTGAGGTCGGGCTCGGCCAGGTCGTAGGCGCGCAGCATCCCGTACGTCAGCTCGCCGGTGCGCAGGAACGGCCCCAGGTCGGCGACCTGCGCGAGGTCCACCTTGCTCTGCGTGGCGGCGTAGCGGCCGGGGTGGCGCAGGGCGTACGAGCGGTAGGCGCCCGCGAACGCGGCCAGCGCGTCCTTGCCCGACCGCCCGGCCACGGCCGCCGCGATGAGGTCCACCATCTCGCCGGCGGCGAGCACCGCCACCCTGGTGCGCAGGTCGCGCAGGTTCTTGACGTGCGAGTAGAGGCTCGCGTCCTTGACGCCGAAGTGCCGGGCCAGCGCCGACACCGTGACGTTGTCGAAGCCGACCTCGTCGGCCAGGTCGGCCGCCGCCCGCGTGATGCGCTCGGCCGTCAGCCCCGCTCGCGCCACCCGTCCTCCTAGTGCCTCTAGCTTCTTACCTAGGAGCACTAGGTTAGCACACGCGTGAAAAACGGCCCGCCTCCCGATGATCGGGGGGCGGGCCGTTTCGGTCGCGGGACCGTCAGCGCTGGACCGGCGAGACGACGACCTCGACCCGCTGGAACTCCTTGATGTCGGAGTAGCCCGTGGAGGCCATCGTGCGCTTGAGCGCGCCCATCAGGTTCATCGAGCCGTCGGCCACGCTGGAGGGCCCGTGCAGGATCTGCTCCAGCGTCCCCACGGTGCCGAACTCGACCCGCCGCCCCCTGGGCAGGTCGGGGTGGTGCGCCTCGGAGCCCCAGTGGAAGCCCCGGCCGGGCGCCTCGGCCGCGCGGGCCAGCGGCGAGCCCACCATGACGGCGTCGGCTCCGCAGGCGATGGCCTTGGCGATGTCACCGGAGGTGCCCATGCCGCCGTCGGCGATGACGTGGACGTAACGGCCGCCCGACTCGTCCATGTAGTCGCGCCGCGCCGCCGCCACGTCGGAGATCGCCGTGGCCATCGGCACCGCCACGCCCAGCACGTTGCGGGTGGTGTGCGAGGCGCCGCCGCCGAAGCCGACCAGCACCCCGGCCGCGCCCGTGCGCATGAGGTGCAGGGCCGCGGTGTAGGTGGCGCAGCCGCCCACGATGACCGGGACGTCCAGCTCGTAGATGAACTGCTTGAGGTTGAGCGGCTCGGCGCGCCCCGAGACGTGCTCGGCCGAGACGGTGGTGCCGCGGATGACGAAGATGTCGACGCCCGCGTCGATCACGGCCTTGTGGTATTGGACCGTGCGCTGCGGCGACAGCCGGACCGCCGTGGTGACCCCGGAGGCGCGGATCTCCTCGATGCGCCGGCCGATCAGCTCCTCCTTGATCGGCGCCGCGTAGATCTCCTGCAGCCGCCTGGTGGCCGCCTCGGCGTCGAGTGCCGCGCACTCCTCCAGCAGCGGCTGCGGGTCCTCGTAGCGCGTCCAGAGCCCTTCGAGGTCGAGCGGGGCCAGGCCGCCGAGCCGCCCGATCTCGATGGCGGTGGCCGGCGACACGACGCTGTCCATGGGCGCGACGACAACGGGCAGCTCGAACCGGTAGGCGTCGATCTGCCAGGCGATCGAGACCTCCTCCGGGTCGCGGGTCCGCCGCGAGGGCACCAGACCGATCTCGTCCAGCGCGTACGCCCGCCGCCCGGTCTTCCCCCGGCCGATCTCCACCTGCTGAGTCATGAACTTACCTTCTGTGATAGTTCGGAGCTTCCACGGTCATCTGGATGTCGTGGGGGTGGCTCTCCTTGAGGCCCGCCGCGGTGATCGGCATGAGCTCACAGTCGGTGTGCATCTGCTCGATCGTGCGGCATCCCGCGTACCACATGCCCTGGCGCAGCCCGCCGACCAGCTGGTGCGCGACGGCCGCCACCGGGCCGCGGTAGGGCACCTGGCCCTCGATGCCCTCGGGGATGAACTTGTCCTCGCCGCTGATGTCGCCCTGGGCGTAGCGGTCCTTGCTGAAGGAGGTGCCGCCGCGCTCGCGGTTGCGCACCGCGCCCAGCGACCCCATGCCCCGGTACGACTTGAACTGCTTGCCGTTGATGAAGATCAGCTCGCCGGGCGACTCCTCGCAGCCGGCCAGCAGCGAGCCCAGCATGACCGTGTCGGCGCCGGCCGCGATGGCCTTGACGATGTCGCCGGAGTATTGGAGACCGCCGTCGCCGATGACCGGCACGCCCGCGGGAGCGGCGGCCTTGGACGCCTCGTAGATGGCCGTGACCTGCGGCGCGCCCACCCCGGCCACCACCCGGGTGGTGCAGATCGAGCCGGGGCCCACCCCGACCTTGACCGCGTCGGCGCCCGCGTCGACCAGCATCTGGGCGCCCGCCCTGGTGGCGATGTTGCCGCCGATGACCTGGACCTTGCTGTTGGCCTTGACCTTGGCGATCATGTCGGCCAGGCCCCTGGAGTGGCCGTGGGCCACGTCCACGACGATGACGTCGACCCCGGCCTCGATGAGCGCCTTGGCGCGCAGCTCGGCGTCGCCGCCGACGCCCACGGCCGCGCCCACGAGCAGCCGGCCGTCGGCGTCCTTGGTGGACAGCGGGTACTGCTCGCTCTTGGTGAAGTCCTTCACCGTGATCAGGCCGCGCAGCCGGCCGTCCGGGTCGACCAGCGGCAGCTTCTCGATCTTGTTCTGCCGCAGCAGGGCGAACGCGTCGTCCCTCGACACCCCGACCGGGGCGGTGACCAGCGGCATCTTCGTCATGACCTCGCGCACCGGGCGCGACTGGTCGGTCTCGAAGCGCATGTCGCGGTTGGTGACGATGCCCACGAGCGCGCCCGACACGTCCGTCACGGGCACGCCCGAGATGCGGTAGGTCGCGCAGAGCCGCTCCACGTCGGCCAGCGTGTCGTCGGGGCTGCAGGTGACGGGGTTGGTCACCATGCCGGCCTCGGACCGTTTGACCAGGTCGACCTGCTGCGCCTGCTCCTCGACCGCGAGGTTGCGGTGCAGGATGCCGATGCCGCCCTGCCGGGCCATGGCGACCGCCATGCGGGCCTCGGTCACGGTGTCCATGGCCGCCGAGACGAGCGGGATGGACAACGTGATGCCGCGCGACAGGCGGGAGGTCGTGTCGGCCTCGCCCGGCTGCAGGTCTGAATAGGCTGGCACCAGCAGCACGTCGTCGAAGGTCAGTCCTGTCTCGGTGAACTTGGACATGCTGCGGCCCCCTCTGCCGTTCCCGTTGATGGGCCTCAGTCTATGGCCTGCCGCCAAACGCGCACCGCCGACCTCGCACATCGCGCCCGCCGGACATGCGAATGCCGGGAGGACGATGACCCCCACGGTCCGTCGTACTCCCGGCATCCACCGCAACAAAAAGTGCCGGGGGATGGGACGGTCGGTGATCCGTCCCATCCCCCGGCCACCGGCAACCCAATGCCGCGGCGCCACGCACCACCGAACCCCCCTCCGCGTCCTGATGGGCTGCGCTGCCGCACTCTGACGAGATGCCGACGCTATGTGAATCCTGCGTTACGCACCGGCAGCGCCGCAATGTCCAAACGTGCAGTTGCACGAAGCTGCACGACGGGCGTACCGGTGGACGCGGAGGAACCGCCAGTCGTCGCAAGAAGCGGACAAGGGCGTCAAGCGGCGTTATTCTCACGGCACGCCCGTGTTCCCCCTACGGAGCCGCACACCATGCGCAACGAGTCCCGCACCCGGACAGATCCGCTGGAGACGCTGGGCCTGGACGCGGCCCAGCGCGCGCTCTACACGGCGATCCTGCGCCTGCACAGGGCCACCCGCACCGACATCGCCCAGGCGATGGACGACCCCGTGGAGAAGGTCGGCCGCCAGCTCGACGATCTGGTCAAACTCGGGGTCGTGGACGAGCACTCCGGGGAGTACTTCGCCCGGCACCCCGCCGCCGCGCTCGGCCGGGTGATCGCCCAGCGCCTCGACCGGCTCGCCGAGGAGAGCCGGATGATCGACTCCGCCTTCGGCTCGATCCGCGGCCTCATCCGCGATTACGACGCCGGCCGCGACTACCAGAGCGGATCCTTCACGGTCGAACTCGCGAACGGCGCGGACGTGTTCTACGAAAGCGTCGTCGGCATCGCGGTGCAGTCGCCGGGGATGGAATTGGTGACGGCGATCCCCGATGAGCGCACTATGACTGACTTTGTTCGCAAATTTGCGGATCTCTGGATTGATGCGCAAAAACGAAAACTGCTTACGGTATACGCGGTCATTCCCGTGGACACGCTCGCACTGCCCGGCGTCCGCGCCCAGCTCACCGAGCTCATCGAGACCGGCGGCCAGGTGCGCACCCTGCGCAGGGTGCCGAGCTGGTTCATGACGGCCGGGGCGGAGGTCGCGGGCCTGCCGCCGTTCTGGGGCGGCAACCTGCCTGACCACGCCTACAACTTCTACCTGGTCCGCACCCCCGTGGTCGTCGGCGTGCTGCGCGCGCTGTTCGACGAGCTGTGGGGACGGGCGGTGCCGCTCCCCTGGGGCCGCAAGGGCGAGGGGATGGTGCAGGTGCTGCGCCTGGCCGCCCAGGGCATGTGCGACGACTCCATCGCCCGCCAGCTCGGCGTCTCGGTCCGCACCGTACGCGCCCGCTTCGCCGACGCCATGTCCGAGCTGGGCACCCAGACGCGCTTCCACGCGGGTGTCGAGGCGACCAGGCGCGGCTGGCTGAGCTGACCAGGGGCGGGGGCCCGTTCCGCGCGGCCCGTGGGACGACCGGATCAAGGCCGTCACCGGTGCGGGACACTCACCGCCGGTGTCAGATACTCACCGCGCGGGCCGCATCGGTCATATGGTGGGAAGGTGCTGGAAGACGTCCCCCGCGACCCGTTCGCGGACGACCCGAACGACCCTTCCTCGGCGATGGGCGCGCTCGACGACGCGGAGCCACTGACCGCGGCCGAGCGTGACGAGGCCATCACCGACCTCGCCGACGTCGAGGTCTTCCGCTCCCTGCTCGAACCGCAGGGGGTGCTGGGTCTCGTGCTCGACTGCCCGGAATGCGGTGAGCAGCACTACTTCGACTGGGAGCTGCTGCGCGGCAACCTCCGGCAGATGATCGAGAAAGGCCAGCCGCAGGTGCATGAGCCGGCCTTCCACCCCGACCCCGCCGACTACGTGACCTGGGAATACGCCAGGGGCTACGTCGACGGCGTCATCGACACGGAGGAGCGTCGCTGACCGAGATCATCAGGCGAACCGTCGGAAGACTCTGAGGAGCGGCCCCGGCCCGCGTCACCGACCTCGGACAGCCGAGGCCGTCCTCCCAGGGCACAGAGCCCGCCCAGCCCGTCCCGATCCGGAACGTCCCTGTCGAGAACGTCACCGACCAGCGCGGCCAGCAGGCGCACCGCGGGGTCGCCGGCGTGACCCGAGCCGAGGCCGGGCAGCTCTCCACGACCGAGCACATCGAACAGCGCGTCGGTCTCGTGCTCCGGCGTCAAGCGGACTCCAGCTCCGCCATCTGCCGCAGCCTGGTCAGCGCCCGATGCTGGGCGACGCGGACGGCACCTGGTGACATACCGAGTACATTACCGGTCTCCTCGGCGGACAGCCCGGAGACCACCCGCAGCAGCAGCAGCTCGCGCTGGTTCTCGGGCAGCCGGGCGAGCAGCCGGCGGGCGTGCTCGACCTCGATGTAGCGGACCACGGTCTCCTCCGGCCCCGGGCCCTCGTCCGGCCCGTCCGGCAGGTCCTGGGTCGGCACGGCGGAGCGCACCGAGCTCCGCAGCGCGTCGGCCACCTTGTGCGAGGCGATCCCGAAGACGAACGAGGCGAACGGCCGCCCCATGTCGCGGTATCGCGGCAACGCGGACAACACCGCGATGCAGACCTCCTGGGCCACGTCATCGGCAATGTGATATTGCCCAGAAACCCTGCCCAGCCTGGCGCGGCAATAGCGCACCACCATCGGACGCAACTCGCCGAGCAGGGATTCGATCGCGCTGCGATCCCCCTGTACGGCGAGGCTCGTCAGTTCCCTTAGGTCGGAGTCATCCGTCCGTGCCGGAAGTCTCGACGCGAGCCTTACCCCAATTTTGGCGTCGGCGACGCTTCCCTCGCTCACGATAGGCATGATGCCCTCACTGATCCGGCCTGTCGTCATGGCGAACGGCTACGGATTGGTCACATTGACGCGACGATAACGGGGAGTAATCGACTGATCACACTAAGCCTTTAGGCTGGCATAATGTTTCACCTGATAAGCCGAAATGCGCGACAATTGTCAGAGACCGACGCTTATCACGCACTGCCGGTTTACGCCATTAGTCCACCTTTTCCGACACTTCCCCAACCGAACGTAACTCCACCCCCGGCCCCTGACGAGACTCGTCGCCGCCGTCGGCGTCCTCGCCGCCGAGGTCCAGGAGCTCCAGGTAGCCCTCGACGGCCTCCCACAGATGGTGCTCGGGGTAGCGGCCGATGCCGCGGTGGTCACGGCGCCACTTGCGGTCCCAGTAGGAGCGGTGCACCTCACGCAGGTGTTCGAGCGCGGCCTCCCGCTCCTCGGCGGTGCGCGCCCGTACGTCCTGGGCGCTGCCCGGGCTCTCGCGCCGCAGCAGGGCGGTGCGGCGGTCGCGGAGGGCGTCGAGCACGTCCTGGTCCGTCCCCTCCTCCACGGACCAGAACCGCACCGGCTCCCTGATGTGGTGGTTCCACACCGGGTCCCTCCGGGAGCGCCACCAGTAGACGATCCCGCCCTTGTCCAACTCCAGGAAGTCCACGAGCCAGGCCGTGCCGGGCGGCTGGGAGCCCCAGGTCACCTCCTCGGGCGGCAGGTTCAGCACGAGGACCACCTCAAGGGCGTCCACCGGGTCGGCTCCCTCCAGCAGCCCCCCGAAGACGTACGCCGCCCGCAGGAACGGCTCCGCCGCCGCCACCCGGCGCGTCTGGTCGCACGTCTCGGCGAGCCGCCGCAGCCGCTGCACCGCCCGCCGGTACTGCATCCCGCCACCTCCCGCCGCCCAGCGTACGCACCCGCCGAGCCCGGGCCCTCCCCGGAGGCGCGAAGACCCCGAGACACGAAGACCCCGAGACACGAGGGCCCGGAGACGCGAAGACCCCAGTACGCGAGGGCCGGGAGACACGAGGGCCCCGAGACGCGAACTAGTGTCCCGGAGCCCCGAAAGCCCGAGACGCGAGGCCCCTGAGACGCGAAAGCCGCTGGGACACCGGAGCCCCTGAAAACCGCCGCGGCCCGCCTCCCCCTCCGCCCGAAGGCGGCAGCGGGACGCGGGCCGTGACAGGTGAAGCGGAAAGAAGGGCCGATCAGTGGCCGTGGCCGTGACCGTGGCCCTGGCCGGCGGCCGGAGCCTCCTCCTCGGGCTTGTCCACGACGAGCGCCTCGGTGGTGAGCAGCATGCCCGCGATCGAGGCGGCGTTCTGGACGGCCGAGCGGGTGACCTTGACCGGGTCGATGACGCCCTGGCCGATGAGGTCGCCGTATTCGCCGGTGGCGGCGTTGAGGCCGTGACCCGCGGACAGCTCGGCGATCTTGTGCGTGACGACGTAGCCCTCGAGGCCGGCGTTCTCGGCGATCCAGCGGGCCGGCTCGACCAGCGAACGGCGGACGATGCCGACGCCCGTGGCCTCGTCGCCGCTCAGGCCGAGGTCGTCGAGCTCCTTGCCGACGTGGATGAGCGCGGAGCCACCGCCGGAGACGATGCCCTCCTCGATCGCCGCGCGGGTGGCGGAGATCGCGTCCTCAAGGCGGTGCTTCTTCTCCTTGAGCTCGACCTCGGTGGCCGCGCCGACGCGCAGCACGCACACGCCGCCGGCGAGCTTGGCCAGGCGCTCCTGCAGCTTCTCGCGGTCCCAGTCGGAGTCGGACTGCTCGATGGCGAGCTTGATCTCCTTGACGCGGTCCTCGATGGCCTGCGCGTCACCGGCGCCGTCGACGATGGTCGTGGTGTCCTTGGTCACCACGACGCGGCGGGCGGTGCCGAGCACCTCCAGGCCGACGTGCTCCAGCTTGAGGCCGACCTCCTCGCTGACGACCTGGCCGCCGGTGAGGATGGCCATGTCCTGCAGCATCGCCTTGCGGCGGTCGCCGAAGCCGGGGGCCTTGACGGCGACGGAGGTGAACGTGCCGCGGATCTTGTTGGTGACCAGGACGGCCAGGGCCTCGCCCTCGACGTCCTCGGCGACCACGAGCAGCGGCTTCTTGGTCTGGGCGATCTTCTCCAGCAGCGGCAGGAAGTCCGCGATGGAGGAGACCTTGCCCTGGGTGAGCAGGATGTAGGCGTCCTCGAGGACGGCCTCCATGCGCTCGGGGTCGGTCACCATGTAGGCCGACAGGTAACCCTTGTCGAACTGCATGCCCTCGGTGAACTCGAGCTCCATGCCCATGGCGTTGGACTCTTCGACGGTGAGGACACCGTCCTTGCCCACCTTGTCGAACGCCTCGGCGATCAGCTCGCCGATCTTGGCGTCCTGGGCGGAGATGGTGGCGACGTTGGCGATCTCGTTCTTGTCGCCGACCTCGCGGGCCACCGAGAGCAGCTTGTCGCTGACCGCCTTGGCGGCCTTGTCGATGCCGCGCTTCAGCGACAGCGGCGAGGCGCCGGCGGCGACGTTGCGCAGGCCCTCGCGGACCATGGCCTGGGCCAGGACGGTCGCGGTGGTGGTGCCGTCACCCGCGATGTCGTTGGTCTTGGTGGCCACTTCCTTGGCGAGCTGGGCGCCGAGGTTCTCGTAGCGCTCCTCCAGCTCGATCTCACGAGCGATGGTCACGCCGTCGTTCGTGATCGTCGGCGCACCGAACTTCTTGTCGATGACGACGTTGCGGCCCCGCGGGCCGAGGGTAACCTTCACGGCGTCCGCGAGGGCGTTGACGCCGCGCTCCAGGGCGCGCCGCGCGTTCTCGTCGAACTCCAGGATCTTCGCCATGCTGAAAGTCCTCTCCTGGCGTCGAAAGCCCCGGCCGCCCTAAAGCGCCCGGGGCTCGACGCATCCGGCCTACTTCTCGATGATCGCGAGAACGTCGCGGGCGGAGAGCACGAGGTACTCCTCGCCGTTGTACTTGACCTCGGTGCCGCCGTACTTGCTGTAGAGGACGATGTCGCCCTCGGAGACGTCGAGCGGAATCCGCTTCTCGCCGTCCTCGTCCCAGTTGCCCGGACCCACCGCGAGGACTCGGCCCTCCTGCGGCTTCTCCTTGGCGGTGTCAGGGATGACCAGGCCGGAAGCCGTGGTCTGCTCGGCCTCAAGCGGCTGAACCACAATGCGGTCGCCGAGCGGCTTAACGGGAACCTTGGTGGCGGTCGTCACGATCGGACCTCCCCTTCAGATGTGAATGATCAGAAGAGGCGACCAGCTGGGCCTGCCGTCGCGGGTGTCAGACCTGCCTCGTCGCACGTTGGCACTCTCAAGGGGAGAGTGCCAACAGGAAACATATGCAAGAGGGCCTTGACAGTCAACACGAACGCGTCCGCGTCTGCTGACAGCGATCGGAACAACGGGTGTCGATCAGGCGTACGAGCCCTCGGTGAGCTCGGCCACGATCCCCGGCCGGGTCGGGGTCCAGCCGAGCTCGCGGCGGGTGCGCGGCGCGCCGACCCGCTGGCCGAGGGCCAGGGCCTCGGCGAATCCGGCCCCGAGCGCCTTCGCGGCCTCCTCCAGCGGCCAGGGCTCGGCGACCTCCTTGACGCCGGCCGCGCGGGCCGCGGCCTCGGCCACCTCCGTGAGCGGCACGGCCTCCTCGCTCACGCCGTGGTAGACCGCCGCCCCGCCCCGCTCCACGACCGCCGCGACGAGCTCGGCGAGGTCGTCCACGTGCACGAACGTCCAGGTGGGCGCCGTGCCGTCGGCCGAGACGTACACGCCGGTGCCGCGCTCGGCGGCCAGGCCGCGAAGGAGCGCGGGGATGCCGGAGCCCCGGCCGTGCACCACGCCCGGCCGCACGACGGAGCCGCCGCCGCCGAGCACCACCCGCTCCACCTCGTCCCGGTACGCCACGAGCGGAATCGGCCGGGCCGGGCTGTCCTCGTCGCCCCCGTCGACCGCGCCGAGCACCCACACGCCGCTCAGGTACACCATCCGCGCCCCCGCGGCGGCCGGGACACCCGCGACGGCGAGGTCGGTCTCACGGTCGCCGGTGAGCTGCCCGGCGTGCACGACGACCTCGACACCCGGCTCCAGTGCCGCCTGCAGCGCGGCAGGGTCCGACAGGTCGCCGTACCGCTCGCCGGCCGCCGCCGGCACCCGCCTCGCGCCGTCGGCCGACGGGCGTACGTACGCGATCACCTCGTGGCCCCCCTCGACCAGCCGCTCCACGACGGCCGCCCCGATGTAACCGGTCGCGCCGATCACCAGAACTCGCATCACTCTCACCTCAAAAAGTTCGACATTGAAGTCTTCCACGCCGAAGATAGCGCCAGGCGTCGAACATTTCAATGTCGTAGGATCGAGCGCATGGACGAGGCGATCGACGCGGTCGACGAGATCATCGGCCAGTGGGCGCGGGCGCGGCCCGGCGTCGACGTGTCCCCCACGGGCGTGATCGGCAGGGTCACGCGCGCCTCCCGGCTGCTGGACCGCGCCGCCAGGGAGTTCCTGGCCGAGCACGGGCTGGAGGCGTGGGAGTTCGACGTGCTCGCCACGCTCCGGCGCGCCGAGGACGTCCGCATGTGCATGAAGGACCTCTCGGCCGCCGCCATGGTGAGCCCCGGCGCGCTCACCAACCGCATCGACCACCTGCTCGACCGCGGGCTCGTCGATCGGTGGCCGGCCCCGGGCAACCGGCGGATGACGTTCGTCGGGCTGACCGAAGAGGGCCGGCGGGTGGCGGACGACGTGCTCGAACGGCACGCGGCCAACGAGGCCCGGCTGCTGTCCGGGCTCTCCGGGGACGACCAGGACGCCCTGGCCGCCCTGCTCCGCAAGCTCCTGCTGTCCCTGGGCGACACCCCAGCCGTCTCGTGCGCCGCCGGGGACGCCGCCGCGACCACTACGGAGACCGTCACGAGCGGCGTCACGAGGGGTTCCGCGACGCGATAACGTCGGGCAACGTGGACCTCGACGCCTTCCGACAGCTCCTGACCTCCCGCGGCCGGCAGGCGCTCGCCGAGGCCGTGGAGCTGACCGCCACGGGGGCCGATCCCGTCGCCGCCGCCACGAGGCTGCGCCGCACGTACGACGCCGCGCTCACCTCGGCCGCGCTCACCCAGGCGGCGCTCCGCGAGCGGGCGCGGGCGAAGTTCGGCGAGGACGCCGAGGTGATGTTCTTCACCCCGCACGGCCTGGAGCAGTCCACCCGCAAGGAGGTGGCCGAGCACCGCGCCCGCCGCCTCGCAGGAGCGCGCGTGGTCGACGTCTGCTGCGGCGTCGGCGGCGACCTCCTCGCCCTGGCGCGGGCGGGCTGCACCGTGACCGCCGTGGACATCGACCCGCTGACCGTCGCCGTGGCCAGGGCGAACGCCGAGGCGCTGGGCGTCGCCGACCGGGTGAGCGTGGTCGTGGGCAACGCGGGGGCGGTGCGGCCCGAGGACTACGACGCGCTCTTCGCCGACCCGGCCAGGCGGACGGGGCGGGGCCGCACGTTCGACCCTCTGGCGTACTCTCCGCCGTGGCCGACGGTGCTCGACCTGGTGGCGCGGGCGGACCGCGCCTGCGTCAAGGTCGCCCCGGGCATCCCCTACTCCTACATCCCCGAGTCCGCCGAGGCCGAGTGGGTCTCGTACAAGGGGGAGGTCAAGGAGGCGGCCATCTGGACCGGCCCCGGCGGCCGCTCGATGCGCCGCGCCACCCTGCTGCCCGGCGGGCACACGCTGGCCGCCACCGGCCCCGAGAGCCTGGCGCCGGTCGGCGCGCTGGGCCGCTACGTCTACGAGCCCAACGGCGCCGCGATCAGGGCGCACCTGGTGCGCGAGGTGGCCGGCCTGGTCGGCGGGCGGCTGCTCGACCAGCAGATCGCCTACATCGCCGCCGACGAGCCGATCGACACCCCGTGGGCCGCGCGTTACGCCGTGGACGAGGTGATGACGTTCTCGCTGAAGAAACTCCGGGCGGCGCTGCGTGAGCGACAAATCGGAAATGTCACCATCAAGAAGCGCGGCTCGGCTCTCGACATCGAACGGCTCCGGGCCGACCTGCGACTTAATGGGGAAAAGTCAGCGGTAATCATCCTGACTCGCATTATGGAACGCCCATATGCGTTTATCTGCGACACCTCCCCGAGTGCCTGACCACGGATAACGGTCGATCTCTCGCCAACCACGATCTTTCCATTCGGCGCTTCCGGACCTTGATCGAGGGGCTAAGGTTGGCGGGCGGGAGTTCTCCCCCTGATGCGGTTGTCGCGTTCTCGCCATTTCACGTGCAAACCGGACCTATCCCACCGCTGCGCAACAGACCGCCGGCGAGCGAAGGAGCCTTTCGGTGGACAATTCCAACCACACGACCCTTCTCACGGCAGGGGGCTACACCAACGTCTCCGAGAGGATGCGAGACCTGCTCAACCGCGCGTCACAGGACCACGTCTACGAGCAGCGCACGCAGGGGGCCGTCCTCGACGAGATCCGCCAGCGGCTCGAAGGCATGGAGTGGCTGCTGCGGGAGGTGCGCGAGCGCGAGCTGGGCGGCCTCAGCGGCGCTCTGGAGTCGGTCAACGGGCGGCTGGAGGACATCTCCGCCAAGCCGCCGATGTGGGCGGAGGGGCTGGCACAGCACGTCGAGGCCGTACGCGACCACGTGGACGCCGTCGGCGACCGGGTGGGCCACGTGGACGCCCGCGTCGCCCCGGTGTCCGAGCTGCCGAGCCTCTGGGCCGATCTCGGCACCGTGGGCGAGAACGTCGATGAGGCGCTCAAGCGCCTGCAGTCCGTGCTGGAGACCACCGACGGCATCACCAAGGGGATGTCCGACTTCGCCGGCATGCTGGCCAACCTTCACGCCGGCATGGAGGCCGCGGCGGGCCGCTTCACCAGGCTCGACAGGTCGGTGGCCGAGCTGAGCTCCCGCACCGAGCAGGTCGAGGCGGTCGTCGGCGAGCTGTCCGAGGGCGTCAACGACCGGCTGGCCGGCACGGCCGAGCGGCTCTCCGTCCAGGTCGAGGCCGTCGAGCAGCGCCTCACCGCGCGCCTCGACGACGGCGCGGCCCGCCTGGAGGAGACCGGCAAGCAGCTCACCGCCCGCCTCGACGCCACCGACCAGCGCCTCACCACCCGCCTCAAGGAGACGGACCAGCGGCTGACGGCCCGCCTGGAGGAGACCGACCGCAACCTGTCCGCCCGCCTCGGCGACACCGAGCGCAACCTCACCGCCCGCCTGGACGAGACCGACCGCGCCCTCTCCACACGTCTGGAGGAGACCGACCGCGCCCTCACCGTCCGCCTGGAGGAGACCGACCGCAGCCTGTCCACCCGGCTCGACGAGACCGACCAGCGGCTCAGCGCCAAGCTCGACGAGACCGCCGCCGGCGTCGAGGAGACCGGCAGGCGGCTGACCGCACGCCTGGAGGAGACCGACGCGCGGGTGACCGTCCGCCTGCGGGAGACCGACGAACGCCTCGACGGCCACCTCGCCGCGATCGAGCAGCGCCTCACGACCCGCCTCGACGAGACCGACCAGCACCTGGCCGTGCAGCTCGGCGAGAGCGAGCAGCGCCTGACCGACCGCCTCGCCGGCGTGGACGCCCGGCTCGGCCGGGTCGAGGGCCGGCTGGCCGGTCTGGACACCCGGCTCACCGGGTTCGACGGGCGGCTGGAGTCGACCGACGAGTGCCTGGCCGACATCGACACCCGCCTCGACGGCCTCGACGGCCGCATGGGCAGCCTCGACGGCCGCATGGGCGGTGTCGACACGCGGCTCACCCGCATGGACGGCCAGCTCGGCGCGCTCGACCAGCGCCTCGGCACGGTGGACGGCCACCTGAGCCGCCACGACGACCGCTTCGACGCGCTCGGCACCCGACTCGACACCCGCTTCACGGCCCTCGACGACCGGGTGGCCGCCGCCGACCAGCGCATCGGCGAGACCGCCAACCGCAGCGAGGGCCGCTTCAACAAGCTCGACACCCAGCTCGACGCGCTCGACGAGCGGCTGGGAGAGGCCGAGGAGCACCTGGGCGGCCGCTTCGACGGGTTCGACGCCCACCTCACCGGGCTGGCCGCCAGCGCCGGGCAGACCGGCCGGCACCTCGACGCCATCGACGGCCGCATCGACGCGGTCGGCCGCCGGGTCGACGGGCTGCCCGCGTCCCTGGGGCTGCCGGAGCTGCTCGGCGCTCAGGCCGGCGAACAGGCCGACCGCCTGACGGCCGCCGCCGAGGCGCTGACCGAGCTGGTGGGCTCGCGCCCCGACCGCGACGAGCTGGCCCGTACGGTCACCGGCATCGTCGAGCCGGCCGCGGCCGACCTCACCAGGCGACTGGGCGCGCTCGAGGACACCATGCTGGCCCTGGCCGAGGCCCTGCTCCGCCCCACCCGTACCAAGGACTGAGGCATCCCCGTGACCACGGACGTGTTCACGGGGCCTCTAAAGGTCGAGCTGCAACGTCAGCATCCTGTGGGTCGGCAGGTAGCCGAGCGCGTCGTTCACGGCGCGCATGTGACGGTTGCTGTCGGCCGTGTCGGTCAGCAGGCCCTCAAGGTCCGGGTAGCGCTCGCGTGCCTGCCGGATGGCCTCGGCCTTCATCCAGCGGGCGAGCCCGTGCCCGCGATGCTCGGGCAGCACGCCGGTGCCGTAGTGCTGGGCGTCGCCCTTGCCGTCTCCCGGCACGACCAGCTCGGTGAAGCCGGCGATGGACCCGTCCGGCTCCGCGACGGCGGCGACGGTGTGCAGCGTTTCGCCGCGCTTCCCGGGCCGCGCGCGGCCAGGAACGCCTCCGCCGGTGAGCCGGGCTCCGCCTGCGCGGTGAGGCTGCGCCGCCGTTCCTGCCGGGCCGCCGCCACCGCGGCGTCCAGCAGGAGGGAACCGACGCCCTTGCGCTGCTCGGCGGGGTGGACGTGCAGGTCGAGCTCGGCCAGATGATCCTGGCCCGCCTTCACGTACAGGCGCAGGAACGCCGATCCGGCGGGAGCGCCGGTCGGCAGGGTGGCGAGCCAGGCCAGGCGCCGGCTGGACGGCGTCGGCTCTGGATCGACCAGAGGGACGATGCGCATCGAAGGCCGGGTCAGGGTCAGACGTGCACGGTGGTGATCGGCAGGGACGAGTCGGCCGGGATCTGCAGGCTGGACGGCGAGACCCCGGCCGCGATCAGGTCGGAGCCCAGCGCGGCCACCATCGCCCCGTTGTCGGTGCAGAGCCCCGGTCGCGGCACCCGCAGCCGCACCCCGGCGGCGTCGCACCGCTCCTGGGCGAGCGCCCGCAGCCGCGAGTTGGCCGCCACGCCGCCGCCGATGAGCAGGTCGGAGACACCGTATTTGCGGCACGCCTGCAGCGCCTTGCGGGTGAGCACGTCGACCACGGCCTCCTGGAAGGAGGCGGCCACGTCGGGCACGTGCACGCTCTGCCCCGCCGCCTCGCGCGCCTCCACCCACCGCGCCACGGCGGTCTTGAGCCCGGAGAAGGAGAAGTCGAGCGTGCCGTCGTCGATCTTGCCGCGCGGGAACGTGACGGCGGTGCCCGAGCCGTCGCGGGCGGCCCGGTCGATGTGCGGCCCGCCGGGGAACGGCAGCCCCAGCACCCGCGCCACCTTGTCGAACGCCTCCCCCGCCGCGTCGTCCACGGTCGAGCCGAGCGAGATGACGTCGCCGGTCACGTCGGGCACGAGCAGCAGCGAGGAGTGCCCGCCGGAGACCAGCAGGGCGATGCACGGCTTGGGCAGCGGCCCGTGCTCCAGCTCGTCCACGGCCACGTGCGCGGCCAGGTGGTTGACGCCGTAGAGGGGGACGCCGAGCCCGAGCGCGTACGACTTCGCCGCCGCCACCCCGACCAGCAGCGCCCCCGCGAGTCCTGGCCCGGCGGTGACGGCGATGGCGTCGATGTCGGTGAAGCGCAGCCCGGCCGCGGCCAGCGCCGCCTCCACGGTGGGCGTCATGGCCTCCAGATGGGCGCGCGAGGCGACCTCGGGCACCACGCCGCCGAACCTGGCGTGCTCGTCCATGCTGGAGGCGATGGTGTTGGCCAGCAGCGTGTGGCCGCGGACGATGCCGATGCCGGTCTCGTCGCAGGACGTCTCGATGCCGAGCACCAGGGGTTCGTCAGCCATCCAGCTTCCTTCTCATCATGATCGCGTCGGTGCCGTCGTCGTAGTAGCGGCGGCGGGTGCCGATCTCCTCGAACTCGAAGCGCCGGTAGACCGCCTGGGCGCGCGGGTTGTCCGCGCGGACCTCCAGGAACATCTCGCGCGCTCCCCTGCGCCGGGCCTCGGCCAGCAGTTCGGTCAGCAGGGCGCTGCCGATGCCGCGCCCCTGGTGCTTGTCGAGCACCGCGATGGTCTGCACGTCGGCCTGGTCGGAGGCGGCGGCGAGCCCGGCGTAGCCGACGATCTCGTCCTCGTCCAGGGCCACCACGTAGTGGCGGGTGCGCGGCATGTCGTCCAGCTCGCCGCGCATCATGCCCTCGCTCCAGGCGTCGAGCGGGAACGTGGCCCGCTCGATCGCCATGACCGCCGGCAGGTCGGCGCCGGTCATGGGCCGCAGCGTCACCATGTGGGCCGCCTCACGCCGTCGCCCGCCCGCTCTCGCCGGGCGCGAGCACCTTCTTCGGGGCGCCGGGCACGACGGCGTCGGGGCGGCGCAGGTAGATGGGGCGCGCCGGGTCGAGCGGGGCGCCGGCGGCCAGCCGTTCGACGGCGAGGGCGGCCAGCGATCCGGCGTACGGGTAGGGCGGCGCCTCGTGGCCCTTGCCCTCCAGCACGTCGCGGTAGAGGTCGGCGCCGGCGCCGATGACCGGCAGCCCGTCGGCGGGGACGTCGGCGGGCCGGTCGACGGCCGGTCCGCCGAGCCGGGTGCGCAGGTCGGCGTAGCGGGCCCAGAAGACCTCCTTGCGCCGTGCGTCGGTGGCGGCGAGGAACGGCTCGGTCAGGCCGCTGCCGTAGGCGAGCGCGTCGAGCGTGCAGACGCCGTACGCGGGCACGCCGAGCGTGGTCGCGAGCCCCTGCGCGGTCATGAGACCGACGCGCAGCCCGGTGTAGGGGCCGGGGCCGCTGCCGGCGACGACGGCGGTCACGTCGCGGAGCGTCACGCGGGCCTCGGCCAGCACGAGCTCGATGGTGGGGGCGAGCAGTTCGCCGTGGCGCCGCGCGTCGATCGTCGTGTGCTCGGCGAGCACCCGCTCGCCGTCGTGGAGCGCGGCGGTGACGGCGGGTGTCGCGGTATCGAAAGCCAGGACCAGCACGACTGATTAGCCTACCCGCAGCGGACCGCGCACCCGCCCGTTACGCCGTCAGTCCCAGCCCGTACGCCGCCGCAGCCACTCCAGCGCGACCACGCCCTGCGCCCGCTGGAACTCCCGTACCGTCGCCAGCCCCGGCGGTGGCGGCTGCCGCGACTGCCTGGCCAGATATCCGGCCACCGCCGCGACCACGGCGGGCTCGGCGTCGGCGAACAGCTCCCACGGCGGCGGCCCGCCCTGCATCCCGACGGACGGCAGCATGCACAACAGGTCGAACCAGGGCGCCGCCCGGCAGGCCCAGGGCCAGTCCACGACGAAGACGCGCTCGCCGGCCAGCAGGATGTTGTCGGCGCGCAGGTCGCCGTGCGCGAGGCTGTCGCCGGCCGCGGCCTCCTCCCAGCCGGCCTCCAGCTCGGCCAGCTCGCCGAGGTGGCGCAGCGCCCACGGGTCGAGGCCGGCGGTGTCCTCACCGGTCAGCCTGCGCCAGCCGTGGAAGGAGTCGCCGAAGACCTCGGCGACCGTCGGCGCGTCGGCGACGGGCGAGGGGGTCAGCGCCCGCGACATCCGCGCGAGCGCCTCAAGCACCCGGTCGAGCTGGTCGCGTCTCCAGGGCAGCTCGGGGTGCTCGCCCTCGACGTCCTCGAAGACCAGCGTCACCCAGCCGGCCAGCTCGAACCCGGTCAGCAGCCGGGGCACGGGCGCCGACTCCGGCAGGGCCGCGGCGATCCTGAGCTCGGCGCGGTAGATGGGCGGGGTGTCGGGGTTGGGCTCGGGCCCGACGGTCTTGACGAAGGCCCGCCGGCCGTGCTCGGTGCGCAGCCGTACGGCGGCCGCGGGCGAGAACCCGCCCTCCTGGGTGCGCGCCTCGACCACGCGCCCGGCGAGGAACTCCTCGACCGCGGCGCGGACCTCTTCAGGCACCCGCGACCAGGGCACCCGGCTGCCGCCGACGGCAGGAGGATGGCTCATGCACGGGAAGCGTAGACGATGACGTTGTCGAGGTACTCGCCACGCGCGCGATCGAACTCGCCGCCGCAGGTGACCAGCCTCAGCCCGTCCTCCAGGTAGACCCGCCTGGTGGGGAAGCTGTCCTTGTGCACCTGCTCGATCGAGTCGACCTTGTACGTCACCGTCTTGCCGTCGCTGCGCCGCACCTTCACGGTCTGGCCCTTGCGCAGGTCCCTGAGCTTGTAGAACACGGCGGGGGCGGTCTTGGTGTCGACATGGCCGATGATGACCGAGGCGCCCTTCTCGCCGGGCACGGCGCTGCCTTCGTACCAGCCGGCGGTCTTGGGCTTCTCGTACGGCGGCAGCTCGACGTCGCCGTTCTTGGCGAGGCCCAGCTTCATGAGCGGGGCCTCCAGGTCGATCGAGGGGATGTCGAGGCTCTCGGGCACGACGTTCGCGGCGGGCGTGGACGCCTCCTGTTGAGCGCCCTTGCCGAAGGCGAACAGCACCAGCCCCGTGACGACCCCCGCGACGACGACCCGTCCAGGTCGTGCCATCGTCTACCCCTTGCGCCGCTTGACCGCCCAGCCGATGCCACCCGCGAGGGCGAGGCCGAGCAGCACGCCCGCCGGGCCGAAGGGGATGGAGGAGCCCTCGTCCACGTCCTTGGCGTACGTGCCGCCGCCGCCCGCGCGGGGCGCCCGGGTCGGGACGTGGGTGGGCAGCGCCTCGCCGGCCACGACGCGCAGCCGCGCGCTGCCGGCGTCGTTGGTGCCGTCGCACTTGACGCTGACGGTGTAGGTGCCGCGCGGGACCGTTCCTGAGACCTGCGCGGAGCCGCGCACCCAGGGCGAGCCGGCCGCCGAGCCGGTGGGGGTCGGGGAGCTGGCGCCGGAGGGCACGGGGTTGAGCGTGGCGCCGCTGACGAACGCCCGGGACGTGGCGGTGCCGGTGTGCGCCGGACCGCCGGTGGGGACGGGGCAGTTGGCGAGGATCCACACGGTGTTGGTCTGGCCCGCGGTGACCCGGTCGGGGTTGAGCTGGACCTGGATCCTGGGCCGGGTGCCCGTGGGCGCGGGGGTGCCGGTGGCGCTGGTTAAGGGCGTGCCCGACGCCGTGGCCGTCGGGGTTGCCGTGGGTTCGGTCTCGGCCGAGGCTGTGCAGCCGGTCAGACCTACGATGACGAGAGCTCCCGCGTACGCGACACGCCTGACCCTGAGCACCGGCCGCACCCCACTTTGCCGTCCTGCCACCAGCATCCACCCGAATCGTGGATGTCGCCCTCCCTGATACCCAGAAATTCTGGGCGAATCCCTGCCAACGATCATGTCTTCGGCCGGGTACGTCAAGGGTGCCAGTTTTGCCAGGACGTGACCGGCGTTTTACCCTTCGAGCCGATCAATCGGCGTGTCGGCCCAACGGGGCCCGACGCCGCGCACGGTGAGCACGCGGGCCTCGTCGCCCGCCTCCCTGTCGATGTGGATCTCCAGCCGGTCGTCGGCCAGGCCCTCGACCAGCCCTTCGCCCCACTCGACGACGGTGACCGACTCCTCCAGCGAGGCGTCGAGGTCGAGGTCGTCGACCTCCAGGTCGCCGCCCAGCCGGTAGGCGTCGGCGTGCACGAGCGGCGGCCCCTGACGCAGCGAGGGGTGCACCCGGGCGATGACGAACGTGGGCGAGGTGATCGGGCCGCGTACTTTGAGCCCTTCCGCGATGCCCTGCACCAGCGTGGTCTTGCCCGCGCCGAGCGGCCCGGACAGCACGATCAGGTCGCCGGCCCGCAGGTGGGCCGCCAGCCGGGCGCCGAACGCCCGCATGGCCTCGGCGGTCGCTGCTCTCATCGCTACAGCTCCACCCTCTTGGCCAGGTCGCGCAGCGCGTCGTTGACCACGCCGGGACGTTCGAGCTGGATCAGGTGCGAGGTGTCGGGCACCTCGGTCAGCTGGGCCTTGGGCAGCGCGGCCGCGATGGCCTTGCTGTGGTCGGGCGGGGTGAGCCAGTCGCCGTCGCCCACGAGGATCGCGGTGGGCACGGCGTCGAGCACGTCCAGCGCGGCCAGTTTGTCGTGGTTCATCAGGGCCGGGTAGAAGTCGGCGAAGACCTCGGTGGGGGTGGCCCTGATCATCGACTCGGCGAAGTCGACGACGGTGGGGCTGACGTTCTTCGCGTCGCCGAAGCCCATGTAGCGGGTGATGAGGAAGGCGATGTCGCTGCCGGCGCTGCGGGTGCGGTCGATGAGCGCGCCGCGCTTGCCCAGCATGGACACCGTGCCCGGCGCGACCTTGTGGACGACCTTGGACAGCATGGCCGGCAGGCCCAGCGTCAGCTCCGCCAGCTTGCCCGCCGAGGTCGCGAGCAGCGCCACGGCGCGGATCTTGTCGCCGAACAGGCCGGGGTGGCGGTCGGCCAGCGCCATGATCGTCATGCCGCCCATGGAGTGGCCGACCAGCACGCACGGGCCGGGCACGAACTCCTCGATCACCTCGGCCAGGTCGTCGCCCAGCCGGTCGATCATGCTCTCGTCGGCCTGGGCGCGCTGCGAACGGCCGTGGGAGCGCTGGTCCCACAGCACCAGCCGGTAGTTCTCGCGCAGGTCCTTGCGCTGGTAGTGCCAGGACTCCAGGCTGAGGCAGTAGCCGTGGCAGAACACGATGGTCAGCGGCGCGTCGTCAGGGCCGTCGAGCTCGACGTGCAGCGCCACGCCGTCGGAGGTGATGTGCGTGCGCTCCCTGCCCCGCAGCTCGCCGAACGGCTCGCTGGCCTCGGTGTCGGGGCGGAGCCTGATCCGGCCGACCGCGTAGCGCTTGGCCATGGCCGCCGCCGCGACCCCCGCCGACGCCGCGCCGACGAGCGCGCCGGCGATCCCGAACCTGCGGCGTGTTGTCGTCGTCATCTCCCCGATCCTTCTCAAGCGCCCGTATGGACCCGCGGGACCCGCGAGCCGATCCTGGTCACGATCTCATGCGTGATCGTGCCGAGGGTATCGGCCCACTCCTGAGCGGTCGGCTCGCCCCCGTCGCCCGGGCCGAACAGCACCACCTCGTCGCCGGCGGCCAGCAGGTCGTCACCTAGGTCGATCATGAACTGGTCCATGCACACGCGGCCCGCGACCCGCCTGCGCCGCCCGCCCGCGAGCACCTCGGCTCTTCCCGTGGCGTGCCGGAGTATGCCGTCGGCGTAGCCGAGAGGGACGAGCGCCAGGTGGGTCTCGCGTTCGGTGGTGTAGAGGTGGCCGTAGGAGACCCCGGAGTCCTGCGGGACGCGCTTGACCAGCGCGGCCTGCGCCACCAGGGTCATCGCCGGGCGCAGGCCGAAGCCGCCCTGCTCGGGGATCGGGCTGAGGCCGTACATCGCGATGCCCGGCCGGACCAGGTCGTAGCGGGCCTCGGGCAGCGTGAGCGCGCCGGCGGAGTTGGCGAGGTGCCTGATCACGTGGGAGCCGGCCGCGCCCGCCTGCTCGGCGAGCTTCAGCGCCGTCTGGTAGGCCTCCAGCTGCTGGTGCACGGACGGATGGCCGGGGATGTCGGCGCAGGCGAAGTGCGACCACAGGCCGACGATCTCGACGATCCCCTCGGCCTGCAGCTCCAGCGCCCTGGCCAGCAGCCCCGGCCAGGCGGCCAGCGGAGCGCCGCCCCTGCTCATGCCGGTGTCGGCCTCCAGGTGCAGCCGGGCGGTGCGGCCGGTGCGGCGCGCGGCGGCGGCGATCTCGTCGAGCAGCCGCACGTCGGCGGCCGACAGCTCGACGTCGTGCGTCAGTGCCTCGTCGAGCGGCTCGCCCGGGGTGATGAGCCAGGCGAGGACGGGCGCGGTCACGCCGCCCGCGCGCAGCTCCAGCGCCTCCCTGACGAACGCGACGCCGAGGCGGCTCGCGCCGCCCTCCAGCACCGCGCGCGAACAGGGGACCAGGCCGTGCCCGTAGGCGTCGGCCTTGACGGCGCCCATCAGCTCGGCGCCCGTGCGCTCCTTGAGCAGGGCGACGTTGTGCCTGATGGCGGCCAGGTCGACGCGTGCCTCCGCGGGCGTGGCCATCGAGGAGTACATCCTCCCAGTGTGGCAGCTCACGGGCGTGGTCGAGCGCGTTTTTCACCTCAGGCGCCCCCGGCCGTCACCGCCCGGATGGCGGCGGGAACGGCCGTGGTGACGTCCGCGGCGGCCAGCGGAGCGCCGTCGGCGGCCAGCCGGCCGGCCAGCCCGTGCAGATAGGCCGCGCACGCCCCCGCGTCGTACGCCCCGAGCCCCTGGGCCAGCAGCGAGCCCGCCACGCCCGACAGCACGTCGCCGGTGCCGCCGGTGGCCAGCCAGGAGGTGCCGGTCGGGTTGACCCGGACCGGCCTGGACTCCTCGGCCACGACCGTGGTCGAGCCCTTGAGCAGCACGGTCACGCCCAGCTCCGCCGCCGCCGCGCGGGCGTGCTCCAGCCGTGCCGCCTCGATGTCCGCACGCTCGGCCCCGATCAGCCTGGCCAGCTCGCCGGCGTGCGGGGTGATCAGCGTGGGGGCGGCGCGGCGCAGCAGCGAGCGGTCCCGCGCGACCACGGTCAGCCCGTCGGCGTCCACGAGCACCGGCAGACCGGTGGCGAGCACCTGGGCGGCCAGCTCGTGCGCCCAGTCGCCGGTGCCGAGGCCCGGCCCGAGCACCCACGCCTGCACCCTGCCGACGTCCTCGATGGTCGGCCGGTCGAGGGTGGTGATCACGGCCTCCGGCCAGGCGGCGCGCACCTGCGCCACGGGCTCGGCCGGCCCGGCGTAGCGGACCATCCCGGCCCCGGCGCGCAGCGCCCCGCCGACGGCCAGCACGGCCGCGCCGGTGTAGAGGTCGCTGCCGGCCAGCACGCCGAGCACTCCCCTGCGGTATTTGTCGGACTCGTTGCCGGGGCGCGGCAGCAGGTCGTCCACGTCGCCGCCGGTGAGCGCGGCCACGTCGGGGTCGGGCAGGCAGGGGCCGAGCCCGATGTCCACCAGCTCGACCCGGCCGGCGTACCCGGCTCCCGGATCGACCAGCAGCCCGGTCTTGATCGCGCCCATGGTCACGGTCACCTGGGCGCGCACGGCCGCCCCCTCGACCCGGCCGGTGCTCGCGTCCACGCCGCTCGGCACGTCCACGGCGACGACGGGGGCGCGGGCCGCGTTCGCCTGCTCGGCCAGCGCCGCGTACGGCTCCCGCAACGCCCCCGACGCCCCGATCCCGACCAGCCCGTCCATGACGAGGTCGGCCCGCGTCAGCGCGTCCGGCCCAGCTGAGGGCCCGGCTGCCCGCCCGCCGGCCCGCAGCAGCGCGGCCAGCCCCTCCTCGTGCGTCTTCGACCCGGCGAGGATCGCCTCCACCCGCGCCCCGCGCCGCGCCAGCCGCTCGCCCGCGTACAGCGCGTCGCCGCCGTTGTCGCCGCTGCCGACGAGCAGCACGACCCGGCTGCCGTACACGCGGCCGAGCAGCCCCGCGCAGGCGGCGGCGAGCCCGGCGGCGGCCCGCTGCATGAGCGTGCCGGGCGGCAGCCCGGCCATGAGGACGTGCTCGGCGGCGCGGATCTGGTCGGCGGTGTAGGCGGTGCGCATGATCCGAAGCTATCCCCCGCGCTAGCCCTCGGCGATCACGTAGGCCACGGCCACGCCCGCGTCGTGGCTGAGCGAGACGTGCCAGCGCTTGACGCCCAGCTCGTACGCCACCTCGGCCACCCGCCCGGTCACCCGCAGCTCGGGCCGGCCCAGCTCGCCGCGGCACACCTCGGCCTCCCGGTGCCCCAGCCCCCGGGGCGCGCCCAGCGCCTTGGCCACGGCCTCCTTGGCGGCGAACCTGGCGGCCAGCGACCGCACGGGCAACGTCTGCTCGTTCTCGGTGAACAGCCGCTCGCGCAGGCTCGGGGTGCGTTCGAGCGCCTGCTCGAAGCGGGAGATGTCCACCACGTCCACGCCGATGCCCAGGATCATGGCGTCCATTAGAACAGCCCGCGCTCCCAGGGCCCCCAGATGGCGAACGACCTGCCCTGCTTGGCCTGCACGTTGACGAACAGCGTGTGCCCGCCGGGGCCGAAGGTGCTGCCCGCGAACTCGGCCCCGGGGTCGCCGGCGATCGGCGCGAGCCGGCAGAAGTCGAACAGTTTCCCTGCCTTGGTCAGCCCGCGCAGGTAGTTGTCGCCGTCGCCGTCCTCGCACAGCACGAGCGTGCCGCGCCTGCTCACCGTGATGTTGTCGGGCAGGTCGAGGACCGACGCGCGCGGCGACTCGTAGACCAGCCTGAGCGTGCCGCTCCAGGTCTCGTACGCCCACACCTGGCCGCGGCCCTTGCCGAACCCGTCGGGCATGGGGTCGGCGGGCGAGGTGTCGCCGCCCTGCGTGGAGACGAAGTAGACCACGCCCTGGTGGAAGACCGCGCCTTCCAGCCTGGCGAAGATCGCCGCGCCCTTGGCCCGGCCCTGGCGGCCGACGGCCTGGACCGCCTCGTCGTAGGCGGGCCGGCCGCGGAAGGCGGGGTCGGGATCGTCGATGTCCACCCAGGTGGTGGCGTACGCGGCCCCGGACCGCTGCCCCAGGGACAGGTCGGCGCGCTCGGTGTCCGCGACGGCCAGCATCTGCAGCCGCCCGCCGTCGAGCAGCTTGCCGGCCAGCACCGGGTGCTTGGGCGGCAGGTAGCGGTAGAACCCGGACGGATGGGCGAAGTTGTCCTCGGTGAGGTAGAGGGCGCCCGAGGAGGGGTCGAAGGCGGCCGACTCGTGCGCGAACCGCCCGGCCGCCCGGATGGGCCTGGCCGTGGCGGCGCGGTTGAGCGGCACCTCGAAGATGTAGCCGTGCTTCTGGGTGAGCCTGGCGTTGCCCTCGCCGCCGGGCGCGTCGGCCACGTCGGGGCCGTTGACGGTCTCCTCGCAGCTCACCCAGGCTCGCCAGGCCATGGGCCCGCCCGAGCAGTTCATCATGGTGCCGGTGAGCGACGGGGTGGCCCTGATGACCTCGCCCTGGCGGGTGACGCGGAGGGTGGAGGTGCCGCCCCCGGCCATCGGGTCGTAGGCGCGCTCGCGGTCGCCGAACGCGCCGACCGCGCCGCCGACCTCGTGGTTGCGTACGAGGATCACGCTGTCGCCGGGCCCGGAGAAGGCGGCCATGCCGTCGTGCCGGCCGGGCACCTCGCCGCCGTCGCTGAACTTCTCGCCCGCGGCGCTGAACGAGCGGTAGCGGAAGCCCTCGGGCAGGTGCAGGCGCACCTTGCCGTCACGCAGGTCGCGGGCCGGGCGCAGCGGGCCGTAACCGCTGGGGGCGGCCTGGGCGCCGCCCTGCCGTCCCGCGCAGGCGACCCCGGCGAACGGCCCGGCGACGACGCCGGCGGCGGTCATGGCGGTGAGGAAACGGCGACGGTCCACGCAACGAGAGGCTAGCCGCCTCCCAACCCTTGCATAACGATTTCGTCGAATCGACGATCGTTCCCCGAACTGGCTCTCGATAATCCCCATCTTTTATCCACAGGCTGTGGACGCGGAACCAGGGGCCGCCCATGATCTCCCTTGTGGCGCATCGCTACGCTGCCTAGGTGAACAACGGCTACGTGGAACTGAGCAGGGAGCAGTGGAGCGAGCTCCGCAAGAACACGCCCTTGACTCTCACCGCCGAAGAGCTGGAAGAGCTGCGCGGTCTGGACGACCCCATCGACCTGACCGAGGTCACGGACATCTATCTTCCGCTGACCCGGCTGCTCAACCTGCACTTCACCGGATCCAAGCAACGCAGCAGCGTGCTGAGCGCGTTCCTCGGCCATCCCGAGACGCGTGTGCCGTACATCCTGGGCATCGCCGGGAGCGTCGCGGTGGGCAAGTCCACCACGGCGCGGCTGCTGCACACGCTGCTGGCCCGCTGGCCCGAGCATCCGCGCGTGGAGCTGGTCACCACCGACAGCTTCCTCCACCCCAACGCGGTGCTGGAGGCCAAGGGGATCATGCATCGCAAGGGGTTCCCCGAGAGCTATGACCGGCGGGCGCTGGTCAGGTTCGTGGCGGAGGTCAAGGCGGGGGCGGCCGAGGTGCGGGCGCCCGTCTACAGCCACCTTGAGTACGACATCGTCCCCGGCGCGGTCCAGACCGTGAAAAATCCCGACATCCTGATCATCGAAGGACTCAACGTCCTCCAGCCCGCCCCGCCCACCTCCCTCGCCGTCAACGACTACTTCGACTTCTCCATCTACGTCGACGCCAAGGTCGAGAGCATCCGCACCTGGTACGTCGAACGCTTCCACAAGCTGCGCCGCACCGCCTTCGAGGACCCGAAGTCGTACTTCCGGCACATCGCCGAGCTCTCCCACGACGAGGCCACCGCCTTCGCCGTGAACGTCTGGCGCGACATCAACGAGCGCAACCTGGTCGAGAACATCGCCCCCACCCGGGGCCGGGCCGACCTCGTGCTGAAGAAGGGCGTCGACCACGCGGTCAGGCGGGTACGGCTTCGCCGGACCTGAACGCCACCTCCTCGAACAGGTAGAGGGCGAACCGGCCCCCGCACTCCTGGTCGTCGAGATCGGCGAACCAGCACTCTTCGCCGTGTTCGTGGCATCTGTACCGGATCATGGCAGGGAGCTTCCGGCATAGGTATCAAAACCCCGTCAACGTCCGATCGACGCCGCGATCGATCACAATGGGCTCGTGCTGCATCTGCGACTGATCAGCCCGGCCGGCCGCACCGACGAGGTGACGGCGGTGCTGGAGGACTGCCCCGGCGTCACCAACATCGTGGTCCTGACCGGCGCGGGCCGCGTCCCCAAGGGTGACGTCATCCTCTGCGACGCGGCCCGCGAGTCGGCCAACGAGGTGATCGGCCGCCTCGGCTGGCTCAGGAGCGAGGGCTCGATCGCGGCCGAGCAGGTGGACCTGTCGCTGTCCGAGGTCGCCGACGAGGCGGTCGAGGAGGCGCCCGGCCATCCCGACGACGCGGTCATCTGGGAGGAGCTGGCGCAGCGGGTGTCGGCCGACTCCCGTGTGACGTGGGCGTATCTCACCTTCTTCGTCATCGCCACCATGCTGTCGGGCATCGGCGTGCTGCAGAACTCGCCGATCCTCATGGTCGGCGCGATGGTGCTCGGGCCCGAGTTCGGCGCGATCGCCGCCATCTGCTTCGGCCTGCTCCACCGGCACTGGCACCTCATCGTCACGTCCCTGCGCACGCTGGTCGTCGGCTTCCTGGTGGCCATCGTCGTCACCTTCGCCTGCGCGCTGGTCATCCACCTGCTCGGCTGGATCGACATCGGCAACCTGCAGAGCAACGCCGAGGTGCAGTTCATCGTCAAGCCCGACCGGTGGTCGTTCATCGTGGCGCTGCTGGCGGGCGCGGCCGGGGTGCTGTCGGTCACCGCCGGCAAGTCCTCGGCCCTGATCGGCGTGTTCATCTCGGTCACCACGGTCCCCGCGGCCGGCTACGCCGCCGTGGCCCTGGCGCTGGCCGACTGGAAGGAGGTCGCGGGCTCGGTGTCCCAGCTCGCGGTCAACATCCTCGGCATGGTCATCGCGGGCACCGTCACCCTGCAGATCCAGCGCAGATTCTGGCCTCAAGTAGGACGACGTTCATCCGTTTGACCGACGCCACGGCACGGGCCACCCAGGTAGGGTCCGGCTCATGCACATCCTCGCCACCGAGGGGCTGACCAAACGTTTCCCCACCGTCACCGCGGTCGACCAGCTCACGGTCACCGTCGGGCCCGGCGTCACCGGGCTGGTGGGGGCCAACGGCGCGGGCAAGTCGACGCTGATCAAGATCCTGCTCGGCCTGCTGCCGCCCACCAGCGGCACGGCCCGCGTACTCGACCTGGACGTCACCTCCCAGGGCGCCGGGATCCGCAGGCTCGTCGGTTACATGCCCGAGCACGAATGCCTGCCCCCCGACGTCTCCGCCACCGAGCTGGTGGTCCACCTCGCCCAGATGTCCGGGCTGCCGCGCACGGCCGCCCGCGAGCGCGCCGCCGACGTGCTGCGCCACGTCGGCCTCGCCGAAGAGCGCTACCGCCCGATCGGCGGCTACTCCACCGGCATGAAGCAGCGGGTCAAGCTGGCCCAGGCGCTCGTCCACGACCCCAAGGTGGTCTTCCTGGACGAGCCCACCAACGGCCTCGACCCGCGCGGCCGCGACGAGATGCTGGCGCTCGTCCGGCGCATCGGCACCGAGTTCGGCATCAGCGTGGTGGTCACCTCCCACCTGCTGGGCGAGCTCGAACGCATCTGCGACCACGTCGTGGTCATCGACGCGGGGCGGCTGCTGCGCTCGTCGGCCATCGGCGAGTTCACCCAGACCACGCGGACCGTCACGGTCGAGGTCGACGAGGGCATGGACGCGCTGGCCGCCCGCCTGTCCGAGGCCGGGCACACCGTCTCGCCGCAGGGGCGGCTGCTGGTGGTGGAGGTGGCGGGGCCGGAGACGTACGACGCCGTCCGCGACGCCGCCGCCGACCTCGACCTGTGCCTGATCCGGCTGGAGCAGGGCCGCCACCGCATCGAGGACGTCTTCAGGGAGGAGGTGGCGCATGTCTGAGATCTACGACATCGGCTACCGCCACTACGACGGGCCCCGGCTCGGCCGCGCCCACTCGTTCCGCGCGCTGGCCGTGCACAGCCTGCGCGGGATCTTCGGCCTCGGCCGCCCTGCGCGCAGCAAGATCGTGCCGTTCGCGCTGTTCGCCATCATGCTGATGCCCGCCGTCGTGAGCATCGCCCTCATGGCGCTGCTCAAGGAGCGCGGCATCGCCTACAGCGCCTACGCGGTCATCATGCAGGCCGTCGTGGCGATCTTCCTGGCCTCGCAGTCGCCCACCGTGGTCGCCCCCGACCTGCGTCACCGCGTGCTCCCGCTCTACCTGTCGCGGCCGGTCTCGGTCACCGACTACGTGGCCGCCAAGGTCGCGGCCATGACCGTGGCGGTGTTCCTGCTCGTCGCGGCGCCCCTCACCCTCATCTTCGTGGGCGAGGTGGTCGTGGACCTGCCGGGCGACCTGGCCACCGGCGAGTACGCCGGCTCGGTCCTCATGGCGCTGGCGCTGGCGCTGCTGCTGGCCGCGTTCGGGCTGGCG
Source organism: Nonomuraea sp. B208 (assembly GCF_057536035.1). Classification (NCBI taxonomy): domain Bacteria; kingdom Bacillati; phylum Actinomycetota; class Actinomycetes; order Streptosporangiales; family Streptosporangiaceae; genus Nonomuraea; species Nonomuraea sp. B208. The sequence continues at coordinate 43,680 of NZ_BAAJOU010000017.1, forward strand.
CTGGCCTCGTTCACGCCCCGGCGCGGGCTCGGCGTGGCCTCGGTGATGGTCGTCTACCTGCTGTCGTCCGCGTCCGTGCCCATCGTCTACGGCGCCTTCTACTCGACCGGCAACGAGGCCGCGGCCTCCTGGGCGGCGCTGCTCAACCCGTTCTGGCTGGTCGACTCCGTACAGTCCTGGTTGTTCGGCACCCCGTCGCACTTCATCGACGGGGCCCCCTACCCCAGCGGCCCCGCCTCGCTGGCGGCCCTCGTCCTGCTGATCGCCGCCGGCCTCGGCGCGCTCGCGCTGCGCTACCGGAAGGCGGCCGCCCGATGAAGATCGAGCTCTCCCAGGTGTCGCGCTGGTACGGCAACGTCGTCGCCGTCAACGACGTGACGATGACGATCGGCCCCGGCGTCACCGGCCTGCTCGGCCCCAACGGCGCCGGCAAGTCGACGCTCCTGCACATGATGGCGGGCTTCCTGGCCCCGTCGGGCGGCACGGTCACGCTCAACGGCGACCGCGTCTGGAAGAACCACCAGATTTACCGAAATATCGGGCTGGTCCCCGAACGTGAGGGCGTCTACGGCTTCCTCACCGGCTGGCAGTTCGTCCTGTCCGCCGCCCGGCTGCACGGCCTGTCCGACCCCGAGGAGGCCGCCCGCAAGGCCCTCGCCACGGTCGAGATGGAGGAGCCGAAGGACCGGCGGGTGGAGACGTACTCGAAGGGCATGCGCCAGCGCGTCAAGGTCGCCGCCGCGCTCGTCCACGACCCGCCCGTGCTGCTGCTGGACGAGCCGTTCAACGGCATGGACCCGCGCCAGCGGCTGCACCTCATGGACCTGATCCGGGCCATGGGCACGGCCGGCAAGACCATCCTGTTCAGCTCGCACATCCTGGAGGAGGTCGAGCGCGTCGCCCAGCACATCGAGGTGCTGGTCTCCGGCCGCCACGCCGCCTCCGGCGACTTCCGCGACATCCGCCGGCTCATGACCGACCGCCCCCACCTGTTCATGATCCGCTCCAGCGACGACAGGAAGCTCGCCGCCGCCCTCATCCGCGACCCCTCGGCCGGCGGCATCACGCTGCGCCCCGACGGCCTGGAGGTCCAGGCGACCGAGTTCCGGCGCTTCGCCCGCCTGCTGCCCAAGCTCGCCCAGGCCGAGGGCGTCCGCCTGCACCAGGTCTCCCCCGCCGACGAGGACCTGGAGAGCGTCTTCTCGTACCTGATCAACAGGAGCACCGGATGAACACCGTCGTCGCGGCCATCACCTACCGCGCCCTGCTCGGGCGGCGGCGGATCGTGCTGCTCCTGCTGCTGCCCCTCGCCCTGATCGCGCTCGCGGTGCTGTTCAAGCTGGTGGGCGAGAGCGACCAGCGCACCACCGTCCTGCTGCTGCAGAGCTTCGCGCTCAGCACCATGCTGCCGCTGCTCGGCCTCATCGCCGGCACCGGCGTCATCGCCCCCGAGATCGACGACGGCACGATCATCCACCTGATGTCCAAGCCGATCTCCCGCCCGGTCATCATCCGGACGAAGTTCGTGGTGGCCGTCTCGCTGCTCGCGCTGTTCGCGACGGTGCCGACGTACGTCGCCGGCTGGCTGCTCGTCGGCAACGAGGCCGGCATCGCGGCCGGGTTCGCCGTCGGCGCCCTGGTGGCGGGCATCGCCTACGCAGCGCTCTTCCTGCTGCTCGGCGTCGTCACCCGGCACGCGGTCACGATCGGCGTCATCTACGCCCTGGTCTGGGAGAGCCTCGTCGGCAACCTCGTCCCGGGCGCCCGCCGCTTCTCCATCCAGGCGTGGGGACAGTCCGTCGCCGGCCAGATCACCGACTCCCCGTTCTTCCGTACGGACGTCACCCTGGGCTTCGCCGTCCCCGCCCTGATCGTCGTCACCCTCGCCGGCGTCTTCTGGGCAGGCCGCCGCCTACGCGTCTATTCCTTGACCGGAGACGAATAACCGCGGGACTCCTGGGCAGAGCGATGGGACCAGGGGTACGAGAAGGGCCCACGGGGAGCGCTCCCCGTGGGCCCTTCTTCTTTCGTCACTCAGTTGCCGCAGGCTCTGCGGACCACGTCGGCGAGGCGGTTGGCCACCTGGGTGGCGTGCTCCTCCGACGCGGCCTCGACCATGACCCTGATCATCGGCTCGGTGCCGCTCGGCCGGATCAGCACCCGGCCGGTCTCCCCCAGCTCCGCCTCGGCCGCCCGCACGGCGGCCGTCAGCTCGTCGGCGCCGGCCTTGGCCTTGTCGACGTCCTTGACGTTGATGAGGATCTGCGGCAGCGGCGTCATCACCGCGGCCAGCTCCTTCAGCGGCACGCCCGTCTTCGCGACCACGCCCAGCAGGTGGAGCGAGGTGAGCAGGCCGTCGCCGGTGGTGGCGTGGTCCAGCATGATGACGTGGCCCGACTGCTCGCCGCCGAGGTTGTAGCCGTCGGACTTCATGCGTTCGAGCACGTAGCGGTCGCCCACCGCGGTCTCCACCACGGAGATGCCCGCCTCGCGCATCGCCAGCTTGAAGCCCAGGTTGGACATCACGGTCGCGACCACGGTGTCCTTGGCCAGCAGGCCCTCGTCGTGCATGGCGCCGGCCAGGATCGCCATGATCCGGTCGCCGTCCACGATCTCGCCCGTGTGATCGACGGCGAGACAGCGGTCGGCGTCGCCGTCGTAGGCCACGCCCAGGTCCGCGCCGCGCGAGACGACCACCTGGCGGACCCGGTCGAGGTGGGTGGAGCCGTAGCCGTCGTTGATGTTGAGACCGTCGGGGCGGGCCCCGATGGCCTCGACGCGGGCGCCGGCCCGCACCAGCGCCTCCGGAGCCACCATGTGGGCGGCGCCGTGGGCGCAGTCGACGACCACGCTGAGCCCGTCGAGCGGGTGGTTCATCGTGGTCAGCACGTGCGAGATGTAACGGTCGGCCTCACCGTAGGCGTCACGCACCCGGCCCACGCCGGAGCCGACGGGGAAGCCCCACTCCTCGCCGAGCCGCCGCTCGATCTCGTCCTCGACCGCGTCGGACAGCTTGAAGCCGCCGCGGGCCAGGAACTTGATGCCGTTGTCCGGCGCAGCGTTGTGCGAGGCCGACAACATGACGCCGAGGTCGGCGCCGAGCGCGGCCGTGAGGTGGGCGACGGCGGGCGTGGGCAGCACCCCGAGCCGCAGCACGTCCACCCCGGACGCCGCGAGGCCGGCGACCACGGCGGCCTCGAGGAACTCCCCCGAGGCGCGCGGGTCCCGGCCCACCACCGCCACCGGATGACGCCCGGTGGCGGCGAACGCGCCTGCATCGCCGAGGACGTGGGCCGCCGCCACGGACAGATCCATGGCGAGCTGGGCCGTGAGGTCGCGGCCCGCGACCCCTCGTACCCCGTCGGTGCCGAAAAGGCGCGCCAATTTAGCGCTTGCTGTACTGCGGAGCCTTGCGGGCCTTCTTGAGGCCGTACTTCTTCCGCTCCGTGGCGCGGGCGTCACGGGTGAGGAAGCCGGCCTTCTTCAGCGGCGGCCGGTTGACCTCGACGTCCAGGATCGCCAGCGCGCGGGACAGGCCCATGCGCAGCGCGCCGGCCTGGCCGGTCACGCCGCCGCCGTCGATGCGGGCGATGACGTCGAACGCCTCCTCGGCGCCGAGCACGACGAACGGCTCGTTGACGATCTGCTGGTGGACCTTGTTCGGGAAGTAGACGTCCAGCGAACGGCCGTTGATCGTCCACTTGCCGGTGCCGGGGACGATGCGCACGCGGGCGATCGCCTCCTTGCGGCGACCGGTGCCGTACGAGTTGCCCGTGGTGACGGGCTTACGCACAGGCGCGTCAGCGCTGGCGGTGGACTCGGTGGTGTACTCGGAAGGGAAGTCCTCGCCGGAGTATTCCTCCAGCTCGGCCTCGACCGTCTCGACACCGGTGGGCTCAGCCACGGTTCTCCTCTAAATCTTTCGCTACTACTGGGCGATCTGGGTGATCTGGAACGGCACGGGCTTCTGGGCCTGGTGCGGGTGCTCGGCGCCCGCGTAGACCTTCAGCTTCTTGGCCATCTTCCGGCCGAGGGAGTTCTTCGGCAGCATGCCCTTGACGGCCTTCTCGACGGCCTTGTCGGGCCGCTTCTCCATGAGCTCGCCGTACGAGACGGAACGCAGACCGCCCGGGTAGCCCGAGTGGCGGTACGCCTTCTTCTGCTCAAGCTTGTTGCCGCTCAGCGCGATCTTGTCCGCGTTGATGACGATGACGAAGTCACCGGTGTCGACGTGGTTGGCGAAGATCGGCTTGTGCTTGCCGCGGAGCAGGGTCGCGACGTGGCTGGCCAGCCGGCCCAGCACGACATCGGTCGCGTCGATGACGTACCACTGACGCTGGACGTCGGCGGGCTTCGGTGAGTACGTGCGCACGGTCGTAGCCTTCTTTATGCTCGCGTCTTCGGCGCTGTCGGATGCGACAGCCGCATTGGTCGGTCGGTGCGGGCACACGGCAGCCCGGACCTTCCGTCTCCTCGCTACGGGAGATGACGCCGGACGCGCCGCGCATTGGTCACGCAGGACCTATGCACACAACGAACGATTAGGTTACCCGCCCACCTGTCTGCAGGTCAAAAGACCGGTACCCGCGGAAGAGTCTACCCGACTCAGAACGGTTCGATTTCGTTTCCCTGGGACCCCTTCTTTCCCACGACCTTTCATCCCTATCGTTGTTTGCGGTATGTGGCAGACCTCTCACACCCGGCCATCCCAGCGGGGCGCTCGGCGCCGGAGCCATCTGGGTGTGTTGACCTGCCTCATGTTCGCCGTGCTGTTCACGGGGGTGCTGATCGGTCGATTGACGGACGATCCGGCGGCGGACCCCCACATCTACCTCAACGGCACCGCCCCGCCGGCCGCGGCCACGGCCAACCCCGCGCCGACCGTCGAGAAGAAGGCGTACCAGCAGCTCGAGAGCATCCCGCGCGAGGTCACCACCAACCGGCTCCCGGGCGGCGCGACCCCCAAGCCCACCGCCTCGCGCACCGACAGCCAGATCCCCGGCTCCTTCGACAGCCAGGGCGACCCCACCCAGGTGCTCGGCGGCGACCAGGACGCCGAGGTGGCGCTCATCCCCGGCCTCGCGGGCCGCGTCGTCACGCTCACGAACGCGGCCAGGGCCCGGCGCGGCTGCGGGCCGCTGCGGGTGGACTCGGGGCTGACCCGCTCGGCGCGTACGCACGCGCTGGAGATGGCCCGTACCGGCCGGCTCACCCACAACTCCCCCGGCGGCGACTCCCCCTGGGACCGCATGGAGCGCGCCGGATACCGCTACGGCGCCGCCGAGAACATCGGCGCCGGCTACAGCACGGCCGAGGAGGCGGTGCGCGGCTGGCTCGACAGCCCCGACCACCGCAGGAACATCCTCGACTGCGGTCTGAGGGCCATCGGCGTGGGCGTCGCCTCCGGCCCCGACGGCCCTTGGTGGACCCAGGACTTCGGAACTCAGTGAGCCACGTCGCGGTAATGTCGCCGCATGGGTTTTCCCGAGCAGCCTGAGAACGCCCAGGAGCGCGCCCCTCGCCGGTCCCGCCGCGCCCGCCCCTTCGACGACGCCGCACCCGCGCAGCAACCGCCCCCCGGCGCCCCTGGTGGAGCCCCTGGTGGAGCCCCCGGCGGTCCCGGCGGTCCCGGTGCCCCTGGCGACCCCGGTGCCTTCGGCGGTCCCGGTGCCTTCGGCGCCCCTGGCGGGCCTGGCGGCCCCGGCATTCCTGGCGCCCCCGGCGCGGAGGCCGCCGGCGACCCCGCTCCTGGCACGGCCACGCAGGTCAACAGCAGGATCGGCTGGAGCCCCTACGACGAGGGCCCGCGCTCACGCGCGCCGCTGTGGTTCGCGATCGGCGGCGTGCTGGTGCTCGGCGCGCTCGGCGGCGGCATCGCCATGATGTGGAACGCGGGCGGCCCCACCAGCGCCGAGACCGCCGAGCCGCAGCGCACCTCGGCCCCGCTGCCGTCCGTGCCGCCCGGCAAGTACGGCTACGCCGAGAACCGCTCGACCGACCCCGACCCCATCTCGGTCAAGGAGGTCTTCGGCAAGAAGCGGAAGTTCACCACGTCCGGCCGCGGCTACGAGATGACGATCACCAGCAAGGACAAGAAGTGCACCGACGGCGCGCTCGGCGACAAGCTGCAGAAGGCGCTCAAAGCCGCCAAGTGCACGCAATTCGTCCGGGCGAGCTTCCGCGACAAGGCGGGCACGGTGATCGGCACGGTCGGCCTGGCCAACCTCTCGACCGGCAAGAACGCCGGCAAGGTGGCCAAGGTCGGCGACGCGAGCAACTACGTGAAGCCGCTGACCGGTAAGGACAGTGTCACCAAGTTTCTAGGGTCGGGCAGCGGCGGGGCGCGGATCTGGACGCACGGCCACTACGCGGTCCTCGTCTGGTTCCAGAACAAGAACGGCACCAAGCCCGACGCCAAGGGACAAAAGCGCATTTCACAGGCAATTGACGACATCACGAAGGCGACAGTCTTCAAGGCTCTGGACAACCGGACGCTGACCGGCAGCCCGTTGACGTAACCCGTCTTCTGCCGTCTTAACCCCCCCAAACGGGATGCCCGCTGCCTCTGGGAACGCCCATACCGACGTAACGATCTCGCCTCTCTCGCTAGGCTCCCCCTATGCGTGGTCAGGAACCCGGGTCTGAACACGATCGCAAGGGCACCGGCAACACTGCCCGACCTGCGACGCCGCCGCCTAGCTTCGGCCAGACCAACGGGCGAGCCCAACCGCCGGCGCCCGCCTCCCCAGCGGAGGAGCCCGGCGACGAGACCGTGTCCGTCGTCCCCCCGATCCTCGGGTCCGTACCCACCGAGCCGCCGTCGGGGGCAGGGGGCGCCGTACAGCCGTGGGAGGTGCCGGCGGACGCCGGCACACCGTACGACTGGTACGCCGACCACGCCGACGCCGACCCTCCGTCCCACACCCCCCGCCACCCCGCACCACCCGCCCCCCACTCCCTCTCCACCCCCGGCGCCACCCCACCTGGCCCCGGCCCCATGCAGCCCGGTCACGGCCCTGCGCAGCCCGGCTACGGCGCCGCTCACCCCAGCACTGACGCCCCCCAGCCCGGCTACGGCGCCGCTCACCCCAGCACTGGCACCGCCCAGCCCGACCACGGCCTCGCGCAACCCGGCCACGGCCTCGCGCAACCTGGCCACGGCCTCGCGCAACCTGGCCACGGCCTCGCGCAGCCCGGCCACGGCCTCGCGCAACCTGGCCATGGCCTCGCGCAACCTGGCCATGGCGCCACTCACCTCGGCTCCGACCAGACTCATCCCGGCCTGAACCAGCCCCACCCTGGTGCCGCGCCCCCCGGCCCCGCCGCCCAGCCGCCCTCCGGCTACGGTCGCTCGCCCCACTCCGGCGCCAACCCGTACCCAGCGCCCTCCCACCAGGGCGCCGACGTTCCTCAGCACCCGCCGACGGTCCCGTACCCGGCCCAGCCACACGCCGCCCAGCACCCAAGCGGCCCGTACACGGGACAGCAGGCCGGCGACCCCGGGGCCGTCCATCCGCAGCCCACAAGCGGGCCGTACACCACCCATCCGCCCGCGATGGAGCAGGCCCCCGGCGCGGAGACCGCACACCCGCACGTCAGCGGCCCGCAGCCCATCCCCCCGCACGCCGCTTCTCCGGGTGGCGCCGGACCACACGCCGTCACCCCTCACGCTGCTTCCCCGCACGCCACTTTTCCGGGCGGCACCGACGCACACGCCACTTCCCCGCACACCGCGTTCCCGGGTGGCGCCGAGCCGCACGCCGCCTCCCCTTACGGCGGCTCTCCGGACGCCGCTTCTCAGCAGGCCCCTGTCCCGCAGTCCGGGCAGCCGTCCGCCGACACCCCGTGGGTCGGGCCGCTCCAGGCGGACCTCCAGGGCGTGATCAGCCACCAGCCCGCCGAGGGTGCCCCCTGGCCGTCCGCCGCCCCGGCGTCCGACGTCCGCCCCGCCCCGCAGCAGCCGACCGCGCAGGACCCGCCGTCCTGGCCCGTGAACCCCGGCGTACCCGGTGCGCCCCCGTGGGAGCCGCCTCCCGCCTTCACCGCCGCAGCGGCGGGCATGCCCGTATGGCCGGCCCCGCCCTCGGATCCGCACGCCATGCCCCCGTGGCCCGCCGCAACCGGCGAGCTGGTGGCCGAGCCCGACGAGCCTCAGCCCACCGCCTTCGACGCCAACGCCACCGACCCGGAGGGCACCGTTCGCCCACCCCACAATTCCGCCGCCCCCACCCCGGACCAGCCCCACCCCGGCCGCCCGCAGGGCCCGGGCCACGTACAAGGGCTGAGTGATCCGCAAGGGCCGAGCGGCCCGCACCCCGTCCAGCGCCCCGCCGGCCTCTCGCAGCCCGCCACCGGCCTCACCGCCTACCCCGCCACCACCGCACCCGGCATCTCCACGCCCGGCCCAGGCACTCCGCCGCCCGCGAGCCAGAACGCCTCCGCGCCCGGACACCCCGCCTCCCCCGACGGCACCGACCCGGACGCCACCCGTCCCGGCGCTGTCCCCGTTCCTCAGGAAGGTCCTCACCAGGAAGGTCCTCACCGGCACCCCTCCGACGACGCCCAGCAGGGCGCGACGCCGGACGAGGACCCGCGACGGCACAGCGGCGGCCACGCGATCCCGCTCTCCGCCCCCGTGGCCGAGGCCGTGGACACCCGCCCTGCCGAGCAGCAGCAGCCGTCAGACGCGCCCCTGCCGGCCCAGCCGACCGACCCCTCCGGAGCACCCGCGTCTCCCCACGGCGCCACGCCGCCCGAGGACACCGGCACCCCTGACGACGACCAGCCGCCCGTCACCCCCTTCGACCCGAACGCCCCCACCCCGGTCCGCCCAGCGGAGCCCGGTGACGTCCCCGTCTGGCCGCCGCTCCCGCCGGGCGCGGCGGACGCGACGGGCGCGACGGCCCCGCAGCGGATCCCCGACCTCCCCTTCTCCCGCGACACCTGGGGCCAGCGCCAGTCCACCAGCCTGGACCTGCCGACCCCGCCCCACGGCCTGGCGGTCACCACGGCGGGCAAGGGCACAGCCGGAGGCGGCCCGGCGTTCCCGCCGGGGGCGTTCAAGCAGGCCCCGTTCCAGATCCCGCCCCCACCCCCGCCCCCGTCAGGCGGCGGGAAGCGGGCGCTGCTGGTCACCCTGGGCGCCCTCGCCCTGGTCGGCGTCGCCACCGGCGGCTTCTTCGCCTATCAGGCGGTGAGCGACCCGGCCCCCACCACGGCCGCCGCCCGCACCGGCCCCCCGTCCGGCCAGGACGGGCACGGTCAGGGGCAGGGCCAGGGGCAGCCCCAGCAGACGGCCGTCACCAGCGACGGCCCCGGCGCGTCCGTTCTCGACTCGGAGCAGAGCGACCCGCAGAAGCTGTCGCTGTCGGAGGCGTTCCCGAAGAAGAAGGTGAGCGCGGCGGGCACCACGTTCAAACGGGTCAAGGCCGGCATGGAGACGACCTGCGACAAGGCCGCCACCGGCGCCTTCGCCGACGCGCTGAAGGCGCAGAGCTGCACCCGCGTCCTCCGCGCCACCTACGTGGACAGCAAGAAGCGCTACGCGGTCACCACGGGCATCGCGGTCCTGCCGACCAAGGAAGCCGCCACCGCCGTCGACCAGACGAAGGACCTCGGGAAGAACGTCTGGTTCCGCCCGCTGCCCGGCCCCAAGGGCTCGGGCGGCGATCGGGTGCAGATCGCCGGCGGGTACGCGGCCGGCCTCGTCTGGGGCCGCTACATCGTCTTCAGCTACGCCACGTACGCCGACGGCCGCACCCCGGCCGACAACGAGAAGACGCTGCCGAAGGTCAGCGGCGCCTTCCGCGACGAGACCTCACTCGTCCTGGAGCGCCGCGTCACCGGCGGCTGAGGCCGCGTCGCCGGGGACCGGCAGGCTGCGCACCCGCCGCGTGGCCGCCGCCCGCGCGGCGAGCTCGGCGTCCGGCGGGTAGCCCACCTCCTCCAGGCACAGCCCGTGGGCGGGCGCGACGTGCACGCCCGAGTCGCGTACGGCCCGGACCAGCACCTGTCCGGGCCACTCCACCGGCCGCCGCCCGTCGCCGGCCGCCAGCAGCGACCCGACCAGCGCCCGCACCATCGAGTGGCAGAAGGCGTCGGCCACGACGGTGGCCACCAGCACGCCGCCGGGCTCGCGCGCCCAGTCGAGCCGCCGCAGCTCCCGGATGGTCGTGGCGCCCTCGCGCTTCTTGCAGAAGGCCGCGAAGTCGTGCTCGCCGAGCAGCCGGGCCGCGGCCGCGTTGAGCGCGTCGAGGTCGAGGGGGCGGTTGTGCCAGACGATCTCGTGCCGCCGCAGCGGGTCCACGCCGCCCGCCGTGTCGCACACCCGGTACGCGTACCGCCGGAACGTCGCCGAGAACCGGGCGTCAAAGCCCTCAGGAGCCACGCTGACGCGATGAACCCGTACATCGAGGGGCAGAACCCCACCCAGCCTCCGGACGAGCGCAGCGAGCCGCTCCGCCGTGCCGAGCGGCCCCCGGTTGCCGTCCAGCTCGGCGAGGGCGTCTTCCGGGACGTCCAGATGGGCGACCTGGCCGCGGGCGTGCACGCCGGCGTCCGTCCGCCCAGCCACGGTCAGCGTCGCGGGCTCGCCGAGGCGCAGGATCCGGCCGAGCGCCTGTTCGAGCTCGCCCTGGACGGTACGCCGGCCGGGCTGCCGGGCCCAGCCGGAGAACTCGCTCCCGTCGTACGCGAGGTCGAGGCGGAGCCGTACCACGATGAATCCCCCTGAGAGAGCAAAGGGCCCGGCCCCCCGTGGAGGGGTCCGGGCCCGATACGTCCTGCCTGAAAGATCAGGCTTCGTCCTTCTTCTCCGCGTCCTTCTTCTCCGCGTCGCCGGCGCCCTCGGCGGCCTGAGCCTCCGGAGCCTCGGCGGTCTCGGCCTTGGGCTCCTCGGCGGCGTCGGCCTCGGCGGCCTCGGCCTTCGGGGCCTCCTCGGTCGCCGGAGCGGCGGCCGGGGCCTCGGTGCGGCGGGTCGTGACGGCGTTCAGCGGCTCGGTCACCAGCTCGATGATCGCCATGGGGGCGTTGTCACCCTTACGCGGACCGATCTTGGTGATCCGGGTGTAGCCACCGGGACGCTCCGCGAACGTCGTCGCGATCTCGGTGAAGAGGTGGTGCACGACGCCCTTGTCCCTGACGACGGTCAGGACCTGGCGACGGTTGTGGATGTCGCCCTTCTTCGCCTTGGTGATCAGGCGCTCCGCGACCGGACGCAGGCGCTTGGCCTTCGCGACCGTCGTACGGATCTTGCCGTGCCGGAACAGGTCCGTCGCCAGGTTGGCCAGGATCAGCCGCTCGTGCGCCGGGCTGCCGCCAAGACGGGCACCCTTGGTGGGCTTGGGCATGGGATTCTCTCCTCGGAGTCAACCCGCCCCGGCCGTGCCAGGTACCGGAGTCGGGCCGCCAGGCCCCCTGCTTGCCAGGGGGCCCGCGCTATCAGTGTGTGATCAGTACTGCTCGGTCTCGACGTACGCGCTGTCGTCGTCGTCGTAGCCGCCGCCGGCCACCGCGCTCGGGTCGAACCCGGGCGGGGAGTCCTTGAGCGACAGCGACATCTCGTGCAGCTTCTGCTTGACCTCTTCGATCGACTTGGCGCCGAAGTTCCTTATGTCGAGCAGGTCCTGCTCGCTCCGCGCGACGAGCTCGCCCACGGTGTGGATGCCCTCGCGCTTGAGGCAGTTGTACGAGCGGACGGTGAGGTTGAGCTCCTCGATCGGCAGCGCCAGGTCGGCCGCCAGGGCGGCGTCGGTGGGCGACGGGCCGATGTCGATGCCCTCGGCCTCGACGTTGAGCTCACGGGCCAGGCCGAAGAGCTCGACGAGGGTCTTGCCGGCGGAGGCCACCGCGTCGCGGGGCTTCATGGCGGGCTTGGTCTCGACGTCGAGGATGAGCCGGTCGAAGTCGGTCCGCTGCTCGACTCGGGTGGCCTCGACCTTGTAGGTGACCTTGAGCACCGGGGAGTAGATCGAGTCGATCGGGATGCGACCGATCTCCTGGCCCGGCTGCTTGTTCTGGGCGGCGGAGACGTAGCCGCGGCCGCGCTCGACGGTCAGCTCCATCTCCAGCTTGGCCTTGCCGTTGAGCGTCGCGATGCGCAGCTCGGGGTTGTGCACCTCGACACCGGCCGGAGGCGCGATGTCGGCGGCGGTGACCTCACCCGGGCCCTGCTTGCGCAGGTACATCACGACCGGCTCGTCGTGCTCGGAGGAGACGACCAGTTCCTTGAGGTTGAGGATGATGTCGGTGACGTCTTCCTTGACCCCGGGAACGGTCGAGAACTCGTGCAGCACGCCCTCGATGCGGATGCTCGTCACGGCCGCGCCCGGAATGGACGACAGCAGCGTGCGACGCAGCGAGTTGCCGATGGTGTAACCGAAGCCCGGCTCCAGCGGCTCGATCACGAACCGGGACCGGGTGTCGTCGAGCGACTCTTCCAGGAGAGTCGGGCGCTGAGCGATCAGCATGTTCGGGTTCTCCCCTTTTTCGTGTGGCGCCCGCTATATGACACCACTCCGATGAAAAGCGTAGCCGAGGTACGGCGAACCGCACCTCGGCCGAGGCTCACTTCGAGTAGTACTCGACGATGAGCTGCTCCTGGACCTGGGTGTCGATCTGCTGCCGGACGGGCAGCTGGTGCACCAGGACGCGGAGCTTGTCCGGCACGACGCCCAGCCAGGCCGGGATCGTGCGGTCGCCGGCCGTGGCCCGCGCGACCTCGTACGGCATGAGGTTGCGCTTGTTCTCGCGGACCTCGATGATGTCGTGCTCCCGGACCAGGTAGGACGGGATGTCGACCTTCTTGCCGTTCACCAGGATGTGCCCGTGACGGACCTGCTGGCGGGCGGCGTCGCGCGACTGGGCGAAACCGGCGCGGTAGACCACGTTGTCGAGGCGGCTCTCCAGGATCTGGAGCAGCACCTCACCGGTCTTGCCGGTCTTGCGGGAGGCTTCCTCGTAGTAGTTGTGGAACTGCTTCTCGAGGACGCCGTAGATGCGGCGGGTCTTCTGCTTCTCACGAAGCTGAAGCTGGTACTCGGACTCCTTGGGACGTCCGCGGCCGTGCTCACCCGGCGGGTAAGGACGGATCTCGATGGGGCACTTGGCGGATTCGCACTTGCTGCCCTTGAGGAAGAGCTTGGTCTTCTCGCGGCGGCAGAGCTTGCAGTCCGCGCCCGTGTAACGAGCCATGTGTCTCTATCTCCTGCGCTATCTCAGACGCGGCGGCGCTTGGGCGGCCGGCAACCGTTGTGCGGAACCGGGGTGACGTCCTGGATCGAGCCCACTTCGAGGCCGGTGGCCTGCAGCGAGCGGATCGCGGTCTCACGGCCGGAGCCGGGACCCTTGACGAAGACGTCGACCTTGCGCATGCCGTGCTCCATGGCGCGGCGGGCGGCGTTCTCGGCGGCCATCTGGGCGGCGAACGGGGTGGACTTACGGGAGCCCTTGAAACCCACGTGGCCGGCGCTGGCCCAGGAGATCACGTTCCCGCTGGGGTCGGTGATCGAGACGATCGTGTTGTTGAACGTGCTCTTGATGTGGGCGTGCCCGTGAGCGACGTTCTTCTTCTCCTTGCGGCGCACCTTCTTCGGCGCGCCCTGACGGCTCTTAGGAGGCATTGTTTGCCGTTACTCCTGAGGTCTTCGGTCCAGCGGCTGCGAGGACTACTTCTTACCGGGCTTCTTCTTGCCGGCGACGGTCTTCTTCTTGCCCTTGCGGGTGCGCGCGTTGGTCTGCGTGCGCTGACCGTGCACGGGCAGGCCCTTGCGGTGCCGGATGCCCTGGTAGCAACCGATCTCGATCTTGCGACGGATGTCGGCCTGGACCTCGCGGCGCAGGTCACCCTCGATCTTGAAGTTCGCCTCGATGTAGTCACGCATCGGGACGAGCTCGGTGTCGCTGAGCTGGTGGACGCGAAGGTCCCCGCTGACACCGGTGGCCTCGAGGATCTCCTGGGCGCGAGTGCGGCCGATCCCGTAAATGTAGGTGAGAGCGATCTCCAGCCGCTTGTCGCGGGGGAGGTCGACGCCAACCAGGCGAGCCATGGTCGGGCATTCTCCTTTTCTGTGGCGGAGGTCTTGCGCCGCACTACCCCTCCCCATGCCCGGGGTGAGGGCCCCGGCCTCCGACCGGGGGTCTCCTGAACGGTTCGACCGAAAGGCCGCCTGCTCAGGCGTGAAACGCGCTAACTGACTGGAGGCTTCTCATGCGTCGAGCCCGCTCCCGCGATCGGGGCGGACTCGGAGAAGCCTTGCGGCGACTTAGCCCTGGCGCTGCTTGTGGCGCAGGTTGTCGCAGATCACCATGACGCGACCGTGCCGGCGGATCACCTTGCACTTGTCGCAGATCTTCTTGACGCTCGGCTTTACCTTCATTGTCCTTTGTTCCTCAGACGTCTTACTTGTATCGGTAGACGATCCGCCCACGACTGAGGTCGTAGGGGCTCAGCTCAACGACTACCCGGTCGTCCGGCAGAATCCGGATGTAATGCATCCGCATCCGTCCGCTGATGTGGGCCAGGACCTTATGGCCGTTGTCGAGCTGCACCCGGAACATGGCGTTCGGGAGCGACTCGACCACAGTGCCCTCGATCTCGATGGCGCCGTCTTTCTTGGCCAAAGAATTCCTCGCGTTTCACTGATCGGTCGTCTGAGGCTCCGGTTCACTACGCAGCCGCGACCTTCACGCTTCGGAGAGAGCGGCGATCAGCGAGGACCGCCGACGCGTGACAAGTCATAGTGAGCCGACTAAGGAGTGTACGACACCTGAGCCAAAAACGCGAAACGCGTGCCAGGTGTCCTGACACAACCATGTAAGAGTGTACCCCACCCGCACAGCCCGAAAGGCCCGCCAGGGGAGAGAGCCCGGCGGACCTTTCCGGAAGGGGACGATCAGTAGATGCGGTGCGTGGGCCCGCAGTACTTCGTGGGGCCGCCCCAGCAGGTGTAGGTGTACAGCTTCTTGATGCCCGGCTGCGACCAGGTCTCGTGGTACGAGCCGTTCCAGCCGCGGTAGAAGGAGTGCCAGTTCCCGCCCGAGTAGTACTTGAACCAGACGTAGCCCTTCTTCGGCGTCGACTCCTTGCCGTACCAGTGGGTGTACACCCGGCCGCCGGACTTCCAGGTCTTGCCGTAGGTGTAGGCCTTGCGGTTGCTGGAGTAGTACTTCCCCCAGCTCTTCACCAAACTGGCCGTGGTCTGCGAGGTGGCCGCCTGGGCGGCGGGGGCGGCGAGGGTGAGGCCGGTGACGGCGATCGAGCCGGCGAGGGCGGCGGCCGCGAACAGCTTGCGCATCTTGGTTCCTCCGGTGAGTGGTGTTGCCGACACCGCTCACGTTAGGAATCCGGACTTATCCGTACTGCGGATGAATGCACACAGTGCACTAGTGCACAAATCCCTACTGCTGCTGCTTGGGCTGGTTGTTGCCGAAGATGGTGCTGATCAGCAGGATCACGCCCCACGGGCCCATGACCCACAACGGCCAGGGATAGACGTCACCGTTGGAGGTGGAGCTCACGATTAACCAGATCACCCAGTTGATGCCGCTGGCCATCGCCCACGCGCCCCACGCCGCCTTGATGCCCGCGTGCGCGTCGCGCTTCTTCTCGATCTCCTTCGAGACCTTGGGGCGGTTGCGGAGGTCGACCTCCGGCAGGTCGGCGGTCAGCCTGGCCAGCTCACCGTAGGTCTTGGACTTGTAGAGCTGTTCGAGCCGCTCGTTGAACTCGTCCATGGTGATGCGGCCCTGGGCCGTGTGCTCGCGGAGGACGGCGGCGACCCGGTCGCGGTCGCCGTCCGAGGCTCGCATCTCAGGGCTGTTCGCCATCCCACCACTCCCGGTTCAGTTCTGCGAGTGTCCTCCGAGGCGAGATTCGCCCCCGTCCAGGGCGGTAAGCACCCAAGGACCATTATGTGTCACGGCGACGCTGTGTTCGAAGTGTGCGGACGACTTGCCGTCCACGGTTACCACGGTCCACTCGTCGGACAGCACCCGGGTGCGCTCGGTGCCCAGGTTGACCATGGGCTCGATGGCCAGGCACATGCCCTCCT
Organism: Nonomuraea sp. B208; assembly: GCF_057536035.1. NCBI lineage: Bacteria > Bacillati > Actinomycetota > Actinomycetes > Streptosporangiales > Streptosporangiaceae > Nonomuraea > Nonomuraea sp. B208. The sequence goes on from NZ_BAAJOU010000017.1 coordinate 59,729, forward strand.
CCAGCACCGGGCCACGCCCGGGCCGGCCGTGGTTGGCGATCCACGGGTCCATGTGCATCTCGGTGCCGATGCCGTGGCCGCCGTACTCGGGCGGGATGCCGAAGCGGCCCTGCGACTTGACGTACTTCTCGATCTCGAAGCCGATGTCGGACAGGTGCCGGCCGGGCCGCAGCGCCGCGATGCCGCGCCACATGGCCTCCTCGGTCACCCGCATCAGCTCGGTCAGCTTCGGGTCCACCTCGCCGACCGGGACCGTCACGGCCGAGTCGCCGTGCCAGCCGTCCAGGATGGCGCCGCAGTCGATGGAGATGACGTCGCCCTCGCGCAGCTTGCGGGCGTCGGTGGGGATGCCGTGGACCACCTCGTCGTTGACCGAGGCGCAGATCGTCGCGGGGAAGCCCTGGTAGCCCTTGAACGACGGGATCGCGCCCTCGTCCCTGATCGCCTTCTCGGCGATGGAGTCGAGGTCGAGCGGCGTCATCCCCGGCTCGACCGAGCGCTTCAGCAGGTCCAGCGTGCGCCCGACGACCAGCCCGGCCGCGCGCATCTTCTCCAGCTGCTCCGGCGACTTGATCTGGATGCCGTGCCGGTTCCTCTTGAACATGTTCTGCCCCCCATGGGTCTCAACGGGCCACGTCGGGGGCCCAATTCCCCCACAATAGCCGCGAGGTGGCACGGAAACCCGTGCCACCTCCGCCTTGCCGATGCCGCAGCTAGCCCATGTAAGGGCTGATCGCCTCCATGGCCCGCCCGGTGACCTCCTCCACGGGGCCGGTCGCGTCGACCCCCACGAGGATGCCCTCCTCCGCGTAGTAGGAGACCAGCGGCGCGGTCTGCTCCTGGTAGACCTCCAGCCGGTGCCGGACGGTCTCCTCTTTGTCGTCGTCCCGCTGGAAGAGCACGCCCCCGCACGCGTCACACCTGTCGTCCTTCTTGTCGTCGAAGTCGACGTGCCAGATGCGGCCGCACTGGCTGCAGGTGCGTCGGCCGGCCAGCCGCCTGACCACCTCGTCGTCGTCCACGACCAGCTCCAGGACCAGGTCGAGCGCCTGGCCCCAGTCCTTGAGCATGTCGCGCAGGATCTCCGCCTGCGCGACGTTCCTCGGGAACCCGTCGAGCAGGAAACCGTCCTGCGCGTCGGGCTCGGACAGGCGGTCGCGGACCATGGCGATGGTGACCTCGTCGGGCACCAGGTCGCCGCGGTCCATGTAGGTCTTGGCCAGCTTGCCGAGGTCCGTGCCGCCGGAGACGTTGGCACGGAAGATGTCACCTGTCGAGATCTTCGGGATGGACAGGTTCGATGCGATGTACTGGGCCTGAGTCCCCTTACCCGCTCCGGGAGGCCCCACCAGGACGAGACGCACTACCGCAGGAAGCCTTCGTAGTTACGCTGCTGCAGCTGGCTCTCGATCTGCTTAACCGTGTCCAGGCCCACGCCTACCATGATCAGGATACTCGTCCCTCCGAACGGGAAGTTCTGGCTCGCACCGGACACCGCGAGAGCGACGATCGGGACCATGGAGATGAGACCCAGATAGAGCGACCCCGGAGCCGTCAGGCGGGTGAGCACGAAGTTGAGGTACTCAGCCGTCGGGCGACCGGGGCGGATGCCCGGAATGAACCCACCGTACTTCTTCATGTTGTCGGCGACTTCAGCGGGGTTGAACGTAATCGACACGTAGAAGTACGTGAAGAAGATGATCAGCAGGAAGAACGTGGCCATGTAGATCGGCGTGTCGCCGGTGGCGAGGTTCGTCGAGATCCACCTGATGACCGCGTTGTCGCTCGTCTGGAAGAGCGAGGTCACCAGCTGCGGCAGGTAGAGCAGCGAGGACGCGAAGATCACCGGGATGATGCCGGCCTGGTTGACCTTCAGCGGGATGTAGGTCGAGGTGCCGCCGTACATCCGCCGGCCGACCATGCGCTTGGCGTACTGGACCGGGATGCGGCGCTGCGCCTGCTCGACGAAGACCACCGCGGCGATCATGAAGACGCCGACCACCATGACCACCGTGAAGGTGAAGGGGTTGGCCTTGAAGATGTTGACCAGCTCGGACGGGAAGACCGCCACGACCTGGGTGAAGATCAGGATCGACATGCCGTTGCCGACGCCGCGGTCGGTGATCAGCTCACCCAGCCACATGATGACCGAGGTGCCCGCCGTCATGATGACGACCATAGTGACGATGCTGAAGATGTCGTCAGGGTCGAGCAGCACGCTCTGCTGACAGTTCGGGAAGAGCTGACCCGTGCGGGCCAGGGCGATGAAGGCCGTCGACTGCAGGACCGCGAGGCCGATGGTCAGATAACGCGTGTACTGCGTGATCTTGGTCTGACCGGCCTGGCCTTCCTTCTTCAGCGCCTCCAGTCGTGGAATGACCACGACGAGCAGCTGGAGAATGATGCTCGCGGTGATGTACGGCATGATGCCCAGCGCGAACACTGAAAGTTTCAGGAGGGCGCCACCGCTGAACAGCTGCACCATCCCGTAGATGTTGCCGGTTTCCTGATCAGCGCGCGCCTGGTTGAAACAGGCGGCCAGATTCTGGACGTGAACTCCCGGAGTCGGAAGAACCGAGCCGAGACGGAAAAGCGCGATGATGCCCAGCGTGAAGAGCAACTTCTTGCGCAGGTCCGGCGTCCGGAACGCCCGGGTAAACGCGGTCAGCACGGTCCCTCCTGCGCGCCTATGAGGCGAATTGAGTATGCGATGGTGCGGGGATCTGCCATCTGAGTCTCATTGTCAGAACGAGCCGGACAGAAGCCTGCCGTCTCGCGAACTCTAACGCACTACGGGCGTGGGAGCCCATTGTCAGGGCCCCCACGCCTCGTCATAGCGTTACTACAGCTCGGTAACGGAGCCACCGGCGGCGGCGATCTTCTCCTTCGCCGCGGACGAGAAGGCGTGCGCCTGCACGTTGACCGCGACGGAGATCTCACCGGTGCCGAGGACCTTCACGAGCTGGTTCTTGCGAACAGCACCCTTGGCGACCAGCGCCTCGACGGTGACCTCGCCACCCTCGGGGAACAGCTCACCGATCCGGTCCAGGTTGACGACCTGGTAGGTCGTCTTGAACAGGGCGTTGGAGAAGCCCTTGAGCTTCGGCAGACGCCTCTGCAGCGGCACCTGGCCACCCTCGAAGCCCGGGAGCATCGTGGTGCGGGCGTGCGTGCCCTTGGTGCCCCGACCGGCCGTCTTGCCCTTGGACGCCTCGCCGCGACCCTTGCGGATCTTGGACTTGTTGGCGCCCGGAGCCGGACGGAGGTCGTGAATCTTGAGCGGAGCCTTGTCAGTCATGACTAGTCGACCTCTTCCACCTCGACGAGGTGCGTCACCACGGAGACCATCCCGCGAATCTCGGGACGGTCCTCCTTGACGACGACGTCGCCGATTCGCTTCAGGCCAAGCGAACGCAGCGAGTCACGCTGGTTCTGCTTGCCACCGATCTTCGAGCGAACCTGAGTGATCTTCAGGCGTGCCATGACTAGCTCACCGCCTTAGCGGCCGCGGCCTCCGCCAGGCCCTCGCGCTGAGCCTTGAGCATGGCGGCCGGAGCCACGTCCTCGATCGGCAGGCCACGGCGGGCGGCGATCTCCTCGGGGCGCGAAAGGCCCTTCAGCGCGGCCACGGTGGCGTGCACGATGTTGATCGGGTTGTCGGAGCCGAGCGACTTCGACAGGACGTCGTGGATGCCGGCGCACTCCAGCACCGCGCGCACCGGGCCACCGGCGATGACGCCGGTACCGGCCGAGGCCGGACGCAGGAAGACGACACCGGCCGCCTCCTCGCCCTGCACGGTGTGCGGGATGGTGCCCTGGATGCGGGGCACCTTGAAGAAGTGCTTCTTGGCCTCTTCGACGCCCTTGGCGATGGCCGCGGGCACTTCCTTGGCCTTGCCGTAGCCGACGCCGACCAGGCCGTTGCCGTCACCGACGATGACGAGGGCGGTGAAGCTGAAGCGACGACCACCCTTCACGACCTTGGCCACTCGGTTGATCTTCACTACGCGCTCGATGTACGAGACGCCCTTGTCGGCGGCGCCACCGCGGCGATCGTCACGACGGTCCCGCCGCTCGCCACCGGTGCCGCCACCGCGACGCGGAGCTGCAGCCATCAGTGGTTCCTCATCTCAGCATTTGCGGTCATCAGAATTCGAGCCCACCTTCGCGGGCGCTGTCCGCCAGCGCGGCGATGCGCCCCGCGTAGCGGTTGCCACCGCGGTCGAAGACGACCTTGGTGATCCCGGCTTCCTTGGCCCGCTGAGCGAGGAGCTCGCCGACCTTCTTCGCCTTCTCGGTCTTGTCCGCCTCCAGCGTGCGCAGCGAGGGGTCCATGGTGGACGCGCTCACCAGCGTGTGGCCGACGGAGTCGTCCACGATCTGGACGAACATGTGACGGGTCGAGCGGTTGACGACCAGGCGCGGACGCTCGGCCGTACCGACGACGAACTTGCGGACGCGGCGGTGACGGCGGGCCCGCGAGACGGTGCGGGCAGCCGTGTGCTTGCTGAACGCAGTCTTCGGAGCCATGCCTACTTACCAGCCTTTCCGACCTTGCGGCGGATCTGTTCGCCCTGGTAGCGCACGCCCTTGCCCTTGTACGGGTCAGGCTTGCGCAGCTTGCGGATGTTCGCGGCGACCTCGCCGACCTTCTGCTTGTCGATGCCGTCCACGTGGAACAGCGTCGGCTTCTCGACGCGGAAGGTGACGCCCTCGGGGGCGTCCACGATGACCGGGTGGCTGAAGCCCAGGGAGAACTCCAGCTGCGTCGGGCCCTTGGCCTGGACGCGGTAACCGACGCCGACGATCTCCAGGGACTTCGAGTAGCCCTGGGTCACGCCCTGCACCATGTTGGCGATGAGCGTGCGCGAGAGGCCGTGCAGGGCACGGACCTTGTTCTCGTCGTTGGGACGGGTGACGGCGATGGAGCCGTCGTCGTCGCGACCCACCTGAATGGGGTCCGCGACATTGTGAGTAAGCGTGCCCTTAGGGCCCTTCACCTGAACGCTCTGGCCGTCGATCGTGATGTCCACGCCACTGGGCACAGGGATGGGCAGCCGTCCGATACGCGACATGCTGGGTTCCTCCCCTCTACCAGACGTAGGCGAGGACTTCCCCGCCCACGCCACGCTTGCCGGCCTGCTTGTCGGTCATGAGGCCGTGGGACGTCGAGATGATCGCGACGCCCAGCCCGCCCAGGACTCGAGGCAGATTGTCCTTCTTCGCATAAACCCGCAGGCCGGGCTTGGAAACCCGGCGCAGACCCGCGAGCGACCGCTCACGGGTCGGCCCGAACTTGAGCTCCACGACAAGGTTCTTGCCAACCTTGGCGTCCTCGACGGTCCAGGCCTGGATGTAGCCCTCCTGCTGGAGGATCTCGGCGATGTGCGCCTTGATCTTCGAGTACGGCATCGACACGCTGTCGTGGTACGCCGAATTCGCGTTGCGCAGACGCGTGAGCATGTCTGCGATCGGGTCGGTCATCGTCATGGCCAGTGGCCTTCCTCGCCGCGGTTTCCAGTCGGCCAAGCAGCGCTCTGCCGGTGGACCTTCGGCGTGGTCACGGACGCCCGCACCGGGCGTCCTGATCCTTGTACTACGAAAATATGAGTGCCTGGTGAACGGCACAGCCGTCCACCAGGTTACCTACCAGCTCGACTTGGTGATGCCGGGCAGCTCGCCACGGTGCGCCATCTCGCGGAAGCACACGCGGCAGAGCCCGAACTTCCTGTAGACGGCGCGGGGACGACCGCACCGCGAGCACCGGGTGTAGGCCCGGACCTCGAACTTCTGCTTGCGCCCCGCCTTGGCGATCAGCGACTTCTTCGCCATTGGATCAGGCCTCCTTGAACGGGAAGCCGAGGAGCTTCAGCAGCGCCCGGCCCTGGTCGTCGTTGGTCGCGGTGGTCACGATCGTGATGTCCATGCCGCGCGGCCGGTCGACCTTGTCCTGGTCGACCTCGTGGAACATGACCTGCTCGGTCAGACCGAAGGTGTAGTTCCCGTTGCCGTCGAACTGCTTGGGCGAAAGGCCGCGGAAGTCACGGATACGGGGCAGCGCGAGCGCGAGCAGCCGGTCCAGGAACTCCCACATGCGGTCGCCGCGCAGCGTGACGTGCGCGCCGATCGGCATGCCCTCACGCAGCTTGAACTGCGCGATGGACTTGCGGGCCCGGACGACGGCCGGCTTCTGGCCGGTGATCACGGTGAGGTCGCGGACGGCGCCCTCGATCAGCTTGGAGTCGCGAGCCGCCTCGCCGACACCCATGTTGACCTTGATCTTGACCAGGCCGGGGGTCTGCATGACGTTCTTGATGTCGAACTGCTCGCGCAGCTGCGCCGCGATCTCCTCGCGGTACTTCGTCTTGAGCCGGGGCGTCGGGCGCTCGGTCTCAGTGGTCGTGGCAGTCATCAGCTGTCCTCACCCGTCTTCTCGTCGGCCTTCTTCTCGTCGGCCTTCTTGTCGGCGGGCTTGTCGTCCTTGAGCCTCTTCACGTTCGAGACGTGGATGGGGCCCTCCATGGTCTGCACGCCGCCCGTCTTGGCGCCGCGCGGACCCTGGTGGGTCTCCTTCGCGTGCTTCTTGATCATGTTGACGCCCTCGACGACCACACGGTCCTCGCCCGGGAGCGCGGCGATGACCCGGCCCTTGGCGCCCTTGTCCTTGCCGGCGATGACCTCGACCAGGTCACCCTTCTTCACATGCAGCTTCGGCATTACAGCACCTCCGGGGCGAGCGAGATGATGCGCATGAACTTCTTGTCACGCAGCTCGCGGCCGACCGGGCCGAAGATACGAGTGCCACGAGGGTCACCGCTGTCCTTGATGATGACGGCGGCGTTCTCGTCGAAGCGGATGTAGGAGCCGTCGGGCCGGCGCCGCTCCTTGACCGTGCGGACGATGACGGCCTTGACCACGTCGCCCTTCTTGACGCCCGTGCTGCCCGGCAGCGCGTCCTTGACAGTGGCGACGATCACGTCGCCGATACCGGCGTAGCGTCGGCCCGAGCCGCCGAGCACACGGATGCAAAGGATCTCCTTCGCGCCCGTGTTGTCGGCGACCTTGAGCCGCGACTCCTGCTGGATCACGTTAACTCCTGTTAGTCGCGCCGGTTCTCATCGCTGAGCCTGGCGGAACCTGATGTTGTCTTGTTCCCACGGCCACAGCCCCGCTGGGGCCGCACCGCAGGCGACGCGAGGCCCCGGAGGACCCCGCGTCCTTGGACGCCGTCATGGGGGCTCTGGAGAGCCCCCACGGGGCGCGGTATATGCGAGAGGGCCTTACTTGGCCTTCTCGAGGATCTCCACGACCCTCCACCGCTTGGTGGCGGAGAGGGGGCGGGTCTCCATCAGCAGCACGCGGTCGCCGACGCCGCAGGCGTTGGCCTCGTCGTGCGCCTTGTACTTGGTCGTCCGGCGGATGACCTTGCCGTACAGGCGGTGCTTGACGCGGTCCTCGACGGCGACGACGACGGTCTTGTCCATCTTGTCGCTGACGACAAGGCCCTCGCGCACCTTGCGGAAGTTCCGCTGGGTGCCCTCGGCCTCGGCCGCGCCGGCCTCGGTGCTGGTGGTGGTCTCGTCAGCCATCGCTCGACTCCTTCTCGACCGTGACGATGCCGAGCTCCCGCTCGCGCATCACGGTGTAGATACGGGCGATCTCGCGGCGGACGGCCCGCAGCCGCCCGTGGCTCTCCAACTGACCGGTCGCCGCCTGGAAGCGGAGGTTGAACAGCTCCTCCTTCGCCTCCTTCAGCTTCTGGACCAGGGTGTCCTGGTCCTCGAGCCGCAGCTCGCCGGCGGTCAGGCCCTGTGCCATCACGCCTCACCCACTTCACGCTTAACGATCTTGCACTTCATCGGGAGCTTGTGGATCGCACGCTGAAGCGCCTCGCGAGCGATCGGCTCCGCCACGCCGGACAGCTCGAACATCACGCGTCCGGGCTTGACGTTGGCGATCCACCACTCCGGCGAACCCTTACCGGAACCCATGCGGGTCTCGGCCGGCTTCTTCGTGAGCGGACGGTCGGGGTAGATGTTGATCCACACCTTGCCGCCACGGCGGATGTGACGGGTCATGGCGATACGAGCCGACTCGATCTGGCGGTTGGTCACGTAGGAGTGCTCAACGGCCTGAATGCCGAACTCGCCGAACACGACCCTGGTGCCGCCCTTGGCGGCTCCGCTGCGGTCGGGCCGGTGCTGCTTGCGGTGCTTGACCCTGCGCGGGATCAGCATGGTCAGCTCCCTTCAGCACCCGGCTGCGCGGCCGGGCCGGTCTCGGGGGCGGCCTGCGCGGCCGCCTCGGTGCGGGGGGCGCGGCCGCCGCGACGTGCGCGGTCGCCGCCACGGCGCGGACGGTCGCCGCCACCGCGACGGTCGTCACGCTCACGGCGCTGGCCGGCCCGGGCGCCGGCGGCAGCCGCCTCGCGCTCGGCGCGGCTGGTCGGAGCCTCGCCCTTGTAGATCCAGACCTTCACGCCGATGCGGCCGAAGGTCGTACGGGCCTCGTAGAAGCCGTAGTCGATGTCCGCGCGGAGGGTGTGCAGCGGCACGCGGCCCTCGCGGTAGAACTCCGACCGGGACATCTCGGCGCCGCCCAGACGACCGGAGCACTGGACACGGATGCCCTTGGCGCCGGACTTCATGGCCGACTGCATCGCCTTGCGCATGGCGCGGCGGAACGAGACACGGCTGGACAGCTGCTCGGCCACGCCCTGCGCGACGAGCTGCGCGTCGATCTCCGGGTTCTTGACCTCGAGGATGTTGAGCTGGACCTGCTTCTTGGTCAGCTTCTCCAGGTCACCGCGGATGCGGTCGGCCTCGGCGCCGCGACGGCCGATCACGATGCCGGGACGCGCGGTGTGGATGTCCACCTGGACGCGGTCCGTGGTGCGCTCGATCTCGACCTTGGAGATGCCGGCCCGCTCCATGCCCTTCTGGAGCATGCGGCGGATCGACACGTCCTCGGCGACGTAGGACTTGTACAGCTTGTCGGCGTACCACCGGCTCTTGAAGTCGGTCGTGATGCCGAGGCGGAACCCGTGCGGGTTAACCTTCTGGCCCACTATCGGGTCCTTCCCTTCGGCTCGCGGGACTCCACGATCACGGTGATGTGGCTCGTCCGCTTGTTGATCCGATAGGCACGACCCTGTGCACGCGGGCGGAACCGCTTCAGCGTCGGGCCCTCGTCGACCCAGGCCCGGCTGACGACGAGCGTCTGCGGGTCGAGGTCGAAGTTGTGCTCGGCGTTCGCCATGGCGCTGCTGAGCACCTTGTAGATCGGCTCGCTCGCCGACTGGGGAGCGAACTGCAGCACGGCCTGCGCCTCCGAAGCGGGCAGCCCGCGAATGAGGTCCACCACACGGCGGGCCTTCTGGGGCGTGACGCGGACGAACCGCGCCTGAGCCCTGGCTTCCATCGCTTACTCCTCTGAATGCTTCTGAAGGCGTCTATCGCCGGCTGCGCCGGTCTTCCTTGACGTGGCTGCGGAACGTCCGCGTCGGGGCGAACTCTCCGAGCTTGTGGCCGATCATCGACTCGGTGACGAACACCGGGACGTGCTTGCGGCCGTCGTGCACGGCGATCGTGTGCCCGAGCATGTCGGGAACGATCATGGAGCGCCGCGACCACGTCTTGATGACGTTCTTGGTGCCCTTCTCGTTCTGGGCGTCCACCTTCTTCTGCAGGTGGTCGTCCACGAAGGGACCCTTCTTAAGGCTACGTGGCATTTCGGCTGCTCCTACCGCTTCTTCCTCTTGCTGCGACGCCGGATGATCAGCCGGTCGCTGGCCTTGTTCGCCTGGCGGGTGCGGCCCTCGGGCTTGCCCTTCGGGTTCACCGGGTGGCGACCACCGGAGGTCTTGCCCTCACCACCACCGTGCGGGTGGTCGACGGGGTTCATCGCGACACCGCGGACGGTGGGGCGCTTGCCCTTCCACCGCATACGGCCGGCCTTGCCCCAGTTGATGTTGGCCTGCTCGGCGTTGCCGACCTGGCCGACCGTCGCCCGGCAGCGCACGTCGACCATGCGCATCTCACCGGACGGCATACGCAGGGTGGCGTACTGGCCTTCCTTGGCGAGCAGCTGGATCTGGGCGCCGGCGGAGCGACCGAGCTTGGCGCCGCCGCCCGGACGGAGCTCCACCGCGTGGATGAAGGTACCGGTCGGGATGTTGCGCAGCGGCAGGCAGTTGCCCGTCTTGATGTCGGCCGCGGGGCCGTTCTCGATGCGGTCGCCCTGCTTGAGGCCCGTCGGCGCGATGATGTAGCGCTTCTCACCGTCGGCGTAGTGCAGCAGAGCGATGTTGGCGGTGCGGTTGGGGTCGTACTCGATGTGAGCGACCTTCGCCGGGATGCCGTCCTTGTCATGCCTACGGAAGTCGATGATCCGGTAGGCGCGCTTGTGGCCGCCGCCCTGGTGGCGTGCGGTCACCCGGCCGTGCACGTTGCGGCCGCCCTTGTTGTGAAGGGGCGCAAGCAGCGACTTCTCGGGCTCGCTGCGAGTGATCTCGGAGAAGTCCGAGACACTCGATCCGCGGCGACCGGGAGTCGTCGGCTTGTATTTACGGATGCCCATCTTTTTCGTTCATCCTTCGTCGGTTACATGGATGAGCCCGCCGCACGAGCGTGCGGCGGTCTCACCCCGCGGACCTCGGGGGCCCGCTCTATCTTCTGGCTGCTAGCCGATCTGACCGAAGATGTCGATCCGATCGCCCTCGACCAGGCTCACGATCGCGCGCTTGGTGTCGGGACGCTTGCCGTAGCCGGTGCGGGTGCGCTTGCGCTTGCCCTGCCGGTTGATCGTGTTCACGCTGGTGACCTTGACCCCGAAGATCTGCTCAACGGCGATCTTGACCTGGGTCTTGTTCGCGGTCTTCTTCACCAGGAACGTGTACTTGTTGTTCTCGTCGATCAGGCCGTAGCTCTTCTCGGAGACGACCGGCTTGATGATGACGTCGCGCGGGTCGGCGATCTTGTCCATCAGGCCTCTTCCTTCCCGCTGTTGCTCAGGCGAGCGACGACCTGGTCGTAGGCCTCCTGGGTGAAGACCACGTCGTCGTGCACGAGCACGTCGTAGGTGTTGAGCTGCCCGGAGTCCAGCAGGTGGACCTCGGGGGCGTTGCGCAGGCTCAGCCAGGTCAGCTCGTCGGCCTCGTCGACCACGACGAGGACGCGCGGAGCCTGGGTGATCTTGCGCAGGGCCTCCAGCGCCGACTTGGTCTTCGGGGTCTCCCCCGCGACCAGCGAGCTGACCACGTGCACGCGGCCGCCGCTCGCGCGGTCGGACAGCGCGCCGCGCAGCGCGGCGGACTTCATCTTCTTGGGCGTGCGCTGGGAGTAGTCGCGCGGCACGGGGCCGTGGACGACGCCACCGCCGGCGAACTGCGGCGCGCGCGTCGAGCCCTGACGGGCGCGGCCGGTGCCCTTCTGGCGGTACGGCTTCTTGCCGCCGCCGGAGACCTCACCACGGGTCTTGGCCTTGTGGGTGCCCTGCCGGCGAGCGGCGAGCTGGGCCACGACCACCTGGTGGATCAGCGGAACGTTGACCTTGGCCCCGAAGATGTCCTCGGGGAGGTCGACGGTGCCGGTCTTCGCGCCGCTGGCGTCGAGGACGTCAATAGTGGTGCTCACTTGGCAGCCCCCTTCTTGGCAGCGGTACGGACGAGGACCAGGCTGCCGTTGGCGCCGGGAATCGCACCCTTGATGAGGATGAGACCCTTCTCGGCGTCCACGGCGTGAACCTTGAGGCTCTGCACGGTGGTGCGGACGTTACCCATCCGGCCAGCCATGCGCAGACCCTTGAAAACGCGGCCCGGGGTGGCGCAGCCACCGATGGAACCCGGCGAGCGGTGCTTGCGCTGCGTACCGTGCGACGCGCCCAGACCACCGAAGCCGTGCCGCTTCATGACACCGGCGAAGCCCTTGCCCTTGCTCTTGCCCGTCACGTCGACGAACTGGCCGGCCTCGAAGGTGTCGGCCAGCAGCTCCTGGCCGATGGTGTAGTCGCTCGCGTCGTCGGTGCGGATCTCCGCGAAGTAACGGCGCGGGGTGATGTCGTGCTTGCGCAGGTAGTCGCCGAGCGGCTTGTTGACCTTCCGGGGGTCGACCTGCCCGTAGCCGAGCTGGACGGCGGTGTAGCCGTCCTTCTCCGCGGTGCGGACCCGGGTCACCACGCACGGACCGGCCTCGACCACGGTCACCGGTACGATCCGGTTGTCCGCGTCGAAGACCTGGGTCATGCCGAGCTTCTTGCCCAGGACGCCCTTGATCGTCTTAGCCATGTCAGTGCGTTCCCTCAGAGCTTGATCGAAATGTCGACACCCGCGGGGAGGTCGAGCCGCATGAGCGAGTCGACCGTCTTGGGGGTCGGGTCGATGATGTCAATCAGCCGCTTGTGCGTGCGCATCTCGAAGTGCTCGCGGCTGTCCTTGTACTTGTGCGGCGAGCGGATGACGCAGTACACGTTCTTCTCGGTCGGCAGCGGCACCGGGCCCGCGACCTTCGCGCCAGTCCGCGTCACCGTCTCGACGATCTTCTTGGCCGAGCTGTCGATGACCTCGTGGTCATAGGCCTTAAGCCGGATGCGGATCTTCTGTCCCGCCATAGTGGCCTCGGTGTCCTTCGCTGTCGTCTGAAAAAGTATCGTGCGGCCTGTTGCCGCTATGTCAGTGCAGGTCGATGCCTGCTTTGACCCCACGAGGCAGACGTAGTCGATCTGCCTTTTCTTCCGTGATCCGGCAGTGACTTCGGTCACTGGGGCCGAATTCACTGCTGGATCACGGCGCCTTTTGCGCGAGGTCCACGTGGAACGGCGGTCGGGCCCGGGATTCGGGGCCCGACCGCCGCCCCCACGGTCTGGCTACTTGATGATCTTCGTGACCCGACCGGCGCCGACGGTGCGGCCACCCTCACGGATCGCGAACTTCAGGCCTTCCTCCATGGCGATGGGCTGGATCAGCTCAACGCGCATCTCGGTGTTGTCGCCCGGCATGACCATCTCGGTGCCCTCGGGGAGGTTCACCACGCCGGTCACGTCCGTCGTACGGAAGTAGAACTGCGGGCGGTAGTTGTTGAAGAACGGCGTGTGCCGGCCGCCCTCGTCCTTGGACAGGATGTAGACCTGGCCCTCGAACTCGGTGTGCGGGGTGGTCGTGCCCGGCTTGATGATGCACTGGCCGCGCTCGACGTCGTCGCGCTTGATGCCGCGGAGCAGCAGGGCGGCGTTGTCACCGGCGTGACCCTCGTCGAGCATCTTGTTGAACATCTCGATGCTGGTGACGGTGGTCGTCGTCTTCTCCGGCTTGATGCCGATGATGTCGACCTGCTCGTTGACCTTGACGATGCCGCGCTCGATACGGCCGGTGACGACCGTGCCGCGACCGGTGATCGAGAAGACGTCCTCGACCGGCATGAGGAACGGCTTCTCCGTCTCACGCGGCGGCTCGGGGACGTTCTCGTCCACGGCGTTCATGAGCTCGATGATGCTGTCGGCCCACTTCTCGTCGCCCTCGAGGGCCTTGAGCGCGGACACACGCACCACGGGCAGGTCGTCGCCGGGGAACTCCTGCGCCGACAGCAGCTCGCGGACCTCGAGCTCGACGAGCTCCAGGATCTCCTCGTCGTCCACCATGTCGGACTTGTTGAGGGCCACGACGATGTAGGGGACGCCGACCTGGCGGGCCAGGAGGACGTGCTCCTTCGTCTGCGGCATCGGGCCGTCGGTGGCGGCGACCACGAGGATGGCGCCGTCCATCTGAGCGGCACCGGTGATCATGTTCTTCACGTAGTCGGCGTGACCGGGGCAGTCCACGTGGGCGTAGTGGCGCTTCTCGGTCTGGTACTCGACGTGCGCGATGGAGATCGTGATGCCGCGAGCCTTCTCCTCCGGCGCCTTGTCGATCTTGTCGAACGGGGTCGCCTTGTTGAGCTCGGGGTAACGGTCGTGAAGCACCTTGGTGATCGCCGCGGTCAGCGTGGTCTTGCCGTGGTCGATGTGTCCAATGGTGCCGATGTTCATGTGCGGCTTGGTCCGCTCGAACTTGGCCTTGCCCACTGGTTCTCTCCTTAGAGAATCTGACTGACTTTCGTCTACACACTCGGGCCCGGGAGAACCCAGACCCCTAGGCGGCGGGGTGGCTCGCACCACCCCGCCAGGGACCGGAACTACTCGCCCCGGGCCTTCGCGACGATCTCCTTGGCGATGCCCGGAGGCACCTCCGCGTAGGAGTCGAACTGCATGCTGTAGCTCGCGCGCCCCTGCGTCTTGCTACGCAGGTCGCCCACGTAGCCGAACATCTCAGACAGCGGCACGAGCGCCTGGACGACACGGGCGCCGGCCCGCTCGTCCATCGCCTGGATCTGCCCGCGGCGACCGTTGAGGTCACCGATGACATCACCCATGTAGTCCTCGGGCGTGGTGACCTCGACGGCCATCATCGGCTCGAGAAGAACGGCGTCCGCCTTGCGCGCGGCCTCCTTGAAGGCCATCGAGCCAGCGATCTTGAAGGCCATTTCCGAGGAGTCGACGTCGTGCGCGGCACCGTCCTGGAGCGTCACCTTCACGCCCACCATCGGGTAGCCGGCCAGCACGCCGAACTCGGCGGCCTCCTGAGCGCCCGCGTCGACCGACGGGATGTACTCCCTCGGGACACGGCCACCCGTGACCTTGTTCTCGAACTCGTAGCCGTCGTTGCCCTCGCCGAGCGGCTCGAGGTCGATGATCACCCGCGCGAACTGACCGGAACCACCGGTCTGCTTCTTGTGGGTGTAGTCGACCTTCTCCACCTTGCGGCGGATGGTCTCGCGGTAGGCGACCTGCGGGCGGCCGACGTTGGCCTCGACCTTGAACTCGCGACGCATCCGGTCGACGAGGATCTCCAGGTGAAGCTCGCCCATGCCCCAGATGACCGTCTGACCGGTCTCCTCGTCACGGCGGACCTGGAAGGACGGGTCCTCCTCGGCCAGCCGCTGGATCGCGGTGGACAGCTTCTCCTGGTCGCCCTTGGTCTTGGGCTCGATCGCGACGTTGATGACCGGGGCCGGGAACGTCATCGACTCGAGCACGACCTGGTTGGACGGGTCGGACAGGGTGTCGCCGGTCGTGGTGTCCTTCAGACCCATGACCGCGACGATCTGACCAGCGATCGCCGACGGGCGCTCCTCGCGCTTGTTGGCGTGCATCTGGTAGATCTTGCCGATCCGCTCCTTCTTCCCCTTCACAGAGTTGATGACCTGTGAACCGGACTCGAGCGTGCCCGAGTAGATGCGGATGTAGGTGATCTTGCCCAGGTGCGGGTCGCTGGCGATCTTGAAGGCCAGGGCGGAGAACGGCTCGGCCGGGTCCGCGTGCCGCTCGATGACCTTGTCCTCGTTGCCGACCGCGTGGCCCTTGAAGGCCGGGATGTCGGTCGGCGCCGGGAGGTAGGCAACGATGGCGTCGAGCAGGGGCTGCACGCCCTTGTTCTTGAACGCGGTGCCGCACAGCACCGGGTTGATGGCGCTGGCCAGCGTCGCGCGGCGCAGGGCCGCGACCAGCTGCTCCTCGGAGGGCTCGGTGCCCTCGAGGAAGAGCTCCATCAACTCGTCGTCGTTCTCGGCGACCGTCTCGATGAGGCGGTCGCGCCACTCACGGGCCGCGTCGGCGTGGTCGGCCGGGATGTCGACGGTGTCGTACATCTCGCCCTTGGCCGCCTCGGCGCTCCAGAGCAGGGCCTTCATCTTGATCAGGTCGATGACGCCCTTGAAGTCGGCCTCGACGCCCAGCGGGAGCTGGATGACGGCCGGCGTGGCGCCCAGACGGCTGACCATCATGTCGACGCAGCGGTGGAACTCCGCGCCGACCCGGTCCATCTTGTTCACGAAACAGATGCGCGGGACGTTGTAGCGGTCCGCCTGGCGCCACACCGTCTCTGACTGGGGCTCAACACCGGCGACGCCGTCGAACACGGCGACCGCGCCGTCGAGGACGCGGAGCGAACGCTCCACCTCGATGGTGAAGTCGACGTGACCCGGGGTGTCGATGATGTTGATCGTGTGACCGATCCACTCGCAGGTCGTCGCGGCAGACGTGATGGTGATGCCGCGCTCCTGCTCCTGCTCCATCCAGTCCATGGTGGCTGCGCCCTCGTGGACTTCACCGAGCTTGTAGTTGATGCCGGTGTAGAACAGGATGCGCTCGGTCGTGGTGGTCTTGCCCGCGTCGATATGGGCCATGATCCCGATGTTGCGGACCTTGGCCAGGTCAAGAGCGGTCGTAGCGGCCACTGTAACTCGCGTCCTCGTCGTCTCGTCGGACCCGCCGGGTTACCAGCGGTAGTGGGCGAAGGCCTTGTTGGACTCGGCCATCTTGTGGGTGTCCTCGCGCTTCTTGACGCTCGCCCCGAGGCCGTTGCTGGCGTCGAGGAGCTCGTTCATGAGGCGCTCGGTCATGGTCTTCTCGCGGCGGGCGCGGGAGTACTGCACCAGCCAGCGCAGGGCCAGGGTGGTGCTGCGCGCGGCGCGCACCTCGACCGGCACCTGGTAGGTCGCGCCACCGACGCGGCGGCTGCGGACCTCGAGGGTGGGCTTGACGTTGTCGAGCGCGCGCTTCAGGGTGACGACCGGGTCGTTGCCGGTCTTCTCCCTGCAGCCCTCGAGGGCGCCGTACACGATCGACTGGGCGATGGAACGCTTGCCGTCGAGGAGGACCTTGTTGATCAGAGCGGTAACCAGGGGCGAGCTGTAGACCGGGTCGGCCATGAGCTGCCGACGGCCAGGAGAACCCTTACGAGGCATTGTTAGCTCTTCTCCTTCTTCGCGCCGTAACGGCTGCGGGCCTGCTTGCGGTTGCGGACACCCTGGGTGTCCAGCGAACCGCGGATGATCTTGTAGCGAACACCAGGCAGGTCCTTCACACGACCGCCACGCACGAGCACGATGGAGTGCTCCTGAAGGTTGTGACCCACACCGGGGATGTAAGCCGTGACCTCGATGCCGTTCGTGAGCCGAACGCGGGCCACCTTGCGCAGTGCCGAGTTGGGCTTCTTCGGAGTCGTGGTGTAAACGCGCTGGCAGACGCCGCGCCGCTGCGGACTCCCCTTGAGGGCAGGAGTCTTGGTCTTGGAGACCTTGTCCTGCCGGCCCTTGCGGACCAACTGCTGAATAGTGGGCACTGCCACTCCGTTTCGTGCCTTGGCCGGTGTCACGTCATTGGTGGTGCTTTTCGCAGGCACTGCCGGTGTCATGACCTGCTGATTTTCTCCGTCCCGGTGCCCCCGCGCTCGGGCGTGTCGCGTTGTTCACGCAGACTTCCCGCGAGGTTTACGAGCCGGAAGACCGTCCTGCGCTTGTCATGAGCGCACGGTCGAGAGCCCGCATGAGAACGGGCACGATGCTCAAGACTACCCAGGCCCGAGCGACACGTCAAAACGGCGCAGCATGACCAGCAAGCCATGCTGCTCCGGGTCGTCGGGGCCCTGCTTCATCAGGCGTCTCGCATGCGGCCCGTCCCACAGCTCCCGGGTAATGATATAGGCCCTGACGAGCTCTCGGTCGCGGTACGGCGAACCGTCACCGTACCGCGACCGGAAACGACGCCCCCGCGGGCCTGAGCGCCCCGGAGAAGCGGCGCGCCCGGGCCCCTCGGCAGAGGGACCCGGGCGCGCCGTACGTCGCGGATTTACCGGTTGTACTGGCCGAAGTCGTACTCCTCCAGCGGCACGGCCTCGCCGCTGCCGGTGCCGAAGGTGTAGTCGGCCGCCGAGCCGTCGTAACCGCCGACGGTGTACATGGCCGCCTTGGCCTCCTCGGTCGGCTCCACCCGGATGTTGCGGTATTGGGGCATGCCCGTACCGGCCGGGATGAGCTTACCGATGATGACGTTCTCCTTCAGGCCCAGGAGCGAGTCGGACTTGGCGTGGATCGCCGCGTCCGTCAGGACCCTGGTGGTCTCCTGGAAGGAGGCCGCCGACAGCCACGACTCGGTGGCCAGCGAGGCCTTGGTGATGCCCATGAGCACCGGACGGCCCGCGGCCGGGCTGCCGCCCTCGGCCACCGTCTCGCGGTTCATCTGCTCGAACCTCGGCCGCTCGACGAGCTCGCCGGGCAGCAGGTCGGTGTCGCCGGACTCCAGGACGTTGACCCGCTTGAGCATCTGCCTGACGATGATCTCGATGTGCTTGTCGTGGATCGACACACCCTGCGAGCGGTAGACCTGCTGGACCTCCGCCACCAGGTGCAGCTGCACGGCCCGCGGGCCGAGGATGCGCAGCACCTCGTTGGGGTTGACCGCACCGGCCACGAGCTGGGTGCCGACCGAGACGCGGTCGCCGTCCTGCACGAGCAGGCGCGAACGCATCGAGACCGGGTAGGCGATCTCCTCCGAGCCGTCGTCCGGAGTGATGACGATCTTCCTGGTCTTGTCGGTCTCGTCGATCCTCGCCCGGCCCTCGGCCTCGGAGATCGGGGCGACACCCTTGGGGATGCGCGCCTCGAACAGCTCCGTGACACGGGGCAGACCGTGGGTGATGTCGGCGCCCGCCACACCACCGGTGTGGAAGGTCCGCATCGTCAGCTGCGTGCCGGGCTCACCGATCGACTGGGCGGCGATGATGCCGACCGCCTCGCCGACGTCCACGAGCTTGCCGGTCGCCAGCGAGCGGCCGTAGCAGGTGGCGCAGACACCGATCTTCGCCTCGCACACCAGCGCGCTGCGGGTGCGCACGGTCTCGACGCCGGCCTCGACCAGCTTCGTGACGTGGGTGTCGTTGATGTCGACGCCCGCCGGCACGATGACCTTGCCGTCGACCTCGACGTCCTCGGCCAGGATGCGCCCGTGCACGTTGGACTCGGCGTTCTCCGCCTTGACCAGGTTGCCCGAGGCGTCCCTGTCGCCGACGTGCAGCGGGACCGCGCGGTCGGTGCCGCAGTCGATCTCACGCACGATGACGTCCTGCGCGACGTCCACCAGACGACGGGTCAGGTAGCCCGAGTCGGCGGTGCGCAGCGCGGTGTCGGCGAGACCCTTCCGCTGACCGTGGGTGGAGATGAAGTACTCCAGCACCGACAGGCCCTCGCGGAACGAGGCCTTGATCGGCCGCGGGATCGTCTCACCCTTGGTGTTGGACACCAGGCCGCGGATGCCGGCGATCTGGCGGACCTGCATCTTGTTGCCTCGGGCGCCGGAGTTGACCATCATCCAGACCGGGTTGGTCGCCGGGAAGGCGTTGACCATGTCGGTCTCGACGTCGGCCGTCGCGTGCGTCCAGATCTCGATGAGCTCCTGACGGCGCTCCTCGTCGGTGATCAGACCGCGCTCGTACTCGCGCTGGACCTTGTCGGCCCGGCGCTCGTAGTTCTCCATGATGTCGGTCTTGTTCGGCGGCGCGACGACGTCCTCGATCGAGATCGTGACGCCGGAGCGCGTCGCCCACCGGAAGCCGGCGTCCTTGAGCGCGTCGAGCGAAGCGGCGACCTCGATCTTCGGGTAGGTCTCCGCCAGCTCGTTCACGATCTGGGACAGCTGCTTCTTGCCGACCTGGAAGTCGACGAACGGGTAGCTGACCGGCAGCGTCTGGTTGAACAGGCACCGCCCGAACGTGGTCTCCAGCCGGACCGGGTCGCCCTGCTCCCAACCCTCGGGAGCCACCCAGGCGCGCGGCGGCAGGACGTCCTTGAGCCGAATCTGGATCTTGGCCTGGATGTCCAGCTCGCGGCGGTCGAAGGCCATCTGCGCCTCGGCCACCGAGCCGAACACCCGGCCCTCGCCCTTCGCGCCTTCCTTCATGGTCGTCAGCCAGTAGAGGCCGATGACCATGTCCTGGGTCGGCATGGTGACGGGCTTGCCGTCGGCCGGCTTGAGGATGTTGTTGGTCGAGAGCATCAGGATGCGCGCCTCGGCCTGGGCCTCGGCCGACAGCGGCAGGTGCACGGCCATCTGGTCGCCGTCGAAGTCCGCGTTGAACGCGGTGCAGACGAGCGGGTGGATCTGGATGGCCTTGCCCTCGACGAGCTGCGGCTCGAACGCCTGGATGCCCAGGCGGTGGAGCGTCGGAGCGCGGTTGAGCAGCACGGGGTGCTCGGTGATGACCTCTTCGAGCACGTCCCACACCACCGGGCGGGCGCGCTCGACCATCCGCTTGGCCGACTTGATGTTCTGGGCGTGGTTGAGATCGACCAGCCGCTTCATCACGAACGGCTTGAACAGCTCCAGCGCCATCTGCTTGGGCAGGCCGCACTGGTGCAGCTTGAGCTGCGGGCCGACGACGATGACCGAACGGCCGGAGTAGTCGACTCGCTTGCCCAGCAGGTTCTGGCGGAACCGGCCCTGCTTGCCCTTCAGCATGTCGCTGAGGGACTTGAGCGGACGGTTGCCGGGGCCGGTGACCGGACGGCCGCGCCGGCCGTTGTCGAACAGCGCGTCCACGGCCTCCTGGAGCATCCGCTTCTCGTTGTTCACGATGATCTCGGGCGCGCCGAGGTCGAGCAGACGCTTGAGGCGGTTGTTCCGGTTGATGACCCGGCGGTAGAGGTCGTTGAGGTCGGAGGTCGCGAAGCGGCCACCGTCGAGCTGCACCATCGGACGCAGGTCCGGCGGGATCACCGGGATGCAGTCGAGCACCATGCCGCGCGGCGAGTTGGTGGTGTTGAGGAACGCCGACACCACCTTGAGCCGCTTGAGCGCGCGGGCCTTCTTCTGGCCCTTGCCGCTGCGGATCGTCTCGCGGAGGTTCTCGGCCTCGGCGTCGAGGTCGAAGCCGATCAGGCGGTCCTGGATGGCCTGAGCGCCCATGCCGCCCTTGAAGTAGCGGCCGAAGCGGTCGCGCATCTCGCGGTAGAGCAGCTCGTCGCCCTCGAGGTCCTGGACCTTGAGGTTCTTGAAGCGGCTCCAGACCTCCTCCAGCCGGTCCAGCTCGCGCTGGGCCCGGTCACGGAGCTGACGCATCTCGCGCTCGGCGCCCTCACGGACCTTGCGGCGCTGGTCGCCCTTGGCGCCGGCGGCCTCGAGCTCGGCCAGGTCGGTCTCGAGCTTCTTCTGCCGGGACTCGACGTCGGCGTCACGGCGCTGCTCGATGTGCTGCCGCTCGACGGAGATCTTCGCCTCCAGCGAGGGCAGGTCACGCTCACGCATCTCGGTGTCGACATGCGTGATCATGTAGGCCGCGAAGTAGATGACCTTCTCCAGGTCCTTCGGGGCCAGGTCGAGCAGGTAGCCGAGACGCGACGGGACGCCCTTGAAGTACCAGATGTGCGTGACCGGCGCGGCCAGCTCGATGTGGCCCATCCGCTCACGACGCACCTTGGCGCGGGTCACCTCGACGCCGCAGCGCTCACAGATGATGCCCTTGAAGCGGACGCGCTTGTACTTGCCGCAGTAGCACTCCCAGTCGCGGGTCGGACCGAAGATCTTCTCGCAGAAGAGCCCGTCCTTCTCCGGCTTGAGGGTGCGGTAGTTGATGGTCTCCGGCTTCTTGACCTCGCCGTGCGACCACTGACGGATGTCGTCGGCCGTCGCCAGCCCGATCCGAAGCTCGTCGAAGAAGTTGACGTCCAGCATTATGTGCGATCTCCCCCTCAGACTTCTTCCACGCTGCTCGGCTCACGCCGGGACAGATCGATGCCGAGCTCCTCCGCGGCGCGGAAGACGTCCTCGTCGGTGTCGCGCATCTCGATGGACATGCCGTCGCTGGAGAGCACCTCGACGTTGAGGCACAGCGACTGCATCTCCTTGATGAGGACCTTGAAGGACTCCGGGATGCCGGGCTCGGGGATGTTCTCGCCCTTGACGATGGCCTCGTAGACCTTCACGCGGCCGAGGACGTCGTCGGACTTGATGGTCAGGAGCTCCTGCAGGGCGTAGGCGGCGCCGTACGCCTCCAGCGCCCACACCTCCATCTCACCGAAGCGCTGGCCACCGAACTGGGCCTTACCGCCGAGCGGCTGCTGGGTGATCATGGAGTACGGGCCGGTCGACCGAGCGTGAATCTTGTCGTCGACCAGGTGGAGCAGCTTGAGGATGTAGATGTAGCCGACCGAGATCGGGTACGGGAACGGCTCACCGGAGCGGCCGTCGAACAGCTGGGCCTTGCCGGAGGGCTGGACCATCCGCTGGCCGTCGCGGTTGGGCACGGTGTTCTGGAGCAGACCGACGATCTCCTCCTCGTGCGCGCCGTCGAAGACCGGGGTGGCGACGTTGGTGCGCGGCTCGACCTGGCCGAAGCCCTTGTCGCGCAGCCGCTCGGCCCACGCCTCCTGGACACCCGAGATGTCCCAGCCACGGGCGGCGATCCACCCGAGGTGGGTCTCCAGCACCTGGCCGACGTTCATTCGGCCGGGCACGCCCAGCGGGTTGAGGATGATGTCGACCGGGGTGCCGTCCTCCAGGAACGGCATGTCCTCGACCGGCAGGATCTTGGAGATGACGCCCTTGTTGCCGTGCCGGCCGGCCAGCTTGTCGCCGTCGGTGATCTTGCGCTTCTGCGCGACGTAGACGCGGACCAGCTCGTTGACGCCCGGAGGAAGCTCGTCGCCCTCCTCGCGGGAGAACACCCGGACGCCGATGACCTTGCCGGACTCGCCGTGCGGCACCTTCAGCGAGGTGTCGCGGACCTCGCGGGCCTTCTCGCCGAAGATGGCGCGCAGCAGCCGCTCCTCCGGGGTCAGCTCGGTCTCGCCCTTCGGGGTGACCTTGCCGACCAGGATGTCGCCGGGGACGACCTCGGCGCCGATGCGGATGATGCCGCGCTCGTCGAGGTCGGCCAGCACCTCCTCGGAGACGTTGGGGATGTCCCGCGTGATCTCCTCGGGGCCCAGCTTGGTGTCGCGGGCGTCGACCTCGTGCTCCTCGATGTGGATCGACGACAGCACGTCGTCCTGCACCAGGCGCTGGGACAGGATGATCGCGTCCTCGTAGTTGTGACCCTCCCACGGCATGAACGCCACCAGGAGGTTCTTGCCCAGCGCCATCTCGCCCTGGTCGGTGCAGGGGCCGTCGGCGATGACCTGGTTGACCTCCACCCGGTCGCCCTCGGCGACGATGGGCTTCTGGTTGAAGCTGGTGCCCTGGTTGGAACGCTTGAACTTGGCGACACGGTAGGTGGTGCGCGTGCCGTCGTCGTTCATGACGGTGACGTAGTCGGCGGAGACCTCCTCGACCACACCGGCCTTCTCGGCGCTGATGACGTCGCCGGCGTCGGTCGCGGCACGGTATTCCATGCCGGTGCCGACCAGCGGCGCCTCGCTCTTGAGCAGCGGCACCGACTGGCGCTGCATGTTGGAGCCCATGAGCGCGCGGTTGGCGTCGTCGTGCTCGAGGAACGGGATCATCGCCGTCGCGACCGACACCATCTGGCGCGGCGACACGTCGATGTAGTCGACCTCCTCGGCACGGGCGAGCTCGGTCTCACCGCCCTTGGTGCGGACCAGGACGCGGGCCTCGGCGAACGAGCCGTCGGGGTTGAGCGCCGTGTTGGCCTGCGCCTTGACGTAGCGGTCCTCCTCGTCGGCGGTCAGGTAGTCGACCTGCTCGGTCACCTTGCCGTCGACGACCTTGCGGTAGGGCGTCTCGACGAAGCCGAAGGCGTTGATGCGGCCGTAGGAGGCCAGCGAGCCGATCAGGCCGATGTTGGGGCCTTCAGGGGTCTCGATCGGGCACATCCGGCCGTAGTGGGACGGGTGCACGTCACGGACCTCGAAGCCGGCCCGCTCACGGGACAGACCACCGGGGCCCAGCGCGGACAGACGCCGCTTGTGCGTCAGGCCGGCGAGCGGGTTGGTCTGGTCCATGAACTGCGACAGCTGGGAGGTGCCGAAGAACTCCTTGATCGACGCCACGACCGGCCGGATGTTGATCAGGGTCTGCGGCGTGATCGCCTCGACGTCCTGCGTCGTCATCCGCTCGCGCACGACCCGCTCCATGCGGGCCAGGCCGAGCCGGACCTGGTTCTGGATCAGCTCGCCGACGCTGCGCAGGCGGCGGTTGCCGAAGTGGTCGATGTCGTCGATCTCGACGATCACCTCACCGTTCGCCCCCGGCATCGACTCCTCGCCGGCGTGCAGCCGGACGATGTACTCGATGGTGGCGACGATGTCCTCTTCGGTCAGGGTGCCCTGCGTGATCTCCGCGTCGACCCCGAGCTTCTTGTTGATCTTGTAGCGGCCCACCTTCGCCAGGTCGTACCGCTTGGCGTTGAAGTACAGATTCTCCAGCAGCGTCTGCGCCGACTCCTTGGTCGGCGGCTCACCCGGCCGCAGCTTGCGGTAGATGTCCAGCAGCGCGTCGTCCTGACCCGCCGTGTGATCCTTCTCCAGCGTCGCCCGCATCGACTCGTACTGGCCGAACCGCTCCAGAATCTGGTCGTTCGTCCAGCCCAGCGCCTTCAGCAGCACCGTCACGGCCTGCTTGCGCTTACGGTCGATACGCACACCGACGCTGTCACGCTTGTCGATCTCGAACTCCAGCCAGGCACCCCGCGACGGGATCACCTTGCACCCGTACAGGTCCTTGTCGGAGGTCTTGTCCACAGTGCGCTCGAAATACACACCGGGCGAGCGGACCAGCTGCGAGACCACGACACGCTCGGTGCCGTTGATGATGAACGTGCCCTTCGGCGTCATGAGCGGGAAATCACCCATGAACACCGTCTGGCTCTTGATCTCACCAGTGGTGTTATTGATGAACTCCGCCGTGACGAACATCGGGGCGGAGTAGGTCATGTCCTTGTCTTTGCACTCGTCTACGGAGTACTTCGGCGGCTCGAACCGGTGGTCCCGGAACGACAAGGACATGGTCCCCGAGAAGTCCTCGATCGGACTGATCTCTTCGAAGATCTCTTCGAGGCCCGACTGGGTCGGGACGTCCCTGCGCCCGGCCTGACGAGCCGCCTCTACCCGGGCCTTCCACTTGTCGTTGCCGAGCAGCCAGTCGAAAGACTCGGTCTGCAGAGCGAGAAGGTCAGGAACTTCGAGCGGCTCCTGGATACGCGCGAAAGACACGCGACGGGGACCAGCGGGTACGGCGGAGGCGTTGCGCGAGGCTGCCAACAGATGTCCTTCCGAGGGCTCGCGGCGGACTGACTACACGCACGCCAGACAACCTCGCAACGTGAGCAAGCATCACGGGTCGTCAAAGGGCAGCGCAAAGGGGCAGTGTAGCCGATCGGCACACGCCTGTCCACTTCGCTCTCGCTGCATGCTCCACGTTGGTCGCAGCATCGCCCGTTCGGGCGGATACGTCAAGCCCGCGAGCCCGACTAATAGCCGGTTCGGGGCCCGGACGCTGGGTTTTCTTCCCTGCGTGACAGATCGCCTACCGCCATGGCCCAAGACGATACCCGCGAACGGGGGCGGTTAACGCTCCGTCACACCGGGGGTCGAACCCATGCCGATCACCGGTGTAGCTGTGACTGGGTTACCCGTCTCTTGGACGGCGCTAAACCAGCTTTTTGGTAACAATTGAACCCGGCGGCGCGCCCGGGGGCTCCAGGCGCAGGTCATCGGCCCTGCGGGCCTCACGCGCTCCCCAGGAGCGTGGAGAGATCGGCGGCCAGCCAGCGCTCCCCCTGGCGGACCATGACGAGCCTGGCGCGGTTCTGGGCCACCTGCTGCTGCGGCCCGGCCTGACCGGGCACCTGTCTGACCGTACCCATGTTCACGAACAGCAGAACCTCCACGCGGTCGGGACTTGCGCTCTCGACCGCGGCCCCCGCGACGGCGGCGGTCCGTACGATCTTCTCCGCCTTGGCCCGCGTGACCAGGCTGGTGGCCAGCTCCTTGTAGTGCCGGGTGAGCTCGCCGGTGGTGTGCCCGCCGGCCCGCGCGAGGTCCTGCTCGATCGTGCGGTAGTCGTAGGAGAGCAACTGGGGGGCGACCTGCCGGGCGGCGGCCATCGCGGAGTCGCCGGCCGCGTCGGCCTCCCGCAGGTCGCGCAGGTTGAACCACATGGTCGGCACCAGCACGGCGCCCACCGCCACCAGGACGCCCAGCAGCACGATCGCGAACATCCTCACAGCACCTGCACCGCCTTCGACACCCGCCAGACGCCGCCGACCTTCTCCAGCTCCATCGACCAGCGGTAGTAGCGCTCCTGGGCCGGGCTGTCCGAGCCGTCCCAGTGGATCTCCACGTCGGCGACGGCCAGCGCCTTGGCCTTGCCGCCGGTCAGCGAGACCAGGCCCGTGGCGCGCAGCACGCCGGTCTGGACGACCTTGCTCTCGACGGTGGTGGTCTTCAGCTTGGCGGCGGTGGCGACGTACTCGGCTCTGGCCGGGCCCGTGGAGGTGTCGAGGATGCGCTGCAGGTCGGCGTCCACGGTCCGGTAGTCGAGCGAGACGAGGTTCCTCGCGTGGGCGCCGGCGGCCAGCAGCACGGCCTCGCGGTCGCCCGCCCTGCCCTGCACCTCGCGGGCCTCGGCGGCGATCCAGGCGCCCATGCCCACGAGCACCGCCAGCATCCCGCCGAGCACCGTGATCACGATGCGCGCGGAACGGACGCCCAGCCATGTCATGACCGCTCACCCCTCCCAGATCGCCGGATCATAACGCGGCGCTCGTCCCCGGAGTCCCGGAAACGACCGAGGCGGTGTGGTAACGGGGGCGAAGGCGGATGCGTCCCTAAAATGCCCCCAGACGGCCCTGAGACGGCCGCTCCGGGCAGAACGGCGGACGGTCGGGCCACTCCCCCTGAGCCGGCCCGACTACTGGACGCCGTGCAGGTGAGCGTTGACCAGGCGGGGATACTCCTCCAGCCAGTTGCGCCCGCGCTCGTCCACGAACGACCCCTGCGGCGGGATCACGCCGTTGGCCGCCAGCCACGTGCCGGGCGGCTGCTGGGTGCGGCGGACGCGGTTGCCCGTCGGCATGAGCTGCGGCGGGATCGGCGGCAGCACGCCGGGGTCGTGCCCGAGCTGGGCCTCGGCCTCCAGCTCGGACAGGTCCTTCTCCTCCGACATGCCGATCGGGCCGTGCCTGCGGGCGTTGAGGAACTGCCGCACCACCGGCTCGTCGCTGGACAGCAGCATCTCGCGCGGGCCGAACATCACCAGCTCGCGCCGGAAGAGCATCCCGATGCTGTCCGGCACGGTACGGGCGGTGTTGATGTCGTGCGTCACGATCAGGAACGTGGCCTCGACCTCGGCGTTGAGGTCCACGATGAGCTGGTTGAGCAGCGCGGTGCGCACCGGGTCGAGCCCGGAGTCCGGCTCGTCGAACAGGATGATCTCGGGCTCCAGCACGAGCGCCCTGGCCAGCCCGGCCCGCTTGCGCATGCCGCCCGAGATCTCGCCCGGCAGCTTGTCCTCCGCGCCCCGCAGGCCGACCAGCTCGATTTTCTCCATGACGACGTCGCGGATCTGGGACTCGCTCTTCTTCGTGTGCTCGCGCAGCGGGAAGGCGATGTTGTCGTAGAGGTTGAGCGAGCCGAAGAGCGCGCCGTCCTGGAAGAGCACGCCGAACAGCCTGCGCAGCTCGTAGAGCTTGCTCTCGCGGCAGTTGGCGAGGTCGTGGCCGTCGATCCAGATGTGGCCGCGGTCGGGACGGAGCAGGCCGACCAGCGTCTTGAGAAAGACGGATTTGCCGGTGCCGGACGGGCCGAGCAGCACGGAGATCTGCCCGGCCGGGAGGGTGAAGGAGACGTCCTCCCAGATGACCTGGCGCCCGAACGACTTGGTGAGCCCTTCCACGACGACCTCGACGCCCACCGGCCACCTCCCAGTCGCGAACGATGGCCTCACCGTAACGGGGACGCGGGCCGCTTGGGAAGCGGCTATGAGACCTCGGGTCCAGTAAGGGCCAGCAGGCCGGGCCGCAGCAGCCGGGCGATCTCCTCCGGTGGGACGGCCCGCAGCTCCTCCAGCTCCAGGAGCTGGTGGCCGATGGTGACGCCCAGCATGACCACGGCCATCAGCGCGGCCCGCAGCCGGGCGTCGTCGCCGGGGATCGCGGTCGCCAGCCGGTCGATCTGCCGGGCCAGCGCCTCGCGGGCGGCGGCGCCGGCCTCGGGATGGGTGAGCATCGAGCGCAGCATGGCCAGCGATCCCGGGGACAGCTCGCCGATCTTGGTGTCGAGGGTGCCGAGGAGGTGGTCGACCAGCTCGTCGGCGTCCAGGCCCTCCTCCGGGGGCGGGACCGCCTCGGCGGCGTGCCTGAACAGCTCCTGCTTGCTGCCGAAGTACTGCATGACCAGGGCAGGGTCCACCCCGGCCGCGCGGGCGACGGCCCGGATCGTGGTGCGTTCGTACCCCACCTCGGCGAACAGCGTCCGGGCCGCGTCGAGGATGTGCCGCTCGGTCCTGCGCCGCCGCTCGGCCCGGGGCGGCAGTCGTTCGCTCACGCCGCCGACTCTACCCGCGTTGACCGGTCGCGCCTTTTCGCTCTACGCTCGTTGAGTCAACGAACGTTGAGCGAAAGGGACGGCCATGTCCATCGAGGAGATCGTCGTCGGCTACCAGGCCGCGATGCTGCACAAGTCGCCCGACGAGCTGGCCGGGCTCTACGCCCCCGAGGGGCTGCACGAGTTCCCGTTCGGGGGGCTCGCGCCGCTCGCCGGGCGGGAGGCCGTGAGGGACGCGTACCGGGCCATGTGGGGCGGCTCTCCGTTCGAGGCCGAGGAGGTGCGACTGGTGGCGCTGCACCGCGCTCAGGACCCCGAGGTGGTGGTCGTGGAGCAGGTGACGCGCGTCAGGGCCGGGGAGCGCGCCGTGGAGGTCCCCAGCCTGGTGATCCTCCGGGTACGGGACGGCGCGATCGTCCACGCCAGGGACTACATGGACACCAGTGCCATCGCCCGGCTGCGTTCCGAAACTGTCACCTCCGGGTGAGGTCGAAGACGGTGACGCCGCCGACGGTGGTGGCGGTGAAGTTCGCCTGGACCCAGGCGGCGATCCTGGCCGCGTCGTCGCTGCCGCCCGCCCCCGTACGGCCTCCGCCGAAGCCGCCCATCCCCGTGCCGAGGAAGTAGTGGATCTTCCCCGCCGCGACGTGGCGCTGGAACTCCTCCAGCGTCGGCGCGGGATCGGTGCCGTTGAAGCCGCCCACCGCCATCACCGGGAGGCCGGTGGCGAGCTGGTAGCCGGCCGCGTTGTTGGAGCCGACGGTGGCCGCCGTCCACGTGTAGCCGCCGGCCTTCAGCAGCGCGGTCAGCTCGGCGCTCGGTGCACCGGCGTCGAGCAGCCCGCCCCCGCCGCCACGCCCCCTCCCACCGGGGCCCATGCCGCCGGGGCCCTGGGCGCCGCGTCCGACACCGCCGCTGCCCGCTCCGACGCCGCCCCCGTCCCAGGCCCCGTCCCCGTCCTGACGGAACGCCCGCCCGCCTCCGGGCCGGAACCCGCCTCCACCAGCCCGGCCGAAGCCGCCGCCCGTGCTGGGCCCGCCCGTCGGGATCGCCCCGGTGTGGGGCGTGGCCGCCGTGTCCACCGCGTACGCGGCCGGCCCCGCCAGGCACGCCACCACCGCGACGGCCGCCACGGCCGCCACCCGCCGGCTCAGCAACATCGCCAGCGCGGCCACGAGCCCCGCCACGACCACCGCGATCCCGAGCCAGGGGTTCCAGCCGGCGCTGCGCGACAGCAGCACGTACGCCCACACGGCCGTCCCCATGACCATGACCGCGAGCGTCCGCCGCGCCCCGCGCTCCCATAGCGCCGCCACGCCCATGCCCACCAGCACCGCGATGGCCGGAGCCAGCGCCACCGTGTAGTACGCGTGGAAGATCCCCCGCATGAGGCTGAAGACCAGCCCCGTGACCACCAGCCAGCTCCCCCACACCCAGAACGCGGCCCGCACCGCGTCCGTCCGCGCCGCCCGCCTGGTCCGCCAGGTGACCGCGACGAGCAGCGCCAGCGCCGCCGGCAGCAGCCAGGCGATCTGCCCGCCCGCCTCGGTGTCGAACAGCCGCAGCCACCCGGCCTGCTGGTCGAGGTTGCCGAGCCCGCCGTAGTCGTCGCCGTTGAGCCGCCCGATGCCGTTGTAGCCGAGTGCCAGCTCCAGCACGCTGTCGCCCTGCGAGCCGCCGATGTAGGGCCGCTCGCCGGCGGGCACCAGCGCCACCGCCAGCAGCCACCATCCGGCGGCGGCCACCAGCGCGGCCCCGGCCGCCAGGAGCTGCCAGAGCCGCCGCCGCACCGGCACCGGCGCGGTCACCAGATAGACCAGCGCGAACCCCGGCAGCACGAGGAACGCCTGCAGCATCTTGGCGAGGAACGCGAACCCGATCGCCGCCCCCGCCAGCACCAGCCACCGGGTCGCGCCGCGTTCCTGGGCGCGCACCACGCAGTAGCCGGCCGCGGTCAGCAGCAGCACGAGCAGCGCGTCGGGGTTGTTGAAGCGGAACATCAGCACCGCCACCGGCGTCAGCGCCATGACGGCGCCGGCCAGCAGCCCGGCCCACGGCGTGAACAGCCGGCGTGCCGAGGCGTGCACCAGGGCCACCGTCGCGACCCCCATCAGCGCCTGCGGCACCAGCATGGCCCACGTGTTCAGCCCGAACAGCCGCACGCTCAGCCCCATCGGCCAGAGCGCGGCCGGGGTCTTGTCCACGGTGATCGCGTTCGCGGCGTCGGAGGCCCCGAAGAAGAACGCCTTCCAGCTCTGGCTGCCCGCCTGTACGGCGGCCGCGTAGTACGCGTTCGCCCACCCCGAGGCGCCGAGCCCCCAGACGTAGAGCACGCCCGTGCCCGCGAGCAGGGCGGCGAGCGCCCAGCGAGACTTGTCTTTCACGTCCCGCACGCTAGGCAGGCGGGGTGGAGCGGCCCTGAGACGAGGATGAGAAGTTCCTGAGCCCCACGTCGCCGGGGAGAAGTTGCTCGGTGAGGAGGCGGCGGACCCGGCCGGGGCCGGTGACCCAGGGTCGCAGCAGCTCCCATCCATGGAAATATCCGAAGATGTACGGGCTGGCCGCCGACGGCTTGAGCCCCGCCAGCGCCGCCGCCACCTCCCGGTCGTCGTACAGCGCCCACCGGGCCAGGTACGCGCCCACCTCCGCCTCCCCGCGCCCCTCGGCGGCCATGAGCGCGGCGTTGCCCCAGACGCCCCACAACACGTTCCTGGCCTGGTGAACGGCCGCGAAGTCGCTCCCGTCCGGACGGATGCCGCAGGTGGGAAGGATGTGGGCGGTCAGCCACTCCTGGGCCTCGTCACCGGGGAAGGCGATCTCCTCGGCCAGCAGCCCCAGCCCCTCGCTGAGCAGGAACGACGGGGACACCATGAACCTCACGCGCTGGTCCGCGCGCGTCTCCTTGAGCATCGACTCCGCGATATGTCCGGGATGGCCCTCGTGCGCGACGACGTACAGCAGGTCGGCCAGGTTGAAGGGGATCGAGACGTTGATGTGGATCGCCGACCTCAGCCCGCCCTGATAGTCACCGGCCGCGTGGAAGTGCGTGTCCCGGACGAGCAGGCAGTCGACGACCTCGCCGGGAGGGAGCGGGATGATCGCGTTCGTCCGCCGGCGGCACTCCGCCACCGCCTCGGCGACCAGGCCGGGCAGGCGTTCGACGGCGTGCAGGGTGTGCGCGGCCTGCCAGTCGTGCAGCCGGTCGGACAACGGCCCCGGCCGCTTCGGCAGTGCCCGGTCGAGCCGGTCGTGCGCCTGCCCGAACAGCGACTCGGGCAGCCACCGCGGCTCCAGGCCCAGGACCTGGCGGGCGTACTCGGTGAGGGGCAGCCGCTCGCCGGCCAGACAGCGGGCGACCGCCCGCATCGCGGTCACGTGGGCGGCCAGGTAGGGGGACGGCGGGCGCTCCAGCAGCCGGTCGGCGTCGTCCGCCAGGCGGCCGGGGACGGCGGGGGCCTCGGACTCGGCCTGGTCACGCCACTCTCGCGGGCCTCGGTAGATGAGTGCGCCGCCGCCCATCAGGCGGTTCAGGCGCAGGGCGAGCAGGGCGTACGCGTGCGTCCAGCGCGGTTCGGTCATGGCGCGTAAGCTAGCCGTACGGTTTTCCGTACAGCGCACGGCCGGAGGGCGGATGCCCGAGTCGATCTGGCTGCGCGGCGACGACGAACGCCCGCGCAAGCCGCGCCTGTCCCGCGCGCGCATCGTCGAGGCGGCCGTCGCGCTGCTCGACGCGGAGGGCGTGCCCGGGTTCTCGATGCGCGCCCTGGCCGCGCGCCTGCAGGCGGGCACGATGTCCCTGTACGAGTACGTCACGAGCAAGGAGGACGTGCTCGACCTGGCACTCGACGAGGTGATCGGCGAGGTCGAGACGCGCGAGCACCCGTCCTGGCGCGACCTGCTGACCGCCCAGCTCACCCAGAGCAGGCAGGTCATGCGGCGGCACCCATGGGCTCCCGCGCTCACCGCCACCCGCCCGCTGCTCGGCCCCAACGCCCTGGCCCGCTCCGAACGCTGCTACGCCGCTCTCGCCGACGCCGGCCTGTCCGGCCCTGAGCTGGTCGCCGCCGTCGGGACCCTGTCGTCCTACGTCAACGGGTTCGTCGCGGCCGAGAACACCTGGCGGACCGTCGTCCGCACCCCTCCGGCCGAGACCGACCTGCGCGAGCGGACCGCGCGGCATCTGGAACGGCACCGCCCGCAGCTCGCCGAGCTCGCCCAGGTGCGCATCGACGACTTCGACGCCCAGTTCCAGCTCGGGCTCACGCTCATCCTCGACGGCATCCAGAGCCGGCTCTGACACCGCCGTCGTGGTCGCGGAAGCCCCCGGGCATACGAAAAGGGGCGGCGGACATCCGGCACCAGGATGTCCTCCGCCCCTTCAGCGTCGAGCCAGGAGCTCCAGCCGTCTTACTTGACGGTGACGGTCGCGCCGGCGCCCTCGAGGGCAGCCTTGGCCTTCTCCGCCTGCTCCTTGTTGACCTTGCCGTCGAAGACCGGCTTCGGAGCACCGTCAACCAGGTCCTTGGCCTCCTTGAGGCCCAGGGACGTCAGGGCGCGGATCTCCTTGATGACCTGGATCTTCTTGTCGCCGGCGGCCTCGAGGATGACGTCGAACTCGTCCTGCTCCTCGGCGGCCGGGGCCTCGGCACCGCCACCGGCGGCGGGGGCGGCGGCGACCGCGACGGGGGCGGCGGCCTTGACGTCGAAGATGTCCTCGAACTGCTTCACGAACTCGGAGAGCTCAAGGAGGGTCATCTCCTTGAAAGCGTCGATGAGCTCGTCGTTGCTGAGCTTCGCCATGATGCGTTTCCTTACGTTTAGGACTTGCTGAAAACTAGGAACGGGACCGCGGTGGGTGCGGCAACCCCCGTGTTACTCGCCTGCTTCTTCGCGCTTCGCGCGAAGGGCTTCGGCCAGCTGAGCCATCTGCGTGGGCAGCGCGGCGAACATCGCGGCAGCGGCGCTCTGCTTCGCCTTGAGCGCACCGGCAAGCTTCGCGAGGAGGACCTCGCGGGACTCGAGGTCGGCGAGCTTGGTGATCTCGGTGGCGTCGAGCGTCTTGCCCTCGAGCACGCCGCCCTTGATCACCAGAAGGGGATTGGCCTTGGCGAAGTCACGCAGACCCTTGGCCGCCTCCACGACGTCGCCCTTGACGAAGGCGACAGCGGTGGGGCCGACCAGCAGGTCGTCCAGACCCGTCACGCCGGCCTCGTTGGCCGCGATCTTGGTCAGGGTGTTCTTCGCCACGGCGAACTTCGCATTCTCACCGAGAGACTTGCGCAGGTCCTTGAGCTGCGCGACGGTGAGACCGCGGTACTCGGTCAGAACGGCGGCGGCGCTACCTTCGAACTCGTTCTTGAGCTCGGCAACAGCCGTCGCCTTATCCGCCCTCGCCATGGGCCTCCTTCCAGATGTGCCGCCGGCGAAGGTCTTCAGAAATGAGAACAGCCCCGGGCGCAGGGCGCACACGGGGCTCACGCACATGGATGACCATGCGGGAAACTCGCATCACACCTGCGCGGGTCGTCCACAAGACGTGGAACCTTCGGCCGCCAGGATGTGAGCACCTGACGACGACCGGCGGTCTTCGGCAACGACCAGAGTACGTGCTGGCCGCCGAGTTTCCAAATCGTTCTCGGTGGTGGTTCCTAGTTGGTCGTGGTCTTCGGCATCTCGCCGACCTGGTCGGCGGCCGGGGCCTGGATGGTCACGGGCTTGTTGTAGTCCTTGAAGAACAGCGTGGCGTCCAGCTTGCCGCCGTCCTTCTGGCCGTTCAGGGCGAGCTTGCGGGGCAGGCCGTCGGCGGCCACCCAGACGTCGAACGCGACGTCCTTGAGCTCGGCCAGGTTCGAGCGGGCCTGCTCCTGCCGGTCGGCCGGCAGCAGCAGCACGGCCGCCTCGACCGGGAAGGTGCCGCTGTAGTGGGTGGTGTCCTCGCCGTTGACGCTCTCGGTGCCGACCTGCTTCACGTCCTTGGAGGCCGTGACGAGCTTGGTGACGTTGGCCAGGTCGAACTGCTGGATCTGGGCGAGGTACTGGTCGACCTGCGTACGGTCGCCGACCTCGTTCAGCGAGACCTTGATCCACGGCTTGGTGGCGCCCAGCATCTTGTTCAGCGCCTCGACCTTGACGTAGACGGTGTCGCCCTGCAGCACGGCGCGGACGCCGCCAGGCAGGCTCTGACCGCCCATGTCCACGGTGTCCAGCGTGAGGTCCACGGCGAGCTCGGGCTTGCTCTGGTAGAGCATGCGGCCCTGCACCCGGC
This sequence comes from Nonomuraea sp. B208, assembly GCF_057536035.1. Taxonomy (NCBI): domain Bacteria; kingdom Bacillati; phylum Actinomycetota; class Actinomycetes; order Streptosporangiales; family Streptosporangiaceae; genus Nonomuraea; species Nonomuraea sp. B208. The sequence continues at coordinate 94,298 of NZ_BAAJOU010000017.1, forward strand.
CGTTGCCCTCCTGGGCGGCGGAGGCGTTGACGACGGCGTCGACGGTGTAGCTGGTGACCTCGGTGGTCTTCTGCGCGGCCTGCGCCAGGACCTCAGAGGCCGCCAAATTGACCTGGATGGGTTGGGCGTTCGTGCCACAACCGGCAACCGCGGCCACGACGAGCGCGGCTCCGGCCGCGGCGAGACTTATCGTGCGCTTCAGCATGTCTTGACCCTACGTTTGCGATCCGGGACTGTAGCGGCTTCCCCGCACAATTCGGGGAAAACCCAGGGTTCTCCCCCACACACTCTGCACAGCTCCTCCACAACCCCCCAACCCCTCCGGCGCAAAGAACGCCTGACCCAAGCAGAAGAGCCCCGCCCGTACGAGACGGGCGGGGCTCTACCTGAGCAGACGCGATTACTCGCCCAGCTCGGCGGTGATGCCGCGGGTGACGTTGGGGTCGACCGGAACGCCCGGGCCCATCGTCGTGGAGAAGGTGACCTTCTTCAGGTAGCGGCCCTTGGCGGCCGACGGCTTGAGACGCAGCACCTCGTCCAGCGCGGCAGCGTAGTTCTCCAGGAGCTGACGCTCGCCGAAGGACGTCTTGCCGATGATGAAGTGCAGGTTGGCCTGCCGGTCGGTGCGGAACTCGATCTTGCCGCCCTTGATGTCCGTGACGGCCTTGGCGACGTCGGGCGTCACCGTGCCGGTCTTCGGGTTGGGCATGAGGCCACGCGGGCCGAGAACGCGGCCCAGGCGGCCGACCTTGCCCATCATGTCGGGCGTGGCCACCACGGCGTCGAACTCGTTGAGCCGGTTGCCCTTGGAGATCTCGTCGATCAGCTCGTCGGCGCCGACGATGTCGGCGCCCGCCTCGCGGGCAGCCTCGGCACGGTCACCGGTCGCGAAGACCAGGACCCGGGCGGTCTTGCCGGTGCCGTGCGGAAGGTTGACCGTGCCGCGCACGATCTGGTCTGCCTTGCGAGGGTCGACGCCCAGCCGCAGCGCGACCTCGACGGTGGCGTCGAACTTGGTGGTCGACGTCTCCTTGGCGAGCTTGGCGGCCTCGACCGGGGTGTAGAGCTTGTCGCGGTCGACCTTGGCCGCCGCGTCCTTGTGCGCTTTGCTGCGCTTCATTGCGTACTCCTAGTGGTACTCGGGCCGTCGCCGTCGCGGCGGCCCTCCCACGACGTCTGGGAAGGGGTGTTACTCGGCGATCGTGATGCCCATCGACCGGGCGGTGCCGGCGATGATCTTCTCGGCCGCCTCGATGTCGTTGGCGTTGAGGTCGGGCATCTTGGTCTCGGCGATGCTGCGCAGCTGCTCGCGGCTCAGCTTGCCGACCTTGTCGCGGTGCGGGACCGCGCTGCCCTTGTCGAGGCCGAGGGCCTTCTTGATCAGCTCGGGGGCCGGCGGCGTCTTCGTGACGAAGGTGAAGCTGCGGTCCTCGAAAATGGTGATCTCAACGGGGATGATGTTGCCCCGCTGGGCCTCCGTCGCAGCGTTGTACTGCTTGACGAAGTCCATGATGTTGACGCCGTGGGGACCGAGGGCGGTACCCACCGGCGGCGCCGGGGTGGCCTGGCCAGCGGGGAGCTGGACCTTCACCAACGCGGCGATTTTCTTCTTCGGAGGCATGTGTCCTTCTCCGGGTCCTGGATTGTGATGCGATGCCGGGCGGCGGATGCGGCCCTGACATGTCGGAGGCCGCCCGACAGCGCAGGCGGCCAGTCCGAACGTCTAAGTGTAGGTGATCGACCTAGATCTTCGAGACCTGGTTGAACGACAGCTCCACCGGGGTCTCCCGGCCGAAGATCGAGACGAGCACCTTGAGCTTCTGCGACTCGGGGCTGATCTCGCTCACCGAGGCCGGCAGGGTGGCGAACGGGCCGTCCATGACCGTGACGGACTCGCCGATCTCGAACTCGACCGTGGGGCCGGCGGCGGTCTTGGTGGCCGCCTTCTTGGTCTCCTCGGTCGGCTCGGGGGCGAGCAGCTTGGCGACCTCGTCGAGGCTGAGCGGGCTCGGCTTGTTGGACAGGCCGACGAAGCCGGTGACGCCCGGGGTGTTGCGCACCGCGGCCCAGGACTCGTCGGTCAGCTCCATGCGCACCAGGACGTAGCCGGGCAGCACGCGCTCCTTGACCGGCACCTTCTTGCCGCTCTTGAACTCCTGGACGGTGTGCGTCGGCACCTCGACCTGGTAGATGTAGTCCTCCATGTTGAGCGAGACGTTGCGGCTCTCGATGTTGGACTTCACGCGGTTCTCGTAGCCGGCGTAGGAGTGGATGACGTACCACTCGCCGGGCAGGCCGCGCAGCGACTGCTTGAACTCCTCGACGGGATCGACGTCGGGAAGGGCCGAAGCGTCCTCGGCGGCGGAAGCATCGGCCTCGGTCGGCTCGTCGCTCTCCGCTACCTCGGCCTCCTCGGACTCCGCCTCGGCGGTCTCCTCAGTGGCCTCTTCCAGCTCGTCGTCCCACTCGTCGCGAGACTCGTCCGCCGGAAATGAAGACTCGGACACGGTGACTCTTCCTCTTTCGTCGAATCGAAGGGCGACTCCGTCAGTCGACCGGCGGCGTCAGGATCAGGCCCCGCCGAAGACCTTCAGCACTGCCCATCCCAGGGCGCTGTCGAGCCCGTAGACGATGGCAACCATGATCAGAACGAATACCAGAACGACCGTGGTGTAAGTGATGAGATCCTTGCGTGTCGGCCAGATGACCTTACGAAGCTCGTTGACGACCTGCCGATAGAAGAGGGCAGGTGAAGTGCGCGTCTTCTTCTCGCCACTGGGCTTGTCTGCGGTCTCGCCGCGCGTGTCGATCGCCACAGTCCTCACCTGAATTCGTCGTATCCAACGCAGTTCTGCGGCGCGCTTACACGCCTATCTTGCGCGGACCGCACTCGCAGGGCACGAGGGACTCGAACCCCCAACCGCCGGTTTTGGAGACCGGTGCGCTACCAATTGCGCCAGTGCCCTATGTCATCAACCAGGTTACCCTGATTGAATCACTGCCTGGACCGAACCGCTCGCCGACATGCGGCGGAAGGACCGAGCTGAAGCATACGGGGGATTGCCCGGCACGTCGAACCAAAACCTGATCCCCCAGGTCAGCGTGTCGTGCGACGATGGAACCATGCCGAGCCGACGCCGCATCTCCGCGAGAATCTCCGCGATTTCCGAGTCCGCCACCCTGGCCGTGGACGCCAAGGCGAAGGCCATGAAGGCCGCCGGGCGCCCGGTCATCGGGTTCGGCGCGGGCGAGCCCGACTTCCCGACGCCCGGCTACATCGTCGAGGCGGCGGTCGAGGCGGCGCGCGACCCGCGCTTCCACAAGTACACCCCGGCCGGCGGGCTGCCCGAGCTCAAGCAGGCCATCGCGGCCAAGACGCGGCGCGACTCCGGCTACTCGGCCGAGCCCTCGCAGGTGCTCGTCACCAACGGCGGCAAGCAGGCCGTCTACGAGGCGTTCGCCACCCTGCTCGACCCGGGCGACGAGGTGCTCGTCGTGGCGCCCTACTGGACGACCTACCCCGAGGCGATCAAGCTGGCCGGGGGCACGCAGGTCGACGTGGTCACCGACGAGTCCACCGGCTACCTCGCGAGCGTCGAGCAGCTGGAGGCGGCGCGCACGGAGCGGACGAAGGCGCTGCTGTTCGTCTCGCCGTCCAACCCGACGGGCGCGGTCCACACCCGCGAGCAGACGGTCGAGATCGGCCGGTGGGCCGCCGAGCACGGCCTGTGGGTGATCACCGACGAGATCTACGAGCACCTGGTGTACGGCGGCGCCGAGTTCACCAGCATCGCCACGGCCGTCCCCGAGCTGGGCGACCGGGTCGTGATACTCAACGGGGTGGCCAAGACGTACGCGATGACCGGCTGGCGGGTGGGCTGGCTGATCGGCCCGGCCGACGTCGTCAAGGCGGCCACCAACCTGCAGTCGCACGCCACCTCCAACGTCTCCAACGTCTCGCAGATGGCGGCGCTGGCGGCGGTCTCCGGCGACCTGTCGGCGGTGGCCGAGATGCGCGCGGCCTTCGACCGGCGGCGGCAGACGATGGTGCGGATGCTCAACGACATCCCGGGCGTGCTGTGCCCGGAGCCCAAGGGGGCGTTCTACGCCTACCCGTCGGTCAAGGCGCTGGTCGGCAAGGAGCTGCGGGGGCGGCGGCCGGGCACGTCCGCCGAGCTGGCGGAGCTGATCCTGGAGGAGGCCGAGGTCGCGGTGGTGCCCGGGGAGGCGTTCGGGACGCCGGGATACTTCCGGCTGTCGTACGCGCTGGGCGACGACGACCTGGTCGAGGGCGTCAGCCGCCTGGGCAAGCTGCTGGCCGAGGCCCGCTGACTAGCCGATCCCGGCGGCGATCGGCTGGATCCGGTCGCTGAGCCCCGGCGTCGCGCCGACGTAGACGGCCACGCCGGGGCGGTCCAGCCACATGAGGTTGCGCACGCCCGTGCGCGTGGTCCAGTGCAGCGCGGGCCGGCCCTCCCACGCCGTGAGCCGCGCCCGCGCCACCAGCGTGACGAACTGCTCGGCGGTACGCGGGCCGCACACCACGCCGACGTACAGCCGCTCGTCGTTCTGGCTCCAGATCAGGCCGTGCACGGCGAGGGGGCGGGTGAGGGCGGGCAGGCGGGAGAAGGCGCCCGCGCGTTCGAGCGGGGCGGGCACGGCGGGCAGCTGGACCTCGGAGGCGGCGTCGCACGACAGCGTCAGCGCCTGGCTGCCGGCCTGCTCGGCGGACGGGGTCTCCTCGGGCAGGGGTTCTTCGGACAGGGTTTCTTGGGACAGCGGCTCGGCGGACGTACGGGGCACCGGGGCCTCGCCGCCGCCCGAGCCGCCGTCGCCCGCGCAGCCGGAAAGCGCGCAGCCGGAGAGCGCGAGCGCGAGGAGCACCGCCGCCGGACGCCGCATGGACCCCCCATGACGTGTGTGGACACCCCGGGAAGGGGACGGGAAGGGGCTCTAGTCTCCTACACGAGCCTTGACCGAGGCGGCAACTGCGAGGAGTTCCTTACGCAGGGATTCACCTGCCCTGACGCGCACGCCTGTGCCGCGGCGCTCCAGCCAGGCGATCGTCCGGCCGCCGCGCGGGTCCCGGCCGACCACGGCGGGCCTGCCGTGCAGCACGGTGGCACGACCGTCGAGCACGGCGGCATGGGAGCGGTAGCGCGGCCAGTCTGCGGCGAAGGGGCCGCGTTCGACGCGCGCCACGATGTACCTGCCGGACTGGCCGGAGCCCGCCGGGGCGTACCTGGCCCAGCCGCCCGCCCCGGCGCCGAACGTTCCACCGCCGGTGCGCTTCAGGCCCGGGGGGAGGTAGGTGAGGTAGAAGCCGTCGGCGATCACGGCCAGCCTGGGCGCCGGCGGCGCGGCCGGCTCGGGCGACGGGGTCCGCGCCGGCGGGGCGGGGGCGGGCGGGCCCTGCCCGGCGGCGGCGGCCGGCTCCGCCGCCGGGTCGGGCGGGCGCACTCGCCCGAAGCCCGACGCGAACAGCCCGTAGATGGCCACCGCGGTCGCGGCGAACGCCAGCGCCGCGAGCGCCGCCCGCCTGCTCTGCCCGCCCGCGTCCGCGGTTCCGTCCGCGGGTTCCTGCCCGTACACGCGCCCCTCGGGGATCATTCCCCGATGATCCCCTGCTCGGCCCGCCTCCTACCCCTCTTTTGAGCCAACCGATGGCGACGCCGGTGGCAAGATGAGGAGATGCCGAAGTCCCTGGTCACGCTCCCCAAAGCACATCTTCACCTGCACTTCACCGGCTCCATGCGGCACGCCACGCTGATCGAGCTGGCCAGGGATCAGGGGCTGCACCTGCCCGACGCGCTGGAGCAGGACTGGCCGCCCAAGCTGCGGGCCACCGACGAGCGCGGCTGGTTCAGGTTCCAGCGGCTGTACGATATCGCCCGATCCGTCCTGACCCGCCCGGAGCACGTCTACCGGCTGCTGCGCGAGACCGCCGAGGACGAGGCGGAGGCCGGGTCGCGCTGGCTGGAGATCCAGGTGGACCCGTCCGGCTACGCCCAGCGGTTCGGCGGGCTGACGGCCACGCTGGAGCTGATGCTGGACGCCGTGCGCCAGGCCGCCGAGCACTCCGGCGTCGGCATCGCGGTGATCGTGGCCGCGAACCGGACCAGGCACCCGCTGGACGCCAACACGCTGGCCAGGCTCGCCCTCCAGTACCGCGACCACGGGGTCATCGGCTTCGGGCTGTCCAACGACGAGCGCCGGGGCGAGGCCCGCGACTTCGAGCGCGCCTTCAGGATCGCCAAGCGGGGCGGGCTGCTGGCCGTGCCGCACGGCGGCGAGCTGCTGGGGC
>NZ_BAAJOU010000018.1:0-58284 GCF_057536035.1 Nonomuraea sp. B208
CGCCCACCTCGTCGCCGCAGGTGGCGAGGACGGCGTCGGCGTGCTTGCCGATCTCCCGCTCGGTGTCGATCCGGTGGGCGGGGCTGGTGTCGGCCTCGCCCTGCCAGCGCCGCTTGACCGTGCCGAGGGCGTGGAACGTCTGCACCACGGGAAAGCCGTCGGCGGCCTGGAGGGCGGCCTGCCCGCTCATCCAGAAGTGCGCGTGCGCGACGTCGGACGGGTCGATCGCCCAGCGGTCGGCGAGGAAGTCGGTGAACTCGGGCATGTACGGCGGCAGCTCGTCCTTCGGGACGTGCGCCGCCGGCCCGGCGGGGACGTACTCGACGACGACGCCGGGCCCGAGGCGCACCGAGCGGGGCTGGGTCCGCGACGAGCGCCGCGTGTGGACGACGACCTGGTGGCCGCGATCGGCCAGCGCGAGGGCGAGGGCGGCCACGTACACGTTCTGGCCGCCCGAGTCCACGCCGCCGACGGCGGCCAGCGGGTCCGCGTGCTCGGAGATGAGATCGACCTTCACTGCGTCAGCTCCCTCACTGCCTTGACCACCTGCTCACTCGTGACCTGGGACAGGCATGGGTGTCCGGGGACCGGGCAGGTGCGCGCCCTGCTGTCCCTGCAGGGCGCCTGCTGATCGCCGAGCAGCACGGTCGCGACCCCGTACGGGGCCCACCGGGCGGCCGGGACGACGGGGGCGAACAGGCTCACGACCGGCGTGCCGACCGCCGCCGCGAGATGCGCGGGGCCGGTGTTGCCGGCCACGAGCACGCTCGCCCGTTCGATCACGGCGGCCAGTTCGGCCAGAGTGGTCGCGCCGCCGAGGTCGGCGGCGTCGTCGCCGGCGACGTAGGCGGTGAGGTCTCGTTCCGTGCCGGTGACGGCGACCCGATGCCCGTCCTCCGTCAGCTCCCGCACGGCCTGCCGGTGCCGTTCGGCGGGCCAGTTGCGCGCGGGCGCCGACGTCCCTGGATGCACCACGACATAAGAGCCTTTGTCGGCCTCGGCGCCGACACCGAAGAAGTGCCCGGTAATCCCGGTGATATCCGGCAGGGGGTGTTGAACAGCGAGTTTGCCGTCGTCGCCCGCCGGCGGCGGGAACCCCGCCGCCCGGGCCACGGCCAGCATGCGCTCGGCCTCGGGCACGTCCACGCTCTCGTCCCACCGGTGGCGGACGTCGAGCAGCGAGCCCGGGTAGTCGTTGCTGATGGCGGCGATCCGCGCCACCCCGGCCAGCCGCAGCAGCAGCGCGAGCGGCAGCGCCGACTGGTGGAAGGAGGTGAGGATCACCGCCTCGTCGATGCCGCGCAGGCGGGCGACCAGGTCGTCCACCTGCTCCCGCCCGACCGGCGGGGGAGTGTGGTCGATCCACGGCGCCCGCCAGGTGAGCACGCGGTCCACGCCGGGCAGCAGCTCGGCGGCGGCCCGGCCGTTGGGGCCGGCGAGGAAGACCACCTCGGCGGCGTGCGCGGCCACCGCCCGCACGGCCGGACCGGCCAGCAGCACGTCACCGGCGTCGTCCAGCCGGGCGACGAGCACGCGCCCCCTGCCGCCGGGCCCGCCGGCGGCTCGCAGCGTCCTGTCGCTCATCGGCGCACCTTCCATTCCCCCCGCATCCGGTGCACGCACGCGACCGGCGGGATCACCACGCTGGTGACGGCCATCCGCCACAGCTCATCGGGGGTACGGGGACCGGGCGCGATCCTGCGCCAGGCGAACTCGGCGGTCAGCGCCGCCCAGGCGGCCCCGGCCGCCACGGCCAGGGCCGGGACCAGCCGCGCCGGGGTGCCGGGGACGACCGGCCCCCGGACCCGCGTGGCCAGCGCGCCCAGCGCCAGCGCGGACAGCCCGGCCGCGCTGGTCGCGGCGTGCGCCCGCAGCCGGCCTTGCCCGCCGCCGATCAGCGCGCGCCAGCCGGGCCCGTGCAGGCGCCGCATGAGCGCGTCGTCGGCGTTGCCGCGCTGGAAGCGCACGCTGGCCCAGAAGCCGTCCTGGCGGACCGGGTGCCGCGTGACGCGCGCGCCGCGCACCAGCCGGTGCCCGGCCCGCGTCACGCGCAGCGCCAGGTCGGCGTCCTCGCGGTAGGCGCGGGGGAAGCGTTCGTCGAAGCCGCCGGCCTCCTCCAGCGCGGCGCGCCGGTAGGCCATGTCGGCGGTCACCCACCACGCGCCGGTGAGCCCGGCGGTGTGCCGCTCGCCGTCGGTGGGCGGCCGGTGCTCCGGCAGCGGGACGACGATGCGGCCCTGGCTGCCCGCGACGTCGCCGGGCAGGCCGGCCAGGTCGGCGCGGAGCGCGTCCGCCCAGCCCGGCTCGGGGATCACGTCGTCGTCGAGGAAGACGATCCAGGGGGTGTCCGCCGCACGCCATCCGGCGTTGCGGGCGGCCGCGGGGCCTCTTCCGCCACTGCGCACCAGGCGCACGTGGGCAGGCGGATGTTTCAGAACGGTGGGCATGCCGAACTCCCTTGAGTGGCTGCCACCGCCGTGACCGACTGTACACGACCCGACGCGACGAGTGACAGCCGGACGGTCGTCCACCACGACGACCGGCACGCCGGGGCCGATCGCGGCGATCGTCTCGCGCAGCGACGGCCGCCCGACGGTGGGGATGACGACGGTGATCAGGGTGGTGATCACGAGCGGAACACCTCCCGCCGCCGCACCACGTACGGGCCGAGGACCAGCACCTCCACCGGCGCGGACCCGAAGCACTCCAGGGCGTCGCGCGGGTCGTCCACCATGGGCCGGCCGGCCGTGTTCAGGCTGGTGTTGACGAGCACCGGCAGCCCGGTGCGCCGCTCGAACTCGGTGAGCAGCCGCGCCACCAGCGGCTCGGCGTCCGGCGAGACCGTCTGGACGCGGGCGGTGCCGTCCACGTGCACGACCGCGGGGACGCGGGCCGCCCACTCGGGGCGCACGTCGTGCACGAACAGCATGTACGGCGACGGCACCGGCCCCCGCCCGAAGACCTCACGCGCCCGCGACTCCAGCACCATCGGCGCCACCGGCCTGAACTGCTCGCGCCCCTTGACGTCGTTGAGCCGCTCGGTGTTGGCCGCGTGCCCCGGATGCGCCAGCAGCGACCGGTGGCCGAGCGCCCGCGGGCCGTACTCGGACCGGCCCTGGAACCAGGCCACGATCCGGTTCGCGGCCAGCTCGGCCGCGACCTCGGCGGCGAGGTCGGCGGGCCGCGTGCACGGCACCCGCGCCACGTCCAGCCAGGCGCCCAGCTCCTCGTCGGTGAAGCCGCGCCCCAGCGCCGCGGTGCCCATGGGCGCGGCCGGCTCGCCGTACGCCTGCGCGAGGTGCAGCGCGCCGCCCAGCGCGGTGCCGGAGTCCCCGGCCGCGGGCTGCACCCACACCTCCGCGAACGGCCCCTCCTCCAGCAGCCGCGTGTTGGCCACGCAGTTGAGCGCGACGCCCCCGGCCAGGGCGAGGCGCCGCTCGCCGGTGCGCTCGTGGAGCCAGCGCGCCAGCTCCATGAGGACCTCCTCCAGCCGCGCCTGCACGCTGGCGGCCAGGTCGGCGTGGTCGGAGGTCCACGGGGCGCCCCTGGGCAGCGCCTTGGCGTAGCCGTTCCAGTCGACCGGCTCGACGCGGAACCCGCCGTCGCCGGTCGCGCGGATCACCTCGCGCAGCGCGTCCAGGTGCCGGGGCCGGCCGTAGGAGGCCATGGCCATGACCTTGTACTCGTCGCTGGAGCGCAGGAAGCCCAGGTGCTCGGTGACGTCCTCGTACAGGAGGCCGAGCGAGTGCGGCAGCTCCTGCGCGGCCAGCACCTCCAGCTCGCCGTCCCGGTAGCGGCCCGCCAGGTGCGAGACGTTCTCGCCGCGGCCGTCGCACACCAGCACCGCGCAGTCGCGCCAGGGCGAGGCGAGGCCCGCCGAGGCGGCGTGCGCCACGTGGTGCGGCACGTACGTCACCCGCGCCGGATCCAGCCCCGGCAGCGCCGTGGCGAGGAACAGCGGGGCGCGCACCGCGTACGTCGTGCGCAGGTCCTCCCAGTCGCCCTCCGGCCGCCGCACCACGAGCGACGGGTCGTAGGAGTAGGCGACCGCGTCCACGTCCTCGGGGGCGAGGCCCGCCTCGCGCAGGCACCACGCGGCGGCCTGCTCGGGAAGCTCCCACGCGGAGAACGCGAGCGGCCGCTTGCCGTGCTTGCGGCGGCTGAAGCGCTCCTCCTCCGCCGCGGCGACGATCCGCCCGCCGGCGACGAGCGCCGCCGCCGGGTCATGGAAGACCGCGTTGATCCCGAGAAACCTCATCGTGCCTCCCCCGATGGGATGGAGAACCGCTACCGAGAGAAGCGGTAGTCAAACCTCGCGCAACCGTCCGAAGTGCGAAAACGCTCTCGGAACACCCCATTTCGCCTGGCGATGGTCACGCTCCGTGGTTGTTTGCCGGAATTGCCCCCGGGTAGCTGGGCGGCACGCCACCAAGGCGAGAGTGGGGCGAGAGGTGGTTGAGAGGTGTTCGAACGACGACGTCCCGGCGCCGTGCTCTTCGACCGGGACGGGACCTTGATCAGGGACGTGCCCTACAACGGCGACCCGGGCAGGGTCGAGCCCATGCCGGGGGCCGTCGAGGCCCTCTGCCGGCTGCGCCGCGCCGACGTGCCGGTGGCCGTGGTCACCAACCAGTCCGGCGTGGCCAAGGGCCTGCTCACACCCGACGAGATGGACCAGGTGAACGCGCGGGTGGAGGAGCTGCTCGGGCCGTTCGACGCGTGGGCGATCTGCGTCCACGACGACGGCGACGGCTGCACCTGCCGCAAACCCGCGCCCGGCCTCGTGATCAGGGCGGCCGCCGTGCTCGACGTCAGCCCGCGCGAGTGCGTGGTCGTGGGGGACATCGGACGGGACATGGAGGCGGCGCGCGCCGCCGGCGCCCGCGGCATCCTCGTCCCCACCGCCATCACCCTGCCCGAGGAGATCGACCAGGCGCCCGAGGTCGCCGACGACCTGGCCGACGTGGTGGACCGCGTGCTCAGCGACGCCGAGGGGCCCGTGGCGGCCGTCGCGGCGCCGTGGGCCCGCGCCATGGGCTGGAGCCGCTGGTGAGGATCCTGCTCTGGCACGTGCACGGATCCTGGACCGACGCCTTCGTCCGCGGCGCGCACGAGTACCTGCTGCCGCTCGTCCCCGGCAGGGGACCCGACGGGCGGGGGCGGGCCGACACCTACCACTGGCCGGCCGCCGCCCGCGAGGTGCCCTGGGACCGGCTGCGCCACGAGCACGTGGACGTCGTCGTCTGCCAGCGCCCGCACGAGCCCGGCCTGGCCAGGGAGTGGCTCGGCCGCGACGTGCCCGCCGTGTACGTCGAGCACAACACCCCGGCCGGCGACGTGCCCCGCACCCGCCACCCGCTGGCCGGCCAGGACGCCGTCACGCTCGTCCACGTCACCCACTTCAACGAGCTCTACTGGGACAACGGCCGCGCGCCCACCCGCGTCATCGAGCACGGCGTCCCCGACCCCGGCCCGCTCTACACCGGCGAGCTGCCGAGGGCCGGCGTCGTGGTCAACGAGCCGGTACGCCGCACCCGCGTCGCCGGCACCGACCTGCTGCCGCGCTTCCACGAGCGCGTCCCGCTGGACGTGTTCGGCATGAAGGTCGAGGGGCTGCCGTACGGCACCTACGAGGACCTGCCGCGGCACGTCATGCACGCCGAGCTCGCCCGCCGCCGGGTCTACCTGCACCCGTACCGGTGGACCTCGCTCGGCCTCGCCCTCATCGAGGCCATGCACCTCGGCATGCCGATCGTGGCGCTGGCCGCCACCGAGGCGATCGAGGCCGTGCCGCCGGAGGCCGGGGTGCTCTCCACCAGGGTGCACGTGCTCGCCGACGCCCTGCACGCCTTCGCCCGCGATCCGGAGAGCGCCGCCCAGGCCGGGAAGGCCGCCCGCGCCGCCGCTCTGGCGCGCTACGGCCTCGGCCGCTTCCTCGCCGACTGGGATCGGCTGCTCAGCGAGGTATGACCGCCATCCGTCCGGGTAGGCGCCATGAGCATGATGATGCTCGACTGGACACGCAGGGCCGCCTGCCTCGACCAGGACCCGGAACTGTTCTTCCCGATCTCGATGGAAGGGCCGAGCCAGTCACAGGTCGAGGAGGCGAAGGCCGTCTGCCGCGGCTGCCCGGTGCGGGAGCCGTGCCTCGCGTACGCGCTCAGCACCCGTCAGGCGTACGGCGTGTGGGGCGGGACCGACCCGGAACAGCGACGTGAGCTCAGCCCGACGGCAGCGCGGCGGCCAGAAACCGTTCCCGCTCAGCCGCTTCGAGGTGATCGCTGAACAGCACGCCGTCGAGATGGTCGGCCTCGTGCTGCAGCACCCGGGCCAGCACGCCGAGCGCCCGGAGCGTCACCGGCTTGCCGAACATGTCGCGGCCACGCGCGGTGACCATGTAGGAACGTTCCAGTGGCCACCACACGCCGGGGGCCGACAGGCACGCCTCGTCGGCGACGACCCGGCGCTCCGACAGCTCCAGCCGCGGGTTGACCAGATGGCCGGCACGGCCGTCGTAGTCGTAGACCAGCACCCGTAGCGGCTCGCCGACCTGCGGGGCGGCCAGTCCCGCGCGGCCCGCGCCGGCCCGCATCGTCGCGGTCAGCGCCTTCACCAGCCGGCGCAGCTCGCGGTCGAAGTCGCGCACCGGCTCGGCCGGCACGCGCAGCGCCGGATCGTCGAACGTGCGAATGGGCAGGACCGTCACCCGTGGCTCCCCGATAGGCGGCGTTGTCACGCTGAGAGCTTCCCATGATCGTCAGGTGCCAATCGCCCGGGTCCTGCCTTGTAGCACAGCGGTAACAGAAGAGACCCCGCGGCGAAACCCCCCGAAAGCAGTATCGAAGGGTGATCTCACTTGCGTCACACGCGCCTGTGATGCCTGGCCGGGAGCTCGGGGCCCGGCCAGGCCTCCACGAGTACCTGGAGGTGACGGCATGACCGCACTCCCCGTCGGCGACGGCGCTTCCCCAGAGACGGCGCCGGACGCCCTGGCCGGATTCACCGTCGGCGTGACCGCGACCAGGCGGCGCGAGGAGTTCGGCGCGCTGCTGGAGCGGCGCGGCGCGCGCGTGGTCAGCGCCCCCGCCATCCGGCTGGTGCCGCTGGCCGAGGACGCCGACCTGCTCGCCGCCACCCGGCAGGCGCTCGAAGCGCCGCTCGACGACGTCGTCGTCACCACCGGCGTCGGCTTTCGCGGCTGGATGGCCGCCGCCGAGGGCTGGGGCCTGTCGGCCGACCTCGGCGCGCACCTCACCCGGTCCCGCCTGCTCACCCGCGGCCCCAAGGCCAGGGGAGCGGTACGCGCCGCCGGGCTCAACGACCACTGGACGCCCGCCACCGAGTCCTGCCAGGAGGTCAAGGAGCACCTCCTCGCCCAGGACCTGCGCGGCCGGCGCATCGCGGTCCAGCAGCACGGCGAGCCGCTCAGTGAGTTCGTGGCCGAGCTGCGCGCCGCAGGCGCCGAGGTGATCGAGATCCCGGTCTACCGGTGGCTGCCGTACCGGGACATCTCGCCGCTGCGCCGCCTCATCACCCAGACCGTCTCCGGCGCGGTGGACGCCGTCGCCTTCACCAGCGCACCCGCCGTCCACGCCATGCTCAACGCGGCCCGCGCCGAGGGCCTGGAGGACGCGCTGCTCGCCGCCTTCGGCGGGCCGGTCGTGGCCGCCTGCGTCGGCCCCGTCACCGCCGACCCGCTCACCTCGCGCGGCGTGGCCACCCTGCAGCCGGACCGCTCGCGGCTCGGCGCGCTGGCCCGCGCCCTCGCCCGCCACCTCCCCGAGCACGGCGTCACCCGGCTCGCCGCCGGGGGGCACCAGCTCGAGATCCGCGGCCACGCCGTCGTCGTGGACGGCGAGCTGCGCCCGCTGCCGCCCGCCCCGATGGCGGTGCTGAAGCGCCTGGCCGACAAGCCGGGGCACGTCGTCTCCCGCGCCGAGCTGCGTACGGTGCTGCCCGGCAGCCTCGCCCGCGACTCCGCCGAGCACGCCGTCGAGATGGCCGTCACACGGCTGCGCCGGGCGCTCGGTCCCGGCGGCATCGTCGAGACCGTGGTCAAGCGCGGCTACCGGCTGGCCTGCCCGTACGAGGTGGGAATGTGACGCCCGCACTCGTCCTGGCCGCGCACGGCACCCGCAGCGCCGCGGGGGAGGCGACCCTGGAGGCGCTGGCGGAGGCGGTCAGGAGGGCGCGTCCCGGGCGGCGGGTCGAGCTCACCTACCTGGAGATCAGCTCGCCCCTGCTGGCCGACGTGCTCCCGGCCGTGCGCGGGCCGGTGGTGGTGGTCCCGCTGCTGCTGGCCACGGGCTACCACGTCCACATCGACCTGCCCGAGATCGTCGCCGCGCACCGGCCCGACGCGGTGGTCGCCGACCGGCTCGGGCCGCACCGGCTGCTGACCGGCGTGCTCGCCCGGCGGCTCGGCCGGGCCGGGCTGCGCGCCACGGACGCGGTCGTGCTCGGCGCGGCCGGCTCCTCCGACCCCGCCGGGCTCGCCGACGTACGGGCCGCCGCCCGCATGCTCGCCGTACGGCTGGCCCGGCCGGTCACCGCGGCCTTCGCGTCGGCGGGCTCGCCGTCCCTGGGGGAGGCCATGGAACGGCTCGCCGCGACGCCGGCCGCGCGCGTGGCGGTCGCCTCGTACGTGCTGGCCCCCGGCTTCTTCCACGACCGGCTGGCCGCGGCCGCCCCCGGCCCGGTGAGCGACCCCCTCGGGGCCGACCCGGACGTGGCGGCGCTCGTCTGGCACCGCCACGACGAGGCCGTACGCGCCGCTCAGACGGCGGCCGGCGCGGCGGGCGCCGGCTCCAGCCGCAGCTCGCGCACCACCTCCCGGGCGCTGGCCTCACGCGACGGGCAGGTGTCCTCGCCCACGAACATCTCGACGTAGGCCCGGTGGAAGCAGCCCGCGATCAGCAGGCGGGCGCTGGCCTCCGGGTCGGCGTCGGCCCGCACCCTGCCGATGCGCTGCTCGGCCGCGAGGTACGCGGCCAGCGGCGCGGCCTCGGTCCACGGGCCGAGGCCCGTGTCGCGGACGGCCTGCCGGAAGCGCACGGTGACGTTCGGCGAGGTGAACGCGGGTAGCGCCGCGCTTTGTACGTCTATGTAATATTGAATGCCTGCTCGTGCTATTGGTTGAAGATTGTCGGCTACGGTCCCTTTTCCGATCCGATGTGCAAGATCGTGGAGCATGCTCAGCCAGGACGGGAGCCGGTCCTGGAGCAGGGCGAGGAAATGGTCCACGGAGCCGCCGCCGCGGTCCTCCCGGAGCGAGACGGCCATCTCCAGGACGCGCCGTCTGGCGTCCTGGCTCCGCTGGTACGGGTCTACATGGGATGTCGCCATGGCGTGCCTAACGTGCGCGGTCAGGGGAGTAGGCATCGCGGCACGAAGCCGGTCGATCGCGAATTGTTGGTATGCGTGGGATGTTTGGCTCGGATCCCAACTTAGTGCAAAGTTCTCCGGCCCCTGATTATTACCTGAAACCTCGAAAAAGTGTCAGATTTAACCCCTAAGGGTTAGCTGTCAGTGTCCTACCCGGACAGCCCACATGTCCGTCGAGGGCGTAGGAGTCCCTGACAACCCCAGGAACCCGCCCGCCTCAGCCCGGCATCGCGCGGCCAGGTGGACGGCGGGTCGGGGGAACGGCCGGCGGAACGCCGCAGCACGAGCGCGACCCACGCGCGGCGTGCCCAGCCAGACGCGGCTCAAGCGCTCCAGCGGCGACGGCTCGGCTCCCTCAGCGGCTCAAGCGCCCAGCGGCGCCGGCTCGGCTGCCTCAGCGGCCACGGGCGCGGCGAGGCTTCGACCGCCCTGGCGGTCCCAGACGCGTCGATGGCTCAAGCGCCTCAGCGGTCCCAGGGACCACCGGCCACCCCGGCGGCCCAAGCACGGCGATGGCCGGCCACCCCGGCGGGCCCAGACACCGGAGCTTGCCCAGGCGCAGCGACGGCTCAGGGGCGCCCCGCGTCGTGGCGTGCTCAGGCGCTACGGCCCGCCTGGCCCGCGACGGCTCAGGTGTCGGTGTCGCGGTCGCGGCGGCGCAGGTAGCGCTCGAACTCGGCGGCGATCGCGTCGCCGCTGGCCTCCGGCAGCTCGGCGGCGTCCTTGCGCTCCTCGAGCTCCTTGACGTAGTCGGCCACCTCGGAGTCCTGCGAGGCCAGCTCGTCGACCCCGCGCTCCCAGGCCCGCGCCTCCTCGTCGAGGTCGCCGAGCGGCATCGGGATCTCCAGGACGTCCTCCAGCCGGCGCAGCAGCGCCAGCGTGGCCTTGGGGTTGGGCGGCTGGGCGACGTAGTGGGGGACCGACGCCCACAGCGAGATGGCGTCGAGCCCGGCCTGGCCGAAGGCGTGCTGCAGCACCCCGACGATGCCCGTCGGCCCTTCGTAGCGGCTCAGCTCCAGGTTGGTCGAGCGGGCCAGCCCCTCGTCGGTGGCGCCGCCCAGGATCGGGACCGGCCGGGTGTGCGGCGAGTCGTTGAGCAGCGCGCCCAGCATGACGGCCAGCTCCACGCCGAGCTCGCGGCAGACCTCGATGATGTCGGCGCAGAACGAGCGCCACCGCATGTTGGGCTCGATGCCGCGCAGCAGCACCACGTCGCGCTCGACGCCCGGCGGGCGGGCGCGCAGCAGCCGCGTGGTCGGCCAGACGATGGACTGGGTGAGCCCTTCGCTCATCTCGACCACCGGCCGCGTCACCTGGAAGTCGTAGTAGTCGTCGGGGTCGAGGGCGATGAGCGGCTCGGCCTTCCACGCCGACTCGAGATGCGCGATGACGCCGCTGGAGGCCTCACCCGCGTCGTTCCACCCCTCGAACGCGGCAATGAGCACCGGGTCGACGAGCTCGGGGAGCCCTTCGAGCTCTATCACGGGTCGCCTCCTCTCTCCATTGTCCCGCTTAGCCTATGCGCTGAGGAGGCTCCGGCGTCACTGATCTCCTCGCGAACCCCTTGCCCCGCACGGCCTCCCGTCACTCGCGTCCGTACGGAACCCGCGGCCGGTACAGGGCCGATCTCCCCGCCCGTACCGCACAGGTGTTCGCGCTCAGCGCACAACCGGCGCGGTCAGCGTCCGCCGTCCGTCGTACGCGCGATCAGCACGTCGCACGCCGCCCGGTGCAGCACCCCCGAGGGCACGGAGCCGAGCAGCCGCCCGGCGAGGCTGTTGAGCCCGCGGTTGCCCACCACCATGAGGTCGGCGCGGTGCCGCGCGGCCAGGGCGATCAGCACGTCCACGGCGTCGCCCTCCTCGGCGGCCAGCACCACGTCGGAGGCCCCGGCCGCCGCCGCGTGCTCGCGCGCCGCGCGCAGCGCGTCGTCCGCGGGGGTGGAGCCGCTCACCTTGTACGCCAGCTCGCCCAGCCGGTCGGCGGCGGCCGCCCGTTCGCTCTCCCGCATCGGCAGGTACGCGCAGGCGAGGACGAGGGTCGCGCCGGACGCCGCGGCCAGGGACGCCGCCGCGGTCACGGCGCGAAAGGAGGAGGCGGAGCCGTCGGTGCCGACGAGCACGGTGCGGTAGGCCATGGGAGCCCCTATTGGACGCAATGTTCAATTGACATCCGGCAGACTAGCGCCGGGCCGCCCGAGCCGTCGCGGAACCCATAGAACGATCTTCTGCCCCCGCTCCGACCAGCGGCCGGAGCGCACCCGATAAGCTCTACCCCATGAGCATCTCCCCGTCCTTCCGCGAAGTGCTGGACCAGCGCGTGATCGTCGCCGACGGCGCCATGGGCACGATGCTCCAGGCCCAGGACCCGACGCTCGACGACTTCCACGGTCACGAGGGCTGCAACGAGGTGCTCAACGTCTCGCGCCCCGACATCGTGCGCGGCGTCCACGACGCCTACTTCGCCGTCGGCGTCGACTGCGTCGAGACCAACACCTTCGGCGCCAACCTCGCCGCACTCGGCGAATACGACATCGCCGACCGCGTCTTCGAATACTCCGAGGCCGGCGCCCGCATCGCCCGCGAGGCGGCCGACCACTGGTCCACGCCCGAGCAGCCGCGCTTCGTCCTCGGCTCGATGGGCCCCGGCACCAAGCTGCCCACGCTCGGCCACCTGCCCTACGCGAGCCTCCGCGACGCCTACCGCGACAACGCCGCCGGCCTCATCGCGGGCGGCGCCGACGCGCTCATCATCGAGACCTGCCAGGACCTCCTGCAGGTCAAGGCCGCCGTCATCGGCGCCAAGCGGGCCGCCGAGGACTCCGGCCGCGACATCCCGATCATCGCCCAGGTCACCATCGAGACCAACGGCGCGATGCTGCTGGGCAGCGAGATCGGCGCGGCGCTGACCGCCATCGAGCCGCTCGGCGTCGACATCGTCGGGCTCAACTGCGCCACCGGCCCCGCCGAGATGAGCGAGCACCTGCGCTACCTCGCCCGCCACTCCCGGCTCCGGCTGAGCTGCATGCCCAACGCGGGCCTGCCGGTGCTCACCTCCGACGGCGCCTACTACCCGCTCAGCCCCGGCGAGCTGGCCGACGCCCACGGCGCCTTCACCCGCGACTACGGGCTGTCCCTGGTCGGCGGCTGCTGCGGCACCACCCCCGAGCACCTGCGCCAGGTCGTCGAGCGGGTGCGCGGCAAGCAGCCCGCCGCCCGCCGCCCCCGCCCCGAGGCCGGCGTCTCCTCGCTCTACCAGACCGTCCCGTTCCGCCAGGACACCTCCTTCCTGGCCATCGGCGAGCGCTGCAACACCAACGGCTCCAAGGCCTTCCGCGAGGCGATGCTGGGCGGACGCTGGGACGACTGCGTCGAGATGGCCCGCGAGCAGGCCCGCGGCGGCGCCCACATGCTCGACCTCTGCGTCGACTACGTCGGCCGCGACGGCGTGGCCGACATGAAGGAGCTGGCCTTCCGCTTCGCCACCGCCTCCACCCTGCCGATCATGCTCGACTCCACCGAGCCCGAGGTGCTGCGCGCGGGCCTGGAGATGCTGGGCGGCCGGGCGGCGGTCAACTCCGTCAACTACGAGGACGGCGCCGGCCCCGACTCCCGCTTCCAGAAAATCATGCGCCTGGTGCGCGAGCACGGCGCCGCCGTGGTCGCCCTCACCATCGACGAGGAGGGCCAGGCCCGCACCGCCGACTGGAAGGTGCGCGTCGCCAGCCGCCTGATCGAGGACCTGACCACCAACTGGGGCATGCAGGTCGAGGACATCATCGTCGACACCCTCACCTTCCCCATCGCCACCGGCCAGGAGGAGACCCGCCGCGACGGCCTGGAGACCATCGAGGCCATCCGCGAGCTCAAGCGCCGCTACCCGGGCGTGCAGACCACGCTCGGCGTCTCCAACATCAGCTTCGGCCTCAACCCGGCCGCCCGCATGGTGCTCAACTCGGTCTTCCTCAACGAGTGCGTCAACGCCGGCCTCGACTCCGCGATCGTGCACGCCTCCAAGATCCTGCCGATGGCGCGCATCCCCGACGAGCAGCGCCAGGTCGCGCTCGACATGGTCTACGACCGCCGCCGCGAGGGCTACGACCCGCTGCAGCGCTTCATGGACCTGTTCGAGGGCGTCGACGCCGCCGCGCTGCGCGCCGGCAAGGCCGAGGAGCTGGCCTCGCTGCCGCTGTGGGAGCGGCTCAAGCGGCGCGTCATCGACGGCGAGCGCAAGGGCCTGGAGGCCGACCTCGAGACCGCGCTGGAGCAGCGCCCCGCCCTGGAGATCATCAACGAGGTGCTGCTCGACGGCATGAAGACCGT
The DNA here is from genome assembly GCF_057536035.1 of Nonomuraea sp. B208. Lineage (NCBI taxonomy): Bacteria > Bacillati > Actinomycetota > Actinomycetes > Streptosporangiales > Streptosporangiaceae > Nonomuraea > Nonomuraea sp. B208. Next base: position 13,707 of record NZ_BAAJOU010000018.1, read on the forward strand.
CGGCGTGCTGTTCGGCTCCGGGCAGATGCAGCTGCCGTTCGTGCTGCAGTCGGCCGAGGTCATGAAGGCTGCGGTCGCCTACCTGGAGCCCCACATGGAGCGCGTGGAGGGCGAGACCAAGGGCCGCATCGTGCTGGCCACCGTCAAGGGCGACGTCCACGACATCGGCAAGAACCTCGTCGACATCATCCTGTCCAACAACGGCTACCAGGTCGTCAACCTCGGCATCAAGCAGCCCGTTTCGGCCATCCTGGAGGCCGCCGACGAGCAGAAGGCCGACGTCATCGGCATGTCGGGGCTGCTGGTCAAGTCGACGGTGGTGATGAAGGAGAACCTGGAGGAGATGAACTCCAGGGGCCTGTCGGACCGCTATCCGGTGCTGCTCGGCGGCGCCGCGCTCACCCGCGCCTACGTCGAGCAGGACCTCGCGGAGCTGTTCGAGGGCGAGGTGCGCTACGCCCGCGACGCGTTCGAGGGGCTGCGGCTCATGGACGCGTTCATGGCCGTCAAGCGCGGCGAGAAGGGCGCGACGCTGCCGCCGCTGCGCGAGCGGCGGGTCAAGACCGGCGCGGTGCTCCAGCGCACCCCGGTCGAGGAGCTGCCCGCCCGCTCCGACGTGGCCACCGACAACCCGGTGCCCGCGGCCCCGTTCCACGGCGACCGGGTGGTCAAGGGCGTCTCGCTGGCCGACTACGCGGCCTTCCTCGACGAGCGGGCGCTGTTCCTCGGCCAGTGGGGGCTCAAGCCCACCAGGGGCGGCGAGGGCCCTGGCTACGAAGAGCTGGTCGAGACCGAGGGCCGGCCCCGGCTGCGCATGTGGCTCGACCGCATCCAGACCGAGGGTCTGCTGGAGGCGGCCGTCGTCTACGGGCACTTCCCGTGCGTCAGCGACGGCGACTCGCTGATCATCCTCGACGACGCGGGCGGCGAGCGCACCCGCTTCACCTTCCCGCGCCAGCGCCGTGACCGTCACCTGTGCCTGTCCGACTTCTTCCGGCCGAAGGACTCCGGCGAGGTCGACGTGGTCGGCTTCCAGATCGTCACCATGGGCGCGAAGATCGCGGAGGCCACGGCCGAGCTGTTCGCCAAGGACGCCTACCGCGACTACCTCGAACTGCACGGCCTGTCGGTGCAGCTCACCGAGGCGCTGGCCGAATACTGGCACGCCCGGGTGCGCGCCGAGTGGGGCATCGGCGGCGACGAGTCGCTCGACGACATGCTCAAGGTCAACATCCAGGGCTGCCGCTACTCCTTCGGCTACCCCGCGTGCCCCAACCTCGAGGACCAGGTGCAGCTCTTCCAGCTCCTCCAGCCCGAGCGCATCGGCGTGACCCTGTCGGAGGAGTTCCAGCTCCACCCCGAGCAGGCCACGTCCGCGCTGGTGGCGCACCACCCCGAGGCCAAATACTTCAACGTCTGACAGCGGGCGCACGGGCACGACGAGGGCATGAGACACATGAGCATGGAAGCCGTCTTCTTCGACATGGACGGGCTGCTGGTCGACAGCGAGCGGGTCTGGCTGGAGATCGAGACCGGGGTGATGGCCCGGCTGGGCGCCGCCTGGACGCCCGAGCACCAGGCCCACCTGGTCGGCGGGTCCATGGAACGCACGATCGACTACATGCTGGCCGTCTCGGGCGCCGAGGTGCCGCCCGGCACCGTGCGGTCGTGGATGGTCGACGGCATGGTGGCCCGGCTGTCGGCCGGGGTCGAGCTCATGCCGGGGGCCGTCGAGCTGCTCGACGCCGTACGCGCGGAGGGGGTGCCCGCCGGGCTGGTCACCTCCTCGCTGGGCGAGATCGCCGGCGCCGTGCTGAAGGTCGTCGGGCGTGAGCGTTTCGACGTCATCGTCACGGCCGACGACGTGACGCACACCAAGCCCGACCCGGAGCCCTACCTCACGGCGGCCCGGCTGCTGGGGGTGGAGCCGGTGCGCTGCGTCGTGCTGGAGGACTCCCCGAGCGGGGTGGCCGCGGCGACGGCGGCCGGCTGCGCGGTGGTGGCCGTCCCGAGCATCCTGCCGATCGAGCCGGCCCCTGGCCGCCTGGTCGTCTCCTCGCTGACCGCCGTCACCGTCGCCGACCTGCGGGCCCTCCTGCCGGCCTGATACGGAACGCCCGCTCCCGGGCGTCCGCTTCGGAACGCCCGCTCCCGGACGCCCGCTCCCGGACGCCCGCACCCGGACGCCTACTCCGGGACGCCCGCTTCCGGGCGTCCCTTTCGGCCCTGTGCGTGCCTACGACGGCCGCTACGCCCGTTCGGTGGGGTTGGCGTCGTTCGTCCCTGAAAGGACAGTGGGGGGCGAGCGGCGTTCCCCTAGGGGACGGCTGGTTCTCGCGGAGGAGAGCGAACGGCCGTTCGCATGCCAGGATGGAGGCAGAAGCCGAGACGAAGGGGTGGCCGGATGGACTTCGACCAGATCGCATGGTTTCCGCTGTGCGCCGGGGCGACGGTGGCGGGCCTGGTCCTGAGCTTCCTGGCGTTCCGCCGCAGAGGAGCGGCGTCGGGCCTGCGGGTGGCGGCGTGGGCGCTGCTGCCGGTGGCGGCCTATCTGACGAACGCGCTGCCGGCGCTGTGGACCATCGGCACCACGGCCGTGGGGTTCGTCACCGGCCTGGTGCTCAACCCGGCGGTGTGGGCGGGCGTCGCCGTGGCCGGGCTGTCGGCGGTGCTGTTCGTGGTGTCGGGGTTCATGCGCGGCCGCAGGCTCTCCGTCGGGCGGAAGGACAAGGGCGAGAAGAAGGGCACGGGCGAGACGCCCGCGCAGCGGCCGGCCCAGCCTGGCGCGGCCCAGCCCGCCGCCTCGGCCGCCGCGCCCAAGCCGGCCGTCGCCGCGAAACAGCGCAAGGCGCCCGCCGACGACGACTTCTCCGACATCGAGGAGCTCCTCAAGCGGCGCGGCATCAGCTGACCTCGGTTGTGTCACGAATCCGAGACGCAACCGGAACCGGGCCACGACATTCAGATCAAGATCAATACGAATGAGTTTCGCATCAATCACAGATTAGCCACATAGCGGCCTGAGGGACTGGTCATACCAGCTCAGGCCATAGATTCTGCCTCCTGAGGTCGCGACTTTGCGGTCTAAGTCCAGTTTCAATAGACAGCGTCGTCTGGATCCAGGGGGCAATTTCGCATGACCGCGCCGCTTGACGTTCCCGGTTCCGCCGCAGAAGCGCAACCGGAGTCGGTGCTCGCGGGAGCGGGCAAGGACATCCAGGGCCGGTCCCTCACGAGGATCGCCTGGATGCGGCTGAGGCGGGACAAGGTCGCCCTGGGCGGTGGCGTCGTCGTCGTGCTGCTGATCCTCGTGGCGATCTTCTCCGGGCCCATCATCTCGGTCTTCGGGCACGACCCCCTGGAGTTCCACCAGGAGGCCATCGACCAGAGCACGCTGCTGCCCAGTGGCTCCATGGGCGGCATGGGGAGCGAATACCTGCTCGGCGTCGAGCCGGTCAACGGCCGTGACATCTTCAGCCGCATCGTGGCCGGCGCCTGGATCTCGCTGCTCATCGGCTTCCTCGCCACCCTGGTGTCGGTCGTCATCGGCACCGTACTCGGCGTGGTCGCCGGCTACTTCGGCGGCTGGGTCGACCAGGTCATCGGCCGCATCATGGATGTCTTCCTCGCCTTCCCGCTGCTGGTCTTCGCGATCGCGCTGGCGGGCGTCGTCCCCGACAAGGGGTTCGGCCTGGAGGGCAACGGCCTGCGCATCGCCATGCTGATCTTCATCATCGGCTTCTTCAGCTGGCCCAGCATCGGCCGCATCGTCCGGGGCCAGACCCTGTCGCTGCGCGAGCGGGAGTTCGTCGACGCCGCCCGCAGCCTCGGGGCGCGCCACGGCTACATCCTCTTCCGCGAGGTGCTGCCCAACCTGCTCGCGCCGATCCTGGTCTACGCGACCCTGCTCATCCCGACCAACATCCTGTTCGAGGCCTCGCTCTCCTTCCTGGGCGTGGGCATCAACCCGCCCACCCCGACCTGGGGCGGCATGCTGTCGGAGGCGGTGCGCTTCTACACGCTGCCGCACTTCGTGCTCTTCCCGGGCCTGGCGATCTTCATCACGGTCCTGGCGTTCAACCTGTTCGGCGACGGGTTGAGGGACGCCTTCGACCCCCGCGCGCACTGACCTTCGCCTACGCTCCATCCCCCATCTCACTACCAAGGGGTTAGTCAATGAGAAGGAAATCCGCACTGGCGGCGGCCGCGACAGCGGCGCTGGCCATGGTGCTCTCCGCCTGTGGCGGAGGTGGCGGCACGCCGCAGCAGCCCGCGCAGTCGGCGTCCGGCGGAGGCGCGCAACCCGCGTTCAACGCCGCGCTCACCGGTGTGTACAACCCTTCGACGAAGAAGGGCGGCACGATCAAGGCCGCGCACTCCTCCGACTGGGACAGCCTCGACCCGGCCGACACCTACTACGGGTACTCGTTCAACTTCGGCCGCCTCTACTGGCGTACGCTGACGACGTACAAGACCGGTCCCGGCCCCGACGGCAACCAGGTCGTCCCCGACCTCGCCGAGGGCCTGGGCACGCCGAGCGACGAGGGCAAGACCTGGACGTACAAGCTGCGCGCGGGCCTCAAGTTCGAGGACGGCACGCCGATCACGGCCAAGGACGTGGCCTACGCGGTGGCCCGTTCGTACGACAAGGAGACCTTCCCGCACGGCCCCTCGTACCTCAACGAGCTGCTGGCCTGGCCGAAGGACTTCAAGGGCGTCTACAAGACCCCCGACGTCGACTACAAGTCGGCCGTCGAGGCGACCGACGACACCACGGTGGTCTTCCACCTGGTCAAGCCGTTCGCGTCCATGGACTACATCGTCCAGATGCCGATGACGGCGCCGGTGCCGAAGGACAAGGACACGGGCGCGAAGTACCGCGAGCACGTGATCTCCTCGGGCCCGTACAAGTTCGAGACCAACGAGACCGGCAAGCGCTTCACGCTGGTCCGCAACGACCAGTGGGACCCCGCCACCGACCCCAACCGGCCCGCGCTGCCGGACAAGTGGGAGGTCCAGCTCAACGTCAACGCCGATGACCTGGACAACCAGCTCATGTCGGGCAGCATCCAGCTCGACATCCCGGGCACCGGCATGCAGCCCGCGGCGCTCGGCAAGGTCCTGCCGGACCCGGCGCTGAAGGCCCGTACGGACAACCCGACGATCGCCCGTCTGTGGTACGTCTCGGTCATCCCGGACACCAAGCCGCTCGACAACATCGAGTGCCGCAAGGCCGTCATGTTCGCCGCGGACCGCGTCGCCAACCAGACCGCCTACGGCGGCCCGGTGGCCGGCGGCGAGATCGCCACGAACGTCATGCCGCCCGGCATCGTCGGCCAGGAGAAGTTCGACCTGTACCAGACGCCGGAGAACAAGGGCGACGTCGAGAAGGCCAAGCAGGCCCTGGCCGCCTGCGGCCAGCCGAACGGCTTCGAGACCACGATGACGTTCCGCGCCGACCGTCCGCGTGAGAAGGCCCTCGCCGAGGCCATGCAGCAGGCGCTGTCCAAGGCCGGCATCAAGCTGACGCTGAAGGGCTTCCCGGCCTCCAGCTACTTCTCCGACTACGCCGGCAACGTCGACTACGTCAAGAAGAACGGCATCGGCCTGGCCACGCACGGCTGGGGCTCCGACTGGCCCGACGGTTACGGTTTCATGCAGGCCATCGTCGACAGCCGGACCATCCGCCCGGCGGGCAACTACAACCTGAGCGTCAAGAACGCCGAGGTCGACAAGCTCGTCGACCAGGCCGCGGCCGAGCTGGACGCCACCGCCCGCGCCAAGCTGTGGGTGGACGTCGACAAGAAGGTCATGGAGGACGCCTCCATCCTTCCCGTCGTCTGGGCCAAGTCGCTGCTCATGCGCGGCCAGGGCGTGACCAACCTCGCCTACAACGAGGGCCAGCAGATGTACGACTACGTGCTGCTCGGCGCGGAGTGACCAGGCGAGGCTCGGGGATCTAGCGAAGGCAGGTGAAGGCATGAGTGGCCGGCCCGGCGCGGGCCGGCCACTCGGCCGGCAGCGGTGCTCACATACATCATCAGGCGTCTGATCGGCGCGCTCGCGATGCTCATGGTGGTCAGCATGGTCACCTTCGGCATCTTCTTCGTCGTGCCGCAGTGGGCCGGGGCGACTCCCGAGGCCCTCGCCTCGCGCTACGTCGGGCGCGCGGCGACCCCGGAGACCGTTCACCTGGTCGCCGAGCGGCTCGGCTTCTACGACCCGGTGGTCGTGCAGTACGGCAGGTTCGTCAAGGGCATCTTCACCGGCGCCACCTACGACTACGGCGCCGGCGTCGAGCAGTGCCCCGCTCCCTGCTTCGGCTACTCCTTCATCAGCGGACAGCCCGTCTGGCCGGACCTGGTCGACCGCATGCCGGTCACCTTCTCCCTCGCCATCGGCGCGGCCGTCCTGTGGGTGCTGGGCGGCGTCGCCATCGGCGTGCTGTCGGCGCTGCGCCGCGGCAGCTTCTTCGACCGGCTGTCCATGGGCACCGCCCTCGCCGGCGTGTCGCTGCCCATCTTCTTCACCGGCATGGTCTCCCTGGTCATCTTCAGCTACGGCCTCGGCTGGACCCCGCCGGGCGGTGCGTACACACCGCTGGCGGAGAACCCGGCGCTGTGGGCCTACGACCTGCTGCTGCCGTGGATCACGCTGGCCTTCCTGTTCGCCGCCACCTACGCCCGGCTCACCCGGGCGGGCATGCTGGAGACCATGGGGGAGGACTACATCCGCACCGCCCGCGCCAAGGGGCTGAGAGAGCGGGAGGTGATCGTCAAGCACGGCCTGCGCGCCGCGCTGACGCCGATCCTCACGCTCTTCGGCATCGACTTCGGGCTGCTGATCGGCGGCGCCGTCCTCACCGAGACCACCTATACTCTGCCCGGGCTCGGCCAGTACGCCATTCTGGCGATCAGGAACCAGGACCTGCCGCAGGTCATGGGGGTCGTGCTGGTCGCCGCGCTGTTCGTGGTGGTCGCGAGCCTGGTCGTCGACCTGCTCTACGCCGTGGTCGACCCGAGGGTGAGGTTGTCGTGAGCTTCCTTGAGGTCAAGGACCTGAAGATCCACTTTCCGACCGACGACGGTCTGGTCAAGTCCGTCGACGGGCTGACGTTCGACCTCGAACGCGGCAAGACGCTCGGCATCGTCGGCGAGTCCGGCTCCGGCAAGAGCGTCACCAGCCTCGGCATCCTGGGGCTGCACAAGGGCGGCCGCGCCCACCTGTCCGGCGAGATCTGGCTGGACGGCGAGGAGCTGATCGGCGCCTCCGCCGAGCACGTACGCGGCCTGCGCGGCAAGAAGATGGCGATGATCTTCCAGGATCCGCTGTCGTCGATGCACCCCTACTACACGGTCGGCCAGCAGATCATCGAGGCCTACCGCATCCACAACGACGTCAGCAAGCAGGTCGCCCGCAAGCACGCGATCGACATGCTGGGCCGCGTCGGCATCCCCGAGCCGGCCAGGCGCGTGGACAGCTACCCGCACGAGTTCTCCGGCGGCATGCGCCAGCGCGCGATGATCGCCATGGCGCTGTCGTGCGACCCCGAGCTGCTCATCGCCGACGAGCCGACCACGGCGCTCGACGTGACCGTCCAGGCCCAGATCCTCGACCTCATGGTCGACCTGCAGCGCGAGTTCAACTCCGCGCTCATCATCATCACCCACGACCTGGGCGTGGTGGCCGAGCTGTCCGACGACATCCTCGTCATGTACGCCGGCAAGTGCATCGAGTACGGCCCGGCCGACAGCATCTTCTACCGCCCCGAGCACCCCTACACCTGGGGCCTGCTCGGCTCCATGCCCCGCCTGGACCGGGAGCCCACCGAGCGGCTGCTGCCGATCAAGGGCTCGCCGCCCTCGCTCATCAACGTGCCCCCCGGCTGCGCCTTCCATCCGCGCTGCCCGTACGCCGAGCGCACGCAGGGCAAGGCCGACACCGAGGTGCCCGCGCTGGCCGAGACCGAGGGCGGCCACCTGGTGCGCTGCCACATGAGCCGCGACGAGCGGCGCGGCCTGTGGGAGAACGAGATCAAGCCAGTGCTGGAGACCCAGTGAGCGAGCCGAACTACGCCAGTGAGCCGCTTCTTTCCGTGCAGGACATGGAGAAGCACTTCCCCGTGACCAAGGGCCTGCTGAAGAGACAGGTCGGCGCGGTCAAGGCGGTCGACGGCATCAGCTTCGACGTCTTCAAGGGCGAGACCCTCGGCCTGGTGGGCGAGTCGGGCTGCGGCAAGTCCACGACCGGCCGCCTGGTCACCCGGCTGCTGGAGCCCACCGCGGGCAAGGTCGTCTTCGAGGGCCAGGACATCACGCACATGAGCCAGGGGCGGCTGCGGCCGCTCCGGCGCGACATGCAGATGATCTTCCAGGACCCCTACTCGTCGCTGAACCCCCGGCACACGGTCGGCGCCATCGTCGGCGCGCCGTTCCGCATCCAGGGCGTGCAGACCGAGAACGGCGTCAAGAAGGCCGTCCAGGACATCCTGTCGCTGGTCGGGCTCAACCCCGAGCACTACAACCGCTACCCGCACGAGTTCTCCGGCGGCCAGCGCCAGCGCATCGGCATCGCCCGCACGCTCGCGCTCAAGCCCAAGCTCATCATCGCCGACGAGCCGGTCTCCGCGCTCGACGTGTCCATCCAGGCCCAGGTCGTCAACCTGCTGGAGGACCTGCAGAACGAGCTGGACCTCACCTACGTCGTGATCGCCCACGACCTGTCGGTGGTGCGCCACATCAGCGACCGGGTCGCCGTGATGTACCTCGGCAAGATCGTCGAGATCGCCGACCGCAAGCGGCTCTACAGCTCGCCCATGCACCCCTACACCAACGCCCTGCTGTCGGCCGTGCCCGTGCCCGACCCCAAGGCGCGCAAGGGCCGCGAGCGCATCCGGCTGGTCGGCGACGTGCCGAGCCCGCTCAACCCGCCGCCCGCCTGCCGCTTCCACACCCGCTGCTGGAAGGCGCAGGAGATCTGCAAGACGGTCGAGCCGCCGCTGGGCGAGGTGGCGAGCGGGCACCGCGTCGCCTGCCACTTCCCGGAGAACGCCGTGGAGACCCCGGCGGCCGCGGCCGCCGAGCAGAGCTGACACGCGCCGGGCGTCCCCGACGACGGGGCGCCCGGCCAGGTCAGGACAGGGCGCCCGGCGTGATGAGGCCTGTCTCGTAGGCCAGCACCACCGCCTGCACGCGGTCGCGCAGCCCCAGCTTGGTCAGCACGTTGCCGACGTGCGTCTTGACCGTCGTCTCGCTCACCACCAGCTTGGCGGCGATCTCGGCGTTGGACATGCCCTTGGCGATCAGGCGCAGCACCTCCAGCTCGCGCTCGGTCAGCCGGTCGAGCCGGGCGGGGGCCGCCTGCTCGTACGCCGACGGCAGCCGCGCGGCGAACCGGTCGAGCAGCCGCCGGGTCACGCTCGGCGCGACGATCGCCTCACCCGCCGCCACCACCCGGATCGCCTGCACCAGCTCGTCCGGCGGCACGTCCTTCAGCAGGAACCCCGACGCGCCCGCGCGCAGCGCCTCCACGATGTACTCGTCGAGGTCGAACGTGGTCAGCACCAGCACCTTCGGCACGTGCGCCGACGGCGCCGCCTCCCGTACGATCCGGCGGGTCGCCTCGATGCCGTCCACCCCGGGCATCCTGATGTCCATGAGCACCACGTCGGGCAGCAAGGCCCGGGTCTGCTCCATCGCGGCCTTGCCGTCGCCGGCCTGCCCCACCACCGTGATGTCGGGCTCGGCCTCGAGGATCAGGCGGAAACCGGTGCGCAGCAGCGGCTGGTCGTCCACCAGCAGCACTCTGATCGTCATTGTCCGTCCTTCAGCGGGAACCTCGCCCGCACCTCGAAACCGCCCCCCGGTAGCGGACCGATGCTCAGGATTCCACCATAGAGTGCCACTCTTTCGCGAATGCCCACCAAACCATGCCCTTGCCCCGAGGTCAGACCATCCGCCGCGCCGCCCGTCCCGTCGTCCTCGACCCGTACGTCCAGCTCGCGCGGCTTGTGCCGGACGGTGACCACCGCGCCGGCCCCGGCCCCCGCGTGCCGCAGGCTGTTGGTCAGCCCCTCCTGCACCAGCCGGTACGCCGCCAGGTCCACCCCGGCAGGCAGCTCCCGCGGCTCGCCCTCCACCAGCAGCCGGACCGGCAGCCCCGCCTCCCGCATCTGCTCCACGAGCGCCGGCAGGTCGCGTACGCCCGGCTGCGGCCCCAGCTCGGCCCGCGCGTCGGCGCGCAGCACCCCCACGATCGTGCGCATCTCCGCCATCGCGCTGCGCCCGGTGTGCTCGATGGCCGACAGCGCCTCGCCCGCCAGCGCGGGATCGGCGGCGAGCACCCGCCGCGCCGCCGCGGCCTGCACCACCATGACGCTGACGTGGTGGGCCACCACGTCGTGCAGCTCCCGCGCGATCCGCGAGCGCTCCTCGGCCCGCGCCGCCCGGGTGTCGGCCGCGTGCGCCCGCTCCAGCCGCGCCGCCCGGTCCTTCAGCTCCTCCAGGTAGGCCCGCCGCAGCCGCAGGCTGCGCCCCGCGCCCCACACGGCCGTCACCAGGATGACGACCACCACGTGGTCGGTCCAGGCCGCCGCCCGCACGGGGCCGGCCAGCGCCCCCAGCGCGTACGCCGACAGCGACACCAGCAGCCCGCCCAGCGCCATCGCCAGCCCCCGGTGGGAGGCCACCGAGTAGAGCAGCACCAGCCCGGCCAGGCCCGGCACGCCCGCGCCGTAGCCGGTCGCCGTCAGCAGCAGGCCGGGCACCAGGGCCGCGCACAGCGCGGCCAGCGGCCAGCGCCGGCGGAAGGCCACGGGCACGCCCGCCACGGCCACCAGCGCGACGCCGAATCCGTCGGGCGGCCGCGGCCCCGCGGACGCCGGGATCAGCGGCTCGTCGAGCGTGTGGAGCACCACCGAGAGGATCGCCACCACGGCGGCGAGAACCGGGTCGTGGAGGCGGGTTCGGTCGATGCGCACGGCTTCACTGTAGGACCGCCCGCGAGTCCGATTCCTCCTCCCCGGGGAGGATTAGTCCTGCTAAAGCTCGTCGGTCGCGGCCCGGCGGTTCCTGCGGACGGTGTCGCCGGGCTGCCGGTCGGGCACCGGGGGAGGGGTGCCGCCGAACTCGGGGCACAGCGCCTGATGGTCGCACCAGTCGCACAGCCGGCTGCGCCGCGCCCGCCACTCGCCGCTCTGCATCGCGCGCTCGATCGCCGTCCACAGGGCCATCACCTTGCGCTCGGTGGCCTGCAGGTCGGCCTCGTCGGGGGCGTAGCGCAGCACCTCGCCCTGGCCGCCGAGGTAGACGAGCTGCAGCAGCCGCGGCACCCGGCCGCGCAGCCGCCACAGCACCAGCGCGTAGAACTTCATCTGGAACAGCGCCTTGGCCTCGAAGTCGGGCCCCGGCGCGCTGCCGGTCTTGTAGTCGACCACCCGGACCTCGCCGGTCGGCGCCACGTCGAGCCGGTCGACGTAGCCGCGCAGCATCAGCCCGCCGTCGAGCACCGCCTCGACGTAGAGCTCACGCTCGGCCGGCTCCAGCCGGGTCGGGTCCTCCAGCGTGAAGTAGCGCTCCAGCATGCCGCGGGCCTGCGCCAGCCACTCGGCCTGCTCCTCCTCGCCGGAGAACATCTCGGCGTATTGGGGGTCGTCGTCGAGCAGCCGGCGCCACTGCGGCTCCAGCAGCTCCAGCGCCGCCGCCACCGACCGGCGCGGGGCCGGCAGGTCGTAGAGCCGCTCCAGGACCGCGTGGACCACCGTGCCGCGCACCGCCGCCGGGGAGGGCCGCTCGGGGAGCTGGTCGATCACCCGGAAGCGGTAGAGCAGCGGGCAGGTCATGAAATCGCCCGCGCGGGAGGGGGACAGCGCACCGATGATCACCGGCTCGGTCAGCGTCATGCACGCACTCTAGGTCACGGCCCCGACAGATTGACCCCCGGCGCGACGATGAGCGCCTGCCGCGGCGCGTAGCATCAAGGCAGCGAGACCACCACACCGCCGGGGCCCGACCGCACGCGGACCCGCCGGGAAGACGTACGAGGAGAGCGGTGAGCGAGCAGAGCCCCCGGCAGGAGTTCTCCGGCGTCCCGATGGGGAGGCTGTTCGGCATCCCCGTCTACGTGTCCTGGACCTGGTTCCTCGTGGCCGGCTTCATCACCGTGATGTTCGGCCCCTACTTCGGGCGGATGCTGCCCGGCATCGGCGAGGGCGCCGCCTACGGCGTGGCGTTCGTCTTCGCGGTGCTGCTCTACGTCTCGGTGCTGCTGCACGAGCTGGCGCACAGCGTCCTCGCCAAGGCCTACGGGCTGCCGGTGCGCCGCATCACCCTCTACCTCCTCGGTGGCGTCTCGGAGATCGAGAAGGAGCCGCCCACGCCGGGCAAGGAGTTCCTGGTGGCCGCGGCGGGGCCGGGGCTGTCGCTCGGGCTGGCCGGGCTCGGCTGGCTGGCCGACGTCTACTTCATCAACGACGGCGGCATCCTCGAGGTGCTGGTGCTGCAGCTCTGGTTCGCCAACCTCATCGTCGGCGTCTTCAACCTGCTGCCGGGACTGCCGCTCGACGGCGGCCGGATGCTGCGGGCCGGCGTGTGGAAGATCGCCGGCAGCCCCGGCACCGGCACGATCGTGGCCGCCTGGGGCGGCCGGGTGCTGGCCGTGCTGCTCGTCGCCGTGCCCCTCGGGTCGGTGGTCGTCGGCGGCGGCGATGCCGACATCACCGACGTGATCTGGCCGCTGGTGCTGGCCTCCTTCATCTGGATGGGCGCCTCGCAGTCGCTGCGCGTGGCCAAGATCCGCGCCCGCATCCCGCGGGTCAACGCGCGGGCCCTGGCCCGCAGGGCGGTGCCGGTGAGCGGCGACACGCCGCTGTCGGAGGCGTTGCGGCAGGCGGGCGAGCGGCACGCGGGCGCCATCGTCGTGGTCGACCACGACGGCCGGCCGCTGGCGATCGTCAGCGAGGCCGCCGTGCAGGCCACCCCCGAGCACCGCCGCCCATGGGTGAGCTCCGCCTCCCTGGCCAAGTCGCTCGACCCGGCCATGGTGCTGGCCGCCGACCTCGCGGGCGAGCCGCTCATCGACGCCATGCGCGAGGCGCCGGGCAGCGAATATCTCCTCGTGGAGCCGGGCGGTGAGGTCTACGGCGTGCTGTCCACCGCCGATGTGAACCGGGTGTTCACCGGCGTCTGATTTGTCCCACTCGTTTAAGCCGCGGCCCCCGGATAGGGTCGTGTCCAGCGGTTTCCGGGTTCGCGAGCGGACCCGGGCGATTTCTGCGATGCGATGACTGGCCGCTAGTGTGCTGTTTGGCCAAACTTGCACAGTTAAGGGGTTAGTTGCGGTCCACCGGTTCATCGAATCGAGACGACGGGGGCGCGGCGCGGCTCCGTCGTCTGGGTATGCGTATGGCTGGTGGCCGGCACCGCAGTGCGGGCGCCGTGACAACGCCGGCTTCCGGGGAGGAGAGTTGAGTGACCGAGCGCAGCGAGGGCACCGATGAGCGCGGCACGGTCGTCATGAGGGAGGACGCATGACCGACCAAGGCTTCGGAGTGGTGCGTCCGCTTCCTGGTGACGGTCTCGTCGCCTACCTGGGCGGGCTGCTGCTGGTGTGCGATCCGGGCGAGGCCACCGCCGACGGCCTGCTCGACGCGCTGCGCGAGACCGCGGCCTCCGGCGGCGACGGCCGGGCACTGGCGCGCCGCGCGGCGCAGGTGCTGGCGGCCAACATGGCGGGCGACCCGGCCGCGTGCGCGGTCGCCGGCCCGGTGACCGGCGGCGTCGCCGTCCTGGTCAGCGGCTCGGCCTCGGCGAGCGTCGTCACCTCCGCCGGCGAGACGCGGCTGTCCGGCAGCGACTCCCTGACCTGGGCCGACCGGCTCGTCACCGGCACCGTCGAGCGGGTCGAGCTGAGCCTGCCCGGCGCCGGCTCCCCGCATCCCGCCGTACGCCTCGACGGCGGCGTGGTCCACGGCGGCGGCCTGGTCAGCGACCTCGCCGACCGTCCTGCCGACCGTCCCATCGGGCGGTCGTCCGACATGCCCGCGCAGTCCCGGCCGCTGACCAGCGAGATGCCGGCCACGGCCTTCCACATCGAGGCCGACCTCATCCAGCCGCCCGCCCAGCCGCAGCCGCAGCCGCAGCCGCAGCCGCAGTCTCAGCCGGTGGAGCGGCCGCCCTATCCGCTGGCCGACCAGCCGCCGGTCGCGCCGAGCCCGCCCTCGGGCCCGCAGCCCGTCCCGGCGTCCATGGAGCAGGGGCCCTACCACACGCCTCAGGATCAACCGTACCCCTCGCAGGACCAGCCTTACCCGTCGCAGGAGCAGCACTCCCCGTACGGGCCGCCGCACGACCAGCCGCCGGCCTACCCCTCGCGCGAGTCGTCGCCGTCCCTGCCCGAGCCGGGCCACTACCCGACCTACGACGAGCAGCCGCCCTCCGGCAACGGCCTGCCCGACCAGCAGGGGCAGCAGCCCTTCGGCGGGCCCGACCACTTCGGCGACCAGCCCGCGCCGCCCCCGCCGCTCGGCCAGCCCGACCACTTCGACCACCCGGGCCCGCCGCAGCCGCAGCAGGAGCAGCAGCAGCCCGAGCACGGCGACCGGCCGCTGGTCTACGGGGTCGACTGCAAGAACGACCACTTCAACGACCCCCGCGTCCCCTACTGCGCCGTCTGCGGCATCGCCCTGGTCCAGCGCACCCTCGTCCCCTACAAGGGCCCGCGCCCTTCGCTCGGCGTGCTCATCCTCGACGACGGCATGGCGCTGCCGCTGGAGAGCGACTACCTGCTCGGCCGCGACCCCGAGCGGGCCCCCGAGGTGGCCGGCGGCACGGCCCGCCCGGCCAAGGTGACCAGCCCCGACGGCTCGGTCTCGCGCCGCCACCTGCGGGTGGCGCTCGACGGCTGGGACGTCAACCTGGTCGACCTCGGCTCGGTCAACGGCACCCAGATCCAGCCGCCCGGCGACCCCAACTTCTACGACATCCCGCCCAACGAGCCCGTCACCATCGCGCCCGGCACCACCGTGCGCGTGGGCGTCTCCCGCACCCTGCGCTACGAGGCGCACCGCGGCTGAGCGGCCCGCCGGCCGCGCCCCCTCACCGAGCGGGCGCGGCCGCCGTCCGGCGTCGTCCAAAGCCTGCCGTCCGGCGTCCTCCAGGGCCTGCCGTACGGCGTCGTCCAAGGCTTGCCATCGGGCGTCGTCCAGACCTGCCGTCCGGCGTTCTCCGTGGCCCGTCAGACCGGGCGGAACGCCCGTACGCCCCGCAGCAGCCGCACCGCCGCCTCCAGGCCGCTGGCCGCCTCCAGCGCCCGCCCGGCCGCGATCGCGTACCTGCTCAGCAGGTGCTCGTCGGCGTCGCAGAAGGCCCGCCCCGCGACCCACACGAACAGGTGGTCGCACGACACCGCGGGCACCGGCGTCGCGAGGAAGCCAGGCTCGCCCACGCTGGGGTCGCACGCCAGCCGTACCGGCTCCACGGCCGACGCCAGCTCCTTCAGCACCCCCGACTCCGCGAGCCAGCCGCGCACCCGCAGCGGGTCGCCGGGCGGGGTGTGCGCGTACATCGACCGGGCCTCCTCGCGCAGCGGGTCCGCGCGGACGAAACCCGCGTACGAGGTGTTCGCGACCGCGGCGGCGGCCCGCGCCAGCCGGTCCACCAGGTCCGCGGCCTCCAGTCCTGAACAGGCGGAGATGAGCTCGCGCATGGAGACGTCGACACGGTTGTATGGCATCGCGGCGGTCCCTCGGCCGGTCGGAGGCGAGATCGCGCGGGCCGACCACGCGACCCTCGAAAGCGGCTGCCCCGACTATCGCCCCCGACGTGGCCCTTGACTAGCCCTCAACAGGAAATCGGGATTTCTCCCCGTCCGGGGCCGTCAGCCGTCAGGAGGAGCGGACGCGGGCCCAGGCGACGTCGTCCACGCGCCGCCCGCCGCCCTTCGGGAACATCTCCCTGTGCACGCCCTCCCGGCTGAACCCGGCCCGCTCCAGCACCCGGTGCGAGGCGACGTTGCCCGCCTCGGTGCCGGCCACGACCCGGTGCAGCGCCGTACGGGCGAACGCCCAGTCCACCAGCAGCCGCACCGCCCGCGTCATGAACCCCTTGCCGCGGAAGCCCGGCATCAGCGAGTAGCCGACCATCGCCTGCCCGAGCGCCGGCGTCACCTGGGTGAGCTGCACGTGCCCAGCGAACGCCCCGGACCCGGCGTCGCGCACGGCCAGCTCGATCCGCTGCCCCGACACCCACCAGTAGCCGGTGTAGCGGCAGCGCCGCTCGTCGTCCTGGAGGGTGCTGGGCGGCCCCACCTTGTACGCGGCCACGACCGGATCGGCCAGCATCCGGTGGAAGTCGGCCGCGTCCGCCGGGGTCATCGGCGTCAGCCGTACCACGCCGTCGGACAGCTCTCCGCCGTCGAAGAACGGCAGGTACGGCTCCACCGGCGGCGCCGCCTCGCCCGGCAGCCGCCCGAAGGTGATCAGGTCGGCGGGGCGGCCGTCGCGCAGCAGCTTGGCCTCGCGCCGGTGCCCCTCCTCGCGGAAGCCCGCCTTGTACGCCACCCGCAGGCTGGCCACGTTCTCCACCTCGGCCTCCAGCTCGACCCGGCGTACGCCCTGGTCGAACAGCCAGTCGGCGACCGCCCGCGCGGCCGTCGAGGCCACGCCCTTGCCGCGGGCCCACGGCGCGACCAGGTAGCCGAGCTCGGCGACCCGCCAGCGGTCGGGCGGCCGGACGCCGATCGAGCCGGCGTAGCGGCCGTCCTGGGTGATGGCGAACTCGGCGCCGCCGGCCTCCCACTTGGCGCGGGCCTGCTCGACGTACGCGCGCGCGTCCGACAGCCGGTAGGGGGAGGGCAGCAGCGGCAGGAAGCGGGCCGTCACCGGGTCGTCGCACGCCCGCATGATCGCCTCGGCGTCGGAGTCGGAGGGGGCCCGCAGGACGAGGGGACCGGCGGAGATCACGTGGCGCGCGAGCATCCCCCATACTTATCGTGCGTCCGGAGCCGCCCGAAAGCCCTATAACCTTGCCGCCATGGGTTTCCGCAGGCATGGGCCGTTCCGCCCGGGGGATCAGGTGCAGCTCACCGACCCCAAGAACAAGCGCCACACGATCACGCTCAAAGAGGACGGCGTCTTCCACACCCACAAGGGCGCCATCCCGCACAGCGACCTGATCGGGCAGCCCGAGGGCTCCGTGGTGCGCTCGTCCGGCGGCACCCAATACCTCGCCTTCCGCCACCTCCTCCAGGACTACACGCTCGCCATGCCGCGCGGCGCGGCCGTCATCTACCCCAAGGACGCCTCGATGATCGTCGGCATGGCCGACGTCTTCCCCGGCGCCCGCGTGATCGAGGCGGGGGTCGGCTCCGGCGCGCTCACCTGCTTCCTGCTGCGCGCCGTCGGTCCCGAGGGCCACGTGACGAGCTACGAGCGCCGCCAGGACTTCGCCGACGTGGCGCGCAAGAACGTCGAGAACTTCTACGGCGGCCCCATGGACGAGACCTGGCGGCTGGTGGTCGGCGACCTCAACGACTCCATCGACGAGGCCGACGTCGACCGGGTGATCCTCGACATGCTCGCGCCGTGGGAGTGCGTCGACGCCGCCGCCAAGGCCCTCACGCCCGGCGGCGTGATCTGCTGTTACGTGGCCACGACCACCCAGCTGTCGAAGACCGTCGAGGTCATTCGCGATCACGGGTGTTTCACCGAGCCGCATGCGTGGGAGACCCTGGTTCGCGACTGGCATGTCGAAGGACTCGCGGTGAGACCGGATCATCGGATGATCGGCCACACGGGGTTCCTCGTCTCCGCCCGCCGCATGGCGGACGGAGTGACACCCCCGCCGAGACGCCGCCGACCGAAGGGGACGACCGAAGAACTATGACAATTTGGCCACGAGGGTGCGTTGGTGAGTGACACGGGAACAGATCGTCGTGTTCCTGTGCTGGGAGTATTAAACGCACTATTGAGGATTAATCGCCGAACACTGAATGTCACTCTACGAACACTGCCCGGCCAGGTTACGGAGGGGCCCGAGATAGGTAAGGTCCTTAGTAGTCGCCCTCGACTGGGAAGGAGGTGACGGGGCGTGGCAGCTCGCGATGATGCTGAGGCTCGAGCCGCGCAGCGCGAACGGGAGGTCGCTGATCTTTCAACACAGGTCTCCTTCCTGCAGGAGGAGATCACCGCGCTGAGGCGGAAGCTGGCCGAGTCACCCCGTCAGGCCAGAGTCCTCGAAGAGCGTCTCCATGAGGCACAGGCGAACCTCGCGGCCGTGACCGGCCAGAACGAACGCCTTGTGGCCACACTCAAGGAGGCCAGGGACCAGATCGTCGCTCTCAAGGAGGAGGTCGACCGGCTGGCGCAGCCGCCGTCCGGCTTCGGCACCTTCCTGGAGGCCAGAGAAGACGGCACGATCGAGGTGTTCACCGGCGGCCGCAAGCTGCGGGTGAACGTCAGCCCCGCCGTCGACGTCGATTCGCTGCGGCGTGGCCAGGAGGTCATGCTCAACGAAGCGCTCAACGTGGTCGAGGCGCTCGGCTACGAAGAGGTCGGCGAGATCGTGATGCTCAAAGAACTGCTCGACGAGGGCAAGCGGGCCCTGGTCATCTCGCACGCCGACGAAGAGCGCGTCGTGCGGCTGGCCGACTCGCTGCAGGGCCAGCCCATCAGGGCCGGCGACTCGCTCCTGCTGGAGCCCCGCTCGGGCTACGTCTACGAGCGCATACCCAAGTCCGAAGTCGAAGAGCTCGTGCTCGAAGAGGTCCCCGACATCTCCTACGAGGAGATCGGCGGCCTCGGACGGCAGATCGAGCAGATCAGGGACGCCATCGAGCTGCCCTACCTGCACGCCGACCTGTTCCGCGAGCACATGCTGCGGCCGCCGAAGGGCGTGCTGCTGTACGGCCCGCCCGGCTGCGGCAAGACGCTCATCGCCAAGGCCGTCGCCAACTCCCTGGCCAAGCAGGTCGCGGAGAAGACCGGCCAGTCCGGCAAGAGCTTCTTCCTCAACATCAAGGGCCCGGAGCTGCTCAACAAGTACGTCGGCGAGACCGAGCGGCACATCCGCCTGGTCTTCCAGCGGGCTCGTGAGAAGGCCTCCGAGGGCACGCCGGTGATCGTGTTCTTCGACGAGATGGACTCGATCTTCCGCACCCGCGGCTCCGGCGTCTCGTCCGACGTCGAGAACACCATCGTCCCTCAGCTGCTGTCGGAGATCGACGGCGTCGAGGGCCTGGAGAACGTCATCGTCATCGGCGCCTCCAACCGCGAGGACATGATCGACCCCGCGATCCTGCGGCCCGGCCGCCTGGACGTGAAGATCAAGATCGAGCGGCCGGACGCCGAGGCGGCGAAGGACATCTTCTCGAAGTACCTGCGTCCCGACCTCCCTCTGCACCCGGACGACCTGGCCGAGCACGGCGACTCGCGGCAGGGCACCATCCAGGGCATGATCCAGAGCGTCGTCGAGCGCATGTACACCGAGAGCGAGGAAAACCGCTTCCTCGAGGTGACCTACGCCAACGGCGACAAGGAAGTCCTCTACTTCAAGGACTTCAACTCCGGCGCGATGATCCAGAACATCGTCGACCGGGGCAAGAAGATGGCCATCAAGCAGTTCCTCGAGACCGGCCAGAAGGGCCTGCGGGTGCAGCACCTGCTCACGGCCTGCGTGGACGAGTTCTCCGAGAACGAGGACCTGCCCAACACCACCAACCCCGACGACTGGGCTCGCATCTCCGGCAAGAAGGGCGAGCGGATCGTCTACATCCGCACGCTGGTCTCCGGCAAGCAGGGCAGCGAGGCCGGCCGCTCGATCGACACCGTCGCCAACACCGGCCAGTACCTGTGACCCCTTCCCGAGAGGGCCACGGCGCCTGACGCCGGCACGACGACAAGCGGGAGGGCCTCCGGGCCCTCCCGCTTCGTTTTCCCGGTGCCCGCCGCCCGCCGCTCGGTGCCCGACGCCCTCCGCCCGACGCCGGGCGCGACACGACGCGATAGGCATGCGCCGGCCCGCCTCCGGGGCGCACACTTGGCGATGTGACCACTTCCGATCAGGTGGGGCTCAAGCGCGTCGAGGTGCACGTCGAGGGCGTCCTGCGGGGCGTCGGCTTCCGGCCCTTCGTGCACGCGCTCGCCCGGCGGCTCGGCCTGGCCGGCCAGGTGCGCGACGACGTCGACGGCGTGCACATCGAGATCGAGGGCGCCCGCCCCCGCGTCGCGGAGTTCCTCACCGCGCTCGAACGCGACGCCCCCGCCCTGTCGGAGATCGAACGGGTCACCGTCGTCGGCGCCGAGCCCACCGGCCGTCGCGGGTTCGCCATCGAGGCCGCCGACCCCGCGGGCCCGCGCCGCGCCGCGGTCCCCGCTGACCTCGCCACCTGCGACGACTGCCTGCGCGAGCTCGCCGACCCCGCCGATCGCCGCCACCGGCACCCGTTCGTCTCCTGCGCCGGCTGCGGGCCGCGCTTCACCGTCGTCCGCGCCCTCCCGTACGACCGGCCGTTGACCACCATGGCGGGCTTCGCGATGTGCCCGGACTGCGCGTCCGAGTACCACGACCCCGGCGACCGCCGCTTCCACGCCCCGCCGATCTGCTGCCCCGGCTGCGGGCCCCGGCTGCGGCTGCTCGACCCGGGCGGCGGCGAACTGCCGGGCGATCCCGTCGCCACCGCCGCCGCCCTCCTGCGGGCGGGCCGGATCGTGGCGGTCAAGGGCCTCGGCGGCCACCAGCTCGTCGTCGCCGCCTCCAGCGAGCCGGCCGTCGCCACCCTGCGCCTGCGCGAGCAGCGCGCGGACGAGCCGTACGCCGTCCTGGCCGCCGACCTCGCGCAGGCCGGCCTGCTCTGCGCGATCGACGGGGACGCCGCCAGGCTCCTCACCAGCCGGGCCCGCCCGATCGTGCTCCTGCCCCGCCACGACGCCCCCCACGCCCCGCGTATCGCGCCCTCCGTCGCGCACGGGAGCCGGAGGCTCGGCGTCATGCTGCCCGGTACGCCGCTGCACCACCTGCTGCTGGCCGAGGTCGCCGAGCCCCTCGTACTCACCGGGGGCACCGGTGACGAGCCCATCGCGTACGACGACGCCGACGCCCTGGCCCGGCTCAGCGCGGTCGCCGACGCCTTCCTCACCCACGACCGGCCCATCCACGTCCGCGCCGACGACAGCGTGGTCCGGCCCACGGCCGGCGGGGTCGCCGGCGGGGTCGTCGTGCTGCGGCGGGCGCGCGGTTACGCGCCCGAGCCGTTGCCGCTGCGCCATTTCGTGCCCCGTACCGTGCTGGCCTGCGGCGCCGACCGGGAGAGCACCTTCTGCCTGGCCCGCGACCGGCGCGCGTTCGTCTCGCCGCCCTTCGGCGACCTGGACAACGACGAGGCCCGGCGCTCGTACGCGGCCGGCATCGAGCACTTCCTCGCCCTGTTCGACCTGTGCCCCGAGATCGTCGCCCACGACCTGCACCCCGGGCACCGCTCCACCCGGCACGCCCTCGCGATCCCCGGCGTCGAGCATGTCGCCGTCCAGCACCACCACGCCCACATCGCCTCCTGCCTGGCCGACAACGGCGAGCGGGGCCCCGTGATCGGCGTCGCCTTCGACGGCTCCGGCCACGGCACCGACGGCACCGTCTGGGGCGGCGAGTTCCTGCGCGCCGACCTGGCCGGCTTCGAACGGCTCGGCCGCCTGGAGCCCGTCCCCATGCCGGGCGGCGACGCCGCGGTCCGCGAGCCCTGGCTCATGGCCGCCGCCTACCTCGGCCCCGGCGACGGCCCGCCCAAGCTGGACGTCGTACGCCGCAACGCCGAACGCTGGGCCGCGGCGCTCGCCCTCGCCGCCGGCTCCCCGCTCACCTCCAGCGCCGCCCGGCTCCTCGACGCCGTCGCCGCGCTCCTCGGGGTCCGGGACCGGATCACCTATGCCGGTCAGGCCGCGTACGAGCTGGAACAGCACGCCGACCCCGCGGAGACCGGCTGCTACCGCGCCCGTCTCACGCCGGGGGAGCCGCTCACCGTGCACGGCGCCGACCTCGTCCGGGCCGCCGCCCGCGACCTGGAGTCCGGGCGGCCCACCCCGGTCATCGCCGGCCGTTTCCACAACGGCGTGGCCGACGCCGTGGCGCGCGCCTGCGCCGCGCTCAGGGACGCCACCGGCCTCACGGCGGTCGCCCTGTCCGGCGGCGTCTTCCAGAACGTGCTCCTCACCGAGCGCACCGTGCGGCGGCTGCGCGCGGCCGGCTTCCGCGTCCTCACCCACCGGCGGGTGCCGCCCGGCGACGGCGGGCTCAGCCTGGGCCAGGCCGTCGTCGCCGCGGCCCGCGATCGGGCCCGCCTATCACGCTGACGCTCCGTGACGGAAGTGAACAGCGGGACCAGGGGAACCAAAGTGATCGCTGTGGCGTCAAAAGGGGCGTGCGCACCCCCAACCGGCCGAAGCATGCCCGGGAGCACGGCCGGTTGGCCGAGCTCGACCTCCTCCGGTTCCTCGCCGCCCTCGCGGTCGTCGCCTTCCACTACCTCGTGGCGTACGCCAGCGTGTGGGGCGACCGGCCCGCCGAGCTGTTCCCGGCCGTGGCCCCCGTGGCCGGGCTCGGCATCCTGGGCGTCGAGCTGTTCTTCATCATCAGCGGGTTCGTCATCCTCATGACGGTGTGGGGGAAGGGGCTCGGCGCGTTCGCCCGTTCCCGTCTGGTGCGGCTGTACCCGGCGTACTGGCTGAGCCTCGCGGCCGTCGCCGCCCTCTACGGCCTCACCGGCGCCAAGGCCCTGGACCCCAAGCTGTCCACCGGCGAATACCTGCTGAACGCGACCATGTTCCAGCGGCTGTTCAAGGTCACCGACGCCAGCGGCGTCTACTGGTCGCTCTGGGCGGAGCTGCGCTTCTACCTCCTCATGGCCATCCTCGTGATCGTCGGCGTCACCTACGGGCGCGTCCTCGCCTTCTGCGGGATCTGGCTGGCCGCCGCGCTCGCGCTCAAGGTGCTCCAGCACGGCGACGTCGCCGTCCACCCGGTGATCACCGAGACCGTCATGCCCGACTACGCCCCCTACTTCGTCGCCGGCATGGGCCTCTACCTCGTCCACAAGCACGGCCACGCCTGGCTGCCGTGGATCTACGTGGCCGCCGGCTACGCCCTGTCGCTCGACAGCGCCCTGGCCCGCGTGCACCGCCGCATCGACGCCGCCGGGTTCAAGAACATGCCGGTCACCGACACCAGCGTGATCATCGCGATCACGATCGTCTTCGCCCTCATGGCGCTGGCCGCCACCCGGGTCCTGCGGCTCAAGCCGTCGCGGACGCTGACCGCGCTCGGCGGCATCACCTACCCGCTCTACCTGTTCCACAGCGTCGTGGCCGTCGCCGTCATCCCCGTGCTCAGCGGCGATCTGCCGCCGTGGCTCGTCGCCTGTTGCGCCACGCTGATAGCCGTGCTCCTGTCCTATCTGGTGTACGTCTTTGCCGAACGTCCCATCCAGCGCATACTCAAGCCCCGCGGGCGGGCGGGCGCCTCGGTGGCTTCCGCCGTACAGATGGAAAAAGCGTCGGTGCCATAACCTTGTGGCCCTGGGGCACTGTGAAGGGCATAGGCTCGGGCATATAAACGGCGGATAGACAGACCCGGACGAACAGAGGATGTTGCATGACGGTGCGTCGGGTGATGGGCATCGAGACCGAGTACGGCATCTCCGTACCCGGCCAGCCAGGCGCCAACGCGATGGTGACCTCCTCGCAGGTCGTCAACGCGTACCTCGCCGCCTCGGCGGCCCGCGCGCGCCGCGCGCGCTGGGACTTCGAGGAGGAGAACCCCCTGCGTGACGCGCGCGGGTTCGACCTGGCGAGAGAGGTCGCCGACCCCACCCAGCTCACCGACGAGGATCTCGGGCTGGCCAACGTCATCCTGACCAACGGGGCCCGGCTCTACGTCGACCACGCCCATCCCGAATACTCCGCGCCCGAGTGCACCAACCCCCGCGCCGCCGTCATCTGGGACAAGGCGGGCGAGCGGGTCATGTACGACGCCGCGACCCGGGCCTCGGCCATGCCCGCCAACGCGCCCATCCAGCTCTACAAGAACAACACCGACGCCAAGGGCGCCAGCTACGGCTGCCACGAGAACTACCTCATGCGCCGCGCCACGCCCTTCGCCGACATCGTGCGCCACCTGACCCCGTTCTTCGTCAGCAGGCAGGTCGTCGTCGGCGCGGGCAAGGTCGGCATCGGCCAGGACTCGCGCGGCGAGGGCTTCCAGATCAGCCAGCGCGCCGACTTCTTCGAGGTCGAGGTCGGCCTGGAGACCACGCTCAAGCGGCCCATCATCAACACCCGCGACGAGCCGCACGCCGACCCCGAGAAGTACCGGCGCCTGCACGTGATCATCGGCGACGCCAACATGTCGGAGATCTCCACCTATCTCAAGCTCGGCACCACGGCGCTCGTGCTGGCCATGATCGAGGAGGGCTTCCTCAGCCGCGATCTCGCCGTCGAGAACCCCGTCCAGGCCCTGCGCGCGGTCTCCCACGACCCGACCTGCCGCTACGAGATCGCCCTGCGCGACGGCCGCAAGCTCACGGCCGTCCAGTTGCAGATGGAATACCTGGAGCAGGCGCGCAAGTTCGTCGAGGAGCGCGGCACCGCCCAGGACGAGATGAACAAGGACGTGCTCGACCGCTGGGAGTCCGTGCTCACCCGCCTGGCCGAGGACCCCATGCAGCTCGCCCGCGAGCTCGACTGGGTCGCCAAGCTCGAACTCCTGGAGGGCTACCGCAGCCGCGACGGCCTGGCCTGGTCCCACCCCCGGCTCCAGCTCGTCGACCTCCAGTACAGCGACATCCGGCCCGACCGCGGCCTCTACAACCGCCTGGTCGCCCGGGGCCGCATGCAGCGCCTGGTCTCCGAGGAGGAGGTGCAGCGCGCCGTCGAGCACCCGCCCAGCGACACCCGCGCCTACTTCCGCGGCCGCTGCCTGCGCCAGTACAGCGAGTCCGTCGCCGCCGCCTCGTGGGACTCCGTCATCTTCGACATCCCGGGCCGCGAGTCCCTGCAGCGCGTCCCCACCCTGGAGCCCCTGCGCGGCACCAAGGCGCACGTCGGCGAGCTGTTCGACCGCTGCCACACGGCCGCCGACCTGGTCGCCGCCCTCACCGGCGGCGAATGACCGTCCGCTGACGCCGGGGCCGGCCGCTCACAGCAGGCCGATGCCCAGCGTCAGCGTGCCCGCCGCCAGGCCCACGCCGCCCGCCACGGCGAGCCAGATGAGCTTGTTCGGCCTGGTGTCGCCCGGGCGGGCCACCGACAGGAAGAACCCCAGCGGCATCAGGATGGGCGCCGCCACGATGAGCACCCGGGTCAGCGTCCTGACGCCCTCGGGGAGTGCGGTCTGGTCCACGTACAGCATCGCCACCAGGGCGAACAGGACCAGCACGCCCGCGTGCGCGTGCCCCGCCCGCCACAGGCCCCGCCGGACCGGGTTGTCCCGGTAGCCGGGAACGTTCCTCATCAGGAACGTCAGCAGCGACACACCGCCGAACACGATCGTCGGGACTGTGATGAGGAGCACACCTGCCATGGTCAGGGACGTAGTGGACATATCTGAACCTCCGTGTACGTAGGGGATTCATTATTGGATAGCAACACTATCCAGTCAACCGATACAAGATCGCGCAAGGTTGGGCGCGAAATGTCGGACGGTTCGGGGAAGATATGCCTAGAGGCAGTCCCCCAAGCGGAGGTAGGACATGGCAACCAAGGACACCGGCGGCCAGAAGCAGGCCGGACGGCGCGAGACCGAGGTTGAGGAGACCGAGGCCTCGGCGGCGCCCGACGTTCAGGAGCGTCAGGAGAAGCTCACCGACGACGTCGACGCGATCCTCGACGAGATCGACGAGGTCCTCGAGGAGAACGCCGAGGAATTCGTCCGCAGCTACGTCCAGAAGGGCGGGGAGTAACACACCCGGCACGGCACCACCACGATCTAGAGTCACGGCAACACCGAGGACGACGTCGAGCGCGCGCTCGCCCGTCAGGGCGGGCCCTGCGCCGTCGCCCTCGGCGCCCGTCCCTTGAGCGGCCGGACGGGCGGCACCCCATGAGATGAGGCCGCGAACGGGCGAGCGCTCCGGCCCGGCCGGCGCCTCGCTGTCTTCCGTCGCGCGGGCGCCGATCTTTCCTTCCGCGCCTTGAGAGGCCGCGAGCGGCCGTATGAACGCCGGCGTCTCCCAGGCCGGCCACGAGTCC
The DNA here is from genome assembly GCF_057536035.1 of Nonomuraea sp. B208. Taxonomy (NCBI): domain Bacteria; kingdom Bacillati; phylum Actinomycetota; class Actinomycetes; order Streptosporangiales; family Streptosporangiaceae; genus Nonomuraea; species Nonomuraea sp. B208. The sequence goes on from NZ_BAAJOU010000018.1 coordinate 39,934, forward strand.
CCACGAACGCACCGAGCACACGCGCGGACGCGCAGCGCCGCACGCTGCCCCCGGACGTGCTGCCATGACCCCGGCCGCGCCCGCCGGCGTTGCGGCAACCCCCGCCTGCCGGCCATCCGATCATGCTGCCTTCGCCGCCGGCTGCAAGGAAACGATCCGGACAATGATCGGCTCGCGCAGGGGTAGGTTGGCCGCGGCGGGGGAGGGTTCGCCGTGAGCTGATCGTGGGAAGTGCAGACAGCGACGCAACAACAGTAGGGTCGCCCTAGGGACAGTGACGTTTGGGAGGGAGTCGCGTGGCATCGCACAGGGATCTGCCCGTCGGCTTGGTGAATCAGCTTTTCCAGAACAATGGGAGCTCCTCGTTCACGGAGTTCGTCAGCTCCTACGCGCCGGAATTGCTGCCACGGCGGGATGAGGTTCTGGCCACCCCGATCGGCGACCAGGTTCCGCACGCGACCACGATCGTCGCCGCCACCTTCGCGGGCGGGGTGATCATGGCGGGTGACCGGCGGGCGACGTCGGGCAACGTGATTTCGCAGCGTGACGTGCAGAAGGTGTTCAGGACCGACGACTATTCCTGCATGGGCATCGCGGGCACGGCGAGCACCGGCATCGAGTTCGCCCGGTTGTTCCGGGTGGAGCTCGAGCACTACGAGAAGCTCGAAGGCCGCACGATGTCGGTGGCGGGCAAGGCCAACCGGCTGGCGACCATGATCAGGGGCAATCTCGGCATGGCGATGCAGGGGCTGGTGGTGGTGCCGCTGTTCGCCGCCTACGACCCCGACAAGGACGAGGGCCGCATCTTCAGCTACGACGTGGCGGGCGGGCCCTACGAGCGCGAGCGGTTCGACGCGATCGGCTCCGGCTCGATCTTCGCCCGCGGGTCGCTGAAGAAGCTCTACCGCGACGGCGCGTCGGCCGACGACATGGCGATGACGCTCATCCAGGCGCTCTACGACGCGGCCGACGACGACTCGGCGACCGGCGGCCCCGACGTGACCAGGAAGATCTGGCCGGTCGTGGGCGTCATCGACGCCGACGGCTTCCGCCGCCTCACCGACGAGCAGGTCGCCGGCTACGTCGACCAGATGCTCGAAGCCCGGATGATCTCGCCCGACGGCCCCATCGCCCCGCTGCGCTAGAAAGGACCACCTGCCCGTGTCCATGCCTTTTGGATATGCGTCCCCTGAGCAGATCATGCGGGACAAGGCCGACTACGCGCGCAAGGGCATCGCGCGGGGCCGGTCGGTCGTCGTGCTCCAGTACGTCGACGGCATCCTGTTCGTCGCGCCCAACCCGTCACGGGCGCTGCACAAGATCAGCGAGATCTACGACCGCATCGGGTTCGCGGCCGTGGGCCGCTACAACGAGTTCGAGGAGCTGCGGCTCGGCGGCATCCGCTACGCCGACATCAACGGCTACACCTACGACCGCTCCGACGTGACCGGGCGTGGCCTCGCCAACCTCTACGCCTCCAACCTGGGGCGCATCTTCACCGAGTCGATCAAGTCGCTGGAGGTGGAGGTCGTGGTCGCCGAGGTCGGCGAGACCAAGGACGGCGACGCCATCTACCGGCTCACCTTTGACGGGTCGGTCTTCGACGAGCACGGCTTCGCCGCCATGGGCGGGCAGGCCGAGGCGGTCGCGGGGCGGCTGAAGGAGCGTTACCGCGAGTCGATGTCGCTGGCCGACGCGCTCGAAGTGGCGCTGACAGCGCTGACCGAGCCGGGCGGGGAGCGGCCGCCGGTGGGCCAGCTCGAAGTGGCGGTGCTCGACCGCAACCGTGAGCACCGCAAGTTCCTGCGGCTGACGGGGGCCCGGCTGGAGCGACTGCTCGCCCAGACGACCCAGCCGCCCGCCTCGCCGCCTTCGTCGTCCGAGTCGGAGGAGCCGCCCTCCACCGGCTCCGCCGGTTCGTCGTCCGGCTCCTCCGGCGACACCCCGCCGCCCACGGGCCCCGAAGGCCCGGTCGACGACGGCTCCTCACCCCTGTAACCCCACACCCGTTCCCCGGCGGGGCCGCCACTCGCGCGGCCCCGCCACTCGTGCTTCCGGGACGTGTCCGGTCCCGCCGTTCGCGCGCCCGGCGCGGTGTGCGGCAGGCCGTGTACGCAGGGCCTGCCGTGTACGCAGGGCCTGCCGTGTACGCAGGGCCTGCCGTGTACGTGGCCCCTGCCGTGTGCGTGGCCCCTGCCGTGTGCGCCGTCCCGAACGTTCGCGTCGCCACTGTTCGCGGTGCCTGGCCGGGGCGGTGTGAGCTGGATCACCCGGGTGGGGGCGAACCGGAGGCGGGTGGTGTTGGTCTCAAGGGGCGTGAACACTTCGTTGCGCACCCTCCTCGCCGGCGGGGCGGCCGCCGCCGCGCTGGTGGCGTCCGGCGGCGCCGCACAGGCCGCGACCGCCGCCTACCCCCACTACAAGGCGCCGAAGATCTTCGGCACCACCTTCCAGCCCGACCCGAAGCACGACTTCACCAAGCGCATCAGCTCCCGCCACGACGGGATCCTGCGCGGCTGGATCACCCACGTGAGCGGCGGCGTGGCCGAGTACCAGCCGATCAAGTGGAAGCGGGACAAGCACACCGAGGGCTATTTCGTGGGCCCGGGCGAGGGCGACGCGACCGCCTACGCCTCGCCGATCGCGAAGAACGTGGAGTTCCTGTCGGCGTACGGCTGCAAGCAGTCGGGCGGGTCGCTCACGGTGAGCAGGAAGACCGGCCTGGGCGCCAAGCGGTGCTCGGCGTCGGTGCTGGTCAAACGGCACGGCAAGCAGCGTCAGCCGGCCCTCATCACGGTCTACCGGGGCAAGATCGTCAAGGTCCAGGAGATCTACGTCCCGTGAGCGCGCCGCCGTGCTCATTCAGGGGCGGGCACGGCGCTGCCAACAGGGACAAAACATCCCATACAGGTCCGCCATTGAAAACACCCGGCAAGATCTCTCCCGCTCGCCGATCCATGGGCATAGTGTGAGGTGATGGATCGTCGCATCTTCGGGCTGGAGAACGAGTACGGCGTGACCTGCACGTTCAGGGGGCAGCGCAGGCTGTCCCCCGACGAGGTCGCGCGCTACCTGTTCCGGCGAGTCGTGTCCTGGGGCCGATCGAGCAACGTCTTCCTCCGCAACGGCGCCCGCCTCTACCTCGACGTGGGCAGCCATCCTGAATACGCAACACCCGAGTGTGACAACGTCATCGAGCTCGTCACCCACGACAAGGCGGGCGAGCGCATCCTCGAAGGTCTCCTCGTGGACGCCGAGAAGCGGCTGCGCGAAGAGGGCATCGCGGGCGACATCTACCTGTTCAAGAACAACACCGACTCGGCGGGCAACTCCTACGGCTGCCACGAGAACTACCTCGTCGGCCGGCACGGTGAGTTCGGCCGCCTGGCCGACGTGCTGATCCCGTTCCTGGTGACCCGGCAGATCGTCTGCGGCGCCGGCAAGGTGCTGCAGACGCCGCGCGGGGCCGTCTACTGCGTCTCCCAGCGGGCCGAGCACATCTGGGAGGGCGTCTCCAGCGCCACCACCCGGTCGCGGCCCATCATCAACACCCGCGACGAGCCGCACGCCGACGCCGAGCGCTTCCGCAGGCTGCACGTCATCGTCGGCGACTCCAACATGAGCGAGACCACGATGCTGCTCAAGGTCGGCGCCACCGACCTGGTGCTGCGCATGATCGAGTCCGGCACGGTGATGCGCGACCTGTCGCTGGAGAACCCGATCAGGGCCATCCGCGAGGTCTCCCACGACATGACCGGGCGGCGCCGGGTGCGCCTGGCCAACGGGCGCGAGGCGTCGAGCCTGGAGATCCAGCAGGAATACCTGTCGAAGGCGAAGGACTTCGTGGACCGGCGCGGCGGCGACGAGATCGCGCACCGCGTGCTGGAGCTGTGGGAGCGTACGCTGCGCGCGGTCGAGACCGGGGATCTCGACCTGGTCTCGCGCGAGATCGACTGGGTGACGAAATACCAGCTCATCGAGCGCTACCGCAAGAAGTACGACCTGCCGCTCTCCTCGCCCCGGGTGGCCCAGCTCGACCTCGCCTACCACGACGTGCACCGCAAGCGCGGCCTGTACTACCTGCTGCAGAAGCGCGGCTCGGTGGAGCGGGTGGCGTCCGACCTGAAGATCTTCGAGGCCAAGTCGGTGCCGCCGCAGACCACGCGGGCGCGGCTGCGGGGCGAGTTCATCCGCAAGGCGCAGGAGAAGCGGCGCGACTTCACCGTCGACTGGGTGCACCTGAAGCTCAACGACCAGGCGCAGCGCACCGTGCTGTGCAAGGACCCGTTCCGCAGCGTGGACGAGCGGGTGGACAAGCTGATCGCCGGCATGTGAGCCACCGGCTGGACGGGACGCGGGCGGTGCGTTTACCTCGGGCGTACCCGAGGTTCGGGTAGGGTGACGCGAATCTGACGTCTTTTCCGAGGGAAACGCATGCGCCGCGTTCTGGCCGTTCTGGCAGCGATGCCGCTGATCTTCTTCGCCGCGGGATGCGGCTCCGACGACGCCGCATCCGGCGGGTCCACCGGGTTCAAGGTCGCCGGTAACCCCGGCGCCAAGCCCACGGTGACCTTCCCGTCCGGCTCGCCGGCCACCAAGTCGTCCTACGAGGTGATCCAGCCGGGCAGCGGCGCGGAGATCAAGACCGGTGACAAGGTCATCGTCAACCTGACCGTCTGGGACTGGGACGGCAAGACCAACGCCGCCCAGGGCTCGTCGTACGACACCAAGGCCCCCGAGACGATCTCGGTCAACGAGCAGCTCCCGCAGGTGCTGCAGGAGGGCTTCACCAAGGTCAAGCACGGCGGCCGGCTGCTGGCCGTGCTGGCCAACGACTCGGTCCCCGCGCAGCAGCAGCAGACCTCTCCTGCCGAGCCGACCAAGGTGTTCGTCTTCGACGTGGTCGGCACGCAGCCGCCCGCGCTGAAGGCCGCCACCGGCAAGGAGACCAAGGAGTCCATCAAGGGCGTCAAGGTCGAGAACCCGGGCGGCGAGAAGGCGCCGACGCTCACCACCAAGACCGGTGAGAAGCCGCCGGGCGAGCTCGTCGTCAAGACGGTGATCGAGGGCACCGGCGCCAAGGTGCAGCCCAACCAGACGCTCGCCGTCCACTACACGGGCAAGATCTGGGGCACCGACAAGCAGTTCGACTCGAGCTGGGAGCGGGGCGAGGCGGCCGAGTTCCCGCTGAGCGGGGTCATCCAGGGCTGGCAGCAGGGGCTGGCCGGGGTGCCGGTCGGCAGCCGGGTCGTCATGAGCATCCCGCCGAACCTGGGCTACGGCGACCAGGAGCAGCCGAACATCCCGGCCAACAGCACGCTGGTGTTCGTCGTGGACGTCCTGGCCGCCTACTGAGCCACGACCCGGCCCCGGTGCCCGCCATTTGGGGGTTTCGCGGGGTTTGTGGTGGGTCGGCGCGGTAGCATCGCGAGCCCCGGGGACTGCCTGCCCCGGGGCTCGCCGCGTAGGGGAGGGCCCGATGCTCCGCCGTGCCACCGCCCCCAGGGCCGTTTCCAGGACCGGGCCCAGGCTCGTGTCCAAGCTTGCTTCCGGGCCCGTCCCCGAGCGCGCGTTCAGGCCCGCGCTGAAGCTCCTGTCGGCGCTCGTGCCGAAGACCGCGCGCAAGCCCATGCCGGTGCTCGTACGGGAGCTTGGGCCGGTGTTTGGGCCGGTGCTCGTGGTCGCGGTGCTCGCTGGGTGTACCGGGGCGCCTGCTCAAGGGCTGGAGCTGAAGGTGGCCGGGGCGTTCGGGGCGCGGCCCACGGTCGACTTTCCCGACGGTAAGCCCGCGCCCGGCCTCCAGGTGGACGAGCTGACCACTGGCAAGGGTGCCCGGCTGGAGCCGGACGATGTGGCGGTCGTGCAGTACACCGCCCACGTCTGGGACGGCGGGCGCAACCGCCTGGTCGACTCCAGCTTCACCCGTGGCGCGCCCGCCGCGTTCCCCGTGGGCGGCCTGCTGCCCGGCCTGGACCGGGCCCTGGAGGGCCGTACGGTCGGCAGCCGGGTCATCGCCGCCGTCCCGCCCGGCGGCGGCTTCGGGCCCAATCCGCCGCGCGGCGTGGGCCCCTCCGACGAGCTGTTCTACGTCGTGGACATCCTCGGCGCCCACCACAAGGGCGCCTCGGTCGAGGGCCGCGCGGGCACGCTGGCGGGCGTGCGCGTGAGCGCCGGCGCGCGGCCGGCGCTCCAGGTGCCCGCCGCTGCTCCGCCGGCCCGGTTCGCGTCCACGGTGCTCGAACGGGGCTCAGGTCCCAAGGCCAGGCCCGGCCGGCTCGTCGTCACCCAGTACGCGGGCGCGGTCTGGGGCAGCCGCCGCGTCTTCGACACCACGTGGACGAGCGGCCTGCCGAAGGCGTTCAAGCTGGGCGACGGCGGCCTCATCAGGGCCTGGGAGCGGGCGCTGACCGGTGTCCCCGCCGGCAGCCGGGTGCTGATGGTCGTCCCGCCCGCGTACGGCTACGGCGCCCCCGGCTTCCCCGCGTACGGGATCAAGGGCTCCGACACCCTCGTCTTCGTCGTGGACGTGCTGGCCGTCTACTGAGCGGGGCCGCGCGCATAGACTCCCGCCTGTGAGCATCGACGACCTCGACGCGCTGGCCCTGCTGAACGACCCGGTACGCCGCAGCCTCTACGAGGCGGTCGCGGCCGGCGGCGGCGACGTGGGCCGGGGTGAGGCCGCCGAGGCGGCCGGGGTGTCGCGGACGCTGGCCGGCCACCACCTCGACAAGCTGGTCGAGGCCGGGCTGCTGGAGAGCGGGTTCCGCGCCCCTGCGAAGAAGGGGCCGGGCAGCGGGCGGCCGGCCAAGGTCTACCGCAGGGCCAGGGGCGAGCGCTCGGTGAGCCTGCCGCCCCGCGACTACGTCACCCTCGCCTCGGTCCTCGCCGACGTGGTCGAGCTGCTGGGCGCCGATGAGCAGGCGGAGAAGGCGGCGCGCGGCGCGGGTGAGCGCATCGGCGCGCGGCACGCGGGCGAGCCGGTCGAGCGAGTGCTGGGGGAGCGGGGCTACGAGCCGTACGAGGAGGACGGGCTGGTCCGGCTGCGCAACTGCCCGTTCCACGTGCTGGCCTCGGAGCAGCCGCTGCTCGTGTGCTCGATGAACCTGGCGCTGTGCCAGGGGCTGCTGCGCGGGCTCGGCGAGGACCCGGCGCGGGCGCGGCTGGACGCGCGGCCGGGGGAGTGCTGCGTCGCCCTTTCTAAAACAAATGGAGATTGACATAGAAGGGGAGGAGGTGATGTGCTGAGCGTCATGCATCTCGCCCAGCTCAACCTCGCCCACATGCGCGCGCCCATCGACTCCCCCGAGCTCGCCGAGTTCGTCGCCCTGCTCGAACCGATCAACGCCCTCGCCGACGCGGCCCCCGGGTTCGTCTGGCGGCTGAAGGAGAGCGAGAGCGACCCCACCGCGACCGTCCAGCACGAGTACGGCGACTACCTGCTCGTGAACTTCTCCGTGTGGGAGTCGCTGGAGTCGCTGTGGAACTACGTCTACCGCTCACCGCACCTGGACGTGCTGCGCCGCCGCAGGGAGTGGTTCCAGCGCATGGCGGAGCCGGCCATGGTGATGTGGTGGATCCCCGAGGGCACCATCCCGACGCTGGCCGAGGGCATGCGGCGGCTCGAACGCCTCAGGACCGAGGGCCCGAGCCCCGAGGCGTTCACCTACAAGGACGCCTACGACAGCAGCGAGGCCGCGAACCTGCCCGCCGCCGCCGAGGCGAGGAAGTAGGCCAGGTCCTCCTCCAGACCCCGGCCCATCGTCGAGAGCCGGACCGGTGCCGCCCGCAGCGCCTCGTGCAGGCCGTCCACCGGCACCGGCACCAGGCGGTGCCGCACCGCCAGCAGCTCGGCCTGGTCGCGCACCCGCGCCCCGAACTCGCCCGGCAGATCGGGCACCGGCACGTCGGCCGGGCAGAGCGCCACCCGCCCGAACGCGGTCAGCGAGTGATGCGACACCCCGTGGTGCCGCTCGCGCAGGTCGCCCTCGCTGACCCGCAGCGCCGCCACCGGCCGCCCCCGCAGCACCCCGGCCGCGTTGACCGCCTCGCCCGCCTGCACGCCCGAGAAGCCCCAGCGGGTGCCCGAGCCCAGGTTGCCCGGGCCCTGCGCGACGATCGCCACGTCGGCCTCCAGCACGTGCCTGGCCGCCAGCAGCGCCGTGTGCACGGTCACCGCCTCCAGGTCGCCGCCGAACGCCTGGCCCGCCGTCACCACGCCCGCCAGCCAGCCGGTCTCGCGCAGCCGCGCCGCCGTCATCGAGAACCACGCGGGCAGCGCACCGCCGTCCTGCATCACGTACGCCACCCGCGTGCCCGGCGCGGCCTCGTACAGGCCGGCGAGGATCGGCGCGAGCGCCGAGTGCAGGTCGGCCACCACGACGGGCATGTCGTCCAGGGAGTCGGCCTCGCGCAGGACCTCGTGGTACGGCGAGTCCTGCTCGTCCGCGCCCGCCACCGTGGCCTGCAACGGGGTGTACCGGGCCTTCACCAGGTGCCCCGGCCCCTGAGGATCTTGCGGCAAACGGTTCGGGACGGCCACCACCATGGCGTAACCTCCCGTACCGAGACCCATCGCGAGTGCGGTCGTGTTGAGCAGCACCTCGTCGCCGGGTTCCGGGCGCCCCACCAGCGGGGGGTACGCCAGCGCCCGGCACTCCCCCTCGGGGACGGCGACGTCCAGCTCCACCGCTCCCGGCCACTCGCGTCGGATCCGTACGACCTCGCCCTTGCGCCATCTGATCACGGGGGCAGGGTAGCGTCGATGAAGGAGGAGTGAGGCAGATGTCGCGCCGGAAGACGGAACGGCTGCTCAATCTCGTCATCTGTCTGCTCGCCACCCGGCGTCCGCTGTCGGCCGAGCAGATCCGCCAGGCGGTCCCCGGCTACGACCGCGACGGCGACGAGGCTTTCCAGCGCATGTTCGAGCGGGACAAGAACGAACTGCGCGAGATCGGCATCCCCATCGACGTCGTCCGCGACCCGTGGGAGGACGAGCCGGGCTACCGCATCCAGCGGGAGTCGTACGAGCTGCCGGAGATCACCCTGGAGCCCGACGAGGCCGCCGTGCTCGGCCTGGCCGCCCAGGTGTGGCAGCGCGCCAGCCTGGCCGAGGCCGCCTCGGGGGCGCTGCTCAAGCTGCGCGCCGGCGGCGTCGCCACCGACCAGCCGGTCGGCACCGGCGCGCTGGAGCTGCGCGTCGACACCCGCGACCCGGCCTTCCCCGCCCTGTGGGAGGCCGTGCGCGACCGGCGCGCGGTCCGCTTCGACTACCGCGGCGCCGGCAGCGAGAGCGTACGCGCCCGCACCGTCGAGCCGTGGGGCGTGGTGAGCCGGCGCGGCCGCTGGTACCTCGCCGGGTACGACCGCGACCGGCAGGCGCCGCGCGCCTTCCGGCTCAGCCGCATCGCCGGCCAGGTCGCGCACGTCGGCAAGCCGGGAGCGGTACGCGTGCCCGAGGGCGTCGACCTGCGGGCCATGGTCGGCTTCCCCGACGAGACGACGGACGAGCGGGTGGCCGTCGTACGGGTGCGCCAGGGGGCGTGCGAGGGGGTGCGCCAGCTCGCGAGGGCCGTACACCCCGGCGTGGACGGCTGGGACGAGGCGGAGCTGACCTTCTCCGACCCCGAGCGGCTGGCCGGCTGGATGGCCAGCCTCGGCGGCGACGTCGAGGTGGTCGAGCCGCCGGACGCGCGCGAGGCGGTCATCCGCAGACTGAAGGGGGCCATGGCATGAGCCGGGCGGCCACGAGACGGGTCAGGAAACAGGGGGAAGACGCATGAGCGGGAGCGCGGACCGGCTGCCGCGGCTGCTGGCGCTGGTGCCGTACCTGATGTCCCATCCGGGGGCGCAGGTCGGCGAGGTGGCGGCAGTGTTCGGCCTGAGCGAGAAGCAGCTCATCGACGACCTGCAGCTCGTGTGGATGTGCGGCCTGCCCGGCCACACCCCCGGCGACCTCATCGACGTCTCCTGGGACGGCGGCGAGATCATCATCGACAACGCCGACACGATCGCCCGGCCGCTGCGGCTCGGCATCGACGAGGCCAGCGCCCTGCTGGTCGCGCTGCGCATGCTGGCCGCCCAGCCGGAGCTGGCCCTGCCCGCGGGCAGGGATCAGGCCGGTGGGGCGACCGGTGACGCCCTCGCGCGGGTGACGGCCAAGCTGGAGCGGGCCGCCGGCGAGGGCGCCGCCACCGTCAGCAGCCAGGTCGCCGTGGACGTGGACGCCGCCCCCGACGCGCTGCCCCGCGTCCGCGAGGCGCTGACCGGCGGGCGGCGGCTGTCGCTGCGCTACTACGTGCCGGGCCGCGACGAGGTCACGCCGCGCGAGGTGGACCCCACCCGCGTGCTCGTCGTGGACGGCCGCGCCTACCTGGAGGGCTGGTGCTACCGGGCGGAGGCGATGCGGCTGTTCCGCCTCGACCGGATGCTCGGCGTGGACGTGCTCGACGTGCCCGCCGACCCGCCCGCCGAGGCCGAGCCGATCGACGTCACCCGTGGCGTCTTCCGTCCCTCGCCCACGGACGAGCTGGTCGAGCTGGAGCTGAGCGCGGCCGGGCGGTGGGTGGCCGAGTACTACCCGTGCGAGGAGGTCGCCGAGCTCGGCGAGGGCCGGCTGCGGGTGGCGCTGCGGGCCCGCGACGAGGACTGGATCGTCAAGCTCGCGCTGCGGCTCGGCGACACCGGCCGGGTCGCCGCGCCGCCCCGGATGGCCGAGACCGTGCGCGCCGAGGCCGAGCGGGCTCTCTCCCTGTACGCTCACGGGTCATGACGTGGATCATGCCCGCGGCCGTCGTCGTGGCGGCCGGGCTGGCCGTTCTGGGGGTCCTGGGGGCCCGCGTGGTCGTGGCCGCCCGTGCCCTGAACAGGGAGGTTGCTCGAATTAACCAGCAATTCAGGCTGAAAGCGGACTCCAGGGGATGAGGCAGGGCCGTCGGCAGCGTACGATCGGGTTTGGACAGCACACGGCTCACCTGTAAGGACGTCACATGAACCTGGGAGCTCCGGAGATCATCCTGATCCTGGTGGCATTGGTCCTGCTCTTCGGGGCCAAGAAGCTGCCGGACCTGGCCCGTGGCGTCGGGCGGTCCCTGCGCATCTTCAAGGCCGAGACCAGCAAGATGAACGACGACGACGACGAGCGTCCGACCGTCGTCCAGGCCCAGGCCCAGCCTCCGGCCCAGCCCGCGCCCCCGCAGCAGATCCCGGCCCCCGCGCCCGCGGTGTCGCTCGAGGAGCAGGCCCGCCAGCTCGAGGAGCAGGCCGCCCGGCTGCGTGCCTCGGCGCAGGCCGACAAGCGCGCCTGAGCCTTCCCCTTCATCCGTCCCTCGTCCCCGAGGACTCACCTAGATGGCGCTGCTGAAGAAGTCGGGCCCGAAGCCGTCGCGGGACCCGGAAGGCCGGATGCCGCTGATGGAGCACCTCCGGGAGCTCCGCAACCGGCTGCTCATCGCGATCGCCGCCGTGGCCGTCGGCCTGATCGTGGGCTGGATCGTCTCCGGTCCGGTGTGGGAGATCCTCAAGGAGCCCTACTGCCACACGGACCAGGCGCGGCAGCTCACCGGTGAGTGCAGCCTGACCTACAACGGCATCTTCTCGTCGTTCTTCATCACGCTGAAGATCGCGCTCATGGTCGGTCTCGTGGTGTCCTCGCCCGCGTGGCTCTACCAGATCTGGGCGTTCGTCACCCCGGCGCTCTACCGCACCGAGAAGCGCTACACGCTGACGTTCCTGGGGCTGGCGATCCCGCTGTTCTGCCTCGGCGCCTGGCTGTGCTACTTCATCATGGACACCTCGCTGGCCTTCCTGCTGGGCTTCTCGCTGGACGGCACGGTCGCGACGATCGCCATCGACGAGTACCTCGACTACGTGCTGATCATGTTGCTGATCTTCGGGGTGTCGTTCGAGCTGCCGCTGCTGCTGGTGTTCCTCAACATCATCGGCGTGGTCTCGCACGCCGCGATCGCCAAGCACCGGCGGCTGGTCATCTTCCTGATGTTCGTCTTCGGCGCGGTGATCACGCCGGGCGGCGACCCCATCACCATGATGGCGCTGGCGACCCCGATGATCGTGCTGTTCCTGGCCGCCGAGCTGTTCATGTACCTCCGCGAGCGCAGGCGGCCGGCGGACGAGTTCGCCGGGCTGTCCGACGACGAGGCCTCGCCGCTGTCCGACGACGACAGGCCGCTCGACGACAGGCCGCTCGATGACGTGCCGCTCGGTGACGCCCCGCCCGCTGACAGGCCGGTCGGCGACAAGCCGGGCGACGGGGATCCCGCCGGGCGATAGCGGGCGGAGGATTCCGGTTCCGCGCGATAGGCGATAGGTTCCGGGCGTGTCCCCCCAACTCGCCGTGCTCGTCAACCCGGCCGCACGCGGCGGCCGGGCCCTGCGCCAGCTCGAACCCGTGGCGCGCCGGCTGCGCGCCGGCGGGGCGGAGCTGTCGGTCATCGTCGGCTCCGACGCCGCCGACGCGCTCGAACGCGCCTGCACCGCCGTCGCCGAACGCCCCGACGCGCTCGTCGCCTTCGGCGGCGACGGCCTGGTGCACCTGGCCGTGCAGGCCGTGGCCGGCACCGACGTGCCGCTCGGCATCATCCCGGCCGGCACCGGCAACGACATCGCGGCCGCGCTCGGCGTGCCGTGCAAGGACCCGATGGCGGCCGCCCGGGTCGTGCTGCGGATGAAGTCGCGGCTGGTGGACGCCGCCCGCGTGCGCGCCGGGCGGGCCGAGGAGCTGTTCGCCGGGGTGCTGTGCTGCGGCTTCGACTCGCGGGTCAACGAGCGGGCCAACCGGCTCACCTGGCCGGCCGGGTCGGCCCGCTACGTGGTGGCCATGGTGGAGGAGCTGCGCTCGTTCCGGCCCGTGCCGTTCCGGCTCGTCCTCGACGACGACGAGGTGATCGAGCGGGAGGCGATGCTGGTGGCGGTGGCCAACACCCGTTCGTACGGCGGCGGCATGCGGGTCTGCCCCGACGCGCTGCCCGACGACGGGCTGCTCGACGTGGTGATGGTCGGGGCCCTGCCGAAGGGCGAGTTCCTGCGCGTCTTCCCGAGCGTCTACCGGGGCACGCACGCCGGGCATCCGGCGGTGACGGCGCGCAGGGCGCGGACGGTGCGCCTGGAGGCCGCGGACCCGGCCGGGCTGGTGGCGTACGCCGACGGCGAGCGCGTCGGGCCGGTTCCCGTGGAGTGCGAGGTCCGGCCGGGCGCGCTGCGTGTCCTCGTTTGAAATCTACTTTGTAAAGGCGTCGGGCCCGGATCGCCCGCACCCGGCCCCGTACGGAAGGACGGACCGGAATGGCGGTTTCGGTAGGCTGACGGGTATGACAACGCCAGCGGAACGCTATGCGGCCTTCCGTCAGAAGCACGCCGACGACGGGGCCGCGCTCACATCGTTCCGAGGTCTCTACGACTTCGAGCTGGACGACTTCCAGCTCGACGCCTGCCGCGCCCTGGAGGCCGGTGACGGCGTCCTGGTGGCGGCGCCGACGGGGTCGGGCAAGACGGTCGTCGGCGAGTTCGCCGTCCATCTGGCCCTGCAGCAGGGCATGAAGTGCTTCTACACCACCCCCATCAAGGCGCTGTCCAACCAGAAGTACAACGACCTGGTCAAGCGCTACGGCACCGCCAAGGTGGGCCTGCTGACCGGCGACAACAGCGTCAACGGCGAGGCCCCGATCGTGGTCATGACCACCGAGGTGCTGCGCAACATGCTGTACGCGGGGTCGGCCACGCTGGCCGGGCTCGGCTTCGCGGTGATGGACGAGGTCCACTACCTGGCCGACCGGTTCCGTGGCGCGGTGTGGGAGGAGGTCATCATCCACCTGCCGGAGTCGGTCCGGCTGGTGGCGCTGTCGGCGACGGTGAGCAACGCCGAGGAGTTCGGCGAGTGGCTGGGCGACGTGCGCGGCGACACCACGGTCATCGTCGACGAGCACCGGCCGGTGCCGCTGTGGCAGCACATGATGATCGGCAACCGCGTCTACGACATGTTCGTCAACGACGACCTGACGCCGCGCATCAACCCCACGTTGATGCGGGTGACCAGGGACGCCGAGCGGCTGATGGCGGGCCGGGGCAGGGGGCGGGGCTACGGCCGGCCGCAGCGGGCCCGGCCGCCGGACCGGGTGCAGGTGATCGAGAAGCTCGACTCCGAGGGGCTGCTGCCGGCGATCACGTTCATCTTCTCGCGGGCGGGCTGCCAGGCGGCGGTGCAGCAGTGCCTCTACGCGGGCATCCGGCTCACCACCGACCGCGAGCGGCACGAGATCCGCCAGCTCGTCGACGAGCGCACCGCCCACCTGCCCGACGAGGATCTCGCGGTGCTGGGCTACCTGGAGTGGCGCGAGTGCCTGGAGCGCGGGCTCGCCGCGCACCACGCGGGCATGCTGCCGGCCTTCAAGGAGGTCGTGGAGGAGCTGTTCACGCGCGGGCTGGTCAAGGCGGTCTTCGCGACGGAGACGCTGGCGCTGGGCATCAACATGCCGGCCCGCAGCGTGGTGATCGAGAAGCTGGACAAGTGGAACGGCGAGACGCACGCCGACCTGACGCCGGGGGAGTACACCCAGCTCACCGGCCGGGCGGGGCGGCGCGGCATCGACGTCGAGGGTCACGCCGTGGTGCTGTGGCAGCCGGGCATGGACCCGCTGTCGGTGGCGGGGCTGGCCGGCACGCGTACCTATCCGCTGCGCTCCAGCTTCCAGCCGTCGTACAACATGGCGGTCAACCTGGTGGGGCAGTTCGGCCGTGAGCGGGCGCGCACGCTGCTGGAGGAGTCGTTCGCGCAGTTCCAGGCCGACCGGGCGGTGGTGGGGCTGGCCAAGCAGCTCCGCAAGCACGAGGAGGCGCTGGAGGGCTACCAGGAGGCCATGACGTGCCACCTGGGCGACTTCCCCGAGTACGCCGCGCTGCGGCGGCGGCTGTCGGACCGGGAGGCCGAGCTGTCCAAGCAGCGCGGCGCGGCGCGGCGGGCGGCGGCGGTGCGCTCGCTGGAGGCGCTGCAGCCGGGCGACGTGATCCGGGTGCCGGGCGGGCGGCGGGCGGGGCTGGCGATCGTCCTGGACCCGGGCCGCAACCCGCGCGGGCACGGCCCGAGCCCGCTGGTGCTGACGATCGGCAAGCAGGTCAAGAAGCTCGACCCGGCCGACTTCCCGGTGCCGGTCGAGCCGCTGGAGAAGCTGCGCATCCCGAAGAACTTCAACGGCCGCTCGCCGAAGGAACGCGCCAACCTGGTCTCCACGCTGCTGGCCAAGATCGGCGACCGTGACCTCGGCAAGCCGCCGCGCGTGCGTGACCACGCGATGGAGGACGACGAGATCAACGAGCTGCGCCGGCGCATCCGGCAGCATCCGTGCCACGGCTGCGACGAGCGCGAGGACCACGCCCGCTGGGCCGAGCGCTACTACAAGCTGCTGCGCGAGACCGAGGGGCTGCGCCGCCGGGTGGAGGGCCGCTCGCACGTCATCTCGCGGACGTTCGACCGCATCTGCTCGGTGCTGGAGCAGCTCGGCTACCTCGACGGCGAGACCGTCACCGACGAGGGCCGTCGTCTCGGCCGCCTCTACACCGAGCTCGACCTGCTGACGGCCGAGAGCCTGCGCCAGGGCCTGTGGGAGGAGCTGGACCCGGCCGAGCTGGCGGCGTGCGTGTCGGCGCTGGTGTTCGAGTCGCGGGCGGCCGACGACGCGCGCCGGCCGAAGATCCCCGCGGGACGGGCGCAGGACGCGCTGACGGCCATGCTGCGGCTGTGGGGGGAGCTGGAGGGCATCGAGTCCGACCACAAGCTGTCGACGCTGCGTGAGCCGGATCTGGGCTTCGCGTGGGCGGCGTTCCGGTGGACGAAGGGGCACACGCTGGACGCGGTGCTGATGGACGGCGTCAACGGCAACGAGCTGGCGGCCGGCGACTTCGTCCGGTGGATCAAGCAGCTGATGGACCTGCTGGGGCAGCTCCAGAACGCGGCGGCGCCGGGCAGCAGGATCCGGCAGACGGCGGGCAAGGCGGTCGACGCGATGCGGCGCGGAGTGGTGGCGTACTCGTCGCTGACCTGACCCGCCGAGTCCGGTGAGTGAGGGCCGGTCACTCGGCCCTCACTCGTCGCCGCGCGCGATGCCCGCGACGGTGAGCGCGAGCCCGAGCACGCCGGTGACGATCCCGGCGACCGTCAGCGCGCCGCCGTCGAACACCAGGTGGAGCAGGCCGAAGTCGCGGTCGAAGACGTGGACGGCGACGAGGGCGCCGAAGCCCTGGATCATGAGGAGCACACCGAGGATCGTCATGCGTCCCATCGTGGCGACCGGTGAGGGGCCGGCCATCGGCCGAAAGTAGCGGGCGGGGCCGACTTGTGGCCATGCCCGGGAAGAACCGTTGGCGGTGGCGTGACGATTCTTTGGTTCATTTACTCATTTGCGGCGGATTTAACAAGAACGATGAGACGCCGTTCTCGTCGCGTTTTACCGGTCAAGCTTTCACGGTTTCGGCTGAAATGTCGTGAATTATGCGACTTGGTCGGGTAACGTCCGAATTGTCAAGTGTTCGGCCGTTCAACGGGGGAGGAATCATGGCGAACACGCAGCTCACTCACGTCGGGTACCAGCAGGGATGGGGCTGCCGGCGTCGCTATTGGCGCCGCCGCTGGGCCTGCGCCCGCCGCAGGTGGTGGGGTTGGGGGTGCTGACAGCGCCACGTGAGAGCCGGCGGCTCAGCCGCCGGCTCTCCTTTTCCGCCTCCGGCCGCGAACTCGCCCCGGCGATCACCCTTCGCCGGACTTTCCGCGAGTTCTGGCCGGACACCCGCGGGCTGCGGCCGTTGTTCGCCGCCGGAGTGGTGTTCGCCGTCCTGGCCGCGCTGTGCGAGGTCGCCGCGATCCGCCTGTTCGGCCACATCACGGACGAGGTGCTCACCACCCGGGACCTGGGGGGCTTCTGGGTCCCCGCGTTCAGCTGGCTGGGGCTCGCCACGGTCGCGGGGGCGGCGTCGTTCGCCGGGGCGTACGTCACCGCCCTCGCCGCCGAACGCTTCCTGCTGAGACTCCGCGACCGCATCTTCGGCCACCTGCAGACGCTCGCGCCCGACTACGCCGAGAAGCGGCGGCTCGGCGACCTCATGGCCCGGCTCACCGACGACGTCGAGGCCATCGAGGAGCTCGTCGGCTCGGGGCTGGTCAAGGCGATCACCACCGCCGCCAGCGTGGTGTTCTTCGCCGGGGCCGCGTTCCTCGTCCGCTGGGACCTGGCGCTCGTCACGCTGGCCCTGATCCCGGCGTTCCTGCTGGTGTCGAAGCTGTTCGCGGCGAGGTTCCGCGTCGCGGCCGCGCGCGAGCGGCACAGCAACGGCGCGATGAACAGCGTCCTGGAGGAGGGGCTGGCCAACCAGCCGCTGGTGCAGGCGTACAACCGGCAGCGCGACGAGGCGCGCAGGCTGCACCGCGAGGGGCGGACGTGGCTGCGCGCCAACCTGTCGCAGGCGTGGCTGTCCGGTCTGTACGGCCCGGTCGTGCAGGTCATCGAGACCGTCTGCTTGATCATCGTCCTCGGCGTCGGCGCGTGGGAGATCGCCGCCGGCCGGCTGACCATCGGCGGTCTGCTGGCCTTCGCCGCGTACCTGGCCCTGCTCTATCCGGCCGTCCAGGGGCTCGGCGAGCTGGCGCTCACCGTGTCGGAGGCGGCCGCGGGCTCCGACCGGATCATCGAGGTCCTGCGGGCCAGGCCCGCCGTCACCGACGCCCCCTCGGCCGTCGCCGCCGGCCAGGGACGGGGCCGCGTGGAGTTCGACCGGGTCGGCTTCGCCTATCCGGGACGCGCCTCGCGGCCCGCGCTGCGCGAGGTGTCCTTCGTCGCCGAACCCGGGGAGGTGCTGGTGATCACCGGGCCCAGCGGGGCGGGCAAGTCCACGCTGGCCAAGCTGCTGCTGCGCTTCTACGACCCGGACGAGGGCCGCATCCTGCTGGACGGCGCCGACGTCCGGAGCCTGACCCGCGAGTCCCTGCGCGAGAACGTCACCGTGCTGCACCAGGAGACGATGCTGTTCTCCGGGTCCGTACGGGACAACATCGCCTACGGGCGGCCCGCCGCCTCCATGGAGGAGATCATCCGGGCCGCGGAGACAGCCGGCGTGCACGAGTTCGTCAAGGATCTGCCCCGGGGGTACGACACGCCGGTGGGGCAGCGCGGGCGGCTGCTGTCCGGGGGGCAGCGGCAGCGCGTCGCGATCGCCAGGGCGGTCCTGCGGGACGCGCCGGTGCTGGTGCTCGACGAGCCCATGACCGGGCTGGACGAGGAGACGGCCGCGCAGGTCATGGCGCCGCTGGGGCGGCTCATGGCCGGGCGGACGACGATCCTCATCACGCACGAC
>NZ_BAAJOU010000019.1:0-274728 GCF_057536035.1 Nonomuraea sp. B208
AAGGTCGCGCTGCTGGAGGACCGGCTGCGGGCGGCCGAGGAACGGCTGCGCGGGCGCGAGGCGGAGGTCGTCCACGCGCTGCGGCGGGCCACCGAGCAGGCCGCCGCGCACGCCCTCCCGACGGCCCTGCCCGCCCTGGACGGCCTGGAGGAGGCGTTGCGCGCCGCCGAGACCGCCGCCGCCGTACGTCACGAGCGCCACGCCGACACCCGCACCGCCCACGAGCTGGCCGCGTACGCCGCCGAGACCGCCCGCGAGTACGAGGACCTGGCGGTACGCGCCGTCGAACGAGCGGAGGAGGCGGCGGCGTCGGCCATCAGCCTGGCCGAACGCCTGTCCGCCATCGAACGCGCCGTAAGCTCCGCCGGTGAACCCTCAGCTGGTTCCGCCGTCGAACGCGCGGCGAGGCCCACCGGGGATTCTGCGGCCGGTTCTGGCATTGAACGTGCGGCGGGGCCCGCTGGGGTTTCCGCCGCCGATTCCGCCGTCGAACGTGCAGCAAGGCCCACCGGGGAACCCGCAGTCAGGCCCGTCGTCGAACGTGCAGCAAGGCCCACCGGGGAACCCGCAGTCAGGCCCGCCGTCGTACGTGCAGCGAGGTCCACCGGGGAATCCGTAGCCGGGCACGCCGCCGAACGTGCAGCGAGGCTCGCGGGGGGATCTGCGCCCAAGCTCGCTGCCGAACCCACTACGAACCCCGCTGAGGACCCTGCCGCCGGCTTCGCCGTCGGAGCCACTGCAAGCGCGGCCGGGGACCCCGCCGCCGGGTCCAGGGGCGAGTCCGCCGTCGGCTCCGCGGACGACGCCGGCCGCCTGCGGGTGCTCGAACAGCTTCATGACGTCCAAGCCGCACACCGCTCCTCCCGCCGCCTCGTCAAGTCGCTCAACGAGGGCCTGGCCCGTCTCAACGCCCGCCTCGGCCGCCTCCAGGGCGAGCTGGCCGCGGCCGAGGAGAAGCACGCCGGGGCGGAACACGCGTACGACGCGGCCCGCGCGCGCCTCCACCGCCTCACCTCCGGCCACCTCCCGTACGACGCCGCGCTGCCGCCCGAAGCAACCTCGGACCCCGCCGGTACGCCGGTCGAGGCGGCCCGGCGCCTGGCCGAACACCTCGCCGCGGTGCCGTACGAGCCGCGCCACCTCCGCGAGGCCGAGACCCGCCTGCGGGACGCCGTCCACCACGCCAGGGAGGCCCTGGCCCACCGGGCGACCCTGGAGCTGGTCTGCGACGACGACGTCCAGGTGCTCACCGCGAGCACCGGCGGCGCGCGGACCGGCGTGGCGGCGCTCGCCGACACACTGCGCGCCGAGCGGGACGCGCGCCGGTCGGGCAGCGGCCAGGTGGAGCGGGACCTGTTCGACCGCATGCTCAGCGGCAGCGCCCGCCGGCACCTGGCCGACCGCATCAGGCAGGCGACCGCCCTGGTCGAGGACATGAACCGGCGTCTGGCACGAGTCCGCACCGCCTCCCGGCTCGCGGTCCGGCTGTCCTGGCAGGTGGACCCGGCCCAGCCCGCGACCACCAGGAACGCCCGCGACCTGCTGCTGCGCGACCCGGCCGACCTGGACGAGGCGGCCCGCGAGACCCTGTACGCCTTCTTCCGCGACCGGGTGGAGGAGGCCCGGGCCGACGACTCCCCGGCGAGCTGCTGGGAGGACCAGCTCGCGACGGTCCTCGACTACACCTCATGGCACCGGTTCACCGTCCGGCTCGACCGCGGCGACGGCCAGGGCTGGCAGGACCTCACCAGGAAGCTGCACGGCGCGCTGTCAGGCGGGGAGAAGGCGATCGCGCTGCACCTGCCGCTGTTCGCCGCCGTGGCCGCGCACTACCAGACCGACCCGGGCTGCCCCCGGTTCATCCTGCTGGACGAGGTGTTCGTGGGCGTGGACCGGACGAACCGCGGCCAGGTCTTCGAACTGCTGGTGGACCTGGGGCTGGACCTCGTGCTGACCTCCGATCACGAATGGTGCGAATATCGCGAGCTCGACGGGATCGCCGTCCACCAGCTCATCACCGGCGACGGCGACGACGCCGTGACGACGGCCCGCTTCGTCTGGAACGGCCACCGCACCGCCCCCACCGATCCCAGCCGGCCGTCAGGAACACCTGGTCCCGGCCCGGACGCCGGCGTTCAGCCCGGGGGATCAGGGTGAGTGGTCAGCCGGGTGGCCCAGGGCGGGTCGGCGCCGGGGACTGAGCAGGTCAGGGCGGCTACGCGGGCTGCGAACGTCGCCGCCTCCGCCGCCGTCCCCAGGTCCAGGCCGTCCAGTCGCCCGCCGAGGTGGCCGCCGGCGTGCAGGTGGTGCAGGAGGCCGGCGGTGAAGGAGTCGCCCGCGCCGACCGTGTCCACGACCTCGACCTCGGGGGCGGGCACGGTGGTGCGCTCGCCGTCCAGCGAGACCAGGGCACCCGCGGCCCCCCGGGTGACGATCACCAGGCGGGCACCCGCCTCGTGCCAGGTGTCGCAGGCGTGTTCCTGGGACACCTCGGGCATCAGGAACTCCAGGTCGTCGTCGCTGAGTCTGAGGACGTCCGCCCACGAACACCAGCGCGCCACCTGGTAGTCGTCCTTCGCGGCGAGGCTGGGGCGGACGTTCGGGTCGATCGAGATCGTGGCGTGCGCGGACGCGGCCCGCGCGAACTCCTCGACCGCCGCCCGCCCCGGGGCCCGGACCAGGGCGAGCGATCCGGTGTGCAGGCAGGCGACGGCGCCGCGCCTGGCCGGGGTCAGCTCGTCCCGGCTCCACTGCCAGTCGGCGGCGCCCTCGGCGTAGAAGGTGTAGTCGGCGCGTCCGTCCGCGTCGAGGGCGGCGATGGCGAGCGCGCTCGGCTCGGCGGCCTCGACGCAGCCCGACAGGTCCACGCCCGAGGCCGCCAGATGCCCGCGGAACAGGTCGCCGAAGACGTCGCCGGAGAGGCGGCCGAGGAAGCGCGCCGGGGTGCCGAGCCGGGCCAGCGCCACGGCGGTGTTGGCGGGGCCGCCCCCCGGCAGCACCCGCAGCTCCAGGCCGCGCCCGCCGCCGTCGATGGAGGCGGAGGGGCGGGTGGTGAAGGCGTCTGCGACGCACTCACCCAGGACAGCGATCATCGGGCTGCCTTTCTCACCGGCTAGTGGCGCAGGCCCGTGAACAGGTCCTCCTCGTGGATGGGGGTCCGCACCTTGGACAGCACCCGCTCGAACGCCTCGTGCGAGAACGCCCGCTGCTGGGTCTCCTCCGGCATGCGCAGCAAGAAGATGTTCTCGCCCTGGCTCTCGTGCGCCCGCAGCGCCTTGAGCTTGCGCTCGGTGTAGGGGGCCACGTCGACGACCGTGGTGACCCGCTCGTCGGGGGTGCCGAAGTCGTCGGGGACCTCGAAGTCGCCCACGTCCATGCCGCTGTCGCGCATCAGCTCGAACATCTGCTTCATCGCCGAGCGCGGCATCGCCGTGTAGTAGAACTTGTCGGGGATGCCGGTCGACTCGACGGCCGCCACGGTGATCCGGTGCGTCTGCACGTGGTCGGGGTGACCGTAACCGCCGCCGCCCGTCTCGTCGTACGTCACCACGACCTGCGGCCGGTAGCGCTCGATCAGGGCGGCCAGCCGGCCCGCCGCCTCCTCCACCGGGACGTTGGCGAACGCGTCGGGGTGCCCGTTGCCCGCCCATCCGTCCATGCCGGAGTCGCGGTAGCCGAGCAGCTCCAGGTGGTCGACGCCCAGGTGGGCGACCGATTCGCGCAGCTCGGCCAGGCGGCGGGCGGCCACCGCCGCGTCGTCGTGGCCGTCCTCGCCCGGTTTGACGCCGCCGTCACCGTCGCCTTGCTCACCGTTGGTGCAGGTGACCAGGACGGTGCGGACGCCCTCCTCGGTGTAGCGGGCCAGGATGCCGCCGGTGCTGAGGCATTCGTCGTCGGGGTGGGCGTGGACGACCATGAGCGTGAGTTCCCGATCCATGGGCCGAAACCCTACCCGGCCCCACCGACATTCCCGGCCCGGCGCTCCCGGCCCAGAGACCCCGCCCGTCCCGCCCCAAGCCGGGGCGAGACGGGGCCAACGGGGGTTATCGGGCGTTGAGCAGGTCGGTGACGTTGGCGGCGCGGAGCATCGCCGGGGTGAGCAGGCGGGCGCGGTGCTCCGGGACGCCGCCGGCGCGGGCGGCGGCCGTGAGCGCCGTGCCCAGCCAGGCGGCGTCGAGGGCGCGGCCGTCCGGGCGGCGGATCAGCGGCTCGCCCGCCGGCCGGCTGGCGCACAGGACGCGCAGCAACGGGCGGGCCAGCGGCGTCACCAGGAAGGCGGCGACGTCGTCCCGTCCGTGGTTGACGGTGACGACGGCCGGCTGCCCCACGGTGCCGTCGGGCACGGTGCGCACGTCCTGCCGGGTCAGCCCGGCCAGGGCCTCCACGGCGGCGCCGGTCAGCTCCAGCAGCGCGACGGCCGCCGCCTCCGCGGTGCGGCCGTCCGCCGCGAGGCGGGCGACGCCCTCCCGGAGCAGCCGCCGCTCCTCCGGGGTGACCGCGTGACCGTCGCCCTGGCGGGCCGGCCTGGCCGGCGCGGCGCCGGCGACCTGGTTGTGCCGGACGACGCCGCAGCGCCAGGCGTAGGTGTAGAACGACAGCAGGGCGGCCCGCTTGCGGCTGACCGTCTTGCTGGTCAGCGGCCTGCCGGGGCTTCGGGGGACGCCGCCGGTGCGGGCGGCCTCGCAGAACGCCTCCAGATGGGCGCCGGTGACGGCCAGGAGCTCGACGCCCGGCTCGGCCACCTGCAGCCAGCGCAGGAACGACGCCACCACCTGCAGGGCCACCTGGCGGGCGGCGGCGGACGGCTTGTCGCACAGCCAGGCGGACACCGTACGGCGGGCGAGCGGGTCGAGGGCGTCCACCAGGTCCACGTCGGCGCCGGGCACCTGGCCGCCGTCCTTGGGGCGGCGGCGCGGCCGGAGGCCGGGGATCTGCCCGACGCTCCCCGGCGCGGCGTCCTCCGCCCGGCCGCTGTCCGGGGTCGCGGCCGGTAAGCGGTGGTCGTGCGGCGCGGGGCCGGCGTCCGGCGGCGACGGCGTGATCGGCGCCGTCGCCGCGGCCGGCGTCACGGGCGAGGCCGGCGTGACGCGGGGGACCCCGCGTACGGTCTCCCGTCGCGGCAGGCCGCTCTCCCGGCGGACCGGGGCGTCCTGCTCATCAGCGGAAGCGGGGGAGGAGCTGGTGAGGGGATCGCCTTCGCGCATGGTCAGCATGTGATCGGCACCGGCCGGGTACGCGCCCTAAGGGCACGACCGGGTGGGGCGTCGGCGACGGCGGGCGTCCATGGGCACGGCACGAGCATCACGGGGGTGGCCGTCGCGGCGGCACGGCGAGCGCGACGACCCGAGCCTGGCAGACCGATCATGATCTCGATCTTCTCACGAACGCCGCCACGTGAAGACCTCCACGGCCCCGGGAGTCCCTTGCGAATCGGCGGTCACACGCCTTGCTCCTGAGTCATGACTCAGTCGAACGGCCCGGTCAGAGTGCGCGGGCGAGCTCGCCGGCCCGCGTCCGCGCGGCCGCCGCCGCGGCCCGGTCGCCGAACGCCTCGGCCACGGCCGCCTGCTTCAGCCAGTTGTACGGGCTGCACGGCCGCACCTCGATCCGCTCGCTGACCAGCGTCCGGGCGACGTCCCGCGCCCCGGCCCGCAGCGCCGCCTCCAGCAGCGTCCGCTGCACGGCGTCGCGCTGGGCGTGGCTGCCGCCGAACTCGTTGACCCGGTGCCGGATCGGGTACAGTAGGTCGAGCGCCGCCCGGTGGTCGCCGCGCCCGAACGCGACGAGCGCCCGGCACACCGGCAGCCCCACCCGCAGCGTCATGTCCACGTTGGTCACGCCGGGACGGGCCTCGGCCACGTACGCCTCCCGCGAGGCGATCAGCTTGTCCGCCTCGCCCAGCCGCCCCGCGCCCACGTACGCCATGACCGCGTGCATGTCGTTGAAGGCGTAGAACGGCTCGGCCACCCGCGCCGGCCAGGCGTCGGCCAGCGCCCGCCACCGCTCGGGCTGCTCCGACCCCTCCAGGTGGAGCCGCCACAGCAGGGCGGCGGCGTCCAGCAGCTCCAGGCACGACTGCCCGTCGGCCAGCGCCGCGTCGTAGATCGCCAGCACCCGCGGCACGTCCCCTGCCTCCAGCGCGAACAGGCAGTAGTGCCACCAGGCGTGCACGTTGAGGAACGTCCCCGTCGACCAGTCGGGCACCCGTGCGTCCAGATAGCGCAGCCCGTCGCCGAAGCGGCCGCGCATCTCGTACGTGTGCGTGACGGCGTGGATCGCCCACACGTCGCGCCGGTCGAGCTCGACCGCCCGCAGCCCGACCTCCTCCGCCCGGTCGTAGTGCCCGGCCTCCTCCAGCCCGAAGGCGTACATGCCGAGCACCTGCCCGTAGTGCGGGTCGCCGGGACCCCAGGCGGTGAGCGCGCCGCCGACGCGGTCGCGCAGCGAGCGGGCGTCGCCGGTGAAGAAGTCGACGTGGTGCCCGGCGATCAGCGCCAGCGCGTCGCGCGGATGCTCGGCGGTGATCTCGGCGAGCAGCGCCCCGCAGGTCAGGAAGTCGCCGTCGAGCAGCGCCCGCACGGCCGCGAGATGGGCCCGCTCGCGCGGCGGCAGGGACCTCCCGCCGGCGCGCCGGAGGAAGGCGTGGAAACGCACCCGCGCCGTCCGCGCGTCCTCGGCCTCGGTGGTCAGCAGCCCGAGATAGGCGGCGAGCACGTGGCCCATGGGGAAGTCGGGCGACTCCTCCAGCGCCGCGTTCGCCTCGGCGTCGACCTCGGCCCGGAAGTGCAGCAGCTCGTCGATCGCGCGGTCGTAGTGGCGGGCCGCGGCGGCGCTCGCCCCGCTCATGGCGAGTCCGTGCTGGTCGGTCCTCACCTGATCATCGTAACGACGACGCCGCCCGATACCGAGGTCTGCAACGCCGTTTCCGGGGCATCTCGTACGTCCTCCGAACCCCCCTGGAGGAATGATGAGCACGGCGGGACAAGAAGTACGCGGCGCGGCGCGGAGAGCGGCCCGCCACCCCGTCATGGACGTCGCGACGCGGATCGGCCTGGCCTGCCGCGGCGTGCTGTACGCGCTGGTCGGCGCGGTGGCGGTGCAGGTCGGCCTGGGCGAGCGGTCGAAGGAGGCCGACAAGGCGGGCGCCATCGAGGCGGTCGCCGAGCTGCCCTTCGGCGCGGGACTGCTGTGGATCATGATGGTCGGGTTCGTGGCGCTGGCGCTGTGGCAGATCTCGGAGGCGCTGTTCGGGGGCGGCGAGACGATCGAGCGGGCCGAGGCGGTCGCCAGGGTCGCGGTGTACGCGCTGGTCGTGGTCAGCCTGATCAGCGTGCTGACGAAGGGGAAGGCGTCGTCCGACGACGAGAAGTCCCGCGACATCACGGCGACGCTGCTCGGGCTGCCCGGCGGGCCGGTGATCGTGGGCGCGATCGGGCTCGGACTGGTCGTGCTCGGCGGCTACTGGGTGCGCCAGGGGCTCGTCAAGGGGTTCAGGAAGGAGCTGGACCGGGCGGGCATGCCCGCGCCCGCCCGTGCCGTCATGGACCACCTCGGCCTCGGCGGGTTCGTCGCCAGGGGCGCGGTCGCCGCGCTGGCCGGGATCCTCGTCTGCCGGGCGGCGGTCACGTTCGACCCGGACGAGGCGGGCGGCATCGACGCGGCGCTGCGCGAGTTCGCCGGCACGCCCGCCGGGCCGTGGCTGCTCGTGGTGGTGGCGCTGGGGCTGCTGCTGTTCGCGGCGTACTGCTTCGGTGAGGCGCGCTGGCGTCGCACGTGAGCCGGGTCAGCGCCGGCGGCGGGCCCGCTCGGCGAGCACCGCGCGGGCCGTGCCGGGGTCGTCGCAGAACGCGCCGTCGATCCCCGCGTCCAGCAGCTTGGCCAGCCAGCCCGTGACGTCGCCGATCGCCCGCGGGTGGGCGGGGCTCGCCGGGTCGCCCGCCCGGTGGTCGGCCGGGAGCTGGGAGTTCTCGCCGCGTACCGTCCACACGTGCACGTCGAGGCCGTGGCGGTGGGCGTCGGCGACGAGCGTCGTGGGCGGCAGCGTCCGGCCGTCGGCGTCGCGCGGCACCACGTGCCGGGTGTCGACGCCGATGCCGTCGGCGTACCCGGCGATCTCGCGCAGGCCGTCCGGCGTCACCAGGTCCTTCGAGGAGCGGGGGTCGCCGGCGGCGACCCAGTCGTAGGGCGCGCCGTCGTACGCCACGAGCTGGATCAGCGGCAGCTCCGTCCTGGCGCGCAGCTCGCGCAGGTTCGCCGTCTCGAACGACTGGATGTAGGCCGCGCGCACCCGGTGCCGGCCGAGCACCTCCAGCAGCGGCTCCTCCAGCGGCAACCCGATGGAGGCGAAGTACGTCGGATGCTTGGTCTCCGGGTACACCCCGACGCCCGCCCGCAGCGCGAGCCGCACGACCTCCTCGAACGTCGGGATCTCCGCGAGCCCGTCGAACGCCGTGTTGCCCGGCCGCAGCTCCGGCACCCGCTCCTTGGCGCGCAGCGTCTTCAGCTCCGCCAGCGTGAAGTCCTCGGTGAACCAGCCGGTGACAGGCCGGCCGTCGATGGTCCTGGTGGTGCGCCGGTCGGCGAACTCGGGCCGCGCGGCCACGTCCGTCGTGCCGGAGATCTCGTTCTCGTGCCTGGCCACCAGCACGTGGTCCTTGGTGGCGACCAGGTCGGGCTCGATGTAGTCGGCGCCGAGGGCGATGGCGGTCTCGTACGACATGAGGGTGTGCTCGGGCCGGTGGGCGCTCGCGCCCCGGTGCCCGATCACGACTGGCTCGTGGCGGCCGCGCTCGGCCGCGGCGGGCGGTGTCTGGGTCACGAGGGCGACCGTACCGCCGCGCGGCGCGCTCGAGTGTCAGGCGGGCAAGGGGATCTCGTCCGTGACGCCGTCCGGCCAGGTGATCACGTCGTCCTTGACCACCGGCGGCTCGCCCCCCGAGCCGCCCTCGCCCAGCAGCAGCGCGGCGGTGTACCAGCGGCCGGGCTCGGCCGGGCCCGGGGTGGCGCACCACGGGACCAGCGTGCGCCGGGCGAGCGGCGTGGCCGCGACCGCGATGCCCTCCTCCGTCAGCCCGGGGCCGCCGGCCACCCGGGTCGCGGGCCCGCCCTCGGGCGCGGGCCACCCCCCGAGACGCAGCCGCCCGCCCGGCCCGTCAGCCCGCCCGCCCGGCTCGTCAGCCCGGGCGTCCGATGCGGAGGTCCGGGCGTTCGATGCGGAGGTCCGGGCGTCCGATGCGGAGGCACGGGTGTCCGATGCGGAGGTCGGGGCGTCCCGCTCGGCGGGGAGGCGGGCGAAGCGGACCTCCCAGGCGCCGCGCACCGCCGAGACGACCTCCACCTCCGGTCCGTCGCGCAGCTCGCCGCCCGGCCGGCTGTACCCGTGGTCCGGGCCGGGGCCCTGCTCGCCCCAGCGGGCCCGCCACCGCGACGAGCCGACCAGCGTCCCTGACGGCAGCGCGGACACCGGCCCCGCCGCGAACCCCGTCCGGTGGGAGGCCCGCCCGTCCTCGTCCAGCACCGCCACCGACTGGTCGAGCGGATCGCCGGACAGCAGCGGGAAGGTGGCCGTGGAGTAGCCGAGCCGGGCGTAGAGCGGCGCGTCGGCGAGGCGCGCGCCCGGCCGCGCGTGGTCGGTGCCGTGGTTGACGACCCGGACGATCCCGTCCGCCCGCGTCCCGCTGACCAGCCAGCCGGGGGCCCGTACCACTCGCGTGAAGTCGCCGGTCTCGACCGGCAGCGGCTCCTCGACGGCCGTCCACACCGGATGCCCGGCCGGCAGCGACAGCCCCAGCAGGCCCTTCGCCGCCCAGTACGGCGAGCCGGGCCCCGAGTAGTCCTGCGCGATCCCGCGCCACGGCCCGTGCCAGCCGAGGGTGAGGACCCCGTCGCGGTCCGGCGCGCCGCGCTCGGCGAAGTGCCGCACGATGCCCGACGCGGCCCGGCGCAGCAGCCCGGGGGAGCCGACCCCGGCCCGCGCCCCCGCCCAGAACGGCGCCGCCGCGGCGAACCGGTAGGTCAGGCTGCGCCCCTGGATAAGCGGCGAGCCGTCGGCGCCCACCAGGTGCACGGCGTCGTCGAGGAAGCGCTCCAGCCGGGCCAGGTACGCCGGATCGGGGTCGCGGCCGGCCATCTCGCTCCACAGCAGCGGGTACAGGTGCAGCGCCCACCCGTTGTAGTGGTCGTAGGAGCGCTCGGGGCCGTCGGCGTACCAGCCGTCGGCGCGCTCGAACGTGCGGGCCAGGGCGAGCCCCGCCTCGATGTCCTCCTCCGCGTACGGCCCGCCCACGGAGGCCAGGAACTGCTCGGTGACGATCTGGAACCAGACCCAGTTGATCGGCGGGTAGGCGGCGCCGACCGCGGGCGCCAGCCAGTCCACCACCTGCTCGCGCATCCGCGCCGGCAGTAGGTCCCACAGCCACGGCCGGGTCAGGTGCAGCACCAGCGCGACGGAGGCGGCCTCCACCTTGGCCTGGTCGTGCTCGTCCAGCCGGGGCCACCGCTCGGGCGAGGCCGGGTCCACGCCGGCGGCCAGGCCCTCGGCGTACCACTCCATGAGGCCGAGCGGGTCGCGCCCGTCCTCGCCGGCGACGCGGAACCCGGCGGCGAGGAACGTGCGGGCGAAGCCCTCCAGGGCGTCGACGTCGGGGCCGTACCCGCCGGGCGGCCCGGGGAAGGCGACGCGGGCGTGCGCGGGGGAGGCGTGGGCGCGGGCGGCGAGGAGCAGGCGGTCGGCGAGGGCGGCCCAGTGCTCCCTGGTCCAGCCGGTGTAGGGGGAGATCACCCGTCCAGCAAACACGGGTATGCCGTTCGTCGACAAGAATTGACCGCTCGCCGTAAAGATCCGCCGCGTCCGCAATACGGCATACAGTATGTTGCGCGTGGCAGGATTCCTCAGCCGGTCCCGGACCGTCGCCGACCCCTCCTGGAGCCGCTGGCTCGTGCCGCCCGCGGCGCTCTCGGTGCACCTGGCCATCGGCCAGGCGTACGCGTGGAGCGTGTTCAAACCCCCGCTGGAGTCCGCGCTCGGGCTCTCCGGCACGCAGAGCGCGCTGCCGTTCCAGCTCGGCATCGTCATGCTCGGCCTCTCGGCCGCCTTCGGCGGCACGCTGGTGGAGCGCAACGGGCCGCGCTGGGCCATGTTCGTCTCGATGACCTGCTTCTCCTCCGGCTTCCTGCTCTCCGCGCTGGGCGTGGCCACCCGGCAGTACTGGCTGGTGGTGCTCGGCTACGGCGTCGTCGGCGGGATCGGGCTCGGCATCGGCTACATCTCACCGGTCTCCACGCTGATCAAGTGGTTCCCCGACCGGCCCGGCATGGCGACCGGCATCGCGATCATGGGGTTCGGCGGGGGAGCGCTCATCGCCTCGCCGTGGTCGGCGCAGATGCTCGGCGCGTTCGGCGCGGACACCGGCGGGATCGCGCTGACGTTCCTCGTCCACGGCGTGGCCTACGCGGCGTTCATGACCATGGGCGTGCTGCTGGTCCGCGTGCCGCCCGAGGGCTGGCACCCGCGCGGCTGGACCCCGCCCGCCCCGGGCCGCCGCCCGCTGGTCACCGACGCCGACGTCTCGGCCCGCAACGCCATCCGCACCCCGCAGTTCTTCTGCCTGTGGGTGGTGCTGTGCTGCAACGTCACCGCGGGCATCGGCATCCTGGAGAAGGCCGCGCCGATGATCACTGACTTCTTCGCGGGCACGCCCGCCGCCGTCGCGGCCGGGGCGGCGGCCGGGTTCGTGGCGCTGCTGTCGCTGGCGAACATGACCGGCCGCTTCGTCTGGTCCTCCACCTCCGACCTCATCGGGCGCAAGAACGTCTACCGCGTCTACCTGGGCGCGGGGGCGCTGCTGTACCTCGTCATCGCGCTGGCGGGGGCCTCGTCCAAGCCGGTGTTCATCGTGTGCGCGCTCGGCATCCTGTCCTTCTACGGCGGCGGCTTCGCGACCGTTCCCGCGTACCTGAAGGACCTGTTCGGCACCTACCAGGTGGGCGCCATCCACGGCCGGCTGCTCACGGCCTGGTCCACGGCGGGCGTGCTGGGGCCGCTCATCGTCAACGCGGTCGCCGACGCCGGCGAGGCCGCCGGCCGCTCAGGACCCGCCCTCTACACCACCTCGCTGTACGTCATGATCGGCCTGCTCGCGGTCGGCTTCCTCGCCAACGAGCTGATCCGGCCCGTGGCGGACAAGTACCACGAGCACCCGTCCCGGGGGACGGTCACGGAGGAGAAGGGACAGACCGTATGAGCAGGCGCACGGCGCTCATGGCGGTGGCGTGGGCCTGGGTCGGCCTGCCCTTCGCCTACGGCATCTACAACCTGCTGCTCAAGCTCGCCCAGCTCTTCGCCTGAGCGGTCATCCGCTCTGCCGGGCCGCCGCGAACAGGTGGGCCTCGCCGCCGGGGCGGGCGACGAGCTGCAGGCCGACCGGCAGCCCGTCCACGAGCCCGGCCGGGACGGTCAGCGCCGGACGGCCGAGCACGTTCCACGGGCTGGTCATGGCCAGCAGCGCCGCGCGCACCTGGATCGGCTCGCCGCCGAGCTCGGTCTCCCGCGTGCCGATCGGCGGGGCGAGGATCGGGACGGTCGGCGTCGCCAGCACGTCGTACGGGCCGAACAGGGCCTCGGCGTGCTCCTCCAGCTCCCGCCGGGCCTCCATCCCCCGGACGTAGCGCCAGGCGGGCAGCTCGGCGGCCACCCGGAGGCGGTCGAGCACCTCCGGGTCGAACAGGCCGGGCGCCGAGGCCAGCCGGCCGGCGTGCACGGCCGCCGTCTCGCCGCTCTGGACCGCCAGGTACGTCTCACGGAACAGCTCCAGGACCTCCGGCGCCATCCGCGCCTCGCCCGCGACCGGCCCCGCGGCGGCCCGCGCGGCCTCGGCCACCCGCGGATCGGTCGGGAAAAGACTGTCCGGCTCCAGCCACCCCACCCGGACCTCGCCCACCGTCTCCGAGAGCCCGGAAGCGGTCAGGGCTTCGTAGGCGAGCCGGCAGCAGGACGCGGTGGCGGCGAGGACGCCGACGTGGTCGAGCGTGCGCGAGAGCGGGAAGACGCCGTCCGCCGGGATCGCGCCGTAGGCGGGCTTGAACCCGGCCGCCCCGCACAGGGCGGCGGGGATGCGGACCGAGCCGCCGGTGTCGGTGCCGAGCGCCAGCGGGACCAGCCCCGCCGCCACGGCCGCGCCGCTGCCCGCGCTGGAGCCGCCCGTCATGCGGGACGGGTCCCACGGGTTGCGGGCGGGCCCGCCGGCGGAGCGGTCGCCGGTCGGCCCGTACGCGAACTCGTGGGTGGTGGTCGTGCCCACGACGACCGCCCCGGCCCGCCGCAGCAGGGCCACGCAGGCCGCGTCCTCGTCCGCCACATGGCCGGCGAAGTGCCGCGACCCCATCGTCACCCGCAGCCTGGCGATCATGATGAGGTCCTTCACGCCCGCCGGGATGCCGTGCAGCGGCCCCCGGTCGATCCCGGCCGCCAGCTCCTCGTCGGCCCGCCGGGCCGCCTTCGCCGCCCCGGCGGCGTCCACGGTGACGAAGGCGTTGAGCTCGGAGCCGGCGATCGCGTCGAGCGCGAGCGCGGTCAGCTCGGCCGAGGTGGTGAGCCCGGAGCGCAGGTCGCGCCCCAGGCCGTCGAGGGTGCGTCCCGTGAAGGGGCCGGGAGAGGGGCCAAGGGAGGGGCCAAGGGAGGGGATCGTCATGGTGCCATTGTCGTACGACCAGGTCAGCGGCCCAGCCGGTGGGCGAGGCGGTCCAGCGAGGTGTTGATGGCGATGAAGATCGCCGCGATGAGGATCGCGGCCGGGATGACGTTGGAGAAGTTCGCGGCGATGCCGTTCAGCCCCCGGTCCACCAGCTCGTCGTAGCCGACGATGAGCCCGAGCGCCGAGTCCTTCAGCAGCACGATGAACTGGCTGACCAGCGCGGGCAGCATCACCCGCACGCCCTGCGGCAGCAGCACCAGCCGCATGACCTGGTTCTTGCGCATGCCGACCGCGTACGCCGCCTCCCGCTGCCCCTTCGGCAGGCTCAGCACCCCGGCCCGGATGATCTCCGCGATCACCGACCCGTTGTAGAGCGTGAGCCCGAAGACCACCGCGGCGAACGCCGAGATGTTCACCCCAATGACCATGTACGAGCCGAAGAACGCGAAGAAGATCAGCAGCAGCAGCGGCACCGACCTGAAGAACTCCACCACTGCGGCCGCCGGCACCCGGATCCAGGCGTGCTCCGACATCCTCGCCACCGCGAAGACCAGCCCGAACAGCCCGGCCAGCAGCACCCCGGCGACGGCCGCGCCGAGCGTCCCGGCCAGGCCGGGCAGGATGAAGGTGGCCCACACGTCGCCGCGCAGCAGCGGCAGCCACTTGTCGGCGGCCCACTGGTCCTTCTCGTCGAAGCGCACGTACACGACGTAGGCGAGGGCGAGCAGGACGAGCGTGACCGCCCCGGCCAGGGCGCGGTTGCGGCGCACGCCGCGCGGGCCGGGAGGCTCGTAGAGGTTGGCGTAGCTCATCGGGCCACCGCCATCCGCCGCGACAGCCAGCCGAACAGCAGGCCCATCGGCAGGCACAGCAGCACGAACCCGGCGGCGAAGCCGAGGAAGATCTCGATCACCTGGTCCCCGTACGTCTCGATCATCTCGCGCATCCGCACCGACGCCTCGCTCACGCCCACCACCAGGGCGATCGTGGTGTTCTTGGTCAGCGCGATGAGGATGCTGCCGAGCGGCGCCACCACCGCGCGGAACGCCTGTGGCAGCGTGATCAGCCGGAGCGTCTTGACGAACCCGAGCCCGAGCGAGCGGGCCGCCTCGGCCTGCCCGACGGGCACCGTGTTCAGCCCGGAGCGCAGCGCCTCGCACACGAACGCCGAGGTGTAGGCGGTCAGCCCGATGCAGGCGAGCCAGAAGTTGTTGGTCGCGATGTCGTCGGACAGCTCCACGCCCAGGTTCGCGCCGACGCCGAGGCCGGTGAACAGCAGCACCAGCGTGAGCGGGGTGTTGCGGGCCACCGACACGTACGTGCCCGCCGCCGCCCGCAGCGCGGCGAGCGGCGCGACCCGCATGGCGGTCAGCAGCGTCCCCAGCACGAGGGAGCCGAGCGCGCTGACCGCCGTCAGCCTGATCGTCATCCAGAACGCGGCGAGGATCGTCCCGCCTTCGGTCAGCAGGGCTTCCATACGATCAGTACCGCTCCAGCTGCGGCGCCTGCGGGACGGCGAAGCCGGAGGCGCCGACGCTGGCCTGCAGCGCCTTGGTCCAGCTCCCGTCGGCGAACATCTTCTCCAGCGCGTCGTTGACCGCCTTGCGGCCGGCCGTGTCGTCCTTCTTCAGCCCGATGCCGTACTTCTCGGTGCTGAACGGCTTGCCGACCACCTTGAGCTTGCCGTTGTGCTGCGCCGCGTAGCCGGCCAGGATGACATTGTCGGTGGTGATGGCGTCGAGCTGGCCGCCGAGCACCCGGTCCACGCACGCCGAGTACGTCCGCTCCTCCTGGAGCTGCACCTCCTTGGCGTACTCCGCCTTGACCTTCTGGGCGGGGGTGGAGCCGGCGACCGAGCACAGCTTCTTGCCGTTCAGCGTCTCCGGCCCGGTCAGCGAGGAGTCGTCGGCCCGGACCAGCAGGTCCTGCCCGGCCACGAAGTACGGCCCGGCGAAGGACACCTTCTGCTTGCGGGCGTCGGTGATCGAGTACGTCGCCACGACCAGGTCCACCTGGCCCTGCTCGATGAACGCCTCCCGGTTGGCCGACACCGTCTCCTTGAAGGTGATGCCGTCGGGCTCGACGCCGAGCTGCTTGGCGACGTACTTGGCGACCTCGACGTCGAAGCCGGTGAACGCGCCGTCGGGGGTGCGCAGACCCAGCCCCGGCTGGTCCGCCTTGACCCCGATGACGAGCTTCTTCTCGTTCTTCGCCTTGTCCACCACGGAGTCGTAGCTGTCCTGACCGCCGCCGCAGGCGGTCGCGAGGGCCATGACGGCGAACACCGCGTAGAGGGACCTTCCGAACATGACGTGCGCTCCTTTAGTGCGTGAGGATCTTGGCGAGGAAGGACTGGGCGCGCTCGCTGCCGGGCGCTGTGAAGAATCCGTCAGGGGTGTCCTGCTCGACGATCTCGCCGTCGGCCATGAAGACCACCCGGTCGGCGGCCCGCCGGGCGAAGCCCATCTCGTGGGTGACGACGACCATGGTCATGCCGTCGCGGGCGAGCGCCGTCATGACCTCCAGGACCTCGTTGACCATCTCGGGGTCGAGCGCCGAGGTGGGCTCGTCGAAGAGGATCACCTTCGGGTCCATGGCCAGGGCCCGGGCGATCGCCACCCGCTGCTGCTGGCCGCCGGAGAGCTGGGCGGGGTACTTGGCGGCCTGGGCGCCGATCCCCACCCGGTCGAGCAGTTCGCGGGCCTTGCGCTCGGCGGCGTCCTTCGGCCTCTTCAGCACGTGCACCTGGCCCAGGACGACGTTGTCCAGGACCGTCTTGTGCGCGAAGAGGTTGAAGGACTGGAAGACCATGCCGACCTCGGCCCGCAGCCGGGCCAGGGCCTTGCCCTCGGCCGGCAGCGGAGTGCCGTCCACGCTGATCGTGCCCGAGTCGATGGTCTCCAGCCGGTTGATGGCGCGGCACAGGGTGGACTTGCCCGCCCCGGACGGGCCGATGATCACCACGACCTCGCCCTTGGAGACCGTCAGATCGACGTCCCTCAGCACGTGGTGGTCGCCGAAGCGTTTGTTGACCCGGTCCAGGACGATCAGGGCCTCCTGTGTCATGCGTCACGCTCCTTGTCTCGGTCCGCGATGG
Source organism: Nonomuraea sp. B208 (assembly GCF_057536035.1). Classification (NCBI taxonomy): domain Bacteria; kingdom Bacillati; phylum Actinomycetota; class Actinomycetes; order Streptosporangiales; family Streptosporangiaceae; genus Nonomuraea; species Nonomuraea sp. B208. The sequence continues at coordinate 16,789 of NZ_BAAJOU010000019.1, forward strand.
CGTAACCGTAGGAGCCGCGTGTCGCCAGGAAGGGCTTGTGATCGTTCTGCTCAGGAATCGGGCCGGGTCGTGATCCAGCGGGCCGACGGCTTGGAGCTCTCCGAGGTGGCCCCGGACACGCCGATCGTGTCCCGGTAGGCGCGCTCCCACTCGCCGCCGGCCAGCCAGCGGGCGATCAGGCCGTTGAGGTAGTCGCGGAAGGCCAGGTCGTCCTTGCGGACGCCGATCCCGTACGGCTCGCGCCCGAACGGCTTGCCGACCAGCCGCAGCGCGTCGGGATGCTGCGCCTGGAGGCCGAGCAGGATCGTGTCGTCGGTGCTGAGCGCGTCCACGCGGCCGGACAGCAGGGCCGGCACGCACACGCTGTAGGTGTCGACGATCTCCAGGCGGGCCCCGGACACCTCGGCACGCAGCCGGTCAGCGGAGGTGGAGCCGATCGCCGTGCAGACGGTCCTGCCGTCGAGGTCGGCCACGCCGCGGATGCGGGTGTCGGCCGCCCGGACGAGCAGGTCCTGGCCCGCGTAGTAGTACGGGTCGGTGAAGGTCACCAGGCGGGCGCGGGCCGGGGTGATCGAGTAGGTGGCGACGACCAGGTCCACGATGCCCTGGGAGATGAAGTTCTCCCGCTCGCGCGTGACGGTCTCGACGAAGCGGATGTTGCGCTCGCTGCCGGTGAGGTCGCGGGCCACCAGCCGGGCGATCTCGGCGTCGAAGCCGATGATCCGCCCGGTGGCGGGGTCCTTGTAGCCGAACATGGGCTGGTCGAACTTGATGCCGACGACGAGGACGCCGCGGTCCCTGATGCGGGCCATGGTCGAGCCCTCGGGGAACGGGTCGGCCTGCCCGCAGCCCGCCGGCACCAGGCACAGCACGAGGCACAGCAGCGCGGCCAGCGCATTCCTCGAACTGGTCATCTGGCCCGTCATCTAGCGCGGTAACGGTGCTGGGGCCGGCCGGTGGGACCGTACCTCGGCCTGGTCTCCACCAGGCCCCGGTCGACCAGGTGCTCCAGGTAGCGGCGGGCGGTGGCGCGGCTGACGCCGATGCTGGCGGCCAGCTCGTGCGCGGAGACGTCCTCCGCGACCTCGGCGAGCGCGTCCAGCACGGCCTGCTCGGTGGCCGCGGAGATGCTCTTCGGGCGGAACGGCTGGTCGGTGTGGAGCGAGCGGAAGATGCGGTCGATCTCCTGCTGCTCGGCGAAGCGGCCGCTCGCCTCCAGTTGCTCGGCCGTGGCCGCGTAGCGCAGCAGCGTCTGCTCCAGGGTGCCGGTGCGGGTGGGCTTGACCAGGTAGTACAGGGCGCCGCGCTGGATGGCGGCGCGCACGGTCGCCGACTCCTTGCGGCCGGAGATGACGATCACGTCCGCGGGCGGCTGCTCGGGGCGTCTCAGCCGGTGCGCCACCTCCAGCCCGGGGAGGTCGGGCAGGTGCAGGTCGAGCAGGATCAGGCGCGGCGCGAAACGGGCGGCGGCGGCGAGCGCCGCGTGGCCGCTGTGGGCGATCCCCACGACCCTGAACCCGAGCACCCGGTTGACCTGCGCCTGCAAGGCGGCCGTCACGACCGGGTCGTCGTCCACGATGAGTACGGTGATGTCCCTGGACTGAGGCACCGCACGCTCCTCGCTCCATCTGACAGAGGTTCAGTGCAGCTTAGGTGGCTTTTGCTAATAAAGATCGACTTTAGCGCATTCTGCTCAAGTTGATCCTCCCACCGGCGGCTGATCCCTCCTAGTCTGGAGCCGGGTGATCGGGAGGAGACGGACGCCGGTGAGATGGCTGCTCGCGGTGACGGCCCTGTGGACACTGCTCGGCCTGCTGCCCTTGGCGCTGCTGACCTCCTCCAGCATCAGCCTCTCCGAGCAGGCGATGAGCAACGAGGTCAGCGACCGGGTCAAGACCACCGCCTCGGTGAGCCGGGTCGTCGTGGAGCAGCAGATGGGCTCGCTCAAGCAGCTCGTCGTGGCCTTCGCCGAGCAGCCCCGCGTCCGCGAGGCCGTCAAGCACACCGGCGCCGAGACCCTGCGCGGCTACCTCGCCGAGCTCAAACGCAGCCGCGACGACGGCGTCAGCGGCGTCATCCTCACCTCGCCCGAGGGCGAGATGCTGGGCGCCGAGCCGCCGAGCGCCCTGCCCCAGGACATCGGCAACTCCGACTGGTACCGCGCGGTGCGCGACCGCCGGCAGGCACACGTCTCGCAGGCGTACACGCCGACCATGCGGGACGTCTCCCGCGCCGTCGCCGTCGCCGCGCCCATCCCCAGCGCCGACGGCGAGCGCATGCTCGGCATCCTCACCGTCGTCTACAGCCTGGACGCCATCCAGCGCTTCGCCGAGGAGGCCGCCGAGGCCCAGAACATCCGGCTGCTCATCACCGACCGGGCCGGCGTGCTCGTCGCCGACCCCGGCAGGAAGCTGTACGCCCTCACCTCGCTGCGCGAGGACCCGCGCGTGGACGCGGCGCTGGCCGGCCGCACCTGGAACGGCAGCTTCCGCGGCATCGACGGCACCGTCCTGTCGGCCTCCGAGCCCATCCCCAGCATCGGCTGGACGGTGACCGCCGAGGTGTCGGCGTCCGAGGCGCTGGCCAGCGCCGAGCAGCTGCGCGGCACCGTCGTCACCGTCGCCGGCCTGCTCGCCCTGCTCATCCTCATCGGACTCGGCATCCAGATCCACTCCACCCGCGGCCGCCGCCGCGCCCAGGCCACGCTCGCCCGCTACGCCGCCGAGCTGGCCGCCGCCAGGGACGAGGCGGTCAGCGCCTCCAGCGCCAAGTCCGAGTTCCTGGCCAAGATCAGCCACGAGATCCGCACCCCGATCAACGGCGTGCTCGGCATGAACTCCCTGCTCATGGGCACCCGCCTGGACGAGGAGCAGCGCCACTACGCCACCACCGCCCAGGAGTCCGCGCAGAACGTGCTGCGCCTGCTCGACGACTTCCTCGACCTGTCCAGGATCGAGGCCGGGCACCTCCAGGTGGAGGAGGCCCCGTTCGACCTGCCGCGCCTGTGCGACGAGGTGGTGGCGCCGCTCGCGCCGCTCGCCTACGAGCAGGGGCTCTGGCTGACGCTCCGCCTCGACGAGAACGTGCCCCGCCAGGTCGCCGGCGACCCCGCGCGGCTGCGGCAGATCCTGGTGAACCTGGTCGGCAACGCGCTGAAGTTCACCGTCCAGGGCGGCGTGGACCTGCACGTCTCCCTGGAGGAGGGCGAGCCGGGCGAGCCGCGGGTGACGCTGCGCTTCGCCGTCTCCGACACCGGCGTCGGCGTCCCGCCGGACGACCGCGAGCGGGTCTTCGGCGTCTTCCGCCAGGTCGACTCGCCCATCACCCGCCGCACCGGCGGCAGCGGCCTCGGCCTCGCCATCGCCAGGCAGCTCACCGAGCTGATGGGCGGCGAGATCGGGCTCGACAGCGTGGAGGGCGTCGGCAGCCGGTTCTGGGTGCGGCTGCCGATGGACGTGCTCACCTGGTCGGAGCCGGGAGCCGGGGCGCTGCAGGGGCGGCGGGCCCTCGTCGCCGACGCCCGCCCCGAGGACCGGGCGCTCGCCGGGCGCTACCTGTCCGAGGCCGGGCTCGCCGTCCAGGAGACCAGGGACGCCCGCTCGGCGCTGGTGCAACTGCGCACCGCGGCGGCCGGCGGCGGGCCGTACGAGCTGGCCGTCGTCGCCCTCGACCTCGGCGCCGAGGGGAGCGGCTCGCTCGCGCACGCCATCCTCAGCGACCCGCTGCTCCAGAGCACCAGCGTGGTCGTGGTCGTCACGCCCGGCCGGGCGCGCTTCGCCTGGCCGGCCGCCGCCGGCGAACGGGCCGTGCAGTCGATCACCCGGCCGCTGAGCCGCCGCCGCCTGCTCGCCGCCGTCGAGAACGCCCTCGGCGTCGCGGAAGGCTGCCCCGGGGAGCCGCGCGAGCTCGTCCAGGACCCGGCGGCGGAGCCCGGCGGCGTACGCATCCTGGTCGCCGAGGACGACGAGGTCAGCCGCCAGGTCGCCATGCTCGTCCTGCGCCAGGCCGGGCACGAGGTGGACACCGTGGACGACGGCGCGCAGGCCGTGCGGGCCGTCCTGACCGGCGGCTACGACCTGGTGTTCATGGACTGCCAGCTTCCCGTGCTCGACGGCCTCGCCGCCACCGCCGAGATCCGGCGGCGCGAGGAGGCGCGCACCCCCATCATCGCCATGACCGCCGCCGCCATGCCGGACGACCGCGTCCGCTGCCTGGAGGCCGGCATGGACGACCACCTGGCCAAACCGGTGGACTGGCCCCGGGTGCTGGCCAGGGTCCCCGAATGGGCCGCCTACGGCAGCCTGCCGCCGGAGCTGGCCGGGCTGTCGCCCGAGGCGGTCGCGGACGTGGCGCAGGCGTACCTCGCGACCGCGCGGCGCACCTTCGAGGACCTGCGCGCCGCCGCCGACGCCGGCGACCACGCGCGGCTGGAGGCGCTGGCGCACCGGCTCAAGGGGAGCTGCGCCACCGTGGGCGCCACCCGTGAGGCCGAGCTGTGCCGGCGGGTCGAGGACCTGGCGCGGGCCGGCGCCGTCGAGCGGGAGGCCGTCGAGGAGCTGGACGAGCTGCTCAAGGAGACGCCCCAGTGGATGCTCGGCTGAGCGGCGTCAGTTGCCGCAGCCGTCGCAGCAGTCACAACACTTGCAGCAGTTGCAGCAGTTGCCCACCTCGCAGCAGCTCCCGTCGCCGAAGTAGCAGCGGTCCTCGCACGGGCGGCCGGCCCTCCTGCTCCAGCGCGGACGCCAGATCCCGCAGGTGAAGAACGTCGCGACGCCCGCCGCCGACTTCCTGATCCAGCCCGGCCGCTCGTAGGAGGCGGTCTCGGCGAAGGCGCGGTCCACGGCCCGCCGCACCTCGGTGACCAGCAGCGCGTCCACCAGGTGCCGGTCCTCGAACGCGGCCTCGCGCAGCGCCAGCTCCAGCCCGTGGGCCGCGTCCTCGCACAGCCGCCGCGCCTCCCGCTCCGGGGTCGCGGTGACGGTCAGCGGGTTGAACGCGCCCCGCGCCTCGTCCTCCGCGCGGTCCTCGACCGCGTCCAGCAGGTGCGCGAGGCGGCCGAAGAAGCGGCCCGCCTCGGCCAGCGCGGCCGCGTTGCCCGGCCGCCCGGCCAGCTCCGCGGTGTACGCGAACGCCGCCGCCACCGCCTCCTCCGTGGGCGCGGTCAGCGTGAGGACGCCCGTCGAGGGCCCGGCGGAGCGTTCCACGTCGAGCTGGCGGTCCACGGTGGCGGTCAGCGCGGCGGCGTCGAAGCCCACCCCGGCCGCCAGCCTGGCCCCGCCCTCCTGCCAGCGGGCCGCCAGCCTCCGCCGGGCCGCCACCGTGCCGAACGCGGCCTCGCCGTCGGCCACGTGGTCGCGCAGCTTGCCCGCGGCCAGCACCAGCGAGACCGCCGCCGCCAGCCGGGCGCCGCCCGCCCGCGCGTCCACCACCTCGGCCGGGCGGAACCCGCGCAGCGCGCACGGCCCAGCCGTCCGGCGCGGCGCCGTTCCGGACGGGAGCTGGGCCTCGGCCAGCACGGACACGACCAGCGTGTCGTAGTTGGTGGCCAGCCGCGCGCCGTGACCCTCCCCGTCACGTAACGTCAGGCACAACCCGCACAGGTGCGCCCGCCACGCCTGCATCAAGGACGGGCAGCCGTGCGCCGCGCACGGGCGGAGAATTCCGAACACAAGACCTCACTCAGGGGATGACGATTCCGGCTGGCGCGCATCGTAGGGCCTGCCACCGCTCCCCGACATCCCCACCATGGGGGTTTACCGCCATCGAAGTCGGCGGTCCGCCACCATGGCCGCGGCCCCGCCCGCCCGCCTAGCGTGAGGCGGCGTGATCAGACTGACGGGACTGAGCAAACGGTACGGCGACCGCCTCGCCCTCGACGACCTGACCCTCGACGTGCGGCCCGGCGCGGTGACCGGCTTCCTCGGGCCGAACGGCGCGGGCAAGTCGACCACCATGCGGCTGATCCTGGGCCTCGACCGGCCCACGGCGGGCGCCGCGCTCATCGGCGGCGTCCCGTACCGGCGGATCAGGAACCCCCTCCGCACCGTCGGCGCGCTGCTGGACGCGCGGGCCCTGCACCCGGCCCGCTCCGGCCACGCCCACCTGGTGGCGCTGGCGCGCAGCAACGGCATCCCGCGCGGGCGGGTCGGCGAGGTGCTGGAGGCCGTCGGCCTGGAAGGCGCGGCCCACCGCAGGGCCGGGGCACTGTCGCTGGGCATGAGCCAGCGGCTCGGCATCGCCGCGGCGCTGCTCGGCGACCCCGGGGTGCTGCTGTTCGACGAGCCCGTCAACGGCCTCGACCCGGACGGGGTGCGGTGGGTGCGCGGGCTCATGCGCTCGCTCGCCGCCGAGGGCCGCACGGTGTTCGTCTCCAGCCACCTCATGAGCGAGATGCAGCTCACCGCCGACCATCTGGTGGTGATCGGCAAGGGCCGGCTCATCGCCGACGCGCCGCTCGCGGAGGTCATCGCGGGCAGCTCGCTGACGGCCGTGGTCGTCCGCACCCCGCACGCGCGAGAGCTGGCCGCCCGGCTGCGCGCCGCCGGGATCGAGGTGACCAGGACCGGCGAGAACGAGCTGGTCGCGACCGGCGCGCCCGTCGAACGCGTCGGCGACCTGGCGCACGAGGCCGGCGTCAGGCTGCACGGGCTGCGGGTCAGGGAGGCGTCACTGGAGCAGGCCTACCACGAGCTGACCGAGGGCGACGTCGAGTACGGCGCGGGAAGGAGAGGCGCATGAGCGCGACGACGGAACGGGACGCCGGGAGCGTGCGCGTCCTGTGGCAGGCCGCCGGCGCCGAATGGGCGAAGTTGTGGTCGGTGCGGTCCACGTGGTGGTGCCTGGCGGCGGCGTTCGCCCTCATGGTGCTGGCCGCCGTGACCCTCGGCGGCGCGTCCGCCACCGAGGCGCTGCGCTCGGACGGGCCGGCCGCGGCGCCCGTGGCGGCCAGTGAGGCGGCCGTGTCGGCCACGTCGTTCGCCCAGTTCGCCCTGGTGGCGCTGGCCATGCTGACGATCACCGCCGAGTACGCCTCCGGCTCGATCCGGGTCACCCTCCAGGCCGTCCCCGTACGCGGGGTGATGCTGGCCGCCAAGGCGCTGGTGCTCGCGCCCGTGATGGCCGCCACCGGCGTGCTGTCGGGCGCGGCGGCCACCGCGGCCGTGTACGCGCTGCTGTCGCTCGACGTGTTCGGCGGCCTGGTCGTGCTGCCGGCCGGCGAACTCGTGCGTGACCTGGCCGGCATCGGGGTGTACTTCGCGCTGATCGCGGTGCTCACCCTCGGCGCCGGGGCGGCCCTGCGCAGCGCGGCCGGGACGCTGACCGTCGTGTTCATGCTGCTCATGGGGCTGCCGCTGCTGCTGATGATGACCGGCAGCGGGCCGGCGGTGGCGATGTCGCTGCGGATGCCGCTGTTCGCGGGGCTGGCGTTCATGGGCAGCACGGACAACATGACCGGGGGGCCGATCCCGTACCCGGCGGGGGAGGGCCTGGCCTGGCTCCTGGCCTGGACGGCGGCGGTCCTCGCGGCCGGCCACGCGGTCCTGCGCCGCCGTGACGCCTAGACTGCGCCGGGGCCGTACCCGTGAAGCGAGGGAGTGAGCAGGTGACGGAGGGCGCGCGCACGGCCGGCCGGCCTTCCCCGGCGCGGGCGCCCGTCGGGGTGCTGCTCGGCACGGTCACGGGCGTCGCCGGGCTGGCGCTGATCTGCCTGGGCTGGCCCGCGCTCCTCGTCCCCGCCGCCCGTCCCGCCGCAGGGCGGGTCGTCGCGCGGCTGGCGGCGCTCGAACGCGCGCGGCTCGCCCGCTGGTACGGCCACGAGAGCGCAGGGGAGGGCGGGCTCGGGTTCGTCGCCGCGCGGGCCCTGGTCGGCGCGCTCGCCGGGTACGCCTGCTTCAACGCGCTGTTCCTCGCCGTCCTGCTGCTGCTCGGCGGGCTGTGGGACCTCGTGCTCGGCGGCTCGGAGCCGGTGCCGGTCACCCTGCCCGGCGTACGCGTCGTGACCAGCAGCGGCGCGCTCGGCCTGACCGCCGGGCTGGCCGCGCTCACCCTGACCGCCCTGCTGACCCTGGCCGCCGCCGCGCTCGACCGGGCCGTCGCGGCCCGCTTCCTCGGCCCCGACCGCCAGGAACGGCTGCGCCGGCGGGTGGCCGAGCTGACCGCGTCACGTACGGGCATCGTCAGAGCGGTGGACGACGAGCGCCGCCGCATCGAGCGGGACCTGCACGACGGCGTCCAGCAACGCGGCGTCGCCCTCGCCATGCTCCTCGGCCGCGCCCGCCACCAGATCGCCTCGGACGGGGCCGGCCGGGCTCGTGTCGCCGAGCTGATCGACCAGGCCTACACCGAGTCGCGCCGGCTCCTCGACGAGCTGCGCGGCGTGGCCTGGCGCATCTACCCGACGGCCCTGGACGAGCTGGGGCTGCGGGCCGCGCTCGACGGCGCCGCCGAGCGGGCCGGCGTGCCGGTCACCGTCCACTACGGGCTGGCCGGACGGCCGGTCTCCGAGGTCGAGACCGCGCTGTACTTCGTGGCCCGCGAGGCGATCACCAACGCGGTCAAGCACGCCGCCGCCCATGACATCCTGGTGGTGCTGAGCGAGGACGAGCGGACGGTGAGCGTGGCCATCTCTGACGACGGCAGGGGCGGCGCCGACCCGGCGGGCGGCGGGCTGTCCGGCCTGGCCCGGCGGGTGCGGGCCCTCGACGGCGAGCTGAGCGTGCACAGCCCGCCCGGCGGCCCGACGAGGATCATCGCCACGCTGCCCAAGGCGCCCCCGTGCGACTGATCCTGGCCGACGACTCCGTGCTGCTGCGCGAGGGGCTGACGCGGCTGCTCGACGAGGCCGGCCACGAGGTGGTCGCCGCCGTCGCCGACGCGCCCGCGCTGCTCGACGCCGTCGAGCGGCACCGTCCCGACGTGGCCGTGATCGACGTGCGCATGCCGCCCACCCACCGCGACGAGGGGCTGCGAGCCGCCCTGGAGATCCGCGAGCGCCACCCGGAGATCGGCGTGCTCGTCCTGTCCCAGTACGTCGAGCAGCACTCCGCCGCCCGGCTCCTCGCCGGCTCCACCGAAGGGCTCGGCTACCTGCTGAAGGACAGGGTCTCCGAGGTGGCCGAGTTCCTCGACGCGCTGGAGCGGGTCCGGGCCGGCGGCACGGCACTGGACCCGGAGGTCGTACGCAGCCTCCTGGCCCGCGCCACCCGCGCCGACCCGCTGAGCCGGCTCAGCCCGCGCGAGGCCGAGGTGCTGCGCCACCTCGCCGAGGGCCTGACCAACGCCGCCGTCGCCGAGCGCCTGCACGTGTCGCTCAGCACCGTCGAAAAGCACGTCAACGCCGTCATGGACAAGCTCGACCTGCCCCGCGACCCCGGCTACAGCCGCCGGGTGCTCGCCGTCCTGCGCTACCTCGGCGCCTGAGGACCGCTTGTAACATCCGGTGCCGCCCGGCGAAACATCCCTCTCCTACCCTCCGCCGCATGGCGGGCTACAGAGAGGCGATGGCATGGGCTGGCGCTTGAAGGTCTCGCACGTGACGCACGTGGAGTACGACGGCGAGGCGCACTCCTCCTACAACGAGGTCAGGATGACCCCGGCGCACAACGTGCTCTCCAGCCGGGTCACCGTGACCCCGTCCGTCCCCGTCTTCACCTACGAGGACTACTGGGGGACGAAGGTGACCTCGTTCGACGTGATGGAGCCGCACACGTCGCTGACGGTCGAGGCCGTCAGCAGGGTCGAGACGGGCGGGCCGCCCCGGCGCGTGGCGGCCGGTTACGACCCGTCGCTGAAGGAGCTGCTGCGCTCGACCCCGATGACCGCGGTCGGCCCCGAGCTGGAGGAGCTGGCCAGGGTCCAGGCGCTCGGACGCGACCCGCACGCGACGGCCGGGGCGATCTGCGAGATGGTGACGGCACGGGTGGCGTGCCTGCCGGGCGCGGGCGGCGCGCGTACCTCCGCGCAGGAGGCGTGGGACCTCGGCAAGGGCGCCTGCCAGGACCTGGCGCACCTGACGGCGGGCCTGCTGCGCGCCGCCGGGCTGCCCGCCCGCTACGTCTCCGGCTACCTGCACCCGCGGCCCGCCGCCGAGGTCGGCGAGCCGGTGGACGGGCAGAGTCACGCCTGGGTGGAATACTGGGCCGGGCAGTGGCTGCCGCTCGACCCGGCCGGCCGCGGCCACGTCGGCGAGGCGCACGTCGTGGTCGCCCGCGGCCGTGACTACTCCGACGTGCCGCCGCTCAAGGGCGTCCACCGGGGCCCGGCCGGCAGCCGCCAGGAGATCACGGTGACCCTCACCCGGCTCGCCCCCGCCTGACTGCGCACCGCCTCAACGTCTTCTCAACACCGCTCCCCGCATGCTGGCCCCAGCCCCGCCGGGGAGCGGGGGAGCGGCGTCGAGGAGGCCACCATGACCGGCAGGATCGCGAACGAATGGGCGAGCGGGACCGCCAGCGGGCTCACGGGCGGGTTCGGGGGCGGGCCCACCGGAGGGTCCACGGGCAGGCTCGGGCGCGGGTCCACCGGCGGGCTCTTCGGTGGGTCCACCGGCGGGCCCACCGGAGGGTCCACGGGCGGGCTCGGGCGCGGGTCCACCGGCGGGCTCTTCGGTGGGTCCACCGGCGAGCCCGCCGGCGGGTCCGCGGGCGGGTTCTCCGGCGGGCTCGCGGCGGAGTTGCGGCGCTGCCTGGCCGAGTGGTCGCGGCGGACGGGGATCGCCGTCGAGACGTGGGCCCTGCCTGCGGGCGACGTCCCGCCGCGGGCCGCCCGCGCCGTGCCGGCCGCGCTCCGCGAGGCCCTGACGCTGGCCGGACGCGAGACGGCGGCGGTCTCGCTCGTGTCGGTCGCGGTGACCAGCGGCGATCGCGGCCTGCGCATGACGGTCAGCGACAACGGCGCGGGCCTGCCCGTGGATGAGCGTGGGCCGGAGGTCACGGCCATGCGGGCCGCCTTCGCCGCGGCGGGCGGCACGATCTCGGTGCACGCGGTGCCCGGCGAGGGCACGACCGTCACCGGCGTGTTGCCTCCGCGGTGACCCGGACGCCGCGGTCCGTGAGCGCCGTGGCACGGGCGCGGCCGCTGGTGAGGACGACGGCGAGGGCGGCGAGCAGGAGCCAGGCGGTGGTCAGCGCGATGAGCCACGGCCAGCCCGCGCGCCCGTACACCACGCTGCCCACGGTGCCGCCCGCGCCGCTGCCCAGGTAGTAGCAGAGGGTGTAGAGCCCGGCGGCCCGCCCCCGGGTGCGGGGCGACGCCTGCGCGGTCACCCAGGCGTTGGCGATGGCGTGCGCCGCGAAGAACCCGGCCGTCAGCACGGCGAACCCCAGGGCGATCATCGGCAGCGCCGGGTGCAGGGTCAGCGCCGACCCCGCGACGGTGACGAGCAGCGCGGTCACCAGCGCCGCCGTCCGCCCGAAGCGCCCCGCCAGCCGCCCGGCCGCCGCCGACGACACGGTGCCCATCGCGTACGACAGGAACACCAGGGACGCCGCGGCGGGGGCGAGCGACAGCGGCGGCGCCGCCAGCCGGAACCCGGCCGCGTTGTAGAGCGCCACGAACGCCCCCATGGCCAGCGCCCCCACCGCACAGGGCACCCACACCCCAACCCCAAGCGCCCCCCGAGCCCCACCCGCAGAACGCTCCTGCCGGGCGCCCGCGCCCGCGCCTGCGTCCGTGCCCGCGCCCGTGCCCGTGCCCGTGCCCGTGCCTGCGCCCGTGCCCGTGCCTGCGCCCGTGCCCGTGCCTGCGCCCGTGCCCGTGCCTGTGCCCGCGCTCGTGCCTGTGCCCGCGCTCGTGCCTGTGCCTGTGCCCGCGCCTGTGCCTGTGCCTGTGCTCGTGCCTGCGCCCGCGGCCGTGCTCGCGCCCTTCCCCACTCCCGTGTCCGTCCTCGGGAGGGTCAGGGCCGCGAACAGGGCGCAGGCCAGCGCCACCGCCGCCACCACGGCCAGGGACCCGTGCCAGCCCAGAGGCGCGGCGGCGAAACCGGTGCCGAGCCGGCCGAGCATGCCGCCCACCGAGTTCCCGGCGATCATCGCGCCGACCGCCGCCGCGAGCCGCTTCGTCCCCAGCGCGTCCGCCAGGTACGCCGCCGCCACCCCCGCGAACCCGGCGATCGCCACCCCCTGCACGGCCCGCATGCCGAGCAGCACGGGGAACGTCGGCGCGAGCGGCAGCAGCAGCCCGAGCACCGCCGACACGAGCACCGACCACACGATCACCCGCCGCCGCCCGACCCGCTCGGCCAGCGCCGCGACCGGCAGCACCGCGACGGCGAGCGCCCCCGTGGCCACGCCGACGGCCAGCGACGCGCTCCCGGGGTCCAGCCGGAACCCCTCGGCGAGCTGCGGCAGCACCGGCTGCGGCGCGTAGAGCAGCGCGAACGACGACAGCCCGCCCGCCGCGACGGCCGCGCTGACCCGCCGCGTCCCGCCGGCGCCCGGTGTCCCGGCCACGCCCGGCGTCCCGGCCGCGCCCGGCGTGCTGCCGCCGGGCGCGGCGTCGTTCTGAACCTGCTGCCGCTCGCGAAGAACCATGCCGTCAACGCTAAGCAAAGCTAATAAATGCGTCCAATACCGCGATGGCCGATAATTCATACCGTGACGCATGAATCGCCCGACGCCGCCGACGACCGGCTCGCCGCCCACCTGGCGCCCGCGCTCGCCCTGCTCGCCGCCGTCGGCGAGACCGGCCACGTGACCCGCGCCGCCGAACAGCTCGGCATCCCGCAGCCCACCGCCAGCCGCCGCCTCGCCGCCCTGTCCGACCTGGTCGGCGCGCCGCTGCTGCTCCCGTCCGGCCGCGGCATCCGGCTGACCAGGGCGGGCCGTACGCTGGCCGCCGCCTCCGGCCGCGCGCTCGGCGCGCTCGCCACGGCCGCCCGCGAGGTGCGGGAGGAGATCGACCCGGCCAGCGGGCGCGTCGTCCTCGGCTTCCTGCACCTGCTCGGCCGCACGCTCGTGCCGTCGCTCATCCGGCGCTTCCGCGAGCGCAACCCCGGCGTGCGCTTCAGCCTGGCGCAGGGCTCGCGCCAGGACATGCTGCGCGCCCTCCGCGAGGGCGACATCGACCTGGTCTTCGTCGCCCCCATGCCGCTCGGCGACCCCGACCTCGCCGGACGGCCGCTCGCCGACCAGGAGCTGGTGCTGGCCGTACCCCCGGGCCACCGCCTCGCCGGGCGGGCTCGGGTGCGGGCGGCGGAGCTGGAGGGGGAGGAACTGGTGACGCTGGAGCACGGGTACGGACTCCGCCAGATCACCGACGACCTGTGCGCGGCGGCCGGGTTCGAGCCTCGCATCGCCTTCGAGGGCCAGGAGTCGGAGACCGTCCGCGGCCTGGTGGCAGCGGGCCTCGGCGTGGCCATCCTCCCCCGCACCGACCCCGGCCCGGCGGCACTCCCGCGCACCGGCCCTGGCCGGGCCGCGCCGTCACGGAGCGACCCGGGGCCCGCCGTCGCCGGGGTCGTGGAGGTTCCTCTGTCGCCGTCGTTGTTCCGGACGATCGGGGTGTGCTGGGTGGCGGGGGAGCGCCTGACCCCCGCCGCCCGCGCCTTCCGTGACCACGCCTGTGCCGCGCCCCTGGACCTCGGCCCGGGGTTCCGCCCGCCCACCGTCCCGGGCACGGCAGACTGACCCCATGACGCATGAGACCTCGGCGATCGCCCATGGCTCGCACGACGGGGACGCGGGCGTGCCGGGCTCGCTGGCGAGGGTGCTCGCCGACGTGACCGCCGAGCGGGCCGCGCAGGACGCCAGGTTCGGCATGCAGCAGCTGCCCGACGGCACCGGCGGCGCCGACGCGGCCGCCCGCGCCGCCGCGGCCTGCGACGAGACGGACGCCGCGGACCGCGCCGGCACGCTCACCTGGCGGCACATCCTGGCCGAGGAGGTGCTGGAGGCGTTCGCCGAGACCGATCCCGACCGGCTGCGCGCCGAGCTGGTCCAGGTCGCGGCCGTCGCCGTCAAGTGGATGCAGGCCATCGACCGCCGCCCGTGACGGGAGCAGACCTCAGAACGCCTCGCGCAGCTCCCGCTTCAGCACCTTGCCCGAGGCGTTCTTCGGCAGCGCCGCCACGAACGTCACCCGCTTCGGCGTCTTGAACGGCGCCAGCCGCTCCCGCAGGAACGCGACCAGCTCCTCCTCGGTGACCGAGGCCCCGTCGCGCACCACCACGGCCGCGGTCACCGCCTCGATCCACCGCTCGTCCGGCACCCCGAACACGGCCGCCTCCGCCACCGCCGGATGCTGGTAGATGGCCTCCTCGACCTCGCGGCTCGCCACGTTCTCGCCGCCGGTCTTGATCATGTCCTTCTTGCGGTCCACCACGGACAGGTAGCCGTCGGCGTCCATCACGCCGAGGTCGCCGCTGTGGAACCAGCCGCCGCGGAACGCCTCGGCGGTCTTGTCCGGGTCGTTCCAGTAGCCGAGCATGGCGTGCGGGCTGCGGTGCACGATCTCGCCCACCACGCCGGGCGGCACCGGCCGGTCCTCGTCGTCGACGATCCTCGTCTCGACGTTCAGCGCGGGCCGGCCCGCCGAGCCGAGCCGGGTGAGCTGCTCGTCGGGGCCGAGGATGGTGGCGACCGGGGCCATCTCGGTCTGGCCGTAGAAGTTGAACAGCCGCACCTGGGGCAGCCGGGCCGCGATCTCCTTCAGCACCTCCACCGGCATGATGGAGGCGCCGTAGTAGCCCTTGCGCAGCGACGACAGGTCGCGCCGGTCGAAGTCGGGGTGGCGCAGCAGGCCGATCCAGACCGTCGGCGGGCAGAACAGCTTGGTCGCCCGCTCGGCCTCCACGGCGGCCAGGATCGCGCCGGGGTCGGCGCCGGGCAGCACGATGTTGGTGGCCCCGAGGTAGATGCCGGGCGTCAGGAAGCAGTGGAGCTGGGCGCAGTGGTAGAGCGGCAGGGCGTGCACCTCGACGTCGTCGTGGCGCATCTCGCCGTCCACGACGCAGGTGACGTACTGGGCGATGAGGCCGCGGCTGGACAGCGTCGCGCCCTTGGGCCGCGACTCGGTGCCGCTGGTGTACATGAGCTGGATCGGGTCGTCGTCGGCGATCTCGGCGGCCGGCTCGCCGTCGTCGTCGTGCGCGGCCCACTCGTCGAAGGGCTCCCACCCCGCGTACGAGCCGATGACCCCGCGCACCCGTACCCGCTCGCCCGCCGCCGCGGCGGCCACCGGGGCCAGCGCCTCCTCCACGAGCAGCCCGATCGCGCCGGAGTGCTCCAGGATGTAGCCGACCTCGTCGGACTTCAGCATGAAGTTGATCGGCACGGAGACGGCCCCCAGCCGGGCCAGCGCGAAGTACGCCATCACGAACGCGTCGTTGTTGTGGCTGAGCACGGCGAACCTGTCGCCCTTGCCGACGCCGCGCGCGGCCAGGGCGTTGGCCACCCGGTTCACGGCCCGGTCGAGGTCGGCGTAGCTGTGCCGCCGGTCGCCGTGCACGAGCGCGGTCTTGGCGGGGTGACGGGCGGCCGAGCGCCGCAGCAGGTCACCGATGGCATGCTGGCGAGTGGTCAAGGGGCACCCCTCAATGAGCAGAACGATGTTCGGTGATCCTAACCCCGCGACACCGTGAACGGCGCGAGCTCGCCCAGCCCCCGCACCGACAGCCGGTTGACCTCCCGCAGCCGGAAGGCCCGGTCGCCCTCCAGCTCCTCGGCCATCTCGGGCCCGGCCAGGATCGTTCCAGGGAGCGCCAGCGCGGTCAGCCGGCTGGCCAGGTTGACCGTGGTGCCGAACACGTCGCCCATCCGCCAGATCACCGGCCCGGTGGCGAGGCCCACCCGCAGCTCCGGCATGCCCTTGGCGCGCGGGTGCTCCACCAGCCGCAGCGCGATCTCGGCCACCACGTGCGCCTTGTCGGCCACGAACAGCACCGAGTCGCCGAGCGTCTTGACCACCCGCCCGCCGCCGGAGGTGACGATGTCGGCCGAGGTGCCCTCGAACCTGTCGATCAGCCGGGCCAGCTCGCTGCCGGTGATCTGCCTGCTCAGCCGGGTGAAGGCCACCAGGTCGGCGAAGCCCACCGACAGGCGTACCGCGCTCATGTCCTGCTCGGCGATGCGGCCGGCGGCCGCCGCGAGCTGCCGCTGCCAGGCGTAGACCAGCAGCCGCGCGAGCTCGGGCACCACCTTCTCGGCCCGCCGCCGCCAGGCCCGCGGCCGGTCGGCGAGCGGCACCCCGGCCTGGTCCAGCTCCTCCACGCCCAGCTCGGCCTGCGACTCGGCGAGGCGGGCCGTGGCCCGGCCGAGCGAGCGGGCCATCAGCAGCACGTGCTCCTCGTCGTAGAGTCCGGAGCTGACCATGCCGATCATGGTCTTCAGCGCCTCGACGTCGGAGTCGGTGAACTCGACGGCGTCGTCGGCCACGTTCGCGAAGCCGAGGGCGCGCCAGAACCGCCGCGCGCGATAGACCGGAACCCCCGCCATCTCGGCGACCTGGTGGCTGGTGTATCGGCGCGGCTCGCGCAGAAACGCCTCAATCAGCCCGTCCCCATCCACGCGCCCCACGGGGGAAACATAACACCCTGTGGGGCAAATCACTCCAGAAGCGCCCTTAGGGCGGCGCGTTCCTCGGCCGGAAGGTGGCCCGCGTAGTAGTCGTACATCGACTGCCGGGTCAGCCGGGCGGCCAGCGGGCCGTCGCCGGCGCGCAGGGCGGCGATGACGTCCTCGTGGTGGGCGACGCCGCGGCGCATCAGCGCCTCCCGGTCCGGCGCCCGCGCGAGCCGGTCCTCGACGAGGCCGGCCATGACGGCGCGGACCACGTCCGTGCAGACCTGGATGAGCTTGTTGCCGCCGGCCCGCGCCACAGCGTCGTGGAAGGCGGCGTCGGCCGCGCCGAAAGCGGCCGCATCGGCGGCGTCGGCCGCCTTCATGTCGTCCACCGCCGCCGCCATCTCCGCCAGGTGCTCCTCGGTGCGCAGGCGCGCGGCGAGCAGCACCGCCGTCGCGTCCAGCACCATCCGGAACTGCACCAGCTCGCCCAGCGACAGCTCCGACACCCGGGCCAGCGTGGTCATCGACTTCTTCAGCACGACGGGGGAGAACGGCAGCACCTCCGCGCCGTTGGGGTCGCCGGGGCGCGAGCGGACCAGGCCGCGCGCCTGCAGCACCCGCAGCGCCTCGCGCACCGTGGAGCGGCCGACCGAGAACTGCACCATCAGCTCCCGCTCGCTCGGCAGCCGCTCGCCCGGGGTCAGCGCCCCGCTCTCCACGGCCTCCTCGATCTGCTCCACGACCCGCTCGTACGCCCGCACGGCGCGCACCGGCTCGAACCGCGGACCACCCATGGACGCCCCCTTGACCCGAACCGCCGCACACTGGCAGTGTGCGTAGCCTACTGGTCAGACCAGTGCACTAGCCAGGAGGCGGCAAGACATGAGGCGCATCGGGATCTGGATCGCCGTGGGCGGTCTCCTGCTGGGCACCGCCGCGTGCGGCGGCGGCTCCGGAGGCGGTCCGGGCGCCGGGGGCACGCCCAAGGCCGCGTCGCTGTCGGTCGGCGCCGTCGCCGAGCCCGCGAACCTGGACTTCACCTCCACCGAAGGCGCCGCGATCCCGCAGGCGCTGCTCGTCAACGTGTACGAGGGCCTGGTCAAGCTCGACCAGAACGGGAAGATCGTCCCCCTGCTGGCCGAGAAGTGGGACGTCTCCGGCGACCGCAGGACCTACACCTTCACCCTGCGCCCCGGCGTGAAGTTCAGCAGCGGCGCCCCGTTCACCGCCGACGACGTGGTCTTCTCCCTCGACCGGGTCAGGACCGACTGGAAGCTCAAGATCAAGGCCCAGCTCGACGTCGTCGACAAGGTCGAGAAGAAGGACGACACGACCGCCGTCGTCACGCTCAAGCGCCCCAGCAACGGCTTCCTGTACGCGATGGCGACCAGGCTCGGCGCGATGTTCAGCCGCACCGGCGTCGCCGACCTGCCCAACAAGCCCGTCGGCACCGGCCCGTACGTGCTCGGCGCCTGGCGGCGCGGCGACTCCATCCGGCTCGACGCCAACCCCGCATACTGGGGGACGAAGCCGGCCCTGTCGTCGGTCACGCTGAAGTACTTCAAGGACGCCACGGCGATGAACAACGCGCTGCTCACCGGCGGCATCGACGTCATCTCCAGCGTCCAGGCCCCCGAGTCGCTGCAGCAGTTCGCCGACCCGAACCGCTTCCAGGTCATCGAGGGCACCACCAACGGCGAGGTCGTGCTGTCGATGAACAACGGCCGCCCGCCCTTCGACGACAAGAGCGTGCGCCAGGCCGTCCGGCACGCCATCGACCACAAGGCGCTGCTCGACACCGCCTGGGCCGGGCGCGGCCAGCTCATCGGCTCGATGACGCCGCCCACCGACCCCTGGTACGAGGACCGCACCGGCGACTACCCCTACGACCCGGCCAAGGCCAGGCAACTGCTCGGCGGCAAGACCTACACCGTCAAGATGCGCATCCCCAACCTGCCGTACGCGGTGGCGAGCGCCCAGGTCGTCAAGTCGCAGCTCGCGCAGGTGGGCATCACGGCCGACATCGAGCCGCTGGAGTTCCCCGCCCGCTGGCTCGACCAGGTGTTCACCAAGGGCGACTACGACCTGTCGATCATCAACCACGTCGAGCCCCGTGACATGGGCATCTTCGCCGACAAGTCCTACTATTTCCGCTACGACAACCCCGAGTTCGGCAAGCTCCTCGCCGCCGCCGACGAGGGGACCGAGCAGGAGCAGACCGACGCGCTCAAGCAGGCCGCCAAGCTGCTGTCCGACGACGCCGCCGCCGACTGGCTCTTCCTGTTCCCCAACCTGATCGTGGCCAAGAAGGGCGTCACCGGCCTGCCGCAGAACGCCATCGCCGAGTCCTTCGACTTCACCGCGCTCGCCAAGCAGTGACCCCCGCATGACCCTCTACCTGGTCAAACGCCTGGCGGTGCTGGTGGCGAGCACCGCCGTGGCGGGGGTCGTCGTCTTCGCCTTCATGGCGCTGCTGCCCGGCGACCCGGCCGAGATCGCCCTCGGCGTCAACGCCACCCCGGAGGCCGTCGCCGAGCTGCGCGCGTGGTTCGGCACCGACCGGCCGCCGGTGACGCAGTTCCTCGACTGGTTCGGCGGCCTCGCCCAGGGCGACTTCGGCGTCTCCTACGTCACCAGCGCCCCCATCGGCCCGCAGATCTCCGACCGGCTCGGCGTGACCGCCGTGCTCGTGCTCGGCGGCATGGCCGTCGCGCTGGCCGTCGCGGTGCCGCTCGGCACGTACGCCGCCGTCCACCACCGCGACCCGCTCGGCGCGGCCGTCAGCGCGCTCAGCCAGGTCGGCATCGCCGTCCCCGCGTTCCTCGCCGGCATCCTGCTGGTGTTCGTCTTCGCCGTGCAGGCCCAGGCGCTGCCCTCCGGCGGCTACGTCCCGCTCGCCGAGGACCCGGGGGAGTGGCTGCGGAGCCTGCTGCTGCCGTGGCTGTCGCTCGGCCTGGTGCAGGGCGCCGTACTGACCCGGTACGTGCGCAGCGCCGTCCTCGACGTGCTGCGCGAGGACTACCTGCGCACCGCCCGCGCCAAGGGCCGCGGCCGCACCGGCGCGCTGTGGCGGCACGGCCTGCGCAACGCCTCCGTCCCCGTCGTCACCGTGCTCGGGCTGCAACTGGCCACGCTGCTCATCGGCGCGGTCGTGGTCGAGCGGGTCTTCGTCATCCCCGGGCTCGGCGACCTGCTGCTCAACGGCGTCGCCGGGCGCGACCTGCTGCTCGTCCAGGGCGTGGTGATGGTGCTGGTGGCGGCCGTGCTGCTGATCAACTTCGTGGTGGACGTCGCCTACCACCTGCTCGACCCGAGGCTGCGATGAAGACGGCTGCGATGAAGAGGGCCGCGATGAAGAGGGCCGCGACGAGAGGGCTGCCATGAGAGGCCGGCTCAACGCGGGGCTCGTCGCCGGCGGCGCGCTCGTCGCCGTCGTGGTGCTGACCGCGCTGGTGTCGTTCGTGTGGACGCCGTACGACCCCACCCTCGTCGACGCCGCGGCCAAGCTGCACGAGCCCGGCGGCGGCCACCTCCTCGGCGCCGACAAGTTCGGCCGCGACACGCTCAGCCAGCTCATGGTCGGCGCCCGCACCACCCTCTATGTCGGCGTCGTCGCCGTCGGCATCGCCGCGCTGCTCGGCACCCCGCTCGGCGTGCTCGCCGGGATGACGCCGCGCGGCTGGCTGTCGGAGCTGGTCATGCGGGTCAACGACCTCGTCTTCGCCTTCCCCGCGCTGCTGCTGGCCGTCATGCTCGGCGCGGTGTACGGGGCCGGGACGCTCACCGCGATGATCGCCATCGGGGTGGCCACGGTGCCCGCCTTCGCCCGGGTGGCCCGCGCCGCCACGCTCCAGGTCATGGTCACCGACTACGTGCTCGCCGCCCGCGCCGCAGGCCGCCGCGCCGGCGCCGTCGCGCTGCGGCACGTGCTGCCGAACATCTCCTCCGTGCTCATCGTCCAGGCGTCGGTGTCGTTCGCCATCGCCATCCTGGCCGAGGCGGCGCTGTCGTTCCTCGGCTTCGGCACCCGCCCGCCCACCCCCTCCTGGGGACGGATGCTCCAGGAGTCGCAGGAGCTGCTGTTCTCCACCCCGCGCCTCGCGCTGTGGCCCGGCCTGGCCATCGCGCTCGCCGTGCTCGGCTTCAACCTGCTCGGCGACGGCCTGCGCGACTTCCTCGACCCCAAGCTGAGGAGGATCCGTGCTGACGGTTGACGGGCTCACGGTTGACGGGCTCGGCGTACGGGCCGGCGACACCGACCTGGTGCATGAGGTGTCGTTCTCGATCGGGCCGGGCGAGCGGGTCGGGCTGATCGGCGAGTCAGGCTCCGGCAAGTCGCTGACCGCACTGTCGCTCATGGGCCTGCTGCCCGAAGGCGTCACCGCCACCGGGCGGGCCACGCTCGCCGGGCACGACCTGATCGGCGTGCCGGAGAGCCGCCTCAAGCGGCTGCGCGGCCGGGACCTGTCGATGGTCTTCCAGGAGCCCATGACCGCGCTCAACCCGCTCATGCGGGTCGGCGCCCAGGTCGCCGAGGTCATGACCCTGCACGGCCGGGGCCGCCGCGAGGCCCGCGCCCGCGCCGTCGAGCTCCTCGAACGGGTGCGGCTGCCCGAGCCCGCGCAGCTCGCCCGCGCCTACCCCCACCAGCTCTCCGGCGGGCAGCGCCAGCGCGTCATGCTCGCCATCGCCCTCGCCAACGAGCCCGCGCTGCTCATCTGCGACGAGCCCACCACCGCGCTCGACGTCACCGTGCAGAAGCGGATGCTCGACCTCATCGCCGAGGTCGCGCCCGCGCTGCTGTTCATCACCCACGACCTCGCCGTGGTCGCCGCCGTCTGCGAGCGGGTCCTCGTCATGTACGGCGGCCGCGTCGTCGAGTCCGGCCCCATCCGCGAGGTGTTCACCCGGCCCCGCCACCGCTACACCGAAGGGCTGCTGGCCGCCTCCCGGCTCACCCCGCGCGGCACCCGCCTGCCCACCATCAGCGGCAGCGTCCCCGCGGCCGGGCACTTCCCCGGCGGCTGCGTGTTCAGGAACCGCTGCCCGCACGCCGACGCGCTCTGCGAGACGGTCCCCGCGCTGACAGGAGAAGGCCATGCCCACGCATGCCGGCACCCCGCGGGCTGACCGTCCCGGCGAGCCCCTGATCGAGGCCCGCGGGCTGAGCCGCGTCTACCGCCGCCCCCGCACCTCGCTGCTGCGGCCGGGCGCCGCCGTCCACGCCTTGCGCGACGTCTCGCTGACCGTAGCCAAGGGCGAGCGGTACGGCATCGTCGGCGAGTCAGGCTCCGGCAAGTCCACCCTGCTGCGCCTGCTGTGCGCGCTCGACCGGCCCACCGCCGGCACCATCGCCTTCGACGGCCGGCCGGTCACCGGCCGGCCCGAGCGCGACCTGCGCTTCCTGCGGGAGAACCTGCAGATCGTCTTCCAGGACCCGATGAGCTCGCTCGACCCCCGGATGCGGGTGCGCGACCTCGTCGCCGAGCCGCTCGTCGCCCTCGGCCTGCCCGTCGGCGGGCGGGTCGCCGAGCTGCTGGACGCGGTCGGCCTGCCCGCCGGGGCCGCCGACCGCTACCCGCACCAGTTCTCCGGCGGGCAGCGCCAGCGCATCGCCATCGCCCGCGCCCTCGCGCCCCGCCCGAAGGCGCTGGTCGCCGACGAGCCCGTCAGCGCACTGGACGTCTCCGTACGCGGGCAGATACTCAACCTGCTGGCCGACCTCGTCGACGAGCTCGGACTGACGCTCGTGTTCGTCTCGCACGACCTGTCCGTGGTGCGCCACGTGTGCGAGACGGTCGCGGTCATGCACCACGGCGAGATCGTCGAGAGCGGGCCGGTGGACGACGTGTGGGCCGCGCCCGCGCACCCCTACACGCGGGCGCTGCTGGAGGCCGTACCGACGCTGGAGGATCTGACGTGATCGAGGTGGATGCCGCCGGAGTGGTGGAGTTCACGCGGGAGCTGGTGCGCGTCCCCAGCACCAACGACCCGGGGCGGCGCGAGCGGGCCGCCGCCGAGCTGGTCGCCGAGCGGATGCGTTCGTGGGGCTGGGAGCCCGCCTGGTACGAGGTGGAGCCCGACCGGCCCAACGTGGTGGCCGTGGTCGAGGGCGGCGGCGGCGAAGGGCCGACGCTGATGTTCGAGGGCCACACCGACGTCGTCACCGAGGGCGACCTGTCGGAGTGGACCGTCGACCCGTTCGGCGGCGAGCTGCGCGACGGCCGGCTGTGGGGGAGGGGCAGCGCCGACATGAAGTCCGGCCTGGCCGCCACGCTGTACGCCACCCGCGCCCTGCAGCTCGCCGGACCGTTCCCCGGCCGGATCAAGGTGTGCGCGCTGGCCGACGAGGAAGGGCTCATGATCGGCGCCCACCACTTCGTCGCCGAAGGGCTCGCCGCCGACGTGGACGGCGCCATCGTCGCCGAGCCCGAGGCCGGCGAGATCTGCGCCGTCGCCAAGGGCGCGCTGCGGCTGCGCGTGGACCTCACCGGCAAGATGGCGCACGGCGCGATGCCGCAGCACGGCCGCAACCCGATCGCCGCCGCGGGGCCGCTGCTCGTGGGGCTCGCCGAGCTGCAGGAGGAGCTGCAGCGCCGGCACCCGGCCCACGTGCACCTCGGCGAGGTGTACGTCACGCCGACCGTGCTGCGGGCCGGCTCGGACGAGCAGGTCAACGTCATCCCCGCCACCGCGTCCGTCTTCGTGGACGTGCGGACGGTGCCCGGCGTCGGGCACCGGGACGTCGCCGGCCGGGTGGCCGCGCTCGCCGCCCGCTCCGTCCGCTCTGTCCGCGACGGGATCGCCGCCGAGGTGTCGGTGCTGGTGGACCGGCCGCCCGTGGACGTGCCCGTGACCGACCCGGTGGTGGCCGCGCTGGCCGCCGCCCACCGGACGGTCACGGGGGAGGAGCCGGTGTACGGCGGGGTGCCCGGCTCGACCGACGGCACCGTGCTCACGCACTGGGGCGGCGTCCCGTCGGTCGTGTACGGGCCGGGCGGCAAGTGGATCGCCCACCAGGCCGACGAGTACGTGGAGGTCGAGGAGATCGTCCGCTGCACCCGCGTCTTCGCCGAGGCCGCCCGCCGCTTCCTCACGGGCGACCACTGACGCGCTCGGTTCGCCCGGTCCCGGTCGGGGCGGTCTCGGTTTGGGGCGGTCCCAGTTGGGGCGGTCTCAGTTGGGCGGGTCGAAACGGCCGTCCACGGCGGTCCAGCCGCCGTCCACGTACAGCACCGAGCCGGTGACGAAGCTGGCCGCGTCGCCGGCCAGGTAGACCACGGCCCCGGCGATCTCCTCCGCCGACGCCCATCGGCCGAGCGCGGACTTGGCGGCGTAGGCGGCGTACCAGTCGGGGTGGTCCTTGATCTGGCGGGTCAGCGGCGTCTCGACGACGCCGGGCGCGACGGCGTTGACGCGCACGCCGTACGGGCCGAACTCGGCGGCGGCCGTCCGCAGCAGCTGCACCAGGCCCGCCTTCGTGGCCGCGTACGCGCTCTGCCCCGGCTCGGTCACCGACGCGCGGATGGACGCGAACCCGATGATCGAGCCGCGCCGCCGCTCCACCATGCCCGCGCCGAAGGCCCGTACGACGTCGAACGACCCCCGCAGGTTGAGCCCCACCACCCGGTCGAACTCCTCGCCGGTGTAGTCGAGCAGCCGCTTGCGCACGTTCGTGGCGGCGGTGAACACCAGCACGTCGGCCGGCTCCTCGGCGGCGGCCGACCGTACGGCGTCGGGGTCGAGCACGTCCAGCAGCCGCGCGGCGCCCCCGCAGGCGGCGGCGCTCTCCTGGGCGGCGTCCAGGTCGCGGTCCGCGCAGACGACGGACGCGCCGTGCGCGGCCAGCGCCAGCGCCGCCTCCCTGCCGATGCCGCTGCCCGCCCCGATCACCACGGCACGCCGCCCGTCCAGGCGGAACAGCCCCTCATATCCCATGAGGGCACCTTAACCACTGGTCTGACCAGTGCACCAGGCTGTCCACCGGCCGGGTGCCGGAAACTGTCGGTGCCGCCCGGCAGGATGACCCGCATGCAACAGCCTGACACCGCGGCGTTCTGGGACGCCGCCGCCGACACGTTCGACGACGAGGCGGACCACGGCCTGCGCGACCCCCGCGTCCGTGCTGCCTGGGCCGCCCGCCTGGCCGCCTGGCTGCCGCCGGGGGACGGGCGGCTCGACGCGCTCGACCTCGGGTGCGGCACGGGGTCGCTGTCGCTGCTGCTGGCCGAGGCGGGTCACCGCGTGACGGGCGTCGATCTCGCGCCGCGCATGGTGGAGCGGGCGCGGGCCAAGCTCGCGGGCACCGGCGCCGTCGTGACGGTGGGCGACGCCGCCGCGCCCCCTGTGGGGGAGCGGCGCTTCGACGTGGTGCTGTCCCGTCACCTCGTCTGGGCCCTGCCCCGGCCGGAGGAGGCGCTGGCCCGCTGGGCGGGCCTGCTGCGCCCCGGCGGCCGGCTCGTCCTCGTCGAGGGCCGCTGGAACACGGTGCCCCGGCGCGAGGACACGCCCTGGGACGGCGGGATCGCGGCGGCCGACCTGGTGGCCGCGCTGCGACGGCTCCCCGTCCCGCTGGCGGACGTCCACGTCGAGCCGCTCACCGACCCGCTGCTGTGGGGCAAGGAGATCACCGACGAGCGCTACACGGTGACGGCGACCCGAGCGGACGCGTAGAGGCGCGTCCGGGGAAGGCGGGTGGGGGGAGACGGGATCGGGAGGCGGGTGCGGTGATACGGCATCGGGAGGCGGAGCCGGGGGCGGCGTGGTCAAGGGGCGGCAGGGTGCCGGTGTTCGGGGCGTAGTTCGTACTCGACCTCGCCCTGCTCCGCGCCCTCGATCGGATCCGGCCAGTCCTCGAAGAACGTCCGCACGAGCCGCATCCCGCACTTCTCCATGACCCGCCGCGACCGCACGTTGACCGCCATCGTCTGCGCGAACACCCGCCGCGCCCCCAGCTCGTCGAACGCCCTGTCGATGAGCGCCAGCGAGCCCTCCGTCGCGTACCCCTTCCCCCAGGCCGCGCGGTGCAGCCGGTAGCCCAGCTCGAGCTCGTCCGCCGGCCCGCCCTCGGGCGGGCGCAGGTGGAACCAGCCGATGAAGCCGCCCGACGCCTTCTCGACCGCCGCGAGGAAGCCGCCACGGACGAACCGCGGCAGGGTCTCCCCGAGGATCCGCTCGCGCGGCACCGGCTTGCCGCCGTTGAGGTGCCGCATGACCTCGGCGTCGTTGTGCAGGGCGATCAGCTGCTCGGCGTCGGCGGCGGTGAAGGGCCGCAGGACCAGCCGCGAAGTCTCCAGAGGGGCGTCCACCGGCCACACGGTAGCGACCGCCATGTCCGGTTCTCGACTGATTTAAGCGACCGGCTGCCCGCCTTTCCCGTACGGCCGCGCTGGTGCACTGTGGGAGCAGGCACCCGCAGTCGTCCGAGCCCCTCGGGGAGGAACCGCTCATGCAGGCGAACGTCGGTGACATCTTGCTCGTGCACGGCAACGTCGTCGGCCAGGCCGACCGCAAGGCCGTGATCGTGGAGGTACGCGGCCCCGGCGGCGCGCCGCCCTACGTCGTACGCTTCGGCGACGGCCACACGCAGTTCGTCTACCCGGGCCCCGACGCGGTGGTCCTGCCGGGCGAGCCGTCCGGCTGACCCGGCGGCGGCCCGGCGAGGGAGCGCAGCGCCTGCGCGGCGTCGCGTCCCGACGCCGCCGCGACCTGCGTGCCCTCGGCGTCGCGGGCGATGGCGACGATCAGCCCGCCCACCGGGTCGAGGGCCAGCGTGACCGTGTGGCCGCCGGCGAGCAGCGCGTCGGCGTCCGGGCCGCGCGGCGCGGCGGGCGGCTCCAGCAGCAGGCGGGCCGCGACCAGCGCCGCGACGGGGGTGCGGCGGCGGACGAGGAGCACGGGCTCGTCGTCGTACGGGTCGGCCACCTGGCGGACGAGGTCGCCGAGCTTCGAGCGGGCCGTCGACAGCGGCACGACCGGCAGCCCGCTCAGGACGCCGGCCACCCGCGACAGCGGCACCAGCGCCGCCCACTCCCAGCGCTCGCGGGTGATCAGGGTGACCTGGCCGTTCTTGGCGGCGTCGACGAGCGAGCCCCAGCGGGCGCGCGCGTCCTCGACGGCGACCGGCGTGCCGAGGCGGGCCACGAGCTCCTCGTACGAGGGCCGCTTCAGGTTGATCATCGGTGAATCGTAAGGCTCCTTACAGAAGTTCGCCAACCCGCCAGGGCGTTGACGGTGCCGGAGCCCGCCGCCTAAACTCATCAACCAGTGAATTCTGGGTGAGGAGCACCCCATGCGCAGGAATCCCGCCGCGGTCGTCAGCGCACTCTTCTTCGCCGCCGCACCCGGCACCGTCGCCGCCCTCGGGCCGTATCTCGTCGGCGGCTGGCGGACGCACGAGCCGTTCCCCGGACCGATCATGGTCCCGCTCCGGGTGGCGGGGGCGATCCTGGTCGCGGCCGGGCTGGCGGTGCTGGTGCACGCCTTCGTCCGCTTCGTCGTGGAGGGGCTCGGCACGCCGATGCCGGTCGCGCCGCCCGAGCGGCTGGTCGTCGGCGGGCTGTACCGGTACGTCCGCAACCCGATGTACGTCGCGATCCTGACCGCGATCATCGGCCAGGCCATGGTCTTCGGCGATCGCGGCCTGCTGTTCTACGCCGTCGCCGTGGCCCTGGCCGTGTGGTCCTTCGTGCACTGGTACGAGGAGCCGGACCTGCGCAGGCGATTCGGGGCGGCGTACGACGACTATCGCGCGCACGTGCCGGGCTGGTGGCCGCGGCTGCGCCCGTTCCGTCCCTGATGCCGGCTCAGGGGAGGGACCGGCCGATGCGGAGGCGGAGCCGGTCGCCGTGGCGGGCGGCCTCGCGCACGCTCCACAGCTGCTCGGCGACCACCGTCCCCTGGGACGTCATGTAGCCGCCCACCCGCAGCACCGGGCGTCCGGCGTCGTCGTGCAGGAGCTGCGCCCGTGCCTCGGTGTCGTCGCCGAAGACGACGAGGAAGTCGTCGGTGCCCGCGGGGGCGTCCAGGATGAGGTCGGGAGACAGGTGGGAGTGGGGGACCGCGATGACGTACTGGCTGGCGTATTCGCTCACGAGGAGAGCCCCTACCCACGCGGGCGCGGACAAGGCGTCTCACCAGCCGGGGGCGGGATACCGCTTTCCTGGCTTATGGGGTGAAATATCACCATCGTTCTGTCAGTTAGGGGAGCATCTGTGCCACTGTTCGATCTGCCGCTCGACGAGCTTCGCGACTACCGTCCCGACCGCGACGAGCCCGCCGACTTCGACGACTTCTGGGCCCGCACGCTGGCCGAGGCCGGGCAGCACGACCTGGCGGCCACCTACACCCCCTACGACCTGCCCCTCGCCGGCGTCGAGGTGTACGAGGTGTCGTTCGCGGGCTGGGGCGGCCACCGCATCAACGGCTGGTTCCTGCTGCCGCGCGGCGCCGAGGGCCCGGTGCCGTGCGTCATGCACTACATCGGCTACAGCGGCGGGCGCGGCTTCCCGAAGGACCACCTGCTGTGGCCCACGGCCGGGTACGCGGTGTTCGTCATGGAGACCCGCGGCCACGGCGGCGCCAACGTCGGCAGCCCCGGCACCACGCCCGACCCGCACGGCGGCGCGAACCCGCAGGCCCCCGGCATGATGACCCGGGGCATCCTCGACCCCGAGGACTACTACTACCGGCGGGTGTTCACCGACGCGGTCCGGGCCGTGGACGCCGCGCTGGAGCACCCGGCGGTGGACGGGAGCCGGATCGTCGTCTCCGGCGGCAGCCAGGGCGGCGGCATCGCGCAGGCCACGGCCGCGCTGCACCCGGCGGTCAGGGCGGCGCTGGTGGACGTGCCGTTCCTGACCCACTTCCGGCGGGCGGTCGAGATCACCGGGAAGGATCCGTACCAGGAGCTGGTCCGCTTCATGGCCACCCGCAGGGACAGCGCCGAGCAGGTCTTCCGGACCCTGGCGTACTTCGACGGGATGAACTTCGCGGCGCGGGGCCGGGTGCCCGCGCTCTACTCGGTGGCGCTGATGGACGACGTGTGCCCGCCGTCCACGGTCTTTGCCGCCTACAACCACTGGCAGGGGCCGAAGGAGATCGTCGTGTGGCCCTGGAACAACCACGAGGGCGGCGGCGGGTACCAGAGCGAGGAGCAGGTCCGCTACCTGCACAAGCTGCTGACCACCGGCTGAGCCGGCTAAGCGATGCGCGTGGGGTCGCCCCCCGCCGGGCCGCGGCTCAAGGAGCCCGGCGGGGGCGCGCCTCACACGGCCTGCTCGGTGACCAGGAACGACACACTGCCCTGGTCGTCCGCTCCGGCGTCGAGAGATTTGTCGTCCAGCACGGTCGCGGCCACGGGGTCGAGATAGACCCTGGCGCCCTCGGACTCCACGACCGCGTCCGCCGGCTCCGGCGCGGTGGCCAGTGACAGGGTGAGCGCGTTGGCGCCCTCACCCTCCGACGAGATGCGGATCCCACTCTGGGTGGGCTCCGGAGCGGTCGCGGTGAGATCGCGGATCGCCTGGGCTGCGTTGGCTGTCAGGGTGAGCACTACGGCTCCTCCTCACGGTCGACGTTCAGGAGTCAGCCACCCTTCCCCCTCTGTCCGGGCTCAACCATCCCGGTCCGCTTCTTTACCCAGAACCCGCGACGGCGGCGCGGACGACGAGCCGCGAGCCGCGTGGGTCAAGCGGCGCCTCCGCCCCGTCCCCCCTTGGTTGAAGGTAGGACGCCCAAAAAGCTTGAAAAGCGGGTAAAAGTTTCACCCGAAGGTTCAACGATACCGTTGAAGTCATGACAACTGGCATCAAGGACGTCACCCACCCCCTCGACGCGGCCTCCGTCATGGCCCTGCTCCCGAACCGCCCCCGCGTGCTCGCCCTCGGCGAGCCCACCCACCTGGAGGAGACCCTCCTCGACGTACGCAACGAGCTGTTCAGGCAGCTCGTCGAGCGGGAGGGCTACCGCGCGATCGCGCTGGAGACCGACTGCCTGCGCGGCCTGGTCGTGGACGACCACGTCACCTCGGGCGCCGGCACCCTCGACGAGGTCATGGAGCGCGGCTTCAGCCACGAGTGGGGCGCCCTGGAGGGCAACCGCGAGCTGGTCCGCTGGATGCGCGAGCACAACGCCGGCCGGCCGGCGGCCGAGCAGGTGCGCTTCACCGCCTTCGACAGCCCGACGGAGATCACCCACGCGGAGAGCCCCCGGCAGGCGCTCATGGCGCTGCACGGCTATCTCGCGTCCCACGTGGAGGCCGTCCTGCTCCCGTGCACCGCCGGCACCCTCGACCGGCTGCTCGGCGCCGACGAGCGCTGGAGCGACCAGGCCGCCATGCGCGACCCCTCGCGGTCGGTGGGCCGCTCGGCCGAGGCCGCGGAGCTGCGGCTGCTCGCCGACGACCTGGTGGCGCTGCTCGACGCGCAGACGCCGCACCTGCTCGCCGCGACCGCGCGGGACGACTGGGACCGGGCCCGCCTGTACGGCAGGGCGGCCGTCGGCCTGCTGCGCTACCACGCGCACCTGGCCGGCACGGGACCGGGGAGGATGGTGGGCCTGCTGGCCACGCGGTCCGCCGTGATGGCCGCCAACCTCCTCGCCTTCGCCGAGCGCCGCCCCACCTTCGTCTTCTCCCACAACCTGCACCTCACGCCGACGGCGGGCACGATGCGGATGGAACAGGGCCCGGTGCGGTGGTGGAGCGCGGGCGCGCTCGTCCGCGCCCGCCTCGGCGCCGACTACGCCGCCCTCGCCATCGCCGTCGGCACGATCCGCCACCGCGGCGTGGACACCCCGCCGGCCGGCACGGTCGAAGGGCTGCTGCACGCCGTCCCGGAGGACCGCTTCCTGGTGGACCCGCGCGGCCTGGCCGCCGCCCTCGCCGGCGAGCCGCCCGTGGTCAGGGAGTCTCCGTACTTCGGCTACTTCCCTCTGGACCCGGCCCATCTGGACCTGATCGACGGGCTGGCCTTCGTCAGGGACCTGCCGGGAGAGTGACGCCGGGGACGCGCCGGGCGGCGCAATACGGCGACGTGACGGCATGGGCGGTTACTGTGCGTAGTGGATCAGTGTCGCCATCGTCATAGGAATGCTCATGCGTACTCGCCGCCTGACACTTTTGCTGGCCGCCGCCGCCCTCGCCGGGTGCGCGACCGCACCCACGAACACCGCGGGGGTGGCGCCGCAGACCACCGCCCCGCCGTCCGAACTGGACCAGACCTGGTTGCGCACCATCCACCAGGGCAACATGGCCGAGATCCAGGCCGGCCGCCTGGCGGAGGGCAAGGGCACCACCAAGCAGGTGAAGTCGATCGGCAAGATGCTGGTCGACGACCACACCGCGCTGGACGAGAAGGTCACCCAGCTCGCCGGCCGGCTCGGCGTCGACCTGCCAGGCTCGCCCACCGCCGCCCAGAAGGAACTGTCGAACAAACTGCGCGCGGACACCGGCGCCGACTTCGACCAGGACTTCCTGGCCGGGATGACGAAGTCCCACGTCGCCGCGATCAGGATCACCAAGCAGGAGATCGACAAGGGCACCTCGCCGGAGGTCGTGGCGCTGGCGAAGGAGGCCGATCCCCAGCTCCAGAAGCACCTGGAGGCGCTGCGCAAGGCGCACGGCGGCTGATCCGCCGGCGCTCGAAGGAAAGGCCGTGGGCCGGGCGCGTCGCGTCCGGCCCACGCGGCGTGGAACCGGACAGAAAACCATTGCCCAAAAGGTGTGGTTTTGTGGCGATATGGGGTATCTGTCCAGTTCGATGCAAGGGGCGCCACATCAGGGGGTAGGTCGTGGCCACGCAGACGGAGATCCGCACGCTGCTGGAGTGCCACGTCGTCGGCTGCGACGGCGAGCCGCTCGGCAGGGTGGGACAGGTCTATCTCAACGACCGCACCGGCCGCGCGGAGTGGGTGACCGTGTGCAGCGGATTTCTCGGCATGCGGCAGACTTTCGTGCCGCTCGCCAGCAGCAGCCGTACGGGTGACGAAATCACCGTCGCTTTCGACGGCGCGAAAGTCAGGGCCGCGCCGCACGTCGCCGTGGACGGTCTGCTGACCGCGAGAGAGGAAATCCTGCTGCACCGCCATTACGGAATGGGTACGGCCGTTCCCGCGCCGCGAACGGGCGACCACGACCGGCTCGACCTGGACACCTGACCGCCGCGCCGACCGCTCGAAAAAGGCCGGGAAAAGGCCAGGAAAAGGTCAGGTCGCGGCGTAGAGCTCGATTTCGTTGAGCATCGCGCACGACGGCCCGATTTCCCGGTCGCAATCGTCGGAACGGTCCACCACGATTTTCACGTGCCGGCCTTTCGCGGCGATCGCCTCATGACGCAGCGCGTAATCCGTACGGTCGTGAATGGTGAGCACCGGCTTGCCCCACGCCCGCCCGTCGCGCGAGACGTACACGCGGGCTCCGGCCGGATGCCCCGGGCGCAGGCTCAGCCCGGCCATGGTGAAGCGGTACTGCCGGTCCAGGTGCAGCACGTACTCGCCGGGGCCGCCCGCGGCGACCGCGCTCGACCAGTAGCCGGTGCTGCCGTCGAGGGCGGCCTCGGGACGGGTGTGCGGTCGGCCGCGGCCGGTCCAGCGCATGGTGGTGGCGATTTTCAGGTCGCCGCGCCGGAGCAGTCCGGCCAGGTCCAGGCGACCGGGCGCGGGCGGGGCGACGTCGTAGAGGCCGCGCTTGATCGCGTACCAGCCGCCCTGCTCGAAGCGGCCGTGCGCGGGGCAGGCCGTCTCGTCGAGCGAGTGGTCCGGCCGCACCCCGGCGATCTTGCAGTTGTCGAACACCTGGATCAGCCGGTGCGGCCCGAGCGCCGCGACGCCGGTGTAGCCGGACGAGCCGTGGGCGTCCCACACGCCGTCCCGGTTGTGGTAGGTCACGCGCGGCTGCTGCCACTCCTGCCCGAGGCCGTCGCGGGAGACGGCCAGCCAATTGTCCGGCCGGCCCGCGCTCAGCACGAGCGTCCCGCCCGGCATGAGCAGCAGCCGCGGCGCGACGCCGCGCACCACGCAGTCCGCCCCGGCGAAGCGCAGCCCGGCCGGCGGTGTCCAGGTCCGGCCGCCGTCGGTCGAGCGGGCCTGGCTCAGCGTCGCGTACGTCCCGCCGTCACGGCGGATCACCGCCAGCAGGCTGCCGTCCATGACCTGCGCCAGCGCGGCCTCGGTGTAGGCGTACCCGGCCTCCTCCGGGCGGGCGATCACGCCGCGCCGCTCGAAGGTGCGGCCGCCGTCGGCGCTGGCGTACACCTCGGCCTGGTACGCCCCGGTGTCCCGGTAGCGGGTGTAGACGGTGATCAGGATCGTGCCGTCGGCGAGCTGCACCGGCGTGCCGTGCGCGGCCCCGCCGGACAGCAGCTCGTCCGGGGTGCGCAGGGTCGCCGCCGAGCGCAGCCAGTCCTCGCCGTCGTCGGCGGCGTCCGAGGTCAGCACCCCCAGCCGCGCCGTGTGCGGCCCGGTCCGCTTCTGGTAGTACTCGGTGGCGAAGTAGCTCCCGTCCAGCAGCTCGATCGGCGACTCGCGCAGCGGCGTGGCCGCCGACGGGCCGAACGTGACGCCGCCGTCGGTGGACACGGCGGCCTCGCTGGTGAGGGTGACGACCTTGTCGACGTTCGTGGTGAACGTGGTGATCACCTTCTGCGCGGGCCGGCCGTCCGGCCCGGCGACGTCGAGGACGGACACGTTCGGGAAGCCCGCGAAGTCCAGCCGCTCCAGGTCGCTCGGCTCCCGCCGGGCGGGCGGCGGATTGGGATGAATCCAGCCGAGTGAGGAAGCAGTGGCGATCAGGTTAGGAGGGGACACCTGGGAGTCGTCGGGCAGCGCGCAGTAGCCGCCCCCCGCCTGCGGCGAGCCCGTCGTGACGGGCAACGCCGAGGTGGCGACCACGGCCGCGACCACGGCTCTGGGCACCGGCATGTTTGCGCTCCTCGTCCTGTCGTCCTGGCTTACGCCCTGGTTCGGACTCTAGATCACCGATCATCGGCAACCCGGGATTCACCTGCGCGAACGCGCCGTCGCGTCGCGCTTTCCGCGTCTGCGCCGCCGCAAACATACTGGATGCGTAAAGTGCCAGTTGACAGAAAAGCTCGTCATGCCCACGATCAGAGCGGCACTATTAAGTGTGAATTTACAGAGCTTCGATTCGGCCCGCGGGTCAGGAGGTGGCCTCAGATGAGCGTCGAGCCAAGGGCGGAAGTGGCCCCCCAGCGAATGCCGCCTCTCTGGGACGGCACGGCGCCGCTGGCGCCCGAGACGGCGGCGCAGCAACGCGTCGTCCACCGCATCTGCGCCCGGGTCGCCCCCGAGGGCGTGGAGATCGGCGTCGGCGAGCTGCCGCCCGGCGGCCTGCAGGTGTGGATCGACACCCCGGTGCCGCCCGCCGAGCATGAGGCGTGGGTGCTGCACCACCGCATGGCCCGCGAGGTGTCGCTGGTCGGCTGGCACTGCGACGCCGACCAGGACCGGCTGCTGGTGCTCGGCTGGAGCGCCGCCTGCCTGCACAACCGGGTACGCCTGCTGCAGAGCGGCCTGCGCCGCCTGACCGGCTTCGAGCAGACCGCCCAGCGGGCCGTCCAGCTCGAAGGCCGCGACCCCGGCGACGGGTCCGCCGCCGAGATCGTCGCCGCCACCTGCGCCTCGATCGAACGCCGGCTGCGCTGGCCCGAGCGGCTGGCCGAGCTCCGCGGCTACGAGCGCAGCTCCGGCCTGCCCCACCTGCAGCTCCTGCTGGCCCAGGTCATCGGCCTGGAGGCCAAGGTCGCCGCCGCCTGCGAGGAGCACCTCGTCATGGCGCGCGTGCTCGCCGGCGCGGTGTGCGAGCACCACGCCCGCCACGGCGACCTGCGCCGCGCCCAGCGCGAGGTGCTGGCCGAGACCCGTCGCTGGGTGCACGCCAGCTCCATGATCCGCGGCTCGGCCGCCCGGCCCGGCACCCCTGGCGCCGGACGTCCCCACATGGGGCTGGCGGAGCGCCGGATCGCCGCGAGCGTCATCAACCACGGCGTCATCGACGGCGTCATCGACGGCGTCATCGACAACGGCGCACCGCGGGCCACCCCCGCGGCCGTCGCCGCCGCTCCTCTGGCCGGATACGCCGGCCACGAGGAGGGCGCAGGCTGACCCAGACGCCGCTCGACGGCGAGCGGCCACCCCGGAAGAACCCCGCCCACATCCGGTAGGAAAGGCCCCGTCATGCGAACCCCCCCGCACCTGCCCGGACCCGCCAGGCCCGACGTCCCCGCCCCCCGCGACGCGCACGACCCCCGCGACTCCCGTGACCTCCACGACTCCGGTCACGGTGTCCCGCGCCCCCGCCGTCACCCCTACGCCCTGCGCGAGTTCCCCGTGCAGGCCCCGCAGCCGGCGCTGATCCCCGCGCCCGACCTGTTCGCCGAGCAGCGCCTGCTCGAGATCAGGGACATGTCCCACCAGGCCATCGGCTCCATCGACGACCTGCTCCAGCACACCGCCTGAGAGGAACGGAAGGACGACCATGCAGGAGCTAACGCGAGTCGAGCTGATGCCGCGTGACGTCGGAGGTCACCAGCCACGCTCCATCACCGGCACCGAGTCCCCGCGCACCCTCGACCAGGTCCGCGCCCTCGTCCGCGCCGCCGGCGCCACCCGGCACCGCCTCTACCCGATCAGCACCGGCCGCAACTGGGGCATGGGCTCGGGGATGCCGGTCACCGACGACAACGTCGTCGTCGACCTCAGCGGCATGAACCGCATCCGCGGCATCGACCTGGAGACCGGCTTCGCGGTCATCGAGCCCGGCGTGACGCAGCGGCAGCTCGCCGAGGCGCTGCGCGACACCCCGTGGATGCTGAACGTCACCAACTCCTGTGCCGACACCTCCGTGGTGGGCAACGCCCTCGACCGCGGCGACGGCACCTTCCGCTCCCGTGTCCACGACGTGGCCGGCCTCGAGGCCGTGCTCGCCGACGGCAGCGTGGTCACCACCGGCGGGCTCGACCCGGCCGGCCGCTACCACGGCAGGGTCGCCGGGCCCGACCTCACGGCCGCGTTCGTCCAGCACAACCTCGGCATCGTCACCGCCATGGCGATCGCCCTGGTGCCCCGCCCCGAGTCCATCGGCATGGTGTACGGCCGGCTGCCGCGCCACCAGGCCGCGGTCGCGCTGGAGGCGGTGGCCGGGTTCGTCCGCCGCGGCAACCCCGCCGACGGCATGCTCCGCGTACGCGAGCTGGCCCTCACCCCGTCCCACGGCGACTTCACGCTGCCCGCCGGCGTCGACCTGGACCGCTTCGCCGTCATGGGGCCGCTGCTCGGCACCGCCGCCGCGGTCGAGCTGGCCGAGGAGCTGCTGCGCAAGGCGCTCGCCGAGGTCGAGGGCTCCGAGGAGCTGCTCGTGGTGGACCCGACCGAGGTCAAGCCGGACGACCCGCTCTACGCCAGGGCCCTCATGTCGCAGGGCATCCCCACCTGCGCGGGCGTACGCAAGGCGCTCGGCGTCGCCTCCTGCGAGCAGGTGGACGCGACCGGGCTCGGCTTCCTCGCCCTGATGCCGCTGATGCCGACCGACGCCCGCAAGACCGTGCACATCGTGAACGCCCTGCAGAGCGCCGTGGACGCCCACTCCACCGCCCTCATGGCCGAGTGGAACGTCGTCGGCCGGCACCTGGCCAACGGCGTCATCCAGATCTTCTTCGACCGCTCCCGCCCGGACGGCGCCTACCGCGCCCACCAGCTCCGCAACGACGGCAACTGCGTGCTGCGCGGCAACGGCTGCGCCATCTACCGCTCCGACATCGACCACGCCGCCGCCGACGTCTGGTCCGAGACCAGCACCGCCAGCCTCGGCATGCTCCACCGGCTCAAGACGGCGCTCGACCCCGACGGCCTGCTCTCGCCCGGCCGCTACGGCGCCTGAACCACGCGAAACCCGCACATACCCGCACCACGAACCCGCCCATCCCGCCGGCCCACGCGGCCGGCGAGGACCACTGATAGTACGTTGGAGGTGACCACGTGCGTTCGTCACCGGCACGGGGGACGAGCACGGCCGTCCTGAGCCGCCGTCAGGGAGTCATGCTGCGCCTGGTCGGCGCGGGCGTCATGCTGACCGTGATGGCCGACACCACGGCCACCACCCTGGCCGTCGGCGTGCTGCGCTACACACCGGCAGGGGCCGGCATGCCCCTCGGCGACCTCGTCTGGCTGACCAGCGCGGCGTTCATCCCGATCGCGGCGCTGCTGGCCACGGCCGGCCGCTGGGCCGACCTGTTCGGCCGCCGCCGGGTGCTGGCCGTCGGGCTGGTGGTGTTCGTGCTGGGCGGCATCGCCACGGTGACCGCCGACTCCTGGTCGTTCGTCCTCGCGGCGCGGGCCGTCCAGGGCGCGGGCGCCGCCGCGATGATCCCCGCCAGCCTCGGGCTGCTGCTCGGCGAGCTGCCGGAGAGCGAGCGGCGCGGCGCGATCGCGCTGTGGAGCTCGGCCTCCGGGCTGGGCTGCCTGCTCATGCAGGCGGGCGGCGGCTGGCTGGCCGCCGCCGTGGACTGGCGGATGCTGTTCGTGCCCGACGTCGTCATCGGCGTCGTGCTCCTCGTCGCCTGCCTCGCGCTGCCCTCCGGCAAGCGGGCCGGCGCGCGCGGCCTGCCGGACGTGCTCGGCGCGTGGCTGCTGGCGGCCGGCATCGCGGTCATCGTCCTCGCCATCTCCAAGGCCATGGCCTGGGGCACGGACGTGGCGTGGCTGGGGCTGGCCGCGGTCCTGCTGATCGGCGGGGCGCTCGCCCAGGCCCGCCACCACCGGCTGCCCGCCATCGACCTCGCGCTGTGGCGCCGGCCCAGGTTCGTCTGGGGCTGGCTGGCCACCTGGGGGTTCGGCGCGCTGTCGTACGGGCTGCTGACCGTGCAGCCGCTGTACCTGCTCCACCTCGGCTACCCCATGCTGGAGGTGGCCATGTGGCTGACGCCCACGTCGGTCGCGGTCGTCGTGACGAGCTACCTGGCCGGAAAGCTCGTCAAGCACATCGGCCCGTACGGGCTCATCTACGCCGGGTCGCTGCTCTGCGGCGGCGCGTGCGTGCTCGTCCTGACCCAGGTCGGCCCCACCGTGTGGGGCCTGATCGCCAGCGTGGTCGTGGGCATGGGCGTGGGCGCGCTCGCGCCCGGCACCTCGGTGGCCACCACCCTGGCCGCCCGCCCCCACCAGTACGCCTCCGCCGTCGGCGCGGCCACCATGGCCCGCATGGTGGGCGGGGCCGTCGGCGTCGCCGTGGTCTCGCTCGTCATCGACCACCCGGCGCTGATCGGCGGGTTCGGCGGCCTGGCCGGCGCGATCGCGATCTGCGTCGCCATCTCGGTGCTCACCGGCGCCCTCGCCCTCACCAAGATCACCCGGGTCCGGACCGACCCCGGCGACGTCATGGTGAAGGTGCCGCGCCGGATGCTGCTGGAGCTGCGCATGACCCTCGCCACCGTGGCGGCGGAGGCCGACGCGCTGCTGCCCGCCGAGACCCGCGCCCTGCCCATGGACCCGCACGCCGGTTCGCCCGCCGGCTCGCCCGCCGTCGCTCACGTCAACTCACCCGCCAACCCGCCCGTCCGCGCCGTCCCGCGGCCACGCGCGGCCGATTCCGGCCCGCTCGCGAGCACCCGCGGGAATCCGAACTAGATCCAGAACCACCGAAAGGGCTCCTCGTCATGGCAACCACATCGTGCGACGTAGCCATCGTCGGCGCCGGGCTCGGCGGCTGTTTCCTCGCCCTGCTCCTCCGCCGCCGCGGGCAGAACGTCGTCGTCATCGAACAGGGACCGTCCATCCCCAGCGCGGGCGCGGACTTCCTCAAGCCCCCGGGACTGCGGGTGCTGGCCCGGCACGGGCTGGCGGACCTCGTCGGACGCCATGGCCTCAGGCGCGACCACGTCCGCTACTACCACGACGGCGACCCGATCCAGGACTGCCGCTTCCCCGACGGCGGCTTCCTCATCCGCCCCTACCGGGA
This sequence comes from Nonomuraea sp. B208, assembly GCF_057536035.1. NCBI lineage: Bacteria > Bacillati > Actinomycetota > Actinomycetes > Streptosporangiales > Streptosporangiaceae > Nonomuraea > Nonomuraea sp. B208. Next base: position 55,258 of record NZ_BAAJOU010000019.1, read on the forward strand.
GCTGGTCGAGCTCATCTACACCTGCTGCGTGATGGAGGGCGTGGAGTTCTGGTTCGGCGCCGAGATCGGCGACCTCGCCGTCGGCGGGGGAGGAGTGGAGGAGCTGACGCTCGCCGACGGCCGCCGGCTGCGGGCCGGGGTCGTCGTGGGCGCGGACGGCACGAAGTCCCTGGTGCGCCGGGCGCTCGGCATCGAGCAGGTCACGCTGCCGTACGAGCGGCTCATCATGCGCGTCGCCACGGTGCCGCTGACCGAGAGCGTCGCCCGGCTCAACCGGCTCTACTTCAGCTCCGACGGCTGGCTCGCCTACTTCTACCCGCTCGGCCCCGAGCAGGCCAGGGTGTTCGTCGGCCTGCCCCCTGAGTGCGACGAGGAGGTCTTCCAGGACGGTGTCCCCACCCTCGTGGACGAGCTGAAGAAGTTCGTCTCCGAGAGCTCCGACGCCTTCGACAGCCTCCAGTCCGCCGCGTGGCAGCGGATCAAGGTCTCGGCCATGCGGGTCGCCGCCTACCACCGCGGCAACGCCGCCCTGCTGGGCTCGGCCGCGTTCGCCTGCCACCCCATGACCGGGATGGGCATGAGCTACACGCTGCGGGACGCGGAGATCCTGGCCGAGGTCATCTGCGCGGCCGGCGGCGACCCCGCGGAGCTGGACCGGCTGATGCACGCCCGCTACGAGCCGCGCGGGAACGCCCACCGCCAGCTCATCGACTACGGCGACGCCCTCGCCGCCACCTTCCACGACCGTGACGCCTATCTCGCCGCGTTCCGCGAGGACCTGCACACGCGGGGGGAGGCCGCCGAGCCCGCCCGGCCCGCGCTGCAGCTCATCTGACGTCCAGAGCCGCGCCCCCGCCGCCCGCCATTCCCACAACCGATGAAGGCCGCCCGAAAGTGGGCAGCCCGATCACCCAGGCGGCGGGGGCGTCGTCACGCCCGCCCCGCTCCCGGCCTCGTCAGGAGGTGATGACCAGCTCGGTGCCGTCGAGGTCCTCGCGCACCTCGTGCCCGGCGCGGACCAGGACGGTGCGCAGCGCGAGCCGGACCGCCGAACGGACCGTGGCGTACTTCACCAGGCGGTCGGCGTCGCCGCCCCACGTCACGATCACCCCGCGCGCCGGATCGTGCCAGACGCCGAGCCCGCCGTCCGCCGACAGCAGGGACGGCTCGACGGTGAAACCGGCCTCCGCCAGCTCCCGGCGGACCAGGAGCTCCAGGTCGGGGCCCGCGTTCGAGGCGTCGTTCATGAACAAGCGTTGCCCCCCTCCGCCCGGCCGCGAACGCGCGAGAAGGCCACTGTTCCGCAGGAGAATGCGGGTTGTGTCTCCCGCGTCATCAACGAAGGGGACCGGCGGGGACAGCGAGAGGGGACGGGGAGAGGGGATGGGGATGCGGGTCGCGGCGGCCAGGCGGCTGGCGGGCAGGTGGGTGCGTGAGGAGGGCGCCGCGCTGCCGGGTTTCGGCGGCGCGTTCCTGACCGGCTCGACGTTGTGGGCGGACCCGTCCGACGAGCTGCCCGCGACCTCCGACGTGGACGTCATGGTGATCGCCGACCCGCCCGTCAGGATCGGCAAGTTCCGCTACGAGGGCGTCCTGCTGGAGGTCTCCGCCATCCCCGGGATCGGCGGCGCCCGCGAGGTGCTCGGCGACTACCATCTGGCCGGCAACCTGCACCTGCCCGGCGTCCTCGCCGACCCCACCGGGCGCCTGGAACGGCTGCACCGGCTGGTCGCCCGCGGCTTCGCCGAACGCCGCTGGGTCCTCGCCCGCTGCGAGGACGCTCTGGCCAGGATCCGCGACCGGCTCGGCGGCCTCGACGCCGCCGCGCCGCTGCCCGCGCAGGTCATGGCGTGGCTGTTCGGCACCGGGGTGACCGCGCACGTGCCGCTCGTGGCCGCGCTGCGCAATCCCACCGTACGCAGGCGGTACGCCGCCGTGCGCGACCTGCTCGCCGAGCACGGCCGCCTCGACCTGCACGAGGAGCTGCTGGAGCTGCTGGGCTGCGCCGAGCTGAGCCCCGCGAGGGTGTCGCGGCACCTGAGCGTGCTGGAGGCCGTCTTCGACGCGGCCGCGGAGGCGGACGCCCCCGACTACCCGTTCGCCTCCGACCTCACGCCCGCCGCCCGGCCGGTGGCCGTCGACGGCGGCCGGGAGCTCGTGGCCCGTGGCCTGCACCGCGAGGCGGTCTTCTGGCTGGCCGCGACCTACGCCCGCTGCCTGGCCAAGCGGGCCGCGGCCGGGCTGAGCGGATATGAGGACGGGCTGCTGGAGCTGCTGGACGACCTGGGGGCGGGCACGCCCGCCGACCGCCGCCGCCGCGCCGACCGCGTCCTCGCCTTCCTGCCCGCCCTGCGGCGGGCGGCCGTCTCCCTGATCCCGCCGGGCGCCCCGGCCTGACGTCAGGGGCGGACGACCAGGCCGAGCGCCGTGGCGACGGCCGTCGCCTGCACCGGGTCGATGATCGCGCCCTTGAGCGTGACGTCGGCGGGGTCGAGCCCGCCGAGGTCGCTGCCGCGCAGGTCGCACTTGGTGAGGTCGGCGCCGCGCAGCCACGCGCCCGACAGGTCGCAGCGCCGCAGCGCCGCGCCCTCCAGCCGGGCGCCGCCGAGGTCGGCCTCGCGCAGCCGTACGTCCTCGATCGTGCTGCGGCGCAGGTCCGCGCCCTGGAGCTGCACGTACGACCAGTCGCCGCCGCTGATCTTCAGCAGCCCGAAGGTGCAGCCGTCGAAGACGCTGCCGGTCATCTTGCAGCCGGTGAACGTCGCGTCGAAGAACGAGCAGCCGGCGAACAGGCAGGTGAGGAAGCGCGCGTCGGTGTGCTCGGAGACGTTGAAGCGCACGTTGCCGAACGTGCACTCCTCGAAGGAGGAGCCGCGGTCGATCAGCTCCGTCAGATCCACGTCCTGGAACAGGACGCGCCGGAAATCAGCTCTCGTGATTTCCGGCGCGTCCCAGTCGTCCGCGCCGATGGTGCGTTCGATGGGGAAGGCCGCTCGTCTGGTGCCCATGCGGACAAAGCTAGCCGATCAGGCCCGTTTCGCGATCGCCGTGATGAACGGCTGCACGAGCTTGGCCGCCAGCGGGCCGAACGCCGCCAGGATGAGCACGTACGCCGCCGCCAGCGCCCCCAGGTCGGGGTGCGCGCCCGCGCCGACCGCGAGGCCGGCGATGACGATGTTGAACTCACCGCGCGGGATGAGCGCGATGCCCGCCCGCGCCTGGCCGGCCTTGCCGATGCCCGCCCGGCGGGCCGCGTAGATGCCGGTGAGCAGCTTGGTGATCATGCTGACCAGCGCCAGCAGCGCGGCCAGCCCGGCCACCGGCAGGATCTTCGCCGGGTCGGTCTGGAGGCCGAAGAAGACGAAGAACACCGCGGCGAACAGGTCGCGCAGCGGCGCGAGCAGCGCCTGCGCGTCCTCGGCCAGCTCGCCCGACAGCGCGATCCCGACGAGGAACGCGCCCACCGCCGCCGACACCTGCAGCTGCTGGGCCAGACCGGCCACCAGCAGCGCCAGCCCGACCACCTTCAGCAGCAGCACCTCGGAGTTCGGGCTGGATACGAACGCCTCGATGAGCCGCCCGAACTTCAGCGCCACGATCAGCACGATGCTGACCGTGATGAGCGCGATGCCCACCGCGATGGCGCCGTTGAGCAGGCTGAGACCGGCCAGCATGGTGGTCAGCACCGGCAGGTAGATCGCCATCGTCAGGTCCTCGAAGACCAGCAGCGACAGCACGGTCGGTGTCTCGCGGTTACCGATCCAGCCGAGGTCCGACAGCACCTTCGCGGTGATGCCGGATGAGGTGGCGTAGGTGACGCCGGCCATCGCCACCGCGGCGACCGGTCCCCAGCCGAGCAGCAGCGCGCAGATCGCGCCCGGCGCCGCGTTGAGCACCAGGTCCACGATGCCGGCGCGGGCGTTGCCGGTGAGGCTGGTCATCAACTCGTCGGCGTTGTACTCCAGGCCCAGTGTGAGCAGCAGGAGCACCACGCCGAGCTCGGCGCCGACGGAGATGAACTCCTCGCTGGTCGCGAGGGGCAGCACCCCGCCGGTGCCGAACGCCACACCGGCGATCAGATAGAGAGGGATGGGGGAGATGCCGACCCGCAGCGCCAGCGCGCCGAGGACGCCGAGACCGAGAAGGACCGCTCCGAATTCGAGGAAGAGGATGGCGGTTTCGTGCAACCCGCGCCCCTACCCTCGGGCCAGGATGTCGGCCACCTCGGCGGTGCTGTCCTCGCTGCCCACGACCACCACGACGTCACCCGTACGGAACACGAAGTCCGGTCCGGGGCTGGCGAACACCTGGCCGCTGCGGACCACGGCCACGATGGAGGCGCTGGTCCGGGTGCGCACCCGGGCGTCTCCCATGGGCCGGCCCGCGTACGGGGAGTCGTCCGGGATCGGGAGCTGGACGCTGACCAGGCCCTCCACCTGCTGGTGCAGGGCGTTGAGCCGTTGCACGATGCGCGGGGCGCCGAGCAGCTCGGCCAGGGCGTCGGCCTCCTCGTCGTTCAGCTTCACCGTCTGGCAGGCGCGGTCGGGGTCGTCCTTGTCGTAGATCACCAGGTCCCGGCGCCCGGTGCGGTGGGAGACGACTCCCACGCGCTGGCCGGTCCGGGTGGTGAAGTCGTGTCTGAGTCCGATCCCCGGCAGCGCTGTTTGCTCGACCTCCACCTGTCCCACCCGTTCGAAAGCATAAAATTTCCGGACAACCTTACCAGTGGCACGTTACCTGTCCTTCACCCTCTTTTGGGACCGCTCACCTGCGACACCCCTCCGTACGCTCGCCGCTGGCAGGAGGCGGGGGCGGCATGGAAAGCTGGGAGTGACCGCCCGAACACCGTGATCAGGCCGCACCACCGGCCGGAGCGCGCAGAAACCGGACCGCCCACGACCGGACTGCGCTGACACGACCGAGAAAGCCGACGCCCATGCCGACCGCCTCACCCCCGATCCGGCTGGTGCTGGTCGAGGATCACGCCATGGTCGCGGAGGCCATCGACCTGGCCCTGGGCCGCGCCGACGGCATCGCCGTGGTCGCCCACGCCGGCACGATCGCCGCCGCCCTGACCGAGACGGCGAGGACACAGCCCGACGTGGTGGTGCTCGACCGCCGGCTGCCCGACGGCGACGGCATCGCGGCCGTCGGCCGCCTCACCGCCGCCGCGCCGCGGGCCCGGGTGCTGGTGCTGACCGGCGAGGCCAACGCCTCCGTGGCCGCCCGCGTGGTGCAGTCCGGCGCCGCCGGGCTGCTGGTGAAGTCCTCGCGGCTGGACGAGCTGGAGTCGGCCGTACGCGAGGTCGCCGCGGGCGGGGCGGTGTTCCCGCCGGGCCTGCTGCCCGGCCTGCTCGACCGGCTCACCGGACGGTCCGGCCATCTGGGGGCCCGGCTCACCGCCCGCGAACGCGAGACGCTGCTGCTCCTGGCCGAGGGCGCCAGCATCGGCGAGATCAGTGAACGCCTCGGCGTGGCCAGGAACACCGCCCGCAACCACGTCCAGCACGTGCTGGGGAAACTGGGCGCCCGCTCCAAGCTGGAGGCGGTCGCCGTCGCCCGCCGCGAAGGGCTGCTGGACTGACGCGCCGGTGCCGTCGTGCGGTGGCGCAGTGCGGTGCCGTCGCGCGGTGCGGTCGCGCGGTGCCGTCGTGCGGCGGCGAGGGCGGTAAGGTCGGGGGGTACGAGCGGGCGGCGCACGCCGTCCCGCCGCTAGGCCCGTCCCGCCGGCGCCTGACCCCGACCCCCTGAGCCCCGACCCCTGATCCCGCGCCGGCCGCGGGTGACCGGTCCTGGTTCCCGACCGGCCGTGGGAGGCTGCCTCCTCATGCCCGCGCGCGACCGCCCCGCCGAGGACATGCGGCTGCTCGTCCAGAGCATCCGCGACTGCGCCATCTTCATGCTCGACCCGCTGGGCCGCATCGTCAGCTGGAACGCCGGCGCCCAGCGCATCAAGGGCTACGCCGCCGAGGAGATCATCGGCAGGCACTTCTCGGTCTTCTACCCCTCCGAGGACGTCACGGCGGGCCGCCCGGCCACCGAGCTGACGGTCGCCGCCGCCGACGGCCAATGGGAGGAGGAGGGCTGGCGGGTCCGCAAGGACGGCACCCGCTTCTGGGCCGGCGTCGTCATCACCGCCCTGCGCGACGAGCACGGCGGCCTGCGTGGCTTCGGCAAGGTCACCCGCGACCTCACCGAGCGGCGCAGCATGGCCCGCGCCCTGGACGAGCGCGGCATGCTGCTGGCCCGCCTCATCGAGGCCCAGGAACGGGAGCGCCGCCGCATCGCCAACGACGTGCACGGCGACACCATCCAGTCCATGGTCGCCGTCGGCATGCGGCTGCGCCTGCTGGAGTCCCGGTTGCGGGACGCGCCGCTGCCCCGCGAGTACGCCGACGCGGTGCACGGCATCGACGAGGCCGTCGACGCCGCCGCCGACCGGCTGCGCGAGCTCGCCTTCCGGCTGCGCCCGCCGGAGGAGGGCCTGGTGGCGAGCCTGGCCGCGTACATGGAGACAGTCATGGCGGGCACCGGCGTGCGGTGCGAGCTGAGGCACGACCTCGACGCCGAGCCGCCGGCCGAGGCCGCCATCACCGTCTTCCGCGTCTGCCAGGAGGCGCTGACGAACGTGGCCAGGCACGCCGGCGCGTCCTCCGTCACGGTGTCGCTGGTCTCGCTGGACCGGGGCGTGCACGTACGGGTCCGCGACGACGGCGTGGGCCTGGCCAGGCCCGGCGGTCAGGCCGGGCACTTCGGGCTGGTCGAGATGCGCGAGCGCGCCGAGACGGCCGGCGGCTGGTGGGACATCAAGGGCGAGCGGGGCGCGGGCACCACGGTCGAGTTCTGGGTGCCCGCCGTGCCCCGCAGGCTGCCCTAGCGCGGCCGGAGGCTCAGCGGGCGTTCGCGGCGCACCAGCCGGCCCACGTGGTGGCGCCCTTGTTGAGCTGCTTGGCGTGGAAGGAGCTCCAGGAGTTCTCGCTGGCGCCCGGCGCGCCGGGGGTGCTCCGGTAGAGCGGGTGGTTCTTGTCGACCTCGGCGCGGATCCACGGCTCGACGTCGGCGTAGGAGTTCAGCGACCAGCTGCGGGCGTGGTAGGTGAGCTGGCCGCGCACCTCGCTCTCGGCCAGGCACATGAACGGCGCCCACGGGCTCGTCCGGCTCCAGGCGATCTTCGTCTTCATCGCGCCCGAGGGCACCTTGCCCGGCACGGCGCGGGCGGCCACCTCGCGGTCGTCGACGAAGAAGTCGAACATCTCCTGGGCCGCGTACACGCCGCCCACCAGGCCGAACTTCTCGCCGAGCGTGCTGCCGAAGTCGGTGCGCACCGGGATGTCGCTGGTCCAGACGGTCTCGTCGTGCAGTTGGCGGGTGGGCGGGCCGGCGTAGGACGGGGTGACGTCGAACGGGCCGAAGTTCACCGTGTCGTTGTTGATGGGGACGACCGGATAGGTCTTGAGGTCGACCGGGTTCTTCCACTCCCGCAGGATCTTCGTCGGGTCGGTGGGGTCGGTGTAGAAGACGATCTCGCGGGAGAGCTGGTAGAGCTTGGTGGTGCCGGGCTCACGGTAGAGGCGGCGGATGTTGTAGCCCTCGATGCCGAACAGCTTCTGGCCGTGCCGCAGCCCCGGCTCCAGGGCGTTGCCCTCGATGTTGGCGTAGACGCTGCCGGAGATCCGGAAGACCATGTCCTTGCCGTCGGGGCGGCCGAACGTCTGGAGGGACAGCAGCGCGTTCTTGTCGGTGACCGTCTTGAAGACCGGGCCCGGCAGCGTCGGGTCGGTCGTCCTGCCCGCCGCGGCCGCCGATCCGGGGGCGGTGAGGGCGAGGAACAGCGCGGCCAGGGCGACCGGCGCGGTCAGACGGCGTTTCGGCATGGGGGTGCTCCGCTGGTAGGGGGTTCGGACCGCCAATTGTGATCACGAACGCGCCGACGCTGTCCACCCGAGCGGACGTTTCCATGATCGCCGGCGGGATCAGCCCTGGGAACCGCCGGAGATCAGGGCGAGCGCCTGGCTGGCGATCTCCCACTCCTCGTCCGTCGGGACGACCAGCACCGGCACCTCCGCGCCCGCGGGGGAGACGGCCCGCTCGCCGTCCCCGGCCGCGTTGAGCGCGGGGTCCACGGCGATGCCGAGCCGGTCGAGCCCGGCCAGCGCCTCGGCGCGGGTCGCGGCGTCGTGCTCGCCCACGCCGCCGGTGAACACGACGGCGTCCACCCGGCCGAGCAGCGCGTAGTAGGCGCCGACGTACTTGCGGATGCGCCGGGTGTAGATCCGCAGCGCCAGGCGGGCCTCGTCGTCGTCGCGGGCGCGTACTTCCCGCATGTCGAGCGTGCCGGTCAGCGCGAGCAGGCCGCCGCGGCGGCTGAGGTCCTGCTCGACCCGCTGCGGGTCGGCGCCGGAGGTGCGGGCGAGGTAGCCGGTGAGCCCCGGGTCCACGTCGCCGGAGCGGGTGCCCATGACCAGCCCCTCCAGCGGGGTCAGGCCCATGGAGGTGTCGACGCTGCGCCCGCCGGAGATCGCGGTGGCGCTGGCGCCGTTGCCCAGGTGCAGCACGATCAGGTTGAGCTCGGCGAGGTCGCGGCCGAGCACGGCGGCGGCGCGGCGCGAGACGTAGGCGCAGGAGGTGCCGTGGAAGCCGAAGCGCCGCACGCCCAGCTCCTCGCGCCAGTCGCGCGGCACCGCGTACGTGTACGCCTCCGGCGGCAGCGTCCGGTGGAAGGCCGTGTCGAACACCGCCACCTGCGGCACGGAGGGGAACGCCTTGCGCGCCAGCCGGATGCCGGCCAGGTTGACCGGGTTGTGCAGCGGCGCGAGCGGGGCCAGCTCCTCGATCACGGACACCACCTCGTCGTCCACGAGCACCGGCCTGTCGAAGCGCACGCCGCCGTGCACGACGCGGTGCCCGACCGCGACCGGGTCCAGCGCGGGACCGGCCGCGGCGAAGGCCGCCATCATCGCCTCCAGGCCGTCGCCGTGGTCGGGGAAGGGCCGCTCCCGCACGTACGGCGGCCCGTCCCCGGCGTGGTGGGTGAGCCGCCCCGACCGCTCGCCGATGCGCTCGATCAGCCCTCTGGCCGGGCGCTCGTGGGTCCGGACGTCCACCAGCTCGTACTTGATCGATGAGGATCCCGTGTTCAGGACGAGAATGTGGCCGGCCATGTCCAGGAGCTTATTTCGCCGGGGTCCTCGCCGTGCTCGCGGGTGTAGGCGCGGGCGTGCAGCCGGGCGTCGCTCATCCGCTGACGCAGGTGGGCGGCCTTGGATCCGAGTCCGGGGACGCGGTCGATGACGTCCATGACGAGGTGGTAGCGGTCGATGTCGTTGAGCATCGCCATGTCGAACGGCGTGGTGGTGGTGCCCTCCTCCTTGTAGCCGCGCACGTGGATGTTGTCGTGGCCGTGGCGGCGGTAGGTGAGCTGGTGGATCAGCGACGGGTAGCCGTGGAAGTCGAAGATGATCGGCTTGTCGACGGTGAACAGGGTGTCGAACTCGGCGTCCGGCATGCCGTGCGGGTGTTCCGACGGCGGCTGGAGCCGCATGAGGTCCACGACGTTGATGACCCGGACCCGGAGCTGGGGCAGGTGCTCACGCAGCAGCGCGGCGGCGGCCAGGGTCTCCTGCGTGGGGACGTCGCCCGCGCAGGCGAGCACGACGTCGGGCTCGCTGCCGTCGTCGGTGGAGGCCCACGGCAGGATGCCGAGGCCGCGGGTGTTGTGGGCGATGGCCTCGTCCATGGTGAACAGGTCGAGCACCGGCTGCTTGCCGGCCACGATGACATTGACGTAGTCGCGTGAGCGCAGGCAGTGGTCGGCCACGGAGAGCAGCGTGTTGGCGTCCGGCGGCAGGTAGACGCGCACCACCGACGCCTTCTTGTTGACCACCACGTCGAGGAAGCCGGGGTCCTGGTGGCTGAAGCCGTTGTGGTCCTGCCGCCACACGTGCGACGACAGCAGGTACGTCAGCGACGCCACAGGACGCCGCCACGGGATCTTCTGCGCGGTCTCCAGCCACTTGGCGTGCTGGTTGAACATGGCGTCCACGATGTGGATGAACGCCTCGTAGCAGTTGAACAGCCCGTGCCGCCCGGTCAGCAGGTAGCCCTCCAGCCAGCCCTGGCACAGGTGCTCCGACAGCACCTCCATCACCCGGCCGCCCGCGCCCAGGTTCTCGTCGGTGGGCAGCAGCTCGGCGTCCCAGGCGCGGTCGGTGACCTCGAAGACGGCCTGCAGCCGGTTGGAGGCGGTCTCGTCGGGCCCCATGAGCCGGAACGTGCTCGGGTTCGCGGCGATCACGTCGCGCAGGAACGTCCCGAGGACGCGGGTCGGCTCGGTCTGCTGGTCGGCGGGCGCCTTGACCTCGACCGCGTACTTGCGGAAGTCGGGCAGGCGCAGCGGCTCCAGCAGCTCGCCGCCGTTGGTGTGCGGGTTGGCGCTCATCCGCCGGGGCCCTTCCGGGACCGTCGCGACGATCTCCTCGACCGGCCGGCCGTCCGGCCCGAACAGCTCCTCCGGCCGGTAGGAGCGCATCCACTCCTCCAGCATGGCGAGGTGCGAGGGGTTCTCCCGTACGGTGGCGAGCGGCACCTGATGGGCCCGCCAGGTGCCCTCGACGGGCTTGCCGTCCACCTCCTGCGGCCCGGTCCAGCCCTTCGGCGTGCGCAGGATGATCATCGGCAGCCGCGGCGCGTCGCCGGCCTTGTAGGCGGCCATCTCCTCCCAGCAGAGGTCGAGGGTGGCGGCCATCTCCTCGTGGTCGGGGCCCACCAGGTGGGGGCGGTAACCGTAGCCCTCCATGAGCTTGGTCAGCTCGTCGTACGGGATGCGGGCGAGGATCGTCGGGTTGGCGATCTTGTAGCCGTTGAGGTGCAGGATCGGCAGGACGACGCCGTCGCGGCGGCGGTCCAGGAACTTGTTGGAGTGCCAGCTCGCGGCGAGGGGGCCGGTCTCGGCCTCGCCGTCGCCGATCACGCACGCCACCACCAGGTCGGGGTTGTCGAAGGCGGCTCCGTAGGCGTGGGCCAGCGCGTAGCCCAGCTCGCCGCCCTCGTGGATCGAGCCCGGCGTCTCGGGCGCCACATGGCTGGGGACGCCCCCGGGGAAGGAGAACTGCCGGAACAACGCCTTCATGCCCCGTACGTCCTGGGTGATGTCGGGGTAGCGCTCGGTGTAGGTCCCCTCCAGCCAGGCGTGGGCCACCGCCGCCGGGCCGCCGTGCCCCGGGCCGGCGATGTAGATCATGTCCTGGTCCCGCTCCTTGATCACCCGGTTCAGGTGGGCGAAGCAGAAGTTCAGGCCCGGCGTGGTGCCCCAGTGGCCGAGCAGGCGGGGCTTGATGTGCTCCGGCCGCAGAGGTTCGGCGAGCAGGGGGTTGTCCAGCAGGTAGATCTGCCCGACCGACAGGTAGTTGGCCGCGCGCCAGTACGCGTCGATGTGCTCCATGCCTCTCCCCCTTCCTCCGTGGACGGCGCTGAACCCCGGCAGGGGGAGGAATTCGACTTTCCCACTGGGGACGCAAAGACACGGCTCCGCCGTGCGCGGAATCATTCTCGATGGGTACGGGGTTGCGGGACGATGGACCAGAACCTGATCGTTTCGCCGCGTTCAGCGGTGCGAGGAGGAGACACGTGGACGGCGACATCACCCAGAGCCAGGAGTGGGCGGCGCTGGGCAAGCACCAGGAGGAGCTGGCCGGCAGGCACCTGCGCGAGCTGTTCGCGGAGGATCCCGGCCGGGCCGAGCGCATGACGGTGACCGCCGGCGACCTCTACCTCGACTACGCCAAGCACCGCGCCACCGGGCGGACCGTCGAGCTGCTGGCGGCCCTGGCCGAGCGGGCGGGCCTGCGCGACCGGATCGAGGCCATGTTCGGCGGCGAGCACATCAACGTCAGCGAGGACCGCGCCGTGCTGCACGTCGCGCTGCGGATGCCGCGCGAGGCCGAGCTGGTGGTCGACGGCCAGGACGTCCCGGCCGACGTGCACGCCGTGCTCGACAGGATGAGCGCCTTCGCCGACCGGGTGCGGGGCAAGGAGTGGAAGGGCGCCACGGGCAAGCCCATCGAGACCGTCGTCAACATCGGCATCGGCGGCTCCGACCTCGGCCCCGCGATGGCCTACGAGGCGCTGCGCGACTACGCCGACGCCGGCGTGGCCGCCCGCTTCGTCTCCAACATCGACCCGGCCGACATCGTCGGCAACCTGCGCGACCTCGACCCCGAGACCACGCTGTTCGTGGTCAGCTCCAAGACCTTCACCACGCTGGAGACCCTCACCAACGCCCGCGTCGCGCGCAGCTGGCTGGTCGGCGCGCTCGGCGACGACGCGGTGGCCAAGCACTTCGTCGCGGTCTCCACCAACGCCGCCAAGGTGGCCGAGTTCGGCATCGACACCGCCAACATGTTCGGCTTCTGGGACTGGGTGGGCGGCCGCTACTCCTACGACGGGGCCATCGGGCTGTCGCTCATGATCGCCATCGGGCCGGAGCGCTTCCGCGAGATGCTCGCCGGGTTCCGCACCATGGACGAGCACTTCCGCAGCGCGCCCTTCGACCGGAACATGCCGGTGATCATGGGCATGCTCGGCATCTGGTACACCGACTTCTTCGACGCCGAGACCCGCGCCGTCCTGCCCTACAGCCAGCGCCTGCACCGCTTCCCCGCCTACCTCCAGCAGCTCACCATGGAGTCCAACGGCAAGTCGGTGCGGGCCGACGGCACCCCGGTCACCGCGCAGACCGGCGAGATCTTCTGGGGCGAGCCGGGCACCAACGGCCAGCACGCCTTCTACCAGCTCCTCCACCAGGGCACCCGGCTCGTGCCCGCCGACTTCATCGGCTTCGCCGAGCCCTACGAGGACCGCGAGGGCATGCACGACCAGCTCACCGCCAACCTGCTGGCGCAGACCTCGGCGCTGGCGTTCGGCAAGACGGCCGAGGAGATCGCGGCCGAGGGCACCGCGGCCGAGATCGTCCCGCACAAGGTCATGCCGGGCAACCGGCCGACCTCCACGATCCTCGCGCCGAAGCTCACCCCGTCCACGCTGGGGCAGCTCGTCGCCCTCTACGAGCACATCGTGTTCGTCGAGGGCACCGTCTGGGGCATCGACTCCTTCGACCAGTGGGGCGTCGAGCTGGGCAAGAAGATGGCCTCCGACCTCGCCCCCGCCCTCACCTCCGAGGAGCCGCCGACCAGCTTCCCCGACCCCTCGACCGAGCGCCTGGTCCGCCGCTACCGCGAGCTGCGCGGCCGGCGCGCGTAGTCGCCCGGCGGCTTCTGGGCGAGGATGTCCCCATGGACATCATGGAGTTGGTCGAACGGTCCAAGGACGCCGCCACCGTCCGGCGCGTCTTCGGCGAGCCGATCCAGCACGGCGACGTCGTCGTCATCCCCGTCGCCCGGGTCGTCCAGGGCGGCGGGGCCGGGCAGGGGCAGGGCAGGAAGGACAAGGAGGAGGGCGGCGGGAGCGGCCTCGGCTTCGGCCACGGCGCCACGCCCGCCGGGGTCTACGTCGTCAAGAACGGCGAGGTGAAGTGGCATCCCGCCGTGGACGTCAACCGGATCGTCCTCGGCGGCCAGTTCGTCGCCGTCGTGCTGCTGCTGACCGTGCGCGCCATACTCAAACCCCTCCTCCGCCGCCGCCGTCGACACTGACCCCGGCCCGGGGCCCGAGGGGCGCGGGCTCAGGTCCCTGAGGGGCGCGGGCTCAGGTCAGGGTGACGCCGAGGACGTGGCCGAGGCCGAAGGTGACGGTGGCCGCGCCGACGCCGAGCGCGAGCTGCCGCAGGCCGCCCACCCACCAGGGCCGCGCCGTCATCGCCGCCACCGCCGAGCCGAACCCGAACAGCCCGAGCACGCTCAGCACCACGGCGAGCGTCAGCCCGGAGGCCCCGAACAGGAACGGCGCCAGCGGCACCAGCGCCCCCAGGGAGAAGGCGAGGAACGACGAGGCCGCCGCCAGGTACGGCGAGGGCAGGTCGTCGGGGTCCACCCCCAGCTCCTCGCGCACGTGCACGCGCAGCGCCTGCTCGGGGTCGGCCGACAGGCCGTCGGCCACCCGGCGGGCGAGGTCCGGGTCGAGGCCGCGCGACTCGTAGAGCGCGGCCAGCTCGGCGCGCTCACCCTCAGGGTTGCGGGCCAGCTCACGCCGCTCGACGGCGATCTCCGCCCGCATCAGCTCGGTCTGCGACTTCACGGAGGTGTACTCCCCGGCCGCCATGGAGAACGCCCCGGCGGCCAGCCCGGCGAACCCGGCCAGCACCGCGGCCTTCCCGCCGCTGCCTGCCGCGCCCACCACGCCGGCGATCAGCGCGAAGTTGGACACCAGCCCGTCCATCGCCCCGAACACCGCCGGACGCAGCCAGCCACCGGTCACGTCGCGGTGCGTGTGGTGCTGCTCGGGGGAGCGCGGCTCGGCGAGCTCGATGGTCATGGAAATCCTCCACTTACGGATGCTCTTGTCCAAGAATTTAAGGTTCTGCGACAAGATCCGCAACGAAGGAAAGGCTAGCCTGACCTGCGGAAAAACCGCTCCGCCAGGTGTTCGTCACGCCACGTGACCGGCCGGATGCGTGAAGATCCCCGCGGTACGGGACCGCGGGGACGGTGACCGAAGGGCCCGGCAGGTGACCAGGCTCGGCAACCGATCGGCTCCGGCGACCAGATCGGCCCCGGCTACCCATAGGGCCCCGCGACCGATCGGCCTTGGCTACCCATCGGCCTTGGCTACCCATCGGCCCTGGCGACCGATCGGCCCCGGCTACCCATAGGGCCCCGCGACCGATCGGCTTTGGCTACCCATCGGCCTTGGCTACCCATCGGCCCTGGCGACCGATCGGCCCCGGCTACCCATAGGGCCCCGCGACCGATCGGCTTTGGCTACCCATCGGCCTTGGCTACCCATCGGCCCTGGCGACCGATCGGCCCCGGCAGGGCGATCGGGACCGGTGGCCGATCAGGCGTGAACCGCCGCCTGCGGAGCGGCCTCGGCCTCCGCGAGCCTGCCGGCCGGGGCCTCGTAGGCCGGGGTGGTGCCGTGCATCATGGCCGCGCAGTCCGCGATCGTCTCCTCCAGCAGCCGCCGCAGCAGCGCGTCCGGGTCGGTGACGCACGCCTGCACGATCCCCACGACCGCGAGCTGGACCGCGTTCGGGGCGGCGTACCTGCGGAAGCCCTTCTCGGTGATCTTGGCGGCCCGGCTGAAGCGCCTGGCCTGCTCGCTCGCGTGCGGGACCTCGTCCAGCGCCCGCCGGCTCGCCTCGCTCAGCCGGCCGGGCGGCGCGCCGTCCAGCCTGGCGAGCATCTCCTCGGCCGCCAGCACCGACACCGCCAGCGCGAGCTGGCGCTCGGCCGCGGCCACCGGCAGCGCCGTCGTGGCGCAGCGCAGCGCGATCCGCGCGTCCACGCGCAGGTCGTCACTGGTCAGCCCGATGATCGACGGGACGAGGGGGACCAGCGCGGCCCGGTTCTCGTCGTTGACGTTGTCGTTGACCAGACGGGCGAGTGCGGCCAGCAACGGGTGCGTGCAGGCCGGATGGTCGCTCCAGCGTTCCCCGGCAAGGTAGGAGGCCAGTTCCATGAAGCAGGCACCGCGTTTCGGGTTGCGATGTCTGCCGCGGGACAGGACCGGCATGTGCTCAAGGTGTTTGTCCACGGGTGCTCCACTGCTCCACGCGATCGCCGTCTTTCCAGTCTGCGCCGTGAGTCCCGGCATTTCCAGCGATCTGTTGAGGACGTGTGCCTTTCGTCCGTTCATGCGCCCGCTGCCCGGAGCCGGAACGGCGAAACGTTCTCAGGGCGTGACGAAGACGGCCACCGTACGTCCCGGCACGGTGAGCGTCCCGCTCGCCCGGTCGAACGCCGACCCGCGGACCACCGGATCCGCCGAGGCCGCCAGCACCGGATGCAGCGCGGGCTCCTGCCCGGCCGGCGCCGTCACCGGCAGCGCCAGCTCGTACGGGGTCGCGTTGAGCACCGCCGTCACCGCGCTCCAGCGCGGATCGATCCCGGCCGTGTCCACGTGCATGACGATGACGCCGTCCGGCGCGGCGGGGAACGACAGCCGCCGCCGCACCTCCTCGCCCGACCCGAGCGCGAACGCCGGCGTCGAGGAGCGGATCCGCAGCAGCTCCCCGAACCGGGCGCGGGCCGCGCCGATCGCCTCGCAGCCCGGCCGCAGCGCAGGATCGGCCAGCAGCGGCCGGGCGTACGGCCAGCGCACCTCGTTGTCGGCCCGCGGCGGCAGGCCACCGCCGAACCCGTTGCCCAGCGAGCAGTCCCACAGCAGCCGGTTGAACCAGTCGCCGGAGTCGTAGGAGTTGCGGTCGAAGGACTTCGAGCGCAGCCGCTCGCTGCCCGCGTGCACGAACGCCGCCCCCTGCGACAGCAGCGGCACGGCCAGCGACAGCACCTGCATGCGCACCCGGTCCGCCATGGGGGTCCCCGGCGCCAGCTTGTACGCCAGCGCGTCGTACAGCGTCTCGTTGTCGTGCGCGTCCACGTAGATCACGCTCTCGCCAGGGTCGCGGGCGTATCCGGCGGGGGCGCCGTTGTGGCGGATCTCCCCGCCCGTCCGGCCGCACGGCAGCACGTAGTCGCGCAGGCTGCCCGTCAGGCCGATCCTGATGAGGTCGGTGCAATGGGCGAGCCGCGCCCGCTGCTGCTCCTGGTCGCCGTTGGCGGGGCTGCCGTTGGGCGCGCCGGCCAGCCCGGAGCCGAAGCCCTGCGCCCGCGGGTCGGCGTCGAACGGCCCGCCGCCCCGCACCGCGTCCCGTGGGGCATCGGCGAACGTGGCGACGCCGGTGCCGGCCATGCCCTCCTTCGTGGCCTGCGCGAAACGGGCGCCGTCGGCGATCTCGCCGAAGTTCCAGCCCTCGCCGTACAGGATGATCGAGCGGCCGTCCACGCCGTCGGCCTCGGGGGTGAGCGCGTCGAGCGCGCGGCGTACGGCCAGGATGTTGTCCTTCGGATGGTGGCCCATGAGGTCGAACCGGAACCCGTCGATCTTGTACTGCCTGGCCCAGGTGACGATCGAGTCCACCACGAGCCGGCCCATCATCCGGTGCTCGGGGGCGGTGTTGGCGCAGCAGGTCGAGGTGGCCACCGTGCCGTCGGCCAGCAGGCGGTGGTAGTAGCCGGGCACGATCGGGCCGAGCACCGACTCCGTGTGGGTGTGGTTGTAGACCACGTCCATGACCACGCGCAGCCCGGCCCGGTTGAGCGCGGCGACCATGGCGCGGAACTGGCGGATCCGGTCGTCGGGGTCGGTCGCGTACGAACCCTCCGGCACCGTGTAGTGCAGCGGGTCGTAGCCCCAGTTGAAGGAGTCGGTGGCCGCGGTGCGGGCCACGCACTCCTGCTGCCGCTCGGAGTCGGGCGGCAGGGCCGCCAGGTCGCAGTCCGGCTCGACGCGGTCCTCGCGGCGCTCGGGCACCGTGGCCAGGTCGAAGACCGGCAGCAGGTGCACGTGGGTCACGCCGTCGGCGGCGAGGGCCCGCAGCTCGCGCGTCCCGTCCGAGTCGCGGGTGAAGGCCGCGTACGTGCCGCGCAGCTCCTCGGGGACGGTGGCGTCGGAGGCGGAGAAGTCGCGCACGTGCAGCTCGTAGATCACGGCCCGGTGCGGCGGCACGGGGGCGGGCTTGGCCAGCGCGTCCCAGCCGGGCGGTTTGCAGGCGGCCGCGTCGAGCCGGACGAGACGGCTCCGCACGCCGTCGGGGGCCGTGGCCAGGCTGTACGGGTCCGTGACCTCGCGGGTCACCATCCGGCCGGCGGCGGGGGAGTAGACGGTGACGAGGAAGGTGTAGTCGCGGCCCATCCACGACGGCCGGCCGTGCGCGGACCAGACGCCGGTCGCGTCGTCGCGGCGCATGCGGTGGACGGTGCGCCTGCCGCCCTTGCCGTACAGGGCCAGCTCGACCTTCCCGGCGGTGGGCGCCCAGAGGGCGAGGCGCGGACGCAGACGGCCGGAGGGGCCGAGCGGGGCGGTGGCGGCTGCGGCGTACAGGTCGTCGATGACGCCGGGAAGCTGCACGCCCGTCGCCGCGACCAGCCTGCCCTCCTCGTCCCTGGCCACCGCCGCCACCTGCCCGCGCAGGGCCTCGGGGACGAGGGCGGCGTCGCGCGGATCCACCTTGAGCGCGGTGTACCCGGCCAGATGCGGCCACGCGCGACGCTGCTCATCGGTCAACTCACCCGCCGAGAGCCGCAGAACCCCCGCCTCGCCCGCATGGTCGCGTAGGTTGTCGAAGGCGAGGGCGGCACCGGGGCTGAACACCAGAGCGTGGCGCAGCGAACCGGGCACCTCCCAAAGGACGGTCTCCCGGTCGATCCAGTGCGCCAGACAGTGCCGCAGATCGACATCGGGCGCCGGCGGCCGCGGCAGGACGTGCCCCACCACCCCCGCCACCCGCCACACCTCATGCCCGACGAGCCCCGTCTCCACCGTCCACCACCCAGCGGCCCCGTCGCCGCCGGCGGCTTCATGGGAAGAGGACTGGCTGCCACCCGCCCCATGTCCACCAGCGGCCTCCTCGGAGGGGAGCTGGCCCAGGGCGACCGGGCTGGACGGAGGGTGGTCGTGGTCCGGCCCCGGCTCGCCGCCTGGGGCGGCCTGGTCGGACGAGGGGTGGTTGCCACGGGCCCCACGTCTGCCACTCTGCGCGGTCTCACCCGCAGGGGGGCAGTCGCGGTCCGGCCCATGCCCGCCGCCTTGCACCACCTCGCCCGAAGAAGGAGGCACGGTGTAGCGGAGGGTCCGGGTGTCGGGCGGGAGCGGGACGTGAAAGATCGCGCCGAAGGAGTCCCAGCCCGAGGGGCGTATGGGATCGCCGTCCGCGGGCCTCAGCGTCAGCCCGTCATGCTGGTCGTCCGGCGCGCGGTAGTGGAGCACCACCACGCCGTCCGCGGCGGCCCGGGTCGGGTGGAGGAGGGGGGAGCCCGCGTCCACGTACGCCTCCGGCTGCTCGGCCGGGACGATCCGCAGGTCGGGGCCGGGGTCCTTGACCGGGCCCGCGTGGACCACGAAGTGCAGGGCGGCGGCCGGGTCCCGCAGCGGCACCCGCCACCACGCCCCGAAGGAGTCCACGCCGTCCGGGAGACGGGGCCGCGCCCAGTCGGTGAGCGCGGCTTCGGCGACCGCCTCGCCCCACAGGTGCAGGCCCCAGCCGTCGTACGCGCCGTCCGGCCGCCGGTAGTGGATCACGGCGTGCCCGTCGGCGGCGGCCCGCGAGCCGAACACCTCGTCCCGGCCCTCGTCCAGCCAGATCTCGGGATTCCACGCGGGATCGACGAGGTGCCCGCCGCCGTCGGTGGTGTCGCCGCGGTGGGGGAGCACGCCGACGCGGCGGGCGCCCGGCGGCAGCGGGATCCAGGCGAAGCGCCCGTAGGCGTCCTCGCCCGCCAGCGGGACCGGCGCGTCCCACGCGACTGGCTCCGCCACGTCGCCCCACACGTGCAGCCCCCAGCCGTCGGGGTCGGCGCGTCGGTAGTGCACCACCAGCAGGTCCTTCATCTCTGTCTTGCTTACGCGATTTCCACCCGGCCGGCCAGGCTCCCCACGCCACCACCCCTGCAAATCTTTCGGGAAATTTCAGAAATGTAGGGCCCTGCCGATGTAACAACTTGCAGAATCCTGACGAACGCCCCTACCCGAGCGCCTCACGTCGGCGTACCCTCCGGCTGACTCCACCTCCGATCGACCTGTGAGGAGAAGGACATGCGACGTCTCTTACCTGCCGGAACCGTCCTTGCGAGCCTGACGCTGGCGGTCGCCGCGTGCGGCGGAGGCGGGGGAGGGGGCGAGCCGGCCGCACCGGCAGCCTCCGTGGCCGACCCCGCGAAGATCACCGGCGAGGTGACCTGGTGGGACACGACCCGGCCCGACAGCGAGGGCCCCACGTTCCAGGCCCTCATCAAGGAGTTCGAGACCGCCTATCCCGGCATCAAGGTCAAATATGTGAACGTGCCGTCGGACCAGGCGCAGAACCAGTTCCAGACCGCCGCCCAGGCGGGCAGCGGCGCGCCCGACGTGATCCGCTCCGAGGTGGCCTGGACCTCGCAGTTCGCCTCGCTCGGCTACCTGCAGCCGCTGGACGGCAGCCGGGCGGTGGACCAGCCCGGCGACTTCCTGCCCGGCCCGTCGAGCAGCACCAAGTACAACGGCAAGACCTACGCCGTCCCCCAGGTGACCGACACCCTCGCGCTCATCTACAACAAGCGGCTGCTCAAGGAGGCCGGCCACGAGGAGCCGCCGAAGACCGTCGCCGAGCTGAAGCAGACCGCGCTCGACGTCAAGGCCAAGACGGGCGCGCAGGGGCTCGCGCTCAACGTCGACTCCTACTTCCTGCTCCCCTTCATGTACGGCGAGGGCGGCGACCTGCTCGACGTCCAGAACAAGAAGATCGTCGTCGACTCCCCGGCGAACGTGCAGGCCATGCAGACCGTCGCCGACCTCATCAGCTCCGGCGCGGCCGCGAAGCCCGCGACCACGGAGAGCTACGCCAACGCCATGACCGCCCTGAAAGAGGGCAAGGCCGCGATGATCTACAACGGCCCGTGGGCGCTGTCGGAGATCTACCAGGGCAAGGAGTTCCAGGACAAGGCGAACCTCGGCATCGCCCCCGTGCCGGCCGGCTCGGTCAAGGCCGGGGCCCCCACGGGCGGCTGGAACCTGGCGATCTACGCGGGTTCGAAGAACATCCCGGCAGCCTACGAGTTCGTCCGCTTCATGACGACGGCGAAGGCCCAGGCGAAGATCGCCAAGGAGATCAGTCTGCTGCCCACCCGCACCTCCGCCTACGCCGACCCGGACGTCCAGGGCAACCAGGACGTGGCCGTGTTCAAGCCGATCATGGACACCGCGGTCGCGCGGCCGTGGATCCCGGAGGGCGGCCAGCTCTTCCAGCCGCTGCTGGAGGGCTACCAGGACCTCGTCGGCGGCAAGTCGGCCCCCGCGGACATGCTCAAGAAGGTGAGCGAGCAGTACCACGGGATCATGAAGGACTGGAGCTGACCGGTGGCGGTCTCCACCAGGAACGCGACGGCCGCGGGCGCCCGCGGCCGCCGCCGTGCCGGGCCCGGCCCGCTGCGGCGCTCCTTCGGGACCCACTGGTACGCCTGGGCGATGGTCGCGCCGGTGCTGGCCGTGATGCTGGTGCTGATCGGCTGGCCGCTCGCGCGCGGGGTGTACCTGTCGCTGACCGACGCCACCGAGGCCAACATCGGCCGCACCATCGGCGTCAACGTCATCCCGTCCACGTACGAGTTCGTCGGCCTGGACAACTACCTGCGCATCCTCACCAGCGACCTGTTCTGGGACAAGCTCCTCTGGACGGTGATCTGGACGGTCGCCTGCGTCGCCCTGCACTACGGCGTCGGCCTGGCCCTCGCCGTCATGCTCAACAGGAAGCTGCGCTTCCGTTCCGTCTACCGGGTGCTGCTGATCCTGCCGTGGGCGGTGCCGGCGTTCGTGGCCGCCTTCGTCTGGCGCTACCTCTACAACAGCGACTACGGCGTGATCAACGGCATGCTGAAGCTGGCCGGGCTCGGCCCGGTCGGCTGGCTCGACGACCCGGTCACGGCGAAGGTCGCGGTGATCGCCGTCAACGTGTGGATCGGCGTGCCGTTCATGATGGTGGCCCTGCTCGGCGGCCTGCAGTCGATCCCGGCCGAGCTGTACGAGGCCGCCGAGGTGGACGGCGCGGGCCCCTGGCAGCGTTTCCGCGCGATCACGCTGCCCGGCCTGCGCCAGGTGTCGTCCACGGTGATCCTGCTCGGGACCATCTGGACGTTCAACATGTTCCCCATCATCTTCCTCGTCACCCGGGGCGGCCCCGGCAGCGAGACGGAGATCCTCGTCACCTACGCCTTCCGCGAGGCGTTCACCGGGATCCGCGACTACTCCGGCTCGGCCGCCTGGGGCGTGATCATCCTGCTCATGCTGGTCGTGCTCGCCGCCGGCTACAGAAGGACGCTGCGTTCGCAAGGAGATCCCTGGTGACCACGTACGGACCCGGGGGCCGGCCGCGCGGCGAGCGCGGCGCCCTCGCCTCGATCGGCCTGCACGCGGGCCTGCTGATCGCGGTGGCGATCAGCCTGTTCCCCGTCGTGTGGCTGGTGCTGACCTCGCTGAAGCCGCGCGACGGCTGGCTGTCGAGCGAGCTGCGCCTGTTCGACGACTCCTCGCTGGACAACTACGCCCGGGTGCTGACCGCGACCGAGTTCCCGCGCTGGCTGCTCAACAGCGTGCTGACCGCCGGACTCACCATGGTCGCCGGGGTCCTGCTGGCCGCCACCACCGGGTACGCCGTCAGCCGCTTCCGCTTCCCCGGTCACCGGGGCGTGATGTGGCTGCTGCTGGTCACCCAGATGTTCCCCGTCGCGATCCTCATCGTCCCGCTGTACAACCTGATGGCCGGGCTCGGCCTGCTCAACCAGATCCCGGGGCTGGTCATCGCGTACATGACGATCGCGGTGCCGTTCTGCGCCTGGATGATGAAGAGCTACTTCGACACCGTGCCGATCGAGATCGACCAGGCGGGGCTGGTGGACGGGCTGACGCCGTTCGGGGTGTTCCGGCGGGTGGTGCTGCCGCTGGCCAGGCCCGGCATCGCGGTGACCGCGTTCTACTGCTTCATGACCGCCTGGGGCGAGGTCGGCTACGCCACGGTGTTCATGTCGCAGGAGGACAAGCGCACGCTCGGCGTGGGCCTGCAGCAGTTCGTCGGCCAGCACTGGTCGGACTGGGGGCTGATGACCGCCTCGGCGGTGCTCATCGCCATCCCGGCCGGCGCGGTCTTCCTGCTGGTGCAGCGGCACCTCGTCACCGGCCTCACGGCCGGCGCCACGAAGTCGTAAACCCTCCTTGCATAACGTCATGGAATAGTCACTGTACGTGAAAGCGCCAGTACAGGATGCTGGTGCCATGGACGGCTTCCTCGACGACACCTGCGGCGGCCTCACGGAGCTGCGCGTGCACGGCGTGCACGGCACGCCGCCGCAGACCACCCTGCACCACCCCCATCCCTGGCGGGTGGCCGGCGACGGCGTCACGGGCTTCTACCGGCGCTGGTGGCCCGAGGGCCGCCCGGCCGGCGGCGACGCCGACGTGCCCGGCGTGCGCCGCCGGGAGGCCTACGCCTGGGGCGGGCTCACCTCCGGCGGCCGGGCGCTCGCCCTGTGGCTGCCGCTGCTGCCGTTCTCGCTGGTCAACCTGGCCTACTTCATGCTGCCCAGGCCGTCGCGCGGCAGGTGGCTGCGCCGCCTCACCGAGGCCGGGCTGCGGCTGTTCGCGCTGCTGCTGACCGGCACGCTGGTCGGCGCGGTCACCCGGGCGAGCGTCGACCTGTTCGGCTGGCAGTGCACCGCGCCCGGCCGCGCCTGCACCCTCGGCGGCGCGCCCGCGTTCGCGCGCTGGCTGGCCGAGACGCAGGCCGGGGAGCCGTCGCGGCGGCTGGCCGTCGCCGCGCTCGCGCCGCTGCTGGTCGTCGCGCTGCTGTGGTGGCTCGGGCGGCGCACCTGGCAGCGCGACGAGCAGACCGTCGTCCCGCCCGGCGGCGGGCCGCACTCGCCGATCCCCCTGGCCCGGCCGCGCCTGTGGCACGGCGGCGCGCCGGTGTGGCGGCTGCGCGTGGTGCACGTCTCCTTCGCGGCCGCCTCGGTCGGGCTCGCGGTGGCCGGGCCGTTCGCCGCCACCCGGGCCGGGCTCGCGCTGACCGTCGCCAACGCCGCCGTCCAGGTCGCCGCCGCGGCGCTGGTCGTGCTGCCGTCGATCGCCCGCCGCCTCGACCCGCACACCGGCGCCACCGCTCCGGCCTGGCTCACCTGGTCGTGCCGGGGGCTGCGGGCGGCCGCCGCGCTGACGCTGGCCGCCACCGGCTGCGCCGCCCTCGCCGGCCTCGGGCCGGGAGCGGCCGGGCGGCAACTCCCCGGCATCGGCGCCGGCGCGCTCCAGCAGGCCCTCGTCCTCGGACTCGGCCTGATCCTGCTGGCCGCCGTCGCCGCGCTCGCCATCTTGGACCGGCCACGCGGCCACGACCCCGCCGAGCGGCGCGCACTCGGTGAGCTCGCCGTCATGGACCAGCCGCGCGGCCACGACCCGAGCAAGGGCCGGGGGCTCGCCGTCGAGGACCGGCCGCGCGACCACGACCTCGTCGAGCGGCGGGCGCTCGGTGGGCTGGGCGCCTGGGTGGCTCTCATGCTCGCCGCGGGCATGGCCAACGTCCTGGCGCTCGGCCTGCTGTTCTGGACCGCCGGCTACCTCGGCGAGCCCGGCGCGCCGGACTCGCCCGCGCCGCCGGCGGTCATGCTCTTCCTCGACGACACGATCTGGTGGCGGGCCGCGCTGGTGCCGCTGCTCGCGCTCGCCGCGCTCGCCGTCGCCGCCGTCCTGTGGCGGGCCGGCCGCACCGAGCGCGACCGGCTGGCGAAGCGGCTGGCCCACTACTACGGCGAGCGCCACGCGCCGGCGGTGGCCGCCCTCTGGAGCTGCGCCGCGCTCACCGACCGCGCCGGGCTCGTGCTGGGCGTGCTGACCGGCGTCGGGGTGGCCGGGGTCACGGCGGCGACCGTGCTCGGCCAGTTCGGGCTGATCGCGCCGGTGGGCGGCCTCGCCGGGGCGCTGTCGTCGGCAGGGAGCTGGGCGCTGGTCGCCGTCGGAGTGGGGCTGGTGCTCATCGGGCGGCGCGCCTACCGCGACGGCCGGCTGCGCAGGACGGTCGGCATCCTGTGGGACGTCTCGACCTTCTGGCCGCGCGCCGTCCACCCGCTCGGCCCGCCCTGCTACGCCGAGCGCGTCGTCCCCGAGCTGGTGGCGCGGGTGGGCCGGCTGGCCCGCACCGACCAGGACCAGGTGATCGTCTCCGGCCACAGCCAGGGCAGCGTCATCGCCGCCGCGGTGGTGCTGCAGCTCAAGCCCGAGCTGCGGCGGCGGGTCGCGCTGCTCACCCACGGCTCGCCGCTGCGCCGCCTGTACGCGGCCTTCTTCCCCGCCTGGTTCGGCGCCGAGGGGCTGGCGGCGGTCCGGGCCGCGGTGCCCTGGCACAACCTCTACCGGCTGAGCGACCCCATCGGCGGGCCGGTCTTCCGGCGGCTCGACCCGTTCGCCGCCGCCTCCCACGGCCCGGTGAGCGACGACCCGGTGGACCGCCACTGCTGGGACCCGCGCCGGCCGGCGCTCGGCGAGCCGCTGCCGGAGGCCCGCCGGCACTCCGACTACTGGCTCGAACCGTCCTACGACGTGGCCTTCGACCGGCTGGTCCGGATCAAGGCGCCCGCGTGAGCGCACCTCCCAAGATCTGAAATTTTCTTTTAGTTCACCCTTCGGTCTTGAAAGTTATATCCGCGAGCGATTGAGTTCGGTCGTGCAGACCCTCCGAATGCTGGCCGCCGCCGCGCTCGCGTTAAGCCCTCTGGCCTTGACCGCCGCGCCCGCGCAGGCCGACCCCGCGCCACCCGTGGAGGACGCCCTCCAGGCGTCGTCCTATCCGCCCCCGTCCACGCTGCTGTCCCGGGCCGCCGCCGAACAGCGGCGGCTGGAGACCGCCAAGCGCACCCGCCCGGTCGCGCCCGGCATCTCGCTCACCTCGTTCGACACCTACGACGAGCTTGGCTGGCTGCGCGCCGACGCCATCACCGCCGAACTCGGCGGCGGCACCGGCGGCAACCGGGCCGACTACGTCTTCTCCGGCGAGGTGACCAAGACCGAGCCGCTGTCCGGCCCGGCCGGCCGCAGCCGCGCCGTCGCCGCCGTCAACGGCGACTTCTTCGACATCAACAACTCCGGCGCCGCCCAGGGCATCGGCGTCCAGAACGGCACGCTCGTCCAGTCGCCCGTCGCCGGGCACGAGAACGCGGTCGCCATCACCGGCGACGGCGTCGGCCGCGTGCTCAAGATGTACTTCGAGGGCACCGCGACCCCGGCCGGCGGCTCGCCGATCAAGCTCACCCAGTTCAACCAGCTCGTGCAGCGCGACGGGACCGGCCTGTTCACGCCGCTCTGGGGCTCCCACACGCGGGCCCGCGCCGTCGAGGGCGCCACCGCCGTCGCCGAGGCCGTCCTGGTGGACGGCGTCGTCACCGAGGTACGCACCGCCGCGGGCGACGGGCCGATCCCGGCCGGCACCACCGTCCTGCTCGGCCGCGACGCCGGGGCCGCCGCCGTGGCCGCGCTCAAGGCCGGCGACCGCGTGGACGTCGCGTACCGGCCCAAGCCGGACGACGGCGGCGCCGTCCAGGCCGCCGTGGGCGGCAACTGGGTGCTGGTCAAGGACGGCGTCGTCCAGAACAGCACCGACCAGGCCGCCCACCCGCGCACCGCCGTCGGCTTCTCCGCCGACGGCCGTACGATGCACCTGCTCACCGTGGACGGCCGGCAGGCCGACAGCCGCGGCGTCACGCTCAACGAGCTGGCCGCCATGATGGCCGACCTCGGCGCCGCGAACGCGCTCAACCTCGACGGCGGCGGCTCCTCCACGATGCTCGCCCGCGAGCCGGGCTCGGCCGCCGTGCAGGTCGAGAACAGCCCCTCCGACGGCGGCGAGCGGCACGTGCCGAACGGCCTGGCCCTGTACGCGCCCGAGGGCAGCGGCAAGCTGAAGGGCTTCTGGCTGGAGACCGCGAGCGACCCGGCCAAGGCCCCCGGCGTCGGCCCCGTCGCGGGCGGCCGCCCCGACCGCGTCTTCCCCGGCCTCACCAGGAAGCTCACCGCCGCCGGCTACGACGAGACCTACGGCCCCGCCGCCGGCACGCCGTCCTGGCGGGCCCAGCCCGCCGTGCACGGCGTGGTCCGCGACGGCAGGTTCCACGCCCTCGTCCCCGGCCAGACCACCGTCACCGCCTCGCGCGGCGCCGCCAAGGGCACCATCGAGCTGACCGTGCTCCAGCCGCTGGAGCGGCTCGGCGTCACCGCCGACCGGCTCGGCATCTCCGGCGCCGACGGCACCGCCACGTTCGGCGTCGTCGGCTACGACCGCAACGGCAACTCCGCCCCCGTCGAGCCCGCCGACCTCACCCTCGACTACGACCGCGCCCTGCTGGAGGTCACCCCCGCCGAGCACGGCTACTTCACCGTCAAGGCGAAGAAGACCACCGGCTCCGGGCTGATCACCGCCAAGGTCGGCAAGATCACCACCGCTGTGCCGGTGACCGTCGGGTTCGAGGAGAAGCCGGTCGCCGACTTCGAGGACGCGGCCACGTGGACGTTCGCCGCGGCCCGCGCCACCGGCTCGCTGTCGGCCGCCCCCGGGCGGAGCGGCAACGCGCTGAAGCTGTCCTACGACTTCACCACCTCCACCGCCACCCGCGCCGCCTACGCCAGCCCGCCGCAGCGGATCGTGGTGGACGGGCAGCCCCAGGCGTTCGGGCTGTGGATCCACTCCACCGGCAAGGGCGAGTGGCCGAGCCTGGAGTTCTACGACGCGCTCGGGCAGTCGCAGATCCTGCGCGGCCCGTACATGACGTGGACCGGCTGGCAGTACGTCGAGTTCGCCGTGCCCGCGGGCGTCAACTACCCGCTCAAGCTGCGGCGCTTCTACGTCGCCGAGACCAAGGCGGACGCCAAATACACCAACGAGATCCTCATCGACGGGCTCGTCGCCAAGGTGCCGCCGACCGTGACCGCGCCGGCCGCGCCCAAGGTCGCCGACCCCGTGGTCAAGGCGTCGGTGGCGGAGATGCCGTGGCGCTTCGCGGTCATGTCCGACGCGCAGTTCGTCGCCAGGGACCCCGACAGCGACATCGTGAAGAACGCCCGCCGCACGCTGCGCGAGATCAAGGCCGCCCGGCCGGACTTCCTCGTCATCAACGGCGACCTGGTGGACGAGGCGTCGCCGGAGGACTTCGCGCTGGCCAAGCGGGTGCTGGACGAGGAGCTGGGCGGCGCGCTGCCCTACTACTACGTCCCCGGCAACCACGAGGTCATGGGCGGCGCCATCGCCAACTTCACGAACGCGTTCGGGGCGACGTACCGGACGTTCGACCACAAGGGCACCCGGTTCATCACGCTGGACACCTCCAGGCTCACCCTGCGGGGCGGCGGCTACGACCAGGTCGCGGCGCTGCGCGCCGAGCTGGACAAGGCCGCGAAGGACGGCTCCGTGGGCTCGGTCGCGGTGCTGTTCCACGTGCCGCCGCGCGACCCCACGCCCGGCAAGGGCAGCCAGCTCGGCGACCGCAAGGAGGCCGCGCTGGTCGAGGGCTGGCTCGCCGACTTCCAGCGCGAGACCGGCAAGGGTGCCGCCTACATCGGGGGGCACGTGGGCACCTTCCACGCCTCGCACGTGGACGCGGTCCCGTACTTCATCAACGGCAACTCCGGCAAGAACCCCGCCACCGCGGCCGACGACGGCGGGTTCACCGGCTGGTCGCTGTGGGGCGTCGACCCGGTCACCCGGGCCGAGGCCGAGCACGTGCGGCGCAACTGGTTCGTGGACGCGCCCGCCTGGATCGGCGCGCAGGTCCAGCCGCACGTGGACGAGCTCGTCCTCACCGCGCCCGGCAGCGTCGCGGTCGGCGCGCCCGCGCAGGTGAGCGCCGTGGTCAAGCAGGGGACGCGGACCGTGCCCGCCGCCTACCCGGCGTCGGCGTCGTGGTCCGGCTCGCCGAACCTGCACGTCGGGGCGCGTGGCGCGGCCAAGCCGTGGCACGTCGCCGTCCTCGACCCGGCCACCGGGACGCTGACCGCGCTGCGCAAGGGGCAGGTCACGGTCGCCGTCACGGTCAACGGCGTCACCCGCCAGGCCACGGTGTCCCTCACCGCCAAGGCCGCCGCCTGACGCACCGCACCCTCCGCCGAGCCCCCGCCCGCCAGGCGGGGGCTCGGCCCACGGGGAAGCCGGCGACTGCCCGGAACGTCCGTGACGTTCTAGGCTCGCGTCGATGGAACTCGTGACTTTCGCCCCCGGTTCCGGGCTGCTCGCCCCGCGCGCGGCCCTCCGCTCCGACGCCCCCTCCCTCGACCTCAACGGCATGTGGCGCTTCCGACTGTCGCCCTCGGCCGACGTGCCCGAGGACTTCGCCGACCCCGGCTACGACGACTCCGGCTGGGCCGAGCTGCCGGTGCCGTCGCACTGGCCGCTCCACGGCCACGGCGCCCCCGCCTACACCAACGTCGTCTACCCGTTCCCCGTCGATCCGCCGTACGTGCCGGACGAGAACCCCACCGGCGACCACCGCCGCGTCTTCGACCTGCCCGAGGGCTGGAGCGGCGGCCGGCTGCGGTTCGAGGGGGCCGACTCCTTGGCCCGGGTCTGGCTCAACGGGCACGAGCTGGGCTTCTGGACCGGCAGCCGGCTGCCCGCCGAGTTCGACGCGGGCCCGTGGCTGCGTCCAGGACGCAACGTGCTGGCCGTGCGGGTGCACCAGTGGTCGGCCGCCAGCTACCTGGAGGACCAGGACATGTGGTGGCTGCCCGGCATCTTCCGCGACGTCACGCTCACCCGCTCGGCGGCCGACGTGTTCGTGCACGCCACGCACGACGGCCGGCTCAGCTTCGACGGGCCCGGCGGCCGGCTCGACCTGCCCGAGCTCGGCGTCGCCGGGCTGGAGCCCGGCGTCGAGGTCCGGGTCGCCGCCGAGCCGTGGACGGCCGAGACCCCACGCCTGTACGACGCCACCGTCACCTTCCCCGAGGAGACCGTACGGCTGCGCGTCGGCTTCCGCACCGTCTCCATCGAGGACGGCGTGCTGCTCGCCAACGGCCGCCCGTTACTGCTCAAGGGCGTCAACCGGCACGAGTTCGACCCCCGCCGGGGCCGCGCCGTCACTCACGAAACCATGCGCGAGGACGTGCTGCTGATGAAACGGCACAACGTCAACGCCGTCCGCACCAGCCACTACCCGCCCCACCCCGCCTTCCTCGACCTGTGCGACGAGCTGGGCCTGTGGGTGATCGACGAGTGCGACCTGGAGACGCACGGCTTCGAACGGGTCGGCTGGCGCGGCAACCCCACCGACGACCCCCGCTACGAGGCCGCCCTGCTCGACCGCATGCGCCGCATGGTCGAACGGGACAAGAACCACCCGAGCGTCGTCATGTGGTCGCTCGGCAACGAGGCCGGCGTCGGCCGCAACCTCGGCGTCATGGCCGCCTGGACGCGCGAGCGCGACCCGTCCAGGCCCCTCCACTACGAGGGCGACCGCTCGTGCGCCCACACCGACGTCTACTCCCGCATGTACGCCTCCCACGCCGAGGTCGAGGCCATCGGCCGCGGCGAGGAGGACCCGCTCGACGACCCCGCACTGGACGCGCGGCGGCGCGCGATGCCGTTCCTGCAGTGCGAGTACGCCCACGCCATGGGCAACGGGCCCGGCGGGCTGGCGGAGTACCAGGAGCTGTTCGAGCGCTACCCGAGGCTCGCGGGCGGGTTCGTCTGGGAGTGGATCGATCACGGGATCGAGCATCCCGCCCACGGGTACGCCTACGGCGGCGACTTCGGCGAGCCCCTGCACGACGGCAACTTCGTCATCGACGGGCTCGTCTTCCCCGACCGTACGCCCTCGCCGGGCCTGCTCGACCTGAAGAAGGCGTTCGAGCCGGTCAGGATCACCTTCGCGGCGGAGGACGGGGTGGCCCGGGTCGTCAACGGGCACGGCTTCCGCGACCTGTCCCACCTGCGGTTCACCGCCACCGTCGAGATGGAGGGGGAGGTCGTCGCCGAGCACCCGCTGGAGGTGCCGCCGGACGGCGGCGAGGTGCGGCTGCCCGGCGCGGCGGCGGGACCGGGGGAACGCTGGCTGACCGTCCGCGCCCTGCTCGCCGCCGACCAGCCCTGGGCCCCCGCGGGCCACGAGGTCGCCTGGTCCCAGACCCGCCTCCCCTCGGACCCGCCGGCGCCGGCCGGGCGAACCGCCCCCACGCTCTCGGGCGCCGAGTTCGAGGATCGCAGCGGGCGGCTGACCCGGCTGTTCGGCGTGGAGGTGGAGGGGCCGCGGCTCGACCTGTGGCGGGCGCCCACCGACAACGACCGCTACAGCGGCCTCGAAGCCCGCTGGCGAGCCCTGGGCCTGCACCGCCTCACCCACCGCACGGACGCCGTCGAACGGGACGGCGGCACCCTGACCGTACGCACCCGCGTCGCCCCCGCCGCCGGCGACCTCGGGATGCGGGCGACCTACCGGTGGACCGCCACCGACGATGACGGCGCGCTGCTGCTGCGCGTGGACGTCGAGCCCGAGGGCGACTGGAGCGACCCGATCCCGCGCCTCGGCCTCACCATGACCCTGCCCGGCGCGGCCGTGGACCGGATCACCTGGTTCGGCCGCGGCCCCGGCGAGGCGTACCCCGACACCGGCCTCGCCGCCCGCGTCGGCCGCTGGAGCACCACCGTCGAGGAGTTGCAGACCCCGTACGTCCGCCCGCAGGAGAACGGCCACCGCGCCGACGTCCGCTGGGCCGACCTCGGCCCGTTCCGCGTCTCCGGCGAGCCGGTCTTCGGGCTGACCGCCCGCCGCTGGAGCACCGCCGAGCTGGCCGCCGCCCGGCACCGCCCCGACCTGACGCCCGGCGACCGCGTCCACCTGCACCTGGACCTCGCCCACCAGGGCATCGGCACGGCCACCTGCGGCCCAGGACCGCTGCCGCGCTACGACCTGTACGCCCGCCCGGCGACGTTCACGCTCCGCTTCACCCCGGCCTGAACCGGCCAGGGGGCCGGGCCCCGCCATGAACGGCGGGACCCGGCCCCAGCACCCAGGGGGAGTCAGACGGCGAGGATCGTGCCCGCGCCGACCGTCAGCCCGCCCTCGCGGACGGCGAACCCGAGCCCCGGCTCCAGCGCGACCGGCCGGCCCAGCTCGACCGCGACCTCGACGGTCTCGCCCGGCTCGGCGGGCCCGTCCAGGAGCAGCTCGCCGGGCACGTCCGTGGTCCGCAGGTAGAACTGCGGCCGGTACCCGGAGGCGATCGGCCGCCGCCGCCCGCCCTCCTCCGGCGTCAGGAGGTAGACGCGGGCGCGGAACGACGTACGCTCGCGCTGGCTGCCCGGCTCGGCCAGCACCATGCCGCGCCGCACCTGCTCGCGGCGGACCCCGCGCAGCAGCACGGCCGCGTTGTCGCCGGCCTCGCCCCGCTCCATCGTCTTGCCGAACGTCTCGACGCCCGTCACGACCGCCGTGAACCCGTCACCGAACCCGACGGCCTCGACCGTGTCGCCGACCCGCACCGAGCCGCGCTCGATGGCGCCGGTGACGACCGTGCCGCGGCCGGTGACCGTCAGCACGTTCTCGACCGGCATGAGGAACGGCGCGTCCACGTACCGGACCGGCACGGGGATGTGCTCGTCCACGGCCCGGAGCAGCGCCTCCACGGAGGCGGTCCAGACCGGGTCGCCCTCCAGCGCCCGCAGCCCGGACACCCGGACCATCGGCACGTCACGGTAGCCGTGCGCGGCCAGCAGGTCCTGCAGCTCCAGCTCGACCAGGTCGGTGAGCTCCGGGTCGGCGCCGTCGGCCTTGTTGACGGCCACGACCAGGTGCTCGACACCGACCCGCCGGGCCAGCAGCACGTGCTCGCGGGTCTGCGGCATGATGCCGTCGTGCGCGGACACGACGAGGATCGCGCCGTCGAGCTGCGCCGCCCCCGTGATCATGTTCTTCACGTAGTCGGCGTGGCCCGGCATGTCCACATGGGCGTAGTGGCGGGTGTCGGTCTCGTACTCGACGTGCGAGATGTTGATCGTGATGCCCCTGGATGCCTCCTCCGGGGTGCGGTCGATCCGCTCGAACGGCGTGTACGTCGCCTGCCCCCGCTCGGCCAGCACCTTCGTGATGGCCGCGGTCAGCGTGGTCTTGCCGTGGTCGACGTGCCCCATCGTGCCGATGTTGAGATGCGGCTTGTTGCGTACGTAGGCCTGCTTGGCCATGGTTCCTTCCTCGACTGCCCGGTGTGGTGTGTGACCCGTCCGAAGGGGCTGACGACCTCCCCCCGCCGGGTCACCTCGGGACTCACGGGAAGAGGTCAGCGCTCCAGGCCGCCGCGGGCACGCTCGCAGGCGCCCGGCAGTGCGGGCGTCACGGGGCGAACGTGCGGGAACATGAGGACCATGGTGCGGTGATCAGCACGTGACCGCAACGCATTATTCCCCCGAGGAGAGGACCCCCGCGTGGCCGACGTCATGGACCGCAGCAGGCTCGCTGAACTGATCGCCGCGTACGAGGTGCCCGGGTCGGCGCTGGCCTTTCTGCACCGCGGCGAGCTGACCGAGCTCGCGGCCGGCACGCTCAACGCCGCCACCGGCGTCGAGGCGACCCCCGACTCGCTCTTCCAGATCGGCTCGATCACCAAGGTGTGGACCGCGACCCTGCTCATGCTGCAGGCCGAGCGCGGCCGGCTCACCCTGGACACCCCGGTGCGCGAGGTGCTGCCGGACTTCCGGGTGGCCGACGAGGAGGTCAGCGCGGCGGTCACCGTCCGCCACCTGCTCACCCACACCAGCGGCATCGACGGCGACCTGTTCCTCGACACCGGCCGCGGCGACGACTGCGTGGCGAAGTACGTCGCCGCCTGCGCCGACCTGCCCCAGAACCACCCGCTCGGCGGCACCCAGTCCTACTGCAACGCCGGGTTCGTGATCGCCGGCCGGATGCTGGAGCGGCTGACCGGCAAGCGCTGGGACGACCTGGTCAGGGAGGAGCTCGCCGAGCCGCTCGGCCTCACCCACACCTGGACGCTGCCCGAGGACGTGCTCCGCTTCCGCGCCGCGACCGGCCATCTCGACGGCGGCGCGCCCGCCCCGCGCTGGGGCCTGATGCGGGCGATGGGCCCGGCCGGGCTCATCTGCGCCCGGCCCGCCGACGTCGTCGCCTTCGCCCGAGCCCACCTGGAGGGCGGTCTGCTCGCCGACCCGGCCGCGATGCGGGAGCCGCAGGTGGACATCCCCAACCCGCACACGCTGGGCCGCCAGTGGGGGATCGGCTGGGTCCTCGACGAGTGGGACGGCCACCGGGTGATCTCCCACGGCGGCAACACGATCGGCCAGCACGCCATGCTCTGGGCCGTCCCCGGCACCGGCACGATCGTGTGCGTCACCGCCAACGGCGGCCACTCCGGCGCGTTCACCCGGG
The DNA here is from genome assembly GCF_057536035.1 of Nonomuraea sp. B208. Taxonomy (NCBI): domain Bacteria; kingdom Bacillati; phylum Actinomycetota; class Actinomycetes; order Streptosporangiales; family Streptosporangiaceae; genus Nonomuraea; species Nonomuraea sp. B208. The sequence goes on from NZ_BAAJOU010000019.1 coordinate 89,307, forward strand.
CCGTCGCGACGGAGCTGTTCGCCCAGCTCGACGGCCTCACGGTGCCGCCCGCGCCCGAACCGCCCGCCACGCCGGTCGAGGTGGACGCCGCCCGCCACGCCGGCGTGTACGAGCGGACCGGCCACCGCATGACGGTGACCGCCCGCGACGGCGGCCTGCGGCTGCGCCTGGAGACCACGGGGGAGCTGGCCGACCTGGCCGAGCCCGAGGAGTTCGACCTGGTGGCCGTGGACGAGGTGACCTTCGTCGGCCGGCCGCGCGGCGGACCCGCCTGGGTGTCCGCCGTCTTCTACGAGCTGCCGGACGGCTCCCCGTACGTGCACTTCGGCGCCCGCGCCACCCCCAGGACGGCCTGAGCGCTCAGCGGGCGATCCACTCGGTGGAGGTGGTGACCTCCTTCAGCACCTCCGGCAGCGGCTCGACGCCGAGACCCGGCCCGGCCGGCACCTCCAGGTGCCCGTCCACCAGCTCGAACGGCTCGGTCACGTCGGTCGCGAAGTAGCGCCGCGACCCGGAGGTGTCGCCCGGCAGCGTGAAGCCCGGCAGCGCGGCGAGCGCCACGTTCGCCGCCCGGCCGAGGCCGGTCTCCAGCATGCCGCCGCACCACACCGCGACCCCGTGCGCCCGGCACAGGTCGTGCACCCGCCGCGCCTCCAGGTAGCCGCCGAGTCGGCCCGGCTTGATGTTGACGATCGAGCACGAGCCGAGCTCGATCGCGGCGGCGGCGTGCTCGGCCGACTCGATCGACTCGTCCAGGCAGATCGGCGTGCGCAGCCGGCGGGCCAGCCTGGCGTGCTGCACCAGGTCGTCGTTGGCGAGGGGCTGCTCGATGAGCAGCAGGTCGAAGGCGTCCAGCTTGGCCAGGCGGGGCGCGTCGGCCAGGGTGTAGGCGGCGTTGGCGTCGACCTGGAGCAGCACGTCGTCGCCGAAGCGCTCGCGCACCGCGCGCACCGGCTCGACGTCCCAGCCGGGCTCGATCTTCAGCTTGATCCGGACATAACCCTCGTCCAGGTAGCCCGCGACGGCGTCGAGCAGCCTCGGGATCGTGTCCATGATGCCGACCGACACCCCGCACGGCACCCGCGTGCGGGACGCGCCGAGGAACCCGGCGAACGACTCGCCCGACGCCCTGAGCTGCGCGTCGAGCACGGCGGTCTCCAGGGCCGCCTTGGCCATGCGGTGCCCCTTGATCGGATGGAGGGCGCGGCCGACGGCGTTGGCGTCCAGGTTCGCCGGCAGGGCGGGCAGCAGGAAGCGGCGGATCACGTCGGCGGCGCCGTCGACGTACTCGGGGGAGTAGAGCGGGTCGGACATGGCCACGCACTCGCCCCAGCCCTCGGCCTCCGGCGTCACGACCCGCACCAGCAGGACGTCGCGGGAGGTCTCGGTGCCGAACGAGGTACGGAACGGCGCCACCAGCGGCATCGCGATGCGCCGCAGCTCGACTCCAGTGATCTTCACGCTCTCTCCACAACGTAGTAGGTCCTGCCGCGGAACCCGGTCACGGCGCGGCCCTCGGCCATGAGCCCGCCGAGCACCTCGCGCACCGCGTGCCGCCAGGACTTGGCGGCGCCCGGGTCGGCGCCGCGCAGCCGCTCGATGTCGGCCGGCACCGCCACCAGCACCGTATCGGCGTCCGCGGACCCGGTGACGGGCCGCCCGCCCTCGTCGGCCAGCGCCACCACCGCGTCCCCCGTGTCACGGGCCGGGGCGGGGGAATCCTGGACGGGCCACTCGGTCAGCAGCCGGTCGGACTCGTCGCCGCGGTTGATCGCGTCGGCCATGACGCCGTAGAAGTCCGGCAGGTACGCGATCGGCCGCGCCCCCAGCTTGGCCAGGTTGAAGTGGGCGTTGCGGCGTACGAGGGGGTCGTAGGTCCAGGTGACGCGCTCCAGCCCGTGCTCGGCGGCCCAGCGCCGCTGGTGCAGCTTGAGCGCGTGCCCCGCGCCGGGCGCGACCGTGCCGGTGACGTGCGAGTGCAGCGCGGCCCCCGCCGCGAGGAACCCGACCGACGCCCCCACCAGCCGCTCGCCGTCGAACGCGCCGGCGGCGTACCCGCCGGCGTGCGTCAGCGCCCGCATCAGCTCCACCGTGACCGGCGGAGCTCCCGGCCCGAACCGCCAGATGGCCTCGAACAGCGCGTCGACCCGCTCGAACTCCGCGATCTCCCGCAGCTCCCTGACCTCGAACACCCGCAGCCGCCCCTTCCGCGCGGAACCAGCCCACCTGGGCTTTCATGGCGACGTTACGCCATGGGCGCGATGCGGACCCGGCGCGGGGCCTCCTGGCTGAGGCGGACCGCGTCGAGCGGCACCGTCACCTGCGGGGTGCGGTAGCGGCCGCCGGCGAAGCGGTCGGCGAGCGCCGCCCGCACCGCGGCGGCCGTCACGTGGCCGTCGAGCGAGCTGCGGCCGTCGCGGCCGATCTCGACCGCGCACGGGCCCGGCTGCGCGGCCAGCGCCAGCCCCGCCACCGCCGCCCCGGCGAGGGCGCCGAGGTCGTCGCCCGTCCAGCCGTAGTGCCACATCCCGGCCGCCATCACCGGTGCGGCCGGGCAGGAGCCCGGCTCGATGAGCACGACGTCCATGCCCCGGAAGAGCTGCCCGGCGATCTCCTCGGCCCCCCGGGCGACCCGGGTGCCGGCGCGCAGCCCCGGGAAGTGCGGCACCTGGCCGCCGACCGAGAAGATGAGCTTGATGCCCGGCTCCGACGGGCCGGGGCCGCTGTCGCGCCACCCGCAGGCGACGAGGTCGGCGGTGCCGGCCGACCTCCAGGTGCCGATGCGCAACATGAGGATTGACTACCCTTCGGAACGGCCGGTGACACACGGTCACGTCTAACGCAGGCTCCACACGTCGAGCCTGCGCAGCACCCGCGACACCACGGCCGGATCGGCGCGCGGGTCGCGGCGGGCCTCCAGCACCTCCTGGCGGGCGGCCGACAACATCTCGCCCTGCACCCGGCGGACCAGCCGGACGCGCTGCGCCCGCGCCTCGTACGCCTCCCGCCGCTCCTCCTCGCCCGCCTCCGGGCTGATCCGCGGCCCGAACCCCAGCATGCGCCGGTTGAGCTGCTCCAGCACGTCCTCGGGAAGGTCCTCGGCCTCGTCGATCTCCCGCAGCCGCCGCTTGGCCGCCTTGGCCGCGGCGTGCGCAAGCCGTTTCTCCAGCTCCCGCTCGGCCGCGGTGTCGGCCTGGACGCCGAGCCGCGACACCAGCCACGGCAGCGTCAGCCCCTGCACGACGAGCGTGACCAGGATGACCGCGAACGAGATGAACACGATCGCCGACCGCTCGGGGAACGGCCTGCCGTCGGCCAGCGTGAGCGGGATGGCCAGCGCGAGCGCCACCGACGCCACCCCGCGCATGCCCGCCCACCACATGACGACGGTCTCGCGCCAGCTCAGCGGGATCTCGCTGTCCTCGTGCCGCCGCCCCTCCGTCTTCTTCGCCACCCAGGCCGCCGGCAGCAGCCACAGCAGCCGGACCAGCACCACGGCCGCCACGACGGCGGCGCTCCAGCCGAGCAGCGGGCCGAGCCGGTCCGCCTCGATGCCGAGCACGGTGTGCAGCTCCAGCCCGATCAGCCCGAACGCCACGCCCGTCACCAGCGTCTCCACGACCTGCCAGAACGTACGGGCGGCGAACCTGCCCATCACGTCGTCGGCGTCGATGGTCCGGTCGGCGAGGAAGAAGGCGCTGGTCAGCACGGCCAGCACACCGGAGCCGTGCAGCTCGTCGGCCAGCGCGTAGCTGATGAACGGCACCAGCAGCGACAGCCCCACCTGCAGCGTCGCGTCGCCGAGCAGGTCCATCAGCTTCGAGCTCAGCCAGCCGAGCCCGAGCCCCACCAGCACGGCCACCACCGCCGACAGCGCGAACTCCGCCAGCGCCCCCGGCCAGGAGAAGGTGCCGGTCACGGCGGCTGCGATCGCCACGTGGTAGAGCACGATGGCGGTCACGTCGTTGAACAGGCCCTCGCCCTCCAGCAGCGCCACCATGCGCCGGGGCAGCCCGAGCCGGCCGGCCACCGCCGTCGCGGCGACCGGGTCGGGCGGCGCGACCAGCGCCCCGAGCGCCACGGCCGCGGCCAGCGGCAGGCCGGGCACGAGGGCGTGCGCGACCGCCGCCACCACCGCCGTCGTCACGAACACCAGCGCCACGGCCAGCAGGAAGATCGGCCGCCACTGGGCCGCGAACTGCCGCCACGACGTGCCCCGCGAGGCCGCGTACAGCAGCGGCGGCAGCAGCAGGGGCAGGACGATGCCGGGCGGCACGTTCACGTTGGGCACGAAGGGCAGGATCGCCATGAGGATGCCGAGCAGGGTCATCAGCACGGGGGCGGGCAGCCCCAGCCGGTCGCCGAGCGGGACGGTGATCAGCGCGCCCAGCAACACCAGCATGAGCAGCACGAACTGGTCCACCGCCACCCCCATGTGATCGACCGCGAACCAGCGTAGCCGAGCCGGGTCAGGCGAACAGGGCGGGCCCGTACCTCAGCACGATCAGCAGCGCCAGCGCGAGGAGCCAGATCGTCACGGCCAGCGCGTCGAGGTCGGCGGCGATGGCCCGGCGCAGCGCCCCCTGCGCGCGGGCGGGCAGGTACAGGTTGCCGTCGCGGATGTTCACGTGCGTCAGCGTGGACCAGACGAGCGTCGTCGAGACGGTCACCAGCAGGCACCACGGGCACAGCGCGCCGATGACGTACATCGACTGTGACAGCAGCCAGTACGCGAACACCAGCCCGAGCGTGTAGACCACCTGCGCCGCGCACATGAACCAGCGCGGGAAGCGCGCCCCGCCGAGCGCGGCCGTCGCGATCGTGATGACGACCGGCTCGCAGACCAGCCCGAGGAAGGCGTTGGGGAAGCCGAACAGGTGGGCCTGCCACGAGCTGCCGACCGTGCCGCAGCTCACCACGCTGTTGATGTCGCAGGACAGGTCGGCGGCCGGGTCGGCGGCCAGCCGCAGCGCGTCCACCGACAGCACGAACGACGCGGTCAGGCTGAGGCACGCCGACAGGAGCATGGTGCCGTAGAGCCAGCCGTTCGAGTGCCGCAACGCGTGCAACCGGGGGAGCACGCCGATCGTGGGGCTGGTCACCGGGCCGCCGCCGTCAGCGCCTCGGTGAGGGGTCCGGCGGTGTAAAGGTCGCCCTGGAACGCCTTCCCGTCGATCCGCACGGCCGGCGTGCCGGTGACGCCCGACGCGAACGCTGCCCGCGTCGCGGTGGCCGCCCACGCCTCGAAGGTCCGCTGCCCGAAGGCGGTCACCACGTCCGCGGGCACCCCGGCCCCGCGCGCCAGCTCGGCGATCCGCTCGTCGGTGAGCCCCTTGCCGCCCTCAGCGGGCTGGTAAGCGAACAGGGCCGCGCTGAACGCCAGGACCTTCCCCGGCGCGCGGTCGGCGACCGTGGCGACGGCGTTCGCGGCCCGCGTGGAGTAGCGGGTGCCGCTGCTCGCCTGGTCGAGGAAGGCCAGCGGGTGCAGCTCCAGCCGTACGGTTCCGGCCTCGACCAGCCGCGTCACCTCGGCGCCGTTGGCCGTCTCGAAGCGCCCGCAGAACGGGCACATGTAGTCGAGGTAGACCTCCAGTTTCACCGGCGCGTCGGCGCGGCCGAGCGCGAGCGCGCCGCCCGCCGTCGCGATGGCCGGGGCCGGGCCGGACCCCGCGGCGGGGGAGGACGTGCTCCCCGCCGCGTTCACGAGGGCGATCACGATCGCCACCACCAGTCCCGCGATGATCAGACCGCCGCCGATCGCGACCAGGTGGATCCGTCTCCTCCTGCGCCGCCCGGCGGCGGCGCGGGCCTCGCGCAGCTCGCGCGACCTGCTCCGTGCCTCGGTGCTCATGGCTGCCAGCCTCGGGCATCGGGGCGGGCGCGCACCTGGGCCGAAGGGTCCCGATCTTGAGGCCGTTGGTCCCGGATCGGGCGATCCGCGCTACCCCGTCACCGGTCGAGCACCTGGAGCGGCGGCGGCCCGCCGCTCAGCACCAGCGGCCCGGAGTCCGTACAGGCCACGACGTCCGCCACCCGGGCGCCGAACAGGTCGGGCACGTAGATCGCCGGCTCCAGGCAGAGCGTCATGCCGGCCGAGAGCGGCGTGTCCTCGCCCAGCCACGGCCCCTCCTCGGGGCCGAGGCCGACGCCGCGCCCGGCGTGCGCGGCGGCGAAGCGGCCGTAGCCGCTGGCGTCGATGACCTCGCCGACGGCCCGGGCGACGGCGCGGGCGGGCGCGGCCGGCCCGGCCGCCGCCAGCCCGGCCCGGTGGGCGGCCACCACCACCGTGTACATGGCCTCGAAGTCCTCCGGCGGCTCGGCGACCGCGAACACCCGCGCGACCTCCGCGCAATAGCCGCCCCACCGGCCGCACACCGACACCGCCAGCGCGTCCCCGGGGTTGATGACCCGGCCGCCCGGCAGATGCGCGGGCCTGGCCGTGTGCTCGCCGGCCGCCACGCGCAGCCCCAGCACCTCCTCGCAGCCCGACTCCAGCGCCAGCAGCCGCAGCCGGGCGGCCATCGCCCGCTCGGTCGCGCCGAACCAGGCCAGCTCGCGCGCCTGCCGCAGCACCTCCTCGGCCCGCAGCGCCGCCCGCTCCACGGCGGCCACCTCGTGCGGCTCCTTGCGCAGCCGCAGCGGCGCGAGCACCGCCGACGCGGGCACCAGCTCGGCCTCGATCGTCATGCCGAACAGCTCGCGCACCCGCATCTCCGGGTCCACCCCGACCCGCCGCGCGCCCGGGGGCACCAGCGCGGCCGGGTCGCCGGTCTCCATGGCCGTGTCCCCCGTCACGACGAGGAAACCGGCACCGTCCCGGCCGCCGAGGAAGCGGAAGTCCGGCGAGGGCCGCAGCACTAAGGCGTCCACCCCGGCCGCTGCCATCGCGGCGCGGGCGGCGGCCAGCCTGGCCGCCCGCCCGGCCTCCGGCAGCGGCGTCACTTCGGCTCGTGCAGCCAGCAGGCGACCGGCCCGAACGCCGGGTCCTCCTCCCGGCACCGGTCCATGACCAGCGGGCAGCGCGGATGGAAGCGGCATCCCGCGGGCGGCGCGGCCGGGTCGGGCACGTCGCCGGGCAGCTCCGCGGGCAGCACGCCCATCCCGTCGGGATGCGGGATGGCCGCGAGCAGCGCCTTCGTGTACGGGTGCCGCGGCTCGGCCCACACCTCCTCGGTGCGTCCGATCTCGACGATCCGCCCCAGGTACATGACGGCCACCCGGTCGGCGATCAGCCGCACCACGGACAGGTCGTGGCTGATGAACAGCAGCCCCGCGCCCGACTCCACGGCGAGGTCGCGCATGAGCCTGGCCACCTGCGCCTGCGCGGAGGCGTCCAGCGCCGAGATGGGCTCGTCGCCGATCAGCAGCCGCGGCCGGGCGGCCAGCGCCCGCGCGATCGCCACCCGCTGCCGCTGCCCGCCGGAGAACTCGTGCGGGTGCCGGCTCGCGAACTCGCGCGGCAGCCCCACCCGTTCCAGCAGGTCGGCGGGGGAGGTGGTGGTGTCCCCCGCGGTCCGCAGCCCGTCGGCGATCTGGTCGCCGACCCGGCGGCGCGGGTTCAGCGACGTGTACGGATCCTGGAACACCATCTGGACGCCGGTGTGCCGCCGCCGGCGCAGCCCGAGCGGCGTGACCGGTTCACCTTCGAAGGTGATCGACCCGCCGCTGACCGGGCCGAGCCCGCACACCGCCCGCGCCAGCGTGGACTTGCCGCACCCGGACTCGCCGACCAGCCCCACGACCTCGCCGGGGCCGACCCGCAGGCTCGCGCCCGCCACGGCACGCACCGGAGGCCGGCCGGAGGTGCGGTGCTCGACGACCAGGTCGTCCACCGTCAGCAGGGGAGCTGTCGTGGGCGCAGTCGTGGGCTGGGTGGTCATCGCACCTCCGCGTCGGGCAGGGACTCCAGCAGGGACCGGGTGTAGGGGTGCTCCGGCCTGCGCAGCACCCGGACGCGCGGCCCGGACTCCACGACCAGGCCGTCCTTCATCACGCTCACCTCGTCGGCGACCGCCGACATCACGCCGAGGTCGTGGGTGACCAGCAGCACCGCGAGGCCCAGCTCCTCGCACAGGCCGCGCAGCAGGCGCAGCACGCCGGCCTGCACGGTCACGTCGAGCGCGGTCGTCGGCTCGTCGGCGATCAGCACCTTCGGCGAGCACGCCAGCGCCACGGCGATGGCGATGCGCTGCCGCATGCCGCCGGAGAACTGGTGGGGATAGCGCCGGTACGCCTCCTCGGCGCCCGGGATGCGTACCTTGCCGAGCAGTTCGACGGCCCGCGCCCGCGCCTCGGCCTTGCCGAGCCCGAGGTGGTGGCGCATGTGCTCGGTGAGCTGCCGGCCGACGGTCAGCATGGGGTGCAGGCTGGTGGCCGGGTCCTGGAAGACCATGGCCACCTCGCCGCCGCGTACCTTGTTGAGCTCCTTGGGCGGCAGCGTCAGCAGGTCGCGCCCGCCGAGCCGGATCGCCCCGGTGGCGCGCGAGCCGTGCGGCAGCAGCCCCAGCACCGCGAGGCCCGTCATGGTCTTGCCCGACCCGCTCTCGCCGGCCAGGCCGTGCACCTTGCCGGGCTCCAGCCGCAGGTCCACGCCGCGCAGCACGTCCCGCCCGCCGATCGTCACCTTCAGCCCGGCGATGTCGAGTGCCGTCACAGCGCACGCTCCTTGATCGCACGAGCGGTACGCGGGTCGAGCGCGTCACGCAGGGTGTCGCCGAGGAAGTTGAACGCCAGCACCACCGTCAGGATCGCCAGTCCGGGGAACGTCGCCACCCACCAGCTGTCGAACACCTCGACGCCGGAGGCCACCATCGCCCCCCACTCAGGGGACGGCGGCTTGGCGCCGAGCCCCAGGAACGACAGGCCCGACAGCAGCAGCAGCGCCGTGCCGATGTCCAGGGTGGCCAGCACCAGCACGGGGCCGGTGATGTTCGGCAGCACGTCCACCCGCAGCGAGCGCCACACCGAGAAGCCCAGCAACCGCCCGCTCAGCACGAACTCCCGCTCGCGGATCCCCAGCACCAGCCCGCGCGTGACGCGGGCGTAGGAGGGCCAGGCGACGACGAGCACCGCCAGCACCGCGTTGGCGAGGCTCGCGCCGAGCGCGGCCGCCACCACCATGGCGAGGATCACCGTCGGGAACGCGAACACCAGGTCCGCCACCCGCATGATCGTCTCGTCGGCCCAGCGGCCGAAGTAGCCCGCGCAGGCGCCCAGCAGGCCGCCGATCGCCACCGACAGCACCACCAGCAGCAGCGTCAGCGGGATCGACACCCGCGCCCCGTAGAGGACGCGGCTGAGGATGTCGCGGCCGAGCTGGTCGGTGCCGAACCAGTGCCCGGGTCCCGGCGGGGCCAGCCTGGGCAGGTCCTGGGCGAGCGGGTCGTGCGGGGCCAGCAGCGGCGCGGCCAGCACCACGACCAGCCAGATCGCGGCCAGCACCGCGCCGCTGACGGCCAGCGGCTGCCGCCACGCCTCGGGCAGCCTCGCGAGGAGGCTCGCGCGTCTCATTGCAACCTCACTCGGGGGTCGATGACGCCGTACAGGACGTCCACGACCAGGTTGATGGCCAGGTAAACGACGCCCACGACCAGGCCGACGCCCATGACGGCGGGCAGGTCGAGGGTGGTCGCGCTCTTGTACGCGTACTGGCCGATGCCGGGCCAGGCGAAGATCGCCTCGACCAGCACCGTGCCGGACAGCAGGGAGCCGAAGGCGAGGCCCGCCACCGTGATGATCGGCACCAGGGCCGAGCGCAGCACGTAACGGAAGAGGATCACCCGGCCGGGCAGGCCCTTCGCGCGCGCGGCCCGCACGTAGTCCTGTCCCAGCACCTCCAGCACCGCCGAGCGGGTGAAGCGGGTGAGCAGGCCGATCGTGTAGAGCGCCAGCACCAGGGCGGGGGTGACCAGGTGCCCGGCGGCGGAGGCGAAGATGTCCCACCGGCCGGCGAGCAGCGCGTCCACCGTCTGCAGCCCGGTCACCGGCGGGGCCGAGCCGAGCGCCACGTCCACCCGGCCGCTGCCGGGCGTGATCTGCAGGCGGTAGAAGAACACGTAGAACGCCATCAGCGCCAGCCAGAACGTCGGCACCGAGATGCCGATGAGGCTGACCACGCGCAGCGTGTGGTCGGCGAGGCGGTCCCTGCGCAGCGCGGCGACCACGCCGAAGGCCACGCCCAGCACCAGCGACACCAGGATGGCCGCGCCGGCCAGCTCCAGCGTCGCCGGCACGAACTCGGCGAGGTCGGCGGCGACCGGCCGGTGGCTCTGCTGGCTGGTGCCGAAGTCGCCGTGCAGCAGGCCCTGCAGGTGCAGGAGGTACTGCTGCCAGAGCGGCTTGTCCAGGCCGTGCTCGGCCCGCCACTGCGCCACGATGGCCGGGTCGCCGAGCGCCCGCTGGCCCAGGTTGGCCGCCACGGGGTCGCCGGGCACCAGGTTCGTCAGCACGAACGTGACGAGCGTGATGCCCCAGGCCATGAGCACGGCGAGCAGCACCCGGCGCACGAGGAACCGGGCGAGCGGGGGCACCCGCCGCCCGGTCCGCTCGCGCGTCGCGTCCGGCTTCATCTACTTCGCGCCGAGGTCGGCGACGTCGACCGTCCACACCGGGTGGTACTCCAGCCCGGTCACCGACGCGGCGGTCACGATGTTCTGGCTCGCCTGGATGAGCGGGACGAACGGGCCGGCCGCGTTGAGCTTGTTCTGCATGTCGGCGTAGGCGCTCTTGCGGGCCTCGTCGCCGACCGCCTCGGCGGCCTTCACGCCGGCGGCCTCGATCTCCTTGGCCGCGCCTTCCTTCCAGCCGGCGCGCAGGCCGACCGTCTTGCCGGGCAGGAAGGCGAGGTAGTCGCTCGGGTCCGGGTAGTCAGGGCCCCAGTACCACAGGCCCATCTCCTCCTTGCCGTTGCGGTAGTTGTCGAGCGCGGTCGTCACCGGCGCGGGCTGCAGGTCCACCGTGATGCCGACCTCCTTGAGGTTGGCCTGGATGCGCTCGGCGAGCGGCTGGAACGACAGGCCGTTCACGGTCAGCTCGCTCGGGTACTCCAGCTTCACCGTGGGGTTCGACAGGCCGCTCGCGGCGAGCGCCGCCTTGGCGCCCTCGACGTCCCGCTTGGGGGCCTGCTCCGGCGGCAGCGCGCCGAGCAGCTGCGACGGGATGATGCCCGGCGCCTGCGTGGCGCCCTCGCCGGCCAGCTCCAGCAGGCCCGCGTAGTCGACGCCCTTGCGCACGGCCTCGACGAACTTGGGGTTCGGCGTGGTCTTGCTGATCGAGGAGTCCTGGTTGGCCAGCAGGAACAGCACGTTCGCCGAGGCGGTCTTCTTCACCTGCAGCGTCGAGGGCATGCCGGTGACCTGGTCGCCGGACAGGTTGAGCGCGATCTGGCTGTCGCCGCGCTGGACGTTCAGCTTCTGCGTGGAGGCCTCGACGTTGCGCAGCACGACCTTGTCGTAGGTCGGCTTGGTCCCGTAGTACTTGGGGTTCGCCTTGAGCGTGACCTGGCTGCTGACGTTGAACGACTCGATGGTGTACGGGCCCGACCCGGCGGAGCTGGAGTTCAGCCACTGCTCGGCCTTGTCCTGGGCGTCCGCGGTCGCGCCGTGCTCCTTGGCGAGCTTGCTGTTGAGGATGCCGAGCGCCGGGTTCGGCAGGATGTACGGCAGCGCCGGGTTGGCCGCCTTCGACGTCAGCGTGATCGTCGTGTCGTCGGTCTTGGCCACCTCGACGCCGTCCAGCAGGAACGACGGGGTGCCCTTCATGTCACGCACCCGGGTCAGCGAGAACACCACGTCGTCGGCGGTGACCGGCGAGCCGTCGGCGAAGGTCGAGCCCTGCTTGAGCTTCAGCGTCAGCGTCTTGCCGTCCTCGCTCAGCTCGTACGACTCGGCGAGCGCGGGCACCGGCTTGGTCACGTCGGCGCCGTCGAAGGTGAGCAGCGTCTCGTAGACGGCCTTGCCGACGATCAGGCCGGTCGGCTCGTACGTGCGGCCGGGGTCGGCGGTCTTCAGGTCGAAGGACGTGTCGATGACGAGCGTCTTGCCGCCACCGCCGCCGTCCGCGGGGGCCTGCGACGACGTGCCGCCGCTACCGCAGGCGGCGAGGGTCAGCGCACCGGCGAGCAGCACGGCCGCCTTCTGCGAGCGGGTCGCCATGGAGGTCCTCCAAGATCTGGACGTTCAGTTGAGAGATGCCGAGGATTGTGCGGCAGATCGTCCAGGTACTGTGCGGTCACTGAGACGTATATAAAGGTCAGTGAGGTAATGATGAGTGAAATTTCCAGAAATGGGCACAGCGGGAGCGGTCAGCCTGGACGGATCGGCATCGGTCTCGAGCTGGACGACATCCATTTGAAGATCCTTGAGATCCTGCGCGAGAACGGCAGGATCTCGGTCGCGGCGCTGGCCGAACGGGTCGGCATCTCCCGGGCCAACGCCTACACGCGCTTCGAGGCGCTGCGCGCGGACGGCGCGATCAAGCGCTTCACCGCGGAGATCGACCACGGGCGCGCCGGGCTCGGCATCACCGCCCTGATCTTCGTGACCGTACGCCAGCAGATGTGGAAGCAGTTCCGGGCCGAGCTGGCCCGGATGCCCGAGGTCGAATACTGCGCCATCACCACCGGCCAGCACGACGCCATGATCCAGGTGCGGGTGGCGGACGTCGCGGCCGTGCACACCATGGTCACCGACCGGCTGGCCAACATCCCGGCGGTGAAGGCCACCGAGACGGTGTTCATCCTGGACGAGGTGCTGCGGCGGCCGTACGTGCTGCCCGGCGACGGCCGCCAGGCCGCCCGGCAGGCACGCCGCCCGGCCCCCTCGGAGGAGCGGGACGACGTGCCGCTCGGCAAGATGCGCTTCGTCGGCGCCGCCGAGGGCCGGGCCGCCCTGCGCAAGGACGACTGAGCGTCTCCTAGCCGGCGAGTTCCCTGCACACACTGACGTGCGGCGTGTCGTCGCCGTCGAAGCTGAACTCCTCCACCAGGCGCAGCAGCCCGTCCTCGCCGGTCTCCAGGCGGCTGCTGCTCCGGCCGGCGGCCGTGCCGCCCGCCTTCAACGCGTGCACGTACGAGATCTGCACGTTCTCGCCCTCACGCGTGCCCACGAAGCGCCCCTGGATGACGGTGTCGCCCGTGTAGCTGCCCCACACCAGCCCGTCGGACTCCCAGTAGTGGAACTCCGTCGGGCTGTCCGGGTCCACCGCGCTCGCGGTCGAGCTCACCATCACGAATTTACGGTCGTTGAGATTCACGGACCCATGGTCCACACATTTCCGGGACATCACCGCGCCGCTGGACGAATGGTCAGCGCCTCCGGTCATGCAGGCCAATCCGTCCAGTGGCGGGGCCGCCCCGGCTCGCACCGACTCACGTTCGCACGCATTGCCACGGCTTTACCTTTCCGGGCCTCACGCCATCATTGCACGGTGTGATAGTAATGTGACACTGCGTATCCGGAGTTCTTCGGGAGATCATATGGTGGCGTACGCGCTCTCGATCCTCGCGGCGGGCGGTGTGGTGGTCCTCGCCGCGCTGCTGTTCCGCAAGGTCCGCCGGGCGGAGGACGACCGAGATCCCGGCGGCCCCTCCGCCGGTCACGCCGGATCGATGCTGTCGGCCCTGTTCCTGCTGGTGTTCGCCATCGCGATCATCGTGCCGTGGACCACCGCCGACGCCGCCCGGCAGAACACCCACGCCGAGAGCCAGGCCGCGATCAACGCCTACTGGGCCGCCGCCGCCCTGCCTCCCGACGACGCCCGCCAGGTCCGCTCCGCCCTGCGCGACTACATCACCTTCGTGGTCCGCGACGAGTGGCCCCTCATGGCCCAGGGCCACATGGACCCGGTCGGCGCCGCCCGGATGGACGCCCTGCGCGGCCGTGTCAGCGCCCTGAAGGTCAGCGGCACCGACCAGGAGGACGCCAAGACCGACCTGCTCGCCCACCTCGGCGCCGTCTCCAGCGCGCGGGCCCAGCGCGCCGCCGACGCCGCCGCCACGCCACCCGACGGCCTGCTGCTCCTGACCATCCTCACGGGGCTCGTGGTGCTCGTCTTCCCCTTCATGGCCGGGGCCCGGCCGCGCGGGCTCACCCTGCTGCCGTTGCTCGCCATGGGCGGCCTGCTCGGCTTCGGCGTCTACCTGACCTGGGACATCTCCCGCGCCTTCGACGGCCCGCTCGCGGTGGGGCCGCAGCCTTTCCAGGCGGCGCTGCAGGAGTTCGCCCGGATAGGCGGGAGCATGTGAGTACTGACGATCCGCAAGCCACCACCCCCCGTCCCGAACCACCGACCACCGACCGGCCCTCTGCCGAGGGGTCCGGCGCTGAAGGGCACGGCGTCGCGTCCCCGGACGAGGGGGGCCCGGTGGGGGGTGGGTACCGCGTCGCGTCGTTGACGCTGCTCGCCGTCGCGCTGCTCGGCGCCGCGGTCGCCGGCCCCGTGGTCGCCGACGAGGCGCGCTCCGGGGCGGCGCTCGCCGCGTACTCTCAGGTCTCGGCGCACCCGCCAGAGCTACCAGGCGGGCAGGCCCCGGGCGTGGGCCCGATGCACGCCGCCAGGGCGGCGGACGCCGGGGTGCAGGCGAGGAAGGTCCATGTCCGAGCTACGGCACCCGGCAACCGGGACGGCAAGGTCCCGGTCGGCGGCTCCGTGCCGGGTGTCCGGGGTGGCAAGGTCCCGGTCGGCGGCGCCGTGCCGGGTGGGCGCGGCGGCAAGGTCCCGGTCGGCGGTGCGGTGCCGGGGACGCGGGGCGACAAACTGCCTCGCGCCGGGGCGATGCCGCAGGTGAGGACGGGCAAGGTGCCCGACGGGAGATCCGTGCCCGGGGTGCGGGCGGGGAAGGTCCCGACGGGTGCAGCCGTGCGGGCCGGCAAGGTGTCGCGGGACGGGTCGGTGGCGGGGGTGCGGGTCGGCCAGGCGCCGGTTCCGCACGTGTCGATCGCCGGCCGTCCGCCGGGCGGGCGCCTCATCCCCAAGGTCACCGTGCCGGGGATGACGATCTACCCCAGGGCCGTGTGCGAGGGCAGCGTGCAGGTGGGGCAGTGCTCCCAGCGCGGCACGCCCCCTTCCACGCCCCGCCCGCCGGGCGCGCCGCCCGTCGTCCCGGCCCGCGCGTCGGTCCCGCCCACGCCCACGCCGACCCCGGAACCGACCCCGAGTCTCACCCCGCCGGCTCGCGTCAGGCAGGCCGCGGCCCCGCCGCAGGCCCGCCGCAAGAACCCGCTGGGCTCCGTCCTGGTCATGGTGGTCCTGGTCACCACGATCGCCTCCACCACCGCCGTGGCCTTCGGCGCCCGCCGCTGACCCCGCCGCCGCCCTCGCCGGTGGTGGCTCATGGCCGGCGCATGGCACACTGGCCGCCGCGCTGTCGTCGGTACGCGCGGGCGGGGGGAGAGGCCGTGGAGGAGCTGCTCGGGGGAAGCGTCAACCGGGTCGTCAGGGCCGGCGACACCGTACGCCGTCTGACCGGCCCCTGGACGCCGGCCGTGCACGCCCTGCTCGACCACCTGGCCGAGCGCGGCTTCACGGGCGCGCCCCGCGCCCACGGCGTCGACGAGCGGGGGCGGGAGATCCTCGACCACGTGCCCGGCGAGGTCCCCGACTACCCGCTGCCCGCGTGGGCGCTGGCGGACGACATGCTGGCGGGCGTCGCCAGGCTGCTGCGCGACTTCCACGACGCGACCGCCGGCTTCCCCGCGGATCCGGGACTGACCTGGTACTTCCCGGCAGTGAGCCCGGCTGAGGTCATCTGTCACGGCGACGTGGCCCCGTACAACTGCGTGTTCAGGGACGGGCGGCCGGTGGCGTTCATCGACTTCGACACCGCGCATCCCGGTCCGCGGGTCTGGGACGTGGCCTACGCCGCCTACCGTTTCGTCCCGATCTCCGATCCCCTCCAGCTGGACGGGCCCCCGGTGGACGGCCAGGCGCGCAGGCTGCGGCTGTTCGCGGACGCGTACGGGCTGGATCCCGCCGGGCGTGACGCGCTCATCGACACCGCGCGGGCCAGGCTCGCGCACCTCGTCCGGCACATGCGCGAGCAGGCCGCGGCCGGGCATCCCGGGTTCGCGAGCCACCTCGAACGCGGCGACGACCGCTTCTACCTGACCGACGACGAGCACCTCGCCCGGCACCGCGACACCTTCCGCCGGGCGTTGGGCGCCCCACCCCCGCGCTAGGGGTACCCGTAATCGTCATAAAGTGCATACCGCCGCGCGTGATCCTCTACCATCACACCTCGGACAGAGGGCCCGGCCCTGTGGTTCGGGAGAAGGAGAAGTGTGGCGGCTGAGTCCCCCGCTCCGCGGTCATGCGTCCCGCGACGACCGGTGCGGTGGCGTCCGGTCCTCGCCGCCGTCTGCGCCGGACTCCTCGCCGGGGCGCCCCCGGCGCAGGCCGAGCCGAAGCCGACGGTCAAGCAGCTCAAGAAGGAGCTGGCCGACCTGCAGAAGGACTCCGACCGGCTCATCACCGACTACTACAGCAGCCGCATCGCCCACCAGAAGGCGGACAAGGCCGAGAAGGCGGCCCGCGAGAAGCTGACCGCCGCCCAGGAGGTCTTCGACCGCCACTCCACCGAGCTGCGCGCGCTGGCCGTCGCCCACTACACCGGCGCCGAGCCGAACCAGACCGCCCTGCTCGTCTCCGGCCAGGCCCCCGAGACGCTGCTCAGCCGTCTGGCCCTCGTCCAGCATCTCGTCTCACTCCAGGACGCCAAGCTGCGCGGCTACGCCAAGGTCCGCGACGACCGGCAGCGGGCGCAGGAGGAGGCCACGGCCCGCGCGGAGGAGCTCGACCAGACGCTGGGCGAGCTGGAGGGGCGCAAGAAGAAGGCCGAGAAGCAGATCGAGCGCATCAAGGACAAGATCGACCAGCTCTACCGGGCGCCCGGCATGCGGCCCGACGGCACGTTCGTCCCGCAGCTCCCACAGGGGGCGGACAACATCACGCCGCGCATGGCGCTGGTCAGGCAGCTCGTGAAGGAACGCTTCGAGGTGCCGTTCGGGATCGGCTGCTACCGCGCCATCCAGGACGGCGGCGAGCACCCGCTCGGCCGGGCCTGCGACTTCATGCTGAGCCGCGGCGGCGCGCTGCCGTCGGCGGCCGAGCAGGCACGCGGCGACCAGATCGCCGCCTGGGCCATCAAGAACGCCCGCCGCCTCGGCATCATGTACGTGATCTACCGCCAGCGCATCTGGCACACACGCACGGGAGCCTGGCGCCCCATGTCCGACCGCGGCGGCACGACCGCCAACCACTACGACCACCCGCACATTTCCGTCTACTGATGCGTCAAGGACGGCCGCACTTCCGGGCGACGGAGAGACCTGTGCACCTCGGACCGATCATGGTTCGGGAGGAGGCGAAGACGGTCCTGATCCTGCCCCGCGTTCCAGGAACTGCATGTCCCCCTGGCACCTCGGCTCCTCGAAGTAGCCGGGGCACGTCCCTGCCCAAGGGGCGGGGACGCGCGGGCTTGGCTCGGTGAGGCCGGTGGGGTCAGTCGACGGTGACGTTGAAGGGGACGTCGTAGTAGCCGCCCGTTGTCTTGCCGGTTGCGACGTAGATGTTCCGGGCGGTGTCTCCGCACCTGGACGTGTTGTTGTCGATGAAGAGGGCGGCCTCCCAGATGGATGGCGAGCGTGGGGTGGCGACGGGCACGGTCTTGGCGGCGTTGATGTCCGAGTCGAGCTCGATGCAGTACTCGCCCGTGCCGATCTTGCGGACGTTGGTGACGCCGGTGGAGCGCACCACGGTTCCGTCGGCGTTGACCATCGCGGCGGCGCGCGTTTCAGGGGTGTACGCGCCGCCGATGGCGGCCAAGGCGGGGATGGCGGCCGCGAGCGCGACCCCTGCGACCAGCGCCGATGTGGCGATTACCGTGGTGGAGGCGGCGGAAGGCATGGTGTCTCCTGCGTGAACGTGAGCGGTTCGTGCGGAGGACGCCTCCCTCCACGCGTTTCGTAGTCATATGATCACAATAAGTTGGGGCAGGGGCGGACCGACACGGATCATTTGCTCCGACCTCCGTCTACCAGCGGCGAGCCATCACCGAACGGACAGGGGAATTGCGCCAGCGCGTCCGGCGGAACGGGTTCACACTGGCGGCATGCTCGCCATCCGCGCCCCCCGCCTGTTCGACGGCCGGGACCCGCACCGCGACCGCGTGGTGCTCGTCGAGAACGGCCGTGTCACCGCCGTCACCTTCGGCGACCCGCCGGAGGGCGCCGCCGTCGTGGAGCTGGGGGCGGACGTCACGTTGCTGCCCGGTCTCATCGACTGCCACGTCCACCTGGCCTTCGACGCGAGTCCCGACGTGCTCGGCGGGCTGGAGCGGCCGGGGCTAGCCGAGCGGATGCGGGAGGCCGCCAGGCGCGACCTCGCGGCGGGGGTCACCACCGTCCGTGATCTCGGTGACCGCGGATATCTGGCGTTGGAGC
Organism: Nonomuraea sp. B208; assembly: GCF_057536035.1. Lineage (NCBI taxonomy): Bacteria > Bacillati > Actinomycetota > Actinomycetes > Streptosporangiales > Streptosporangiaceae > Nonomuraea > Nonomuraea sp. B208. Next base: position 107,744 of record NZ_BAAJOU010000019.1, read on the forward strand.
TCGGCATGGGGCTCGACGGGCCGGAGATCCTGGCCGCCGGGCCGCCCATCACCACGCCGCGCGGGCACTGCTGGTTCCTCGGCGGCGAGGCGGCGGGGGAGCGGGAGGTGCGGGCGGCGGTGCGCGAGCGGGCGGCCCGCGGCGCGCACGTCGTCAAGATGATGGTCACCGGCGGCGAGATGACGCCCGGGTCCCGCTCCCACCTCCTCCAGTACGGTCCCGCCGAGCTGAGGGCCGCCGCCGGCGAGGCGCACGCGCACGGGCTGCCGATCACCGGGCACGCGCACTGCGCGGCGGGCATCGCCGCCGCCCTGGACGCCGGGTTCGACTCGATCGAGCACTGCTCGTTCTTCACCGAGGACTTCTACGCGCTCGACCACGCGCTGATCCAGCGGCTGGCCGCGTCCGGCGTCGTCGCTTCGCTCACCGCGGGCGTCGCGCCGGGCGCCCCGCCGCCGCCTCCGCGCATCCAGGCCCGGTTGTCGGCCGCGCTGGAGGGGCTGAGCGTCATGTACGCCGCCGGGGTGCGCTTCGTCATCGGCACCGACGCGGGGGTCGGCCCGCCCAAGCCGCACGGCGTGCTGCCGCACGGGGCGGAGATGCTGGTCGGGGCCGGGTACGCGCCCGTGGACGTGCTGCGCGCGATCACCTCGGTCGCGGCGGTGACCTGTCACGTGGACGGGCGCAAGGGCATGATCGCACCCGGCCACGACGCCGATCTGCTGGTCGTCGCCGGCGATCCGCTCGACGACATCACGGCCCTGTGCCGTCCGCTCGCCGTCTACCGGATGGGCCGGCCGGTGCGCGGAGAGGGCTCCTGAGCCCGTGCGGAGGGCCGGTCCCCGGTCATCTCACGCGGCCGCGCGGCTTCAGCCGGATGCCGGGCAGGACGGGCGCGGGGAGCGGAGGGCCGTCGAACCCCTCGACGACGCCGAAGCCCTCGCCCTCCGCCCACTCCTTCCTGAAGGCCGCGATCTCGTCGTGCGAGCGGCCCACGAAGTTCCACCACATGACGATCTCCTCGCCGAACGGGGCGCCGCCGACGAGCAGCACCCGCCCGCGCCCGGACAGCCGCAGCCCGCCCCGCCCCGGCGGCAGGTACGCCAGCGGACCCCGTTCCAGGCCCTCGACCTCGCCGTCGAGCAGCAGCAGCCCGTGCTCGAACCCGGGATCGAGCGGCACCTCGCCCGTGCCGTCCACCGCGATCTCCGCGCCGGTCAGCGGGGTGCGGGCGGTGGCGGGGGAGACCGCCCCGCCCAGCGAACCCATGATCACCGTGGCGGCGAACCCGGGGCCCTCCAGCACCGGCAGCTCCGCGTGGTGCTCGAAGGAGGGCGCGTCGGCGCGGTGCTCCTCGGGCAGCGCGACCCACAGCTGCACCCCGTGCAGCGTCGTCTCGGCCGACTCCTCCGAGTGGGAGATGCCGCGGCCGGCGGTCATGAGGTTGAGCTGCCCGGGGCGTACCCGCTGGAGGCTGCCCAGGCTGTCGCGGTGCAGGACCTCGCCGGCGAGCAGCCAGGTGACGGTCTGCAGGCCGGTGTGCGGGTGGGGCGGCACGCGCATGGCCGTCACCTCGGGGCCGTAGGCGTCGAGGAAGCACCAGGCGCCGATCATGCGCCGGTGCACGCCGGGAAGGGTCCTGCTCACCGACATCGCGCGCGGCCCGCCCAGCGGCACCGCCCGCCCCTCCAGCAGCTCGCCGTCCGCGCCGGGCTCGGCGGCGCAGCGGATCTCCCGCGGCTCATGCTCCAGGTTGCTCACCCTCGCACTGTACGTCCGGCCGCGGGGGCCCGGTCAGCCCAGGGTCTCCCACCAGCCGTCCACCGCCGGGGCCTCGGCGGCGTCCACGAGCTCGCCGGGACGCGGCACGACGATGGAGACCTCACGCGCCTTGGCCTCCCGCCACAGCCGGTCCACCGGCTCCGCCCACGGGTGCAGCGCCAGCGTGAACGACGCCCAGTGCACCGGCAGCAGCAGCTTCCCGCCCAGGTCGAGGTGGGCGTTGACGGCCTCCTCCGGGTTCATGTGGATGTCCGGCCAGGCGGGACTGTAGGCGCCGATGGGCATGAGCGTCAGGTCGAACGGCCCGTGCGCCGCCCCGATGCCACGGTAGCCCTCGAAGTAGCCGGAGTCGCCCGCGTAGAACACCCGCCTGGCCGCGCCCGCCACCACCCACGACCCCCACAGGGTGTCGTTGCGGCGCAGGGACCGCCCCGAGAAGTGCCGGGCCGCCGTGGCGACGAAGCGCAGCCCCGCCACCTGGGCCTCCTCGTCCCAGTCGAGCTCGATGATCCGGTACGCCGGCACGCCCCACCGCTCCAGGTGCGCCCCGATGCCCAGGGGCACCAGGAACGGCGCCTTCTGCGTCCGGACGAGCGACTGGACGGTCGCCCGGTCCAGGTGGTCGTAGTGGTCGTGGGAGATCGCGATCGCGTCGACCTCCGGCAGGTCGCCGAGCTCGACCGGCAGCGGGTGGAGCCGCTTGGGGCCGACGAGCTGCGACGGCGAGACGCGCCGGCTCCACACCGGGTCGAACAGCACCCTCTTGCCCTCGATCTCGACCAGCGTCGAGGCGTGGCCGTACCAGACGGCGCGCACCCCGTCGGCGGGCGCCGGCCCGGCGGGCGGCACGCGCAGCGGCAGCGGGCCGGCCGGACGGCGCTCCTGCTTGTTCTTCGCCAGCTCGCCCAGCAGGCCCACCGGCGGGGTGTTCATCACATGGGTCGGCTCGGGCATCGAGTTGTAGAAGGAGCCGTCCCTGAACTGCTTCGAGCGCTGGATGCGCGCCGCACGCTCCGGGCCGGACTCCAGCGGACGCACCCCGAGCTCCGCCGGCACGTTGCGCACCACCCATCCGGCGGCCGCCAGGGCGGCGCCGCCCACGAGGATCCGCCGTGCCGTCCGCATTCCCGCCATCGCCCACACTCCCCTGGAAATCGGTACATTCGCGTATCCGGGACGGGGTCCCGGAGTTCCCCTCCGTACGATATATCGCGACGCTTCTTCGTGCGGCGGCCACCCCGCCGGGTCAGGGTTTCCCGTCGCCGCGGCCGGGGAACGGCCACGGGTTCGGGCGGCAGCGGCCCAGCGACTTCGACTGCTGCGTCATCACCGGGGCCGGCCGCCCGAGGCCCGGACAGGGCTCGTGGCCGTGGCCGAGGGCGTGCCCGACCTCGTGGCTGATGAGATAGCTGCGGTACGCGGCCAGATCGCCCCCGTACTGCGGGACGCCGACCGCCCAGCGCAGGGCGTTGATGATCGAGCGGCGGCCGTTCCAGCACGACAGCTCGCCGCCGGTGCGGAGGGGGCGGCACTGGCGGGTCGTCGTGCGGGGGCTCGACAGGGCCACCCGGACCCGTACCGGGCCGTGGTCCACCCGCTGGAAGCGGGCCCAGCCGCGGGCGTCGTTCAGTATGCGGTGCACCTGGGCGGCGAACTCGCGCGGCCCGAACGGCAGGCCCCGCTCCACCTCCACCAGGTAACGCACCGGCCGGCCCCGGCCCGGCCGCGGGGGTGCGCCGCCGGGGACGACGGCGTACGAGCCGGAGGCCGCGTACGGCACCTGGACCGCGGGCGGCTCCGTCCGCCGCGGGCGCACGGGCGGGCGCACAGGTGGGCGCGTGGGCGGCGGCACGGACCGGATCACCGGGCGGGACGGTGGCTCCGCGCCGCACCCGGCGGCGAGCAGCAGCCCGGCCAGCACGAACGGCGTCATCCACGGCGTCATCCACGGCGTCATCCACGGTGCGATGCGCGGCACCCCGGCCTCCCCACGAAACGCGACGGTGGGGAGGAAACCGATCATACGCTGGGCAAACGGACAGCCCCGGGGGAGGGTCGGCCCCGGCCGTCAGGGGCAGGGGGCGTAGGGCGTGAGGTCGATGGGCGGGGTCTCGCCGAGCGCGAGCGCCGCCGCGAGCCGGCCCGCGTACGGGCCCGCCGTCAGGCCGTACGCGCTGAGGCCCGTCGCCACCACCACCCGCGAGTTCAGCGGGCCGATCAGCGCCCGGCCCGGCGCGTACACCGGCCGCAGCCCCACCCGGGTCTCCGCCATCGTCGCCCCGGCCAGCCCCGGCGCGACCCGCAACCCCGCCTGCAGCACCTCCTCCAGGCCGCCCATCGTCACCCGGGGCGCGAACCCGACGTCCTCCACCGTCGCCCCGATCACCACCCGCGACCCGGGGAACCCCAGCAGGTAAGGCCCGTCGCTGGGCAGCACGATCGGCCACCACGCGGTGTCGACGCCTTCGAGGGTGGCGTGCAGGATCTGGCCCCGCCTCGGGAACACCGGCAGCTCCGCGCCGAGCGGCCGGCACACCTCGCCGGTCCACGCGCCGCCCGCCACGATCACGGCGTCCGCCTCCACCGCAACGCCCTCGTCGGCGAACACCCGGCCCGCGCCGGCGGCGACCGGCCGCACCGCCTCCGAGCCGTTCCCGGTCTGGGGGCCCGGTGTGGCCTCCGGTCCCCGCGCCGCCGCCGGGCCTCGCGGAGCGGCCTGCCGCCATGAGCCGGTCTCCTCGCTGCGGGCCTGGGCCGGCCCGCCGCCCGGCGTCCACGTCCGTCCTGCTTCCGCGGGCGTGCCCGCCGCCGCGTGGACGCGGACCTCGCCGTCGGGCGTGAGGGTCGCGGCCCCCGCGTGGATCCGCGCACCCCGGGCGACGGCGGCGTTCAGCAGCGCGCCGCGGACCGACCGACCGTCCACGCGGGCCGCGCCCGGCACGAGGAGCGCGCTCAGGGTGTCCGAGAGCGGCGGGAACAGCTCGGCCGGAGCCGCCACGTCCACGACCTCGCCCATCTCCGGGGCGTCGGCGTAGCGGCGCTGCAGCAGCGAGCGCACCGGCTCCAGCTCCGCCGGGTCCTCGGACACCAGCAGCGCGCCCACCTTGGCGTACCCGAAGTCCTCGCCCAGCTCCTCCACCAGCCCCGGATAGGCGCGGGCGCCCTCGCGGTTGAGCCGGTACCAGTCGTCGTCCTCCGGATGGTCCACCCACGGGCACACGATGCCCGCGCCCGCCTGCGTCGCCTCGCCCTGGTAGCCGCCGTCCACCACCGTCACGGACGCGCCCCGGCCGGTCAGGTAGTAGGCCGCCGCGGCTCCGACGATGCCGCCCCCGATCACCACAACACGCATACGGCCATGGTCGCAGCCCGCCGGACCTGGGGTGACGGCCGGGTCGCCGGATCGGCGCCGCCCCCTCATGGGCCCGGCCGCGTACGAGGACTAAGGTCGGCGCATGGACGCCGCCCTCACCAGGATCGACCTGCCCGCGCCCGTGCGGGCGGCCGCCTCCGACGGCGTCACCGTGTGGTGCGCCGACGCGCACGGCGTACGCGCCTACACGGCCGACGGCACGCCCCTCCCGCACGGCGAGGCCGAGGCTCTGCCGCGATTACGGTCGCTGGCCGCGGTGCCCGGCACGGTGGCGGGGACCGCGGGCGTTCCCGGCACGCTGGCGGAGACCGTCGTGGTGCCGCGTACGCTGGCGACCGCGCCCATCCCGGTGCCGCAGGCGCTCTCCGGCACGCTCGCCGCCACCGCGAAGGGCCGCGTCCACTGGCTCGCGCCGGACGGCGCGCCGATCGCCACTGCCCGCTGCCCCGGCCGGGTCATCGCCGGCGGCGGCGAGATCTGGGCGGTCTCCGGCGCGCGGGCGCGCAGGCTCACCGGCCCCGGCACGCTCGGCCCGCCGGTCGAACTGCCCGGCCTCGCCGCGTGCGCCGTGGAGGGCGAGCGCCTGTGGTGGACGTCCCGGCACGACGACGTCCTGCGCGGCGGGCCCAGGGACATCGACCTCGGCGACCTCGGACGGTACGGCGAGCGCGGCGGCATGACCGTCTGCGCGGGCTCGCTCTGGATCAGCGTCACGGGCGGGCTGCTGCGGATCTCGACCTGGTCGGGGGAGCCGGGGCGGTTCGTGGCCGCGCCCGCCGGGCCGGTGCCCTTCCTGGCCTGCGCGAACGGCACGCTCGTCGGCGGCGGGCACGAGCTGTTCACGCTGGACCCGGCCGCCGGCGCCCCGCTCCGCGCGATCCCGCTCGGGCCGGCCGGGCCGGTCGGGCGGCTGGTGACGGCGGGCAGGCACGTGTGGGCGTTTCCCACGCGGGCCGCGCACGCGCTGATCATCACGCTCTGATCCGCCGACGGGAGCGGCGTCGGGCGGCCATAATCGACCGTGCCCTTCACCCTGAGCCATGTCGTGGCCGTTCTGCCGGTGCGGCGGTGGCTGCCGCCGTCGGCGCTGGTCGTCGGGGCCGTGGTGCCCGACGCGCCGTACTATCTGCCGTTGCCGTTCTCGTCGGCGAGCACCCACACGTGGTGGGGGACGCTGCTGCTCGGCCTGCCGGCGGGCGTGGTGCTGCTGGTGGTGTTCCAGCACGTCCTGCGGGCGCCGCTGACCGCGCTCGCCCCCGCCGGGCTGCGGTCCCGGCTGCCGGACGCGCCCCGGACCGTGACGGCGCCGATGGCGGCGGCAGCGGTGGTGGCCGCGCTGCTCGCCGGGATGGCCACGCATCTCGTCTGGGACGCCTTCACGCAGGCCGGCGGGTTCGCGGTGGCGCACTGGCAGGTGTTGCGTGAGCAGGTCGTCGGCGCGCACCGGGTGTTCAACGTGCTGATGTACGTCAGCTCGGCGGGCGGCCTGGCGATCCTGGCCGGCTGGCTCGTGCGCTGGTACCGGCGGGCTCCGGTCCGCCCCGGGCGGTGGCCGGGGCTGACGGGCCGGGCGCGCGGCCTGGTGGCGGCGGCGGTGCTGCTCGCCACGGCCGCCGGGGCCGTGACCGGGGCGACGTCGGAGCGCGCCGCGGTGAGCGACTACGACCTGGTACGCAGCACGATCCTGGGCGGCGTGGACGGGGCGGCGCTGGTCCTCGCCTGCTACGTGCTGGCCTGGCACGGCTGGACGGCGTTCGCGGCCCGGCGAGCCCGGACCCCGGCGGTGGGGACGGGCGGGCCCGAAGGCTGACCCCTCACGCGGGCAAGTTTCTCCGGTTCCGGGCGAAATGATCGGGGCGCCTCCACCCATGAAAAGGACGTTCGTCCCCGTACCGGAAGTGGAGGAAAGTCACGATGGGAACCGTCCGTGCCGGATGACGTCCAGAGGTTCGAAGCGGTCTACCGGGCGACCTACGACCAGATCACCGCCTACGCGGGACGCCGCTGCGACTCGCCACAGGACGCGGCCGACGTGGTCGCCGAGACCTTCGTGATCGTCTGGCGCAAGATCGACGAGCTGCCCCCGGGCGCGCAGGCGAGGCTCTGGGTCTACGGGGTGGCCCGCAACGTGCTGGCCGACCACCGCCGCAGCGCGCTGCGCCGCCGGGCGCGGCACCAGGACCTCGACGCGGAGATGGCCGACCTCTACGGCGACCTCGCCGACCACAGCGTCGAGAGGAACGCGATCGCCCAGGCGTTCGCGACGCTTTCCGAGGCCGACCGCGAGCTGCTCGCGCTGGTCGCCTGGGAGGGCCTGGACCGCAGGGAGATCGCCACGATGCTGGGGCTGTCCCGCAACGCCGTCCGCATCCGGCTGCACCGCGCGCGCGGGCGCTTCTCCCGGGCGCTCGAAGCAGCCGACGTCCGATTCACGCCGACCGGCGCGGTCGTGCCCACGGGGAGGTCACTATGAGGGACATCGACGAGATCAACGAGCTGCTGAGGCCGCTGGCCAGGATCAGCCCGGACGAGCCGGGCGGGCGGGCCGGCGGCCCCCGCGCGCAGGCGCTGTTCGCCGACATCATCGCCCAGGAGCGGGACACGACGAGAGCGGCAGCGTTCCCGCGACGCCCGCGCGCGCGTCGCGCGCTGCTCGGGATCGCCGCCTCCGGCGTCCTCGTCCTCGGCGTCGTCCTCGGGCCGGGCCTGTTCGGCGGCGCCGCGACCTCCTACGCCAACTCCGCGGTGGAGATCCACGAGGAGGCCGGCACCTACGTCGCCCGGATCAAGGACCCCTACGCGGACCGGCGGAAGTTCTCCGAGGCGTTCCGTTCCCTCGGTCTCGACGTCGAGCTCAGGGTGATCCCGGTCTCGCCCAGCGCGGTCGGGGAGATCGTCAGCATGGGCGGCGGCGCCACCCCGGTGAACGTGCCCATCGGCGCCCGCAGGGAGCCGGCGGACTGCGATCTGGCCGGCAGCGGCTGCTTCATGGTGGTGACCGTCCCGGCGGCGATCAAGGGCAGGCCCGACGGGGTGCACTTCGACCTGGGCCGGCCGGCCGGGCCGGGGGAGTCCTACGAGAACGACTGGCAGTCGGCCACCCGCCCGGGAGAGCCGCTGGCCGGCGTCAAGGTGAGCGGCCGGACCGTCGACGAGGTGCTGGACGAGGTCGGCAGGCGCGGCCTGGGCGCGGAGTTCCGCCGCGTCCTGGTCCACGAGGGCGGGTACGCCGTCGAACCGCTGGCCGCGGACCAGGTGGGCGGCGACTGGATCGTCTTCAAGGCCGTGCCCGCGCGTGCGGGCGTGGTCGGCCTGGAGGTCACCGCCGAGCGTCAGACGGGCCTCCAGTACGCGGACTAGCGGCCCGCCTCCCAGCCGTGGAGCTTCATGAGGCGGGCCGCCACGCGGGTGAACCGGTCGGCGTCGAGGACCGCGCCCTCGCGGCGCAGGTCGTCCTCGTCGAGCACGAAGACCCGGTCGAGCCGCAGGTACGAGGCCCGCCCGTCGCTTCCCCACGCGCCGATCGGCAGCCATTCAGGGCCGTCGTCGCCCTTGCTGGAGAGCATCATGCCGAGCAGCCGGCGGCCGGTGCGGCCCACGACCAGCAGGGGGCGGTCCTTGCCGCGGGACGGGTCCTCCTCGTACGGCACCCACGCCCAGACGATCTCCCCCGGATCGGCCAGGCCGTCCAGGTCGGGGGCGTAGGCCAGGGTCGCCCTGCCGTCGAGGACGTGGATCTCGCGCACCGCACCGCGGGCGGGCCGGGGGTCCTCACCTAGATCACGCATTGGGTGAGCTTATGGCCCATGACGGGCGGAAATCCAATCGAGCGCGGCCGCCCTGGGCCGGGTGGCGATCCTGCTCTAGAATCTCATTCTGTGCCGCCGACGACAGCGTTCTTCACCCGCAAGCAGGGCGAGCTGGTGCCCGCGCCCCACGCCCGCAGCCCCTGGTCCCCCGACATGCTCCACGGCCGCCTCCTCGGCGGGCTCGCCGCCCGCGCCCTGGAGGAGCGGTACGCCGAGCCAGGGCTGCACTTCGCCCGGCTGACGGTGGACCTGTTCCGCAACAGCCCGCTGCTGCCCGTCACCGTCGAGACCACCCTGGTCAGGGACGGGCGCAGGATCCGCGTCGCCGACGCCGTCCTGTCCACCGACCAGGGCCCGATCGGCCGGGTCACCGCCGTGCTGCTGCGGCAGGGCGAGCAGCCCGAGGGCGAGCAGAGCATCGTCACCCCCGCATGGGACGAGCGCCCGCCCGAGCACGAGCCGGTCTCCGCCGACGGCTGGCAGCCGCCGTTCGACCTGTGGCGGGTCACCGAATGGGGCGAGCCGGGCCCGGGGCGGGTGTGGCTGCGCGAGACGTACCCGCTGGTGGACGACGAGCCGGTGACGCCGGTCGTGCGCGCCGCGCTGGCCGCCGACTTCGCCAGCCCGCTCGCCAACGTCGGCACCAGCGGTCTCGGCTTCATCAACGCCGACTACACGCTCACCCTGGCCCGCCTGCCCGAGGGCGAGCTGATCGGCGTCGAGGCGACCGGACACCTCAGCGCGAGCGGCGTCGCGACCGGGCAGGTCACCATGCACGACACGGCAGGGCCGTTCGGCTTCTGCCTGGTGACGGCGGTGGCCAACCCGGTCGCCCGCATCGGCAGATAGCGGCGGTCAGGCGGGCCGCTCGGCGCGGTCGCCCGACCAGTCGACGTGGAAGGCGCCCTCCTTGTCGACCCGGCGATAGGTGTGGGCGCCGAAGTAGTCGCGCAGCCCCTGCACCAGCGCGGCCGGCAGCCGCTCGCGGCGCAGCCCGTCGTAGTAGGCGAGCGCCGAGGAGAAGCCGGGCGTCGGCACGCCGATCCGCACGGCCGTGGTCACCACCCGCCGCCACGACTCCTGCGCCGCCGCCAGCGCGGCCGCGAACGTCGGGTCGGCCAGCAGCGTCGGCAGGGCCGGGTCGGCGTCGTAGGCGGCGCGGATGCGGTCGAGGAACTTGGCCCTGATGATGCAGCCGCCCCGCCAGATGGTCGCCATCGCGCCGAGGTCGAGGTCCCAGCCGTACTCGCGGGAGGCGGCGGCCATCTGGTCGAAGCCCTGCGCGTACGCCACGATCTTGGAGGCGTACAGCGCCTGCCGTACGTCCTCGACCAGCTCGCGCCCGTCCACGCCGGACAGGTTCGGCCCGGCGAGCGAGGCGGCGGCGGCCCGCTGCTCAGGATGGCCGGACAGCGCCCGCGCGAACGTCGCCTCGGCGATGCCGGTCACCGGCACGCCGAGGTCGAGGGCGCTCTGCACGGTCCAGCGGCCGGTGCCCTTCTGCTCGGCCTGGTCGACCACGACGTCCACGAACGGCCGGCCGGTCTCGGCGTCCACCTGCTCCAGCACCTCGGCGGTGATCTCGATCAGGTAGGAGCCGAGGTCGCCCTGGTTCCACTCGCGGAACACCCCGGCCAGCTCGGACGGGGTGACGCCGAGCGCCTGCCGCAGCAGGTCGTAGGACTCGGCGATGAGCTGCATGTCGGAGTACTCGATGCCGTTGTGCACCATCTTGACGAAGTGTCCCGCGCCGTCCGGGCCGACGTGCACGCAGCACGGCACGCCGTCCACCTTGGCCGCGATGTCCTGCAGGATCGGCCCGAGCGCCTCCCACGACTCCGCCGAGCCGCCGGGCATGATGCTCGGCCCGAGCAGCGCGCCCTCCTCGCCGCCCGAGATGCCGGTGCCGACGAAGTGCAGCCCCCGCTCGCGCAGCGCGGCCTCGCGCCGCCGGGTGTCGGCGTAGTGGGCGTTGCCGCCGTCGACGATCATGTCGCCGGGCTCCATGAGCGCGGCGAGCTGGTCGATGACCGCGTCGGTGCCCGCGCCGGCCTTGACCATGATGATCGCCCGCCGGGGCCGCTTGAGCGAGGCCACGAAGCCGGCCAGATCCTCCGACGGCACGAACGTGCCCTCGCCGCCGAACTCCTTGACGAGCTGCTGCGTGCGGCTGTGCGAGCGGTTGTGCACCGCGACGGCGTAGCCGTGCCTGGCGAGGTTGCGGGCCAGGTTGCGGCCCATCGTGGCCAGGCCGGTGACGCCGATGTCTGCCAAATCCATATTCAAGCTCCTCTTACGGGGAATACGCATGATCCAGCCGGGGAGTTCGGCTTTTTGTTCCGTGCGCCTTGTTCTGGGCGCCTTGTTCTGGGCGTCAATCGTCGAGCCGCACACCCAGCTCGTCCAGCCGCTCCAGCATGTCCGCCGGGTCGGCGTAGACCCTGAAGGCGCCTGTGCGTTCCAGCTCGTCCCTGCCGTACCCGCCGGACAGCAGGCCGATGCCGAGCGCGCCGGCCCGGCGGGCGGCGAGCAGGTCCCAGACGCTGTCACCCACCACCATGGCATGGGCGGGGTCCACCTCGACCAGCGCCGCTCCGGCGAGGAACAGGTCGGGGTCCGGCTTGGCCCTGCGCACCAGGTCGCGGGTCACCATCGGCGTGTCCTCCGGCAGGCCGAGCAGGCCGAGCGCGAGCCGCGCGGTGCGGGCGTAGCCGCTGGTGGCGATGGCCCACGGCACGCCGCGCGCGGTCAGCTCGGCCAGCAGCTCCGGCGCGCCGGGCAGCGGGCGCACCGAGTCGGCCTGCCGCTCGTACGCCTCCATGTGGGCGACCTGGAGCCGCTCGATCTGCTCGCGCGACAGCTTGAGCCCGGTCTCGCGCAGCAACGCGCTGACGAACAATCCGCCGCTCATCCCGATGCGACGGTGGATCCGCCACACCGACAGGTCGATCCCCATCCCCGACAGCGCCTGCCGCCAGGCGATCACGTGCTGGTAGACGCTGTCGATGAGAGTGCCGTCGAGGTCGAACAGAAACGCCGGGGTGGGCGCGTGCGGGAACTCCGTCATGGGTCCATGACACCATGACCGCATGCGGATCATCATCGCGGGCGGCCATGGCAAGATCGCGCTGCGCCTGGCGGCGCGGCTCAGAGAGGGCGCGGTCGGCCTGGTGCGCAACCCGGCGCACGTCGCCGACGTCGAGGCCACCGGCGCGCAGGCCGTGGTGTGCGACCTGGAGACCGCCTCGGTCGAGCAGGTCGCCGACATCCTGCGCGGCGCGGACGCCGTCGTGTTCGCGGCCGGCGCGGGGCCCAGCAGCGGCGCGGCCCGCAAGGACACCGTCGACCGGGGCGCGTCCGTGCTCATGGCCGACGCCGCCGAGCGGGCCGGGGTGCGGCGCTTCATCCAGATCTCCTCCATGGGCGCGGGCAAGCCGCCGGCCGGCGGTGACGAGGTGTGGGCCGCCTACATCGCGGCCAAGACCGCGGCCGAGGACGACCTGCGCCGCCGCGACGACCTGGCCTGGACCATCGTGCGCCCCGGCCGCCTCACCGACGAGCCGGGCACCGGCCTGGTCCGGCTGGCCCCCGAGGTGCCGCCGGGCGCGGTGCCGCGCGACGACGTGGCCGCCGTCATCATGGCGCTGCTGGACAATCCGGGCACGGCGCGGCGGACGTACGAGCTGGTCTCCGGCGACACCCCGGTCATCGACCTCGTCGCGACGAACGAGTGAGCGCCCCCGCCGCAGCTTTTGCCGAACGCTGGCATTGACGCGCGGCGCGGGCGGCTAGGAGCCCCTTCGGAACGTGAAAGGGGACATCCATGGCGGACATGCCGTTCAGGTCGTTTTTCGGCGGAGACCCGTTCAGAGGGTTCGAGGAGCTGACGGGCCGGGTGTTCGGCGGCATGGAGGGCTGGCCGCCGTCCCGGCCCGGCGTCCAGCGGGTGGACGTCGGCCGGCTGCTCAGCGCCTCGGCAAGGGAGGCGTTGCAACGCGCCGTCGAGGGGGCCGGGCAGCGCGGCGCCCCCGACCTGGACGTGCTCGACCTCCTCGACGCCCTCATCGACACCGACTCCACCCGGTCGCTGCTGCGCGCCGCCGGCGTGGACGTGGAACGGCTGCGCGACCGGGCCGACGAGCTCGCCGGGCCGGGGGAGGCCACCGAGCCGCCCACCACGCTCTCGCCGGCCGCCAAACGGGCCATCCTCGACGCGCAGCGGATCTCGCGGGCGCTGGAGTCGTCGTACATCGGGCCCGAGCACCTGCTGCTCGCGCTGGCCGCCAACCCCGACTCCACCGCCGCCCGCCTGCTGCGCGAGCAGGGCGTCTCGGCCAACGAGCTGCAGCAGGCCCTCGCCACCGCGGCGGCCCGTCCAGGCGAGAGCGCCCGCCGCGGCGGCGACACCCCGTCGCTCGACGAGTACGGCCGCGACCTCACCGAGGAGGCCCGCCAGGGCCGCATCGACCCGGTCGTCGGCCGCGAGGACGAGATCGAGCAGTCCATCGAGGTCCTTTCGCGCCGCACCAAGAACAACCCGTGCCTGATCGGCGAGCCCGGCGTCGGCAAGACCGCGATCGTCGAGGGCATCGCCCAGCGCATCGTGAACGGCAGCGTCCCCGACACCCTGAAGGACCGGCGGGTCATCGCCCTGGACCTGACCGGCATGGTGGCAGGGTCGAAGTACAGGGGCGAGTTCGAGGAGCGCGTCAAGAAGGTCATCGACGAGGTACGCGCGCACGCCGACGAGATCATCGTCTTCATCGACGAGGTGCACACGCTCGTCGGCGCCGGCTCGGCCGAGGGCGGTATGGACGCCGCCAACATCCTCAAGCCCGCCCTGGCCCGCGGCGAGCTGCACGTCATCGCCGCCACCACGATCGACGAGTACCGCAAGAACATCGAGAAGGACGCCGCGCTCGAACGCCGCTTCCAGCCGATCCTGGTCGCCGAGCCGACCGTGGAGCAGACGGTCGAGATCCTGGCCGGGCTGCGCGACGCGTACGAGGCCCACCACCAGGTCCGCATCACCGACGAGGCACTGGACGCGGCCGCCACCCTGTCGGCCCGCTACATCACCGACCGCTTCCTGCCCGACAAGGCCATCGACCTCATGGACCAGGCCGCGGCCCGGGTGCGGCTGCGCGCCCGCACGCCCGGTAGCGACGTACGCGAGCTTGAAGGACGCCTGGACGCGCTGCGCCGCGACAAGGACCAGGCCGTCTCCGCCGACGACTTCGACCGGGCCAAGGAGATCACCGCCCAGATCGACAAGCTCCGCCCCGAGCTGGAGCGCGCCCGCCGCGGCCACGACGACGTGCCGCAGGTCATGGTCGAGGACATCGCCGAGGTCGTCTCGCGTCGCACCGGCATCCCCGTCACCCAGCTCACCGAGCAGGAGCGCGACCGGCTCATGCGGCTGGAGGAGCACCTGCACGAGCGGGTCATCGGCCAGGACGAGGCGGTCACCGCCATCGCCGAGGCCGTCCGCCGCGCCCGCGCCGGGCTGTCGGACCCGAACCGGCCCATCGGCAGCTTCCTGTTCCTCGGCCCGACCGGCGTCGGCAAGACGGAGCTGGCCAGGGCGCTGGCCGCGGCCCTGTTCGGCGGCGAGGACCACATGGTCCGCGTCGACATGAGCGAGTTCCAGGAGCGGCACACGGTCTCGCGGCTCATCGGCGCGCCGCCCGGCTACGTCGGCTACGAGGAGGCCGGGCAGCTCACCGAGGCCGTACGGCGCCGCCCGCACTGCGTGATCCTGCTCGACGAGATCGAGAAGGCCCACCCCGACGTCATGAACATCCTGCTGCAACTGCTCGACGACGGCCGCCTCACCGACGGCCAGGGCCGTACCGTCGACTTCAGCAACACCGTCGTCATCATGACCAGCAACATCGGCGCGCAGCTCATCCTGGAGGCCGCCGGCGACCCCGGCACGCTGGAAGGGCGGCTCATGGAGCTGCTGCGCCGCTCCATCCGGCCCGAGCTGCTCAACCGCATCGACGAGACGATCATCTTCAAGCGCCTCGAACGCGATCAGCTCCGCCAGATCGTGGACCTGCTGCTGGAGCGCACCCGGCAGCGGCTGCGCGGCCAGAACATCACGCTGGAGGTCACCGATGCCGCCAAGGACTGGCTCGCCCAGCGCGGCTACCAGCCCGAGTTCGGCGCCCGGCCGCTGCGTCGTACGGTGCAGCGTGAGCTGGACAACCGGCTGTCCACCATGCTGCTCACCGGCGAGGTCACCGAGGGCGGCAAGGTCACGGTGGACGTCACCGGCGACACCCTCCAACTCCGGGCCCACGAGCCGGCGCCCGCCGGCTAGGTGGGCCCGGGTGAGGTGGGCCCGGGTGAGGTGGGCCCGGGTGAGGTGGGCCCGGGTGAGGTGGGCCCGGGTGAGGTGGGCCCGGGTGAGGTGGGCCCGGGTGAGGTGGGCCCGGGTGAGGTGGGCCCAGGTGAGGTGGGCCCGGGTCAGGTGGGTCTGGTGGCGCGGGTCCGGTCAGGCGAGGCCGGTCGCGCCGGGCCTGGTCAGGCCAGCGCTTCTCGGGCCAACTCCCTGCACTCCTCCAGCGTCAGCCGCGCCAGTGCCTCGCGGACCAGCGGGACGCAGGACGGCGCCATGGACAGGCTCGTCACCCCCAGGCCCACCAGCAGCGGGGCGACGGCGGGATCGCCCGCCGCCTCGCCGCACACGCCGACCGGCTTGCCCGCCTCCCGTCCCGCGGCCGCGCACGCCTCGATCAGCCCCAGCAGGGCGGGCTGGCGCGGGTCGAGCAGGTCGGCCAGGGCCGGATGCTGGCGGTCGGCGGCGAAGGTGTACTGGGCCAGGTCGTTGGTGCCGATGCTGAGGAAGTCCACCTCGCGCAGCACCTCGGCGGCCCGCAGCGCCGCGGCAGGTACCTCCACCATCACACCGACCTGCGCGATGCCCGCCGCGCGGGCCCGGCGGGCGAAGCCGGCCGCCTCCGCGGGCGTCGTCACCATCGGCGCCATCACCCGCACGTCCGCGCCCGTCGCGCGCGCCGCCTCGGCGATCGCGGCGAGTTGCGCGTCGAGCACATCGGGTAGCAGGCGGTCCACACGCAGCCCGCGCACGCCCAGGGCCGGGTTGGGCTCCTCGGGCAGGCCGAGGAAGGGCAGGGGCTTGTCGGTGCCCGCGTCCAGGGTCCGCACGATCACCGGGCCCTCGGCCCGCTCGAACACCTCGGCGTACGCGGCCGTCTGCTCCTCCGGCGAGGGCGGCTGCTTGCGGTCGAGGAACAGGAACTCGGTACGGAACAGGCCCACGCCCTCCGCCCCCGGCCGCAGGTCGGCGGCCGAGCCGATGTTGGCCAGCAGCCTGACCGGATGGCCGTCGGCGGTCCTGCCGGGGCCGGTGGCGGCGGCCAGCCTGGCCCGCTCGGCGCGGTCGCGCTCCATCACCTCGGCCGCCTGCTCCGGGGTGAGACCGAGGGCGATCTCGCCGCTCGCGCCGTCCACGCCGACGATCGTGCCGTCGGGGACGTCCGCGACCGCCGGGCAGGCGACCACGGCGGGCAGGCCGCGCGCGCGGGCCAGGATCGCCGTGTGACTCGTCGGGCCGCCCCGCTCGGTGACCAGCGCCAGCACGTCCGGGCCCAGTCCGGCGGTGTCGGCGGGGGAGAGGTCCCCGGCGACCAGCACGTACGGATGCCCGGGATCGGGCAGGCCCGGCATGGGCAGGCCGAGGGCGGCGGCCACCGCGCGGTGCTTGAGGTCGTCGAGGTCGGCGGCCCGCTCGGCGAGGTAGCCGCCCAGGGCGGCCAGGGCGTCCCGGTGGCCGGTGAAGGCGGCGTCCAGGGCGTGGGCCGCGTCGGCGCCGCCCCTGGCGCGGCTCTCGGCCTCCTCGCGGAGCATGGGGTCGTCGGCGATCATGGCGAGGGCCTCCAGGATCTCCGCCGCCTCCCCGCCCGAGCCTCCGCCCCCGCCCGAGCCTCCGCCCCCGCCAGCGCCCGCGCCTCCGTCAGCGCCTCCGCCTCCGTCAGCGCCTCCGCCTCCGTCTCCGCCTCCGCCTCCGCCAGCGCCTCCGCCAGTGCCCGCGCCGCTGCCCTCACCAGCGCTCGCGCCGGTGCGGGCGGCGGCGGCCCGTCGGTTGAGGTCGGCGGTCACCGCCTCCAGCGCCTTGACGACGGTGGCGGCCTCGGCCTCCGGATCGGCGACCGGCCGCGGCGCGGGCAGGCTCGGCGGGCCGGCCATCCGCACCAGCGGACCGGCCGCCCGCCCCTGGCTCACCCCGAGCCCGCTCAGCCGCCCCCCGGGCCCGGCCCAACCCGTCCCCGGCCCCGTCTCGGGCCCCGTCCCAGGTCCCGTCTCAGACCCCGTCTCGGGCCCCGTCCCAGGTCCCGTCTCAGACCCCGTTTCGGGCCCCGCACCAGGTCCCGTCCCAGACCCCGTGTCAGGTCCCGTCGCAGACCCCGTCTCAGGCATCGAGAGCCTCTTCCGTGTCCGCGTCCAGGTCGCGCGACAGCAGCGCCGCCAGTGCGTCCAGCGCCTCCTCGGCCCCCGGCCCGTCCGCCTCCAGCGTCACCTCCGTCCCCTGGACGGCCCCCAGGGACAGCACGCCCAGCATGCTCCGGGCGGGCACCGCCTTCTCGCCGAGCCGTACCGTCACCGGCACGCCGAGGCGCGCCGCCTCCTGCACGAACAGCTTGGCGGGACGGGCGTGCAGCCCGCTCGCCGAGGCCACGGCCACCGTTCGCTGTGACATGACGAAAGCCTCCAGGTGTCAGGGTTCGATGGTGACCTTGATGGCCGCGCCCCGGCTGACGAGATCGATCCCGTCCAGCACGCGCGGCAGCGGCAGCCGGTGGGTGATCAGGTCGGCCACCGGCACCGCGCCCTCCGACACCAGCCGCAGCGCGGCGGCGTTATGGGCGGGGCTGGAGCCGTTCGCGCCGACGATGGTGAGCTCGCGGTAGTGCACCAGGTTGGCGTCCAGCGCGATGACCGGGTCGTCCTTCGGCAGCCCGCCGAAGAAGCTGATCCGTCCCTGGCGGGCGGCCATCCGCACCGCCTGCTCCTGGGCCGCGCCGGACGCCGCCGCCGTGATCACGACGTCCGCGCCCCGGCCGCCGGTCAGCTTGAGCACCTGGTCGACCGGGTCGGAGTCGATCGCGGCGTCCGGGCGCACCAGCTCCTCGGCCATCGCCAGCCGCTGCGCGTTGACGTCCACGAGGAACACCCGGGCCGCGCCGCGCGCCCGCGCCAGCCGTACGTGCAGGCAGCCGATCGGGCCGGCGCCCATCACCACCACGTCGTCGCCAGGACCGACGCGGGCCAGCTCCTGGCCGTTCAGCACGCAGGCCAGCGGCTCGGCGACCGACGCCTCGGCGAAGCCGACGTTCTCGGGGATGGCGTTGACGCCGTCGACGGCGAGCACCTTCGCCGGGACGATCATGTACTCGGCGAAGCCGCCGTCGTAGTGGTAGCCCATCGACTCCTGGTTGGGGCAGACCGTACGGCGGCCCCGCAGGCACTCGGGGCACGAGCCGCACGGGATCGCCGCGATCACCTGCACGCGGGCGCCGCTGTCCACGACCTCCCCGGCGATCTCGTGGCCCATGACCCGGGGCGGCACGATGTGGTGGTGCCCGAACTTGTAGATCTTGGCGTCGGTGCCGCAGGTCGAGCAGTTGCGGACCCGGATCTTCAGCTCGCCCGGCCCGGCGACGGGCTCGGGCGCGTCCTCGATCCTGATGTCGCCCGGGGCGTGGAACCTGGCGACCTTCATAGCGTGAGCTCCTTCATCACCTGCGCGACCTCGGTGGCCTCGCGCAGCGTCCTGGCGCGGTCCGGATCCATGAGGATCTCGGCCAGCGCCGCCAGCAGGGGTACGTGCCCGCCCTCGCGGGCGGCTATGCCGACGCAGACCGTGACCTGTTCGCCGTCCCAGTCGACTCCGTCCGGGAAGCGTACGAAACACAGTGCGTCGCGCAGGATGGCGTCCTTGGAGGCGTTCGTCCCGTGCGGGATGGCCACCCCCTCGCCGACGTAGGTCGAGATGGACCGCTCGCGTTCGAGCATCGCCGCGACGTACGGCTCGGCGACCGCCCCCACCTCGACCAGCGCCCGCCCGCACCGGCGGATCGCCGCCTCGCGGTCGGGCGCGCGCTCGTGCAGCAGCACCGCGCGGGGGTCGAGCAGGTCAGGCATCGACGACGCCGCCGTTCTTGATGGTGTTGACCAGCTTGGTCACGGCCGGGTCGCCGAGGAAGACCTGGAACGACACCAGCACCTTCCCGGGAGCGGCGGCGCGGGCGCGGGCGGCCAGGCCGGTGTGGCAGACCACCACGTCGGCGTCGTGCGGGATGGAGTTGACGGGCGTGTGCTCCACGGTGACGCCGCTGTCCTTGAGCTGCTTGCGGAGCTGGGAGGCGAGCATCACGCTGCTGCCCATCCCGGCGTCGCAGGCGACGATGACCTTGTGGATGTCCTTGCTGTCGATGCCGGCCATGGGTCAGGCCTCCTTGCTGGTGAGAGGTTCGGCGCCGGTCTCGGCGCCTGTGGTGGCGGGGTCGTCCTCGCCGTCCTTCTTCTCGCCCCTGCCGAAGCCCAGCAGGACGGCGGCGACGGCGAACGACACGGCGGCGGCCACGAGGATGCCGAGGCTGGAGGCCAGCCAGCCGCCCTTGGGCGTGACCGCGATGTAGGCGAAGATGCTGCCCGGCGACGGGGTGGCGACCAGGCCCGCCCCGGTGATCATGAAGGTGAACACGCCGGCCGCGCCGCCCAGGATGACGGCCGCGATGAGGCGCGGCTTCATGAGCACGTACGGGAAGTAGATCTCGTGGATGCCGCCGAAGAAGTGGATGATCATCGCGGCCGGCGTGCTGGGGCGCAGCGCGCGCGGCCCGAACAGCAGGTAGGCCAGCAGCAGCCCGAGGCCGGGGCCGGGGTTCGACTCCAGCATGAACAGGATCGACTTGCCGGTCTCGGCCGCTTCGGCCACGCCGAGCGGGCTGAGCACGCCGTGGTTGATGGCGTTGTTGAGGAACAGCACCTTGGCCGGCTCGATGAGCAGCGACGCGACCGGCAGCAGGTTGTTGGTGATCAGCCACTCGACGGCCTGTCCTGCGGCGGTGGTGATGGTCTGGACGACGGGGCCGATGGCGAGGAAGCCGACCACCGCCATCGCGGCGCCCACGATGCCGGCGGAGAAGTTGTCCACCAGCATCTCGAAGCCCGCTCGGGTACGCGCCTCGGTGAACTTGTCCACATATTTCAGGATCAAGGCCGTCAGCGGGCCGATGATCATGGCGCCCAGGAACATCGGCGCGTCGGTGCCCACCACGACGCCCATCACCGCCACCGCGCCGACGACCGCTCCGCGCTGACCGTGCACCATCCGGCCGCCGGTGTAGGCGATGAGGACCGGCAGCAGGGTCGAGATGATCGGGCCGACCATCTTGCCGAGGGTCTCGTTGGGCAGCCAGCCGGTCGGGATGAACAACGCGGTGATCAGGCCCCAGGCGATGAACGCCCCGATGTTCGGCATGATCATCCCGGCCAGGTGGCCGCCGATGCGCTGGATGGTGGCCTTGACGCCGGTGCCGGCGACCGGGGGTGTGTAAGTGTCGGCCATGGACTTGCTCCTTCGGGGGGTTGAGCAGATGTTCGGCAGCCGGTGCCCGGCCGGGGCGGCCGGGCTACGGCAGAGGAGCGGGTGCGTTCGTGGTGGAGGGGCCAGGGGAGAGGACTGCGGACGGATCGGCGGGCGGTTCGGCGGGCGGGACGAAGGGGACGGCGAGCGGGCACGCCGGGTCGGGCGGGCCTGCCGCCGTGACCGCCGGGTCGATGTCGGCGGGCCCCGGCATGCGGCTGCCGGGCAGCCCGGCCGCCGCCGCGCCCCAGGCCAGCGCGCGGGCCAGCGCCTCCGGCCCGTGCCCGCCCGCGGCGAGGAACCCGGCCAGCATGGCGTCACCCGCGCCGACGGAGCTGCGCGGCTCGATGGCCGGCGCCCGGCCGTACCAGACGCCGCCGTCCTCGACGAGCACGGCCCCGTCGGCGCCCAGGCTGGCGAGGACCGCCCGCGCGCCCGCCGCCCGCAGCGCCCGCGCGGCCTCCACCACGTCGCCGAGGCACGCGAGGGGCCGGCCGGTGGCCTGGCCGAGCTCCTCCAGGTTCGGCTTGACCAGGGCGGGCCCGGCGGCGAGCGCGTACGACAGCGCCGGCCCGCTGGTGTCCACCGCGACCTCGATGCCCGCCTCGGCGAACCGGCGGCACAGCCGCGCGTAGACGTCGGCGGGCACCTCGGGCGGCAGGCTGCCGGAGGCGACCACCCAGTCCGCGCCCTGCCCGCCGGTGTGGGCGGCGGCGAGCACCGCCTCGGCGATGGTGTCGAGCTCGGCGGGGGACAGGGCGGTGCCCGGCTCATTGATCTTGGTGACGGTGCCGTCGGGCTCGGCCAGCGTGACGTTGGAACGGGTGCGCCCGGTCACCGGGACGGTCACCATGTCCAGGCCCTCGGCGGCGAGCAGCCCGACGAGCTGGCGGCCCTCGTCCCCGCCGAACGGCACCACCGCCCGCGCCGCCACGCCGTTGGCCAGCAGCGCGCGCGAGACGTTCACGCCCTTGCCGCCGGGGTCGAGGCGGGCCGCGGCGGCGCGGATCACCTCGCCCCGCCGCAGCGCGGCGACCTCGATCGTACGGTCCAGGCTCGGGTTGAGCGTCAGCGTCAGGATCACGCCCGGATCACCTCCGGCCCGGCGGCGGCCAGGTCGGCGGCGAGCGCGGCGTCGAGCCCGGTGTCGCTGACCACCACGTCGATCTCGGCCAGCTCGGCGAACGTCGCCAGGTAGGTGTTGGAGAACTTCGTGTGGTCGGCGAGCAGGACGCTGCGCTGCGCCGCCCGGACCATCGCCCGCTTGATCGCCGCCTCGGCCGGGTCGGGCGTCGTGAGGCCCCGGTCCAGCGAGCAGCCGTTGGTGCCCATGAAGGCGACGTCCACGTTGAGGTGCTCCAGCGGGCGCAGCGCCCAGTCGTCCACGGTGGCGAGCGTGTTGCCGCGCAGCCGCCCGCCCAGCACGATCACGTGCAGGTTGGGCCGGGCCGCGAGGGCCGTCGCCAGCGGCGGCGAGTTGACCACGACGGTCAGCTCGCGGTCGGCGGGCAGCACCTGCACCAGGCGGCCCGTGGTGGTGCCGGCGTCGATGATGACCGAGCCGTCCTCGGGCAGCTCGGCGATCGCCGCCTTGGCGATGCGCTCCTTCTCGGTCGTCATCACCTCGTCGCGGGTGGACAGCGCCGGCTCGAAGCCGAGCCGCTCGACGGGGATCGCGCCCCCGTGGACCCGGCGCAGCACCCCCGCCCGCTCCAGCGCGGTGAGGTCGCGGCGGATCGTCTCGGTGGTCACGTCGAGCTCGGCGGCCAGCGTCACCACGTCGACGCGGCCGGCGGCGCGCGCTCTCCGCAGGATCTCCTGCTGCCGCTCCTCGGCGTACATGATGTTGATTCACCGCCGTTTCGAGTTGGTTTCTTCTGTGTTTATACCCGCTTCGGTGGGAAGGTCAAGGGTGCCGGTGCCGGATCTGGTAGTTATAGGCGAATGCGCATCACCTCCCTGGCCGCCGCGGTGGCGGCCGTCCCCCTCCTCGCCGCCCTCGCCCCGCCCGCCGCAGCGGTGACCGCAGGGCCGCCGCGCGTGCCCGTGGGGACGACGGCGGCCTGGGTGGTCTTCGACCGGCAGGCGGGCAGGTTCGTCGCGGCGCGCAACGCCCACCGCAAGTACCGCTCGGCGTCGGTGGTGAAGATCCTCATCGCCATCGACTACCTGGAGCGGCGCAAGAGCGTGCCCAGGGCCGACGCCGACCTGCTCAAGGTCATGCTGCGAGCCAGCGACGACGACGCCGCCTCCACCCTCTGGGACCGGGGCGGCAAGGGGCAGATCATCGTGCGCACCGCGCGCCGGCTCGGCCTCGCCGACACCACGCCGCCGCCCGCGTCCAAGCCCGGCTTCTGGGGTTACACCTCGCTCAGCGCGTACGACGTCGTCCGCACCTACCGCTACCTGCTCGACAGGGCCGACGCCCGGGTCCGCGACACCATCCTCGGCCACCTGCGCAGGGCCGCCCCCTGCGGCACCGACGGCTTCGACCAGACCTTCGGCATCCCCGACGCGGTGCCCCGCCCCCACGCCGTCAAGCAGGGCTGGTCCGGGTTCGGCACCACGCCGCCCACCCGCTGCCGCGACGCCAGGGCCCTCGGCGCGCCCGTCTCGTGGATCGCCCAGCGCGCCGCCGGCTCCGGCGTGCCCGACTACGGCCGCCCCGTGCTGCACACGACCGGCCTGGTCGGCCCGGGGGAGCGGTACGTCATGGCGGTGCTGACCGCGCACCCGGCGGGCGGCACGTGGAGCGCCTCCGTCAAACGCATCACCGACCTCACCAGGGGCCTCTACCGCGACGCCACGTCCTGACCCGGCCTGCGCGCGCGGAAAAGCGTTCGCGGGCGCCGGCCAAGATCAGGTAGGCATGGAGGATGGCTGAGCGAACGACCGCTGCACTCGACCGCGTCCTGCGGCAGGCGGGCGGACCCGAGATCCTCGACGTCCTGGCCGAACGGCTGTCCGGGGCGGACCTCACCACGTTGCTG
Organism: Nonomuraea sp. B208; assembly: GCF_057536035.1. Lineage (NCBI taxonomy): Bacteria > Bacillati > Actinomycetota > Actinomycetes > Streptosporangiales > Streptosporangiaceae > Nonomuraea > Nonomuraea sp. B208. The sequence goes on from NZ_BAAJOU010000019.1 coordinate 131,315, forward strand.
CTGGAGGTCATGCGGCGCAGGGCCGGCGCGCTCTCGCCCGCCGACGTGCTGCGCCGCTACGGCAACGACCGCTTCGCCGCGCCCGGCGCGGTCGCGCTCCGTGACCTGCGGCGGGCCGAGGACGCCGCGCTGTCGGCGCTCCCGCCCGGCTTCGAGCCCGTCGTGTTGTCCCCGGTCGCGCCGCTCGGCGCGTGCTCGGCCCTCGCCACCGTCGACCAGAACAAGGTGATCGCGACCGTCAGGAACGGCGAGGTCGCCGCCGACCCCACCAACGCCCTCGCCCTGGAGGCGGCGGTCCGCCGCCGCGCCGCGGGCGGGACCGAGCCGGTGCGGCTGGCCGCCGTGCAGCGGGTCGTGCGGGCCCAGCACGTCGAAGGGGCCGCCCGTTTCGCGCACTTCACGTTGTTCGCGCTGGTGACCGCCGGCCGCGACACCGGTGACCACGCCTTCGAACGACAGCACGCCGCCGAGCACCTGGCCATCATGGGCGAGGCGGTGCGCGCGTGCGGCGCGGGCGAGCCCGAGGCCCGGGTCACGGTGCTCGACGAACGCTTCGAGCGCGTCGCCGCGGCCCTCGGCGGCACCCCCGACCCGGGGCGGGAGAGCGGCAGGGGCTACTACAGCGGGCTGTGCTTCAAGGTGTACGCGGACGGGATGGAGGTGGGCGACGGCGGCTTCACCGACTGGACGGCCCGCCTGCTCGGCAACCGCAAGGAACGCCTCCTCATCAGCGCCCTCGGCCTCGACCGCCTCGCCCTGGCCCCCTGACCCGCCTCCCGTCCCAGGCAGGCGGGGCGGTCAGAGGGCCCGGGACGGGGCGGTCAGAGAGGGCCGGGCGGGGCGGTCAGGGGGCCGGGCGGGTGGCGGCGAGGAGTTCCTGCTCGGCGCGGACCTTCTTGGGCACGCACATGCGCCACGCGTCCAGCACCAGCTCACGCATCTCCGTCACGTCGAGCGCGGCGGTGCGCGCCACCACCCAGTGGAAGCGCAGGTCGGACTCGCGCGGCAGCAGGAACTTGGCCGGCTCCGCCGCCACCAGGGCCTCGCGCTCCTCCTTGGGGAACCCGAAGCCCATGAGCGTCTCGTCCCGCGAGAAGGCCACGTAGACGATCTTGCCTACCCGGAACTTCACGCGGTCCCGGATCAGGTGCTCCGACGAGCGCGGCAGGGTGCTCGCGAACCGTCGTACATCCTCGACTGTGAACACGCGGCCACGCTAACCGCCGCGACCGACAGTTCTCTCAGCGGTTGCCCTCGGCGGCGGAGATGTCGGCGAGCGCCGAGTTCTGGTCGCGCTCCATCGCCAGGTCGCCGAGGCTCACGATGCCGATCGCGCGGCCGTCCTCGACGACCGGCAGGCGGCGCACCGCGTGCGTACGCATGAGCTGGACCGCCTGGTCGATCTCGGTGTCGGGCCCGACGGCCTCGACGGAGGCGCTGCACGCCTCGCGGACCGGCGTCTCCGGCCCCTTGTCGTCGGCCACCACCCGCACCGCGATGTCGCGGTCGGTGACGATGCCCTGCATGCGCCCGTTCTCGTTGACGATCACCGCCCCGGCGTCGTTCTCGCGCATCAGCGCCGCCGCGACGGACACCGGCTGCTCGGCCTCGACCGCCGCCGGGTCCCTTGTCATCACGTCTGCCACGGTCCTCGCCATGGGGACCTCCTTCTGCCGAACGGATGTCAGACGCCCCCTACCCGCAGCGGGCCGCACCTCACCCCACCTGCTCAAAGGCCCTTGGCCGCCACGCGGATCTCGTCCAGGAGGATCTCCAGATCACGCTCGGTGGTGTCCGGGTGCAGGAAGCAGGCCCGCAGCGCGTCCCGGCCGCCGAGGCGGGTGCCGGTCAGGAACGCGTTCCCGCGCGCCTGCACCGCGACCGGGATCGCCCGGTTGAGCGCGTCCGGGTCGCCGCTCCACGCCGGCGTGTGCCGGAAGGCGGTGATCGACGTGACCACCGGCGCCAGCAGCTCGAAGTCGGGCGCCCGCTCCACCATCGCCGCCAGCGTACGGGCCAAACCCGTGGTGTGCTCGACCAGGCGGACCACGCCGGAACGGCCGAGGGACGACAGCGTCGCCCACGTCTTCAGCGCGCGGAAGGGTCGCGTCTGCTCCGGCCCGTACTCGGCGAGCCAGCCCAGGTCGCCCGCGTTGTCGTCCACCAGGTACGACGGCACCAGGCTGAAGGCGGCCCGCGCCGCCCCCGGGTCGCGCAGCAGCGCGCACCCGCAGCCGACCGGCACGCCGAGCCACTTGTGCGGGTCCAGGGCGAGCGAGTCGGCCCGGTCCAGGCCCGCGTAGTGCGGCGCCGCGCCCTCGGCCAGCACGCCGAGCGCCCCGTAGGCGCCGTCCACGTGGAACCACAGCCCGTGCTCGGCCGCCACGTCCGCGATCGCGTCGAGCGGGTCCACCGCGCCGGAGTTGACGGTGCCCGCGCTGCCCGCCACGCAGAACGGCCGCCGCCCCGCCGCCAGGTCCTCGGCCACCATCGCGCGCAGCGCGGCCACGTCCATCCGGTAGGCCGCGTCCACCGGCACGGTCCGTACGTTCCGCGCGCCGAGCCCGAGCAACTGGGCCGCCTTGTGCAGGCAGCTGTGCCCCTCCTCGGTGACGTAGAGGACGAACGGCGGCCGTCCGGCCAGGCCCTCCTCGCGCGCGTCCCATCCGTCGGCGAGGGCGGCCCGCTGCCGGGCGGCGGCCAGGCACACGATCGTGGCCATGGACGCCCCGCTGGTCAGCAGCCCGCCGCCGGGTGGATGCGGGAACCCGGTCAGCTCGGCCAGCCAGCGCACCACGGCCCGCTCCAGGTGCGGCCCGGCGTGGTCGCCGCCCGCGCAGCTCGGGTTGAGCGCGGCGGCCAGCGGCTCGACGAGCACGCCCGCCGGGTTGGGCGGGGAGTTGACCCAGCCGAAGAAGCGCGGGTGTCCGTTGCCCATCGGGTGCGGCAGCACGTGCGCGCGGACGTCGGCGAGCAGGTCGTCGAGCGGCCGGCCGTCGGCGGGCAGCTCCTGGCCGCTCAGCCAGGCGCGCTCGCCGTCGGGGACCGGCTGCCACACCGGGCCGTCCGGCACGCCCGCGAGGTGCGCGGCCACGAGGGCGGCCGCCCGCTCACCGGCGGCGCGCAGGTCAGTCATCGAGCTGTCCCTTCCAAGTTGGTTCGTGATGGTTCAGGTGGCCGGGGGTGCCCAGCTCCATGGCGAGGTAGTAGACGCACGTGCCGGCGCCGTCGTTGGCGAAGGCGTGGCGGAGGTCGCCCGGGTAGTACGCCGAGTCGCCGGTCTCCAGCGTGTGCGCCCGCCCGTCGATCGTCAGCCGCAGGCTGCCGCGCTCGACCGCGAGGTACTCCCGCGACCCTGGCGCGTGCGGCGCGAACTCGCCGGCGTCCACGCCCGGCCCGATGGTGGTGCGCATGAACTCGAACTCCACGTCGCCGAGCACCGGCGACAGCACTCGCCGCTCCCAGCCGGAGGGGTCGCGCAGCACCCGCTGGTCGGCGTGGCGCAGCACCCGCATCGCGCCGTGCGCGGGCTCGTCCAGCAGCCGGGCGATGGACGTGCCGAGCGCCGTGGCCAGCCGGTCGAGCACGAGCACGGTCGGCGTCTTGGCGCCGCGCTCGATGTCGGAGACCATGCTGCGGCTGACGCCCGCCAGGTCGGCGAGGCGCTCGATCGACAGCCCGCGCGCCCGCCGCTCGGCGCGGACCCGCTGCCCCAGCTCGGCCATGGACAGCCCGCTGGACAGCACACTTTCGCCCGTCATTCCTCCACTATAGCGATGAATTGTCCGCTATCGCGGATAGTGTCGCCCGGTAGGCGGCCAGCACCTGCTTGCGGCGCTTGGCGGGCAGGCGGTCGATGTAGAGCCGTCCGTCGAGGTGGTCGCTCTCGTGCTGCAGGCAGCGCGCCAGCAGGCCGGTGCCCGTCACCGTGACCGGCTCGCCCGCCGCGTCGAAGCCGTGGACGGTGGCCCGGTCGGGGCGGGGGAGCGGGGCGTACTGGCCGGGGACCGACAGGCAGCCCTCGTCGCCGGTGTCGAGCCGGCGCTCGCCGAGGCCGGGCGGCTCCAGCGCCGGGTTGACGACGACGCCCTTGTGGCGCACGCCGTCGGCGTCGGGGCAGTCGTAGACGAAGACCCGCAGCGGCACGCCGATCTGGTTGGCGGCCAGGCCCACGCCCTCCGCCGCGTACATGCTCGCGAACATGTCGTCGACCAGCGCCGCCAGCTCCTCGCCGAACCGGGTGACCGGCTCGCACGGACGATGCAGCACGGGGTCGCCGACGTGCACGATCGGCCGGACCTCTCCCACGGTTCCTCCTGTGAAGCTCCTTGTGTCCCAGTGTAGGGCCGCGAGAGTTGTGTCTCGGATAGTAAGACGTTCTCTCTTGAATAGTGAGATACGCGCTAGGGTGACGGCATCCGAGGCGAAACGAAGGAGTTTGGCGATGGACCGTCCGGCGACCGCCGTCTACACGCACGGCCACCACGAGTCGGTGCTGCGCTCACACCGCTGGCGCACCGTGGAGAACTCGGCGGCGTACCTGCTGCCCCACCTCAAGCCGCACATGAAGGTGCTGGACATCGGCAGCGGCCCCGGCACGATCACCGCCGACCTGGCCCGCCTGACGGGCCACGTCACGGCCTCGGAGGTCAGCGCGGACGCGCTGGAGCTGTCCAGGGCCGAGATCGCCGCCCGCGGCCTGACCAACGTGGACTTCGCCGTCGCCGACGTGCACGACCTGCCGTTCGAGGACGACACGTTCTGCGTGGTCCACGCCCACCAGGTGCTGCAGCACGTCGGCGACCCCGTACGGGCGCTGCGCGAGATGCGCAGGGTGACCAAGCCCGGCGGGTACGTCGCCGTCCGCGACAGCGACTACGCGGCCTTCGCCTGGTGGCCCCTGCTGCCCGAGCTGGACGAGTGGCTGGCCCTCTACCAGCGGGTCGCGCGGGGCAACGGCGGCGAGCCCGACGCCGGCCGGCGGCTGCTGTCGTGGGCCCGCGCCGCGGGCTTCTCCGACGTCACCGCCACCTCCTCCACCTGGTGCTTCGCCACCCCGGACGACCGCGCCTGGTGGGGCGGCATGTGGGCGGAGCGCATTCTCGGCTCGGCCATGGCCGACCAGGCCCTCGCCACAGGCGCCGCCACCGAGGCGGACCTGCGGCGCATCTCCGCGGGCTGGCGCGCCTGGGCGGCCGCCGAGGACGGCTGGCTGTCCGTCCCGCACGGCGAGCTCATCTGCCGCGCCTGACCGCGTACGGCCCCTCCTCGAGAGAGTGCCCCCACTCGGTCCTGCCGGCGTGGCGGGCCCGCCTCTCGCGGCGCTCAGGCAGGGCACCACCTGGCGGGAGCGCCGCAACCCGTCCTCGATCTCGTCGGCGTCCTCGCCCGCTCCGTTCCGGGGTGTCCCGGGCTCATCGAGGGCCGCCGCGCCAGTCCGGCATCGCGCGCTCGCCGACGGCGACGTCGTAGGCCGCGCGGGCCAGCAGGCGGGTCGAGTCCAACGTCGGCAGGCAGGAGACATCGGGCGTGATCAGCAACGGGATCTCGGTGCAGACGAGCGCGACCGCGTCGCAGCCCCGGCCGGCCAGTCGTTCGATGACGCGCAGATACTCCTGGCGCGACGCCTCGCTGATCACGCCGTTCACCAGCTCCGTGAAGATGATCTCGTTGACGAGGTGGCGGTCGTCGGCGTCCGGCAGCTCCGCGGCGATCCCGCGGGCGGCCAGCGCCCGCGGGTACAGCGGCCCGTCCATCGTGTACCTGGTGCCCAGCACGCCGACACGGGTGCGCCCCTCGGCCGCTGCCTGGTCCGCGACGACCTCGGCGATGTGGAGGCCCGGCAGCGGGAGGTCCGGCCCCGGTGCCTCCAGCGCCAGGTGGGCGGTGTTGTCCGGGCAGACGAAGAAGTCGGCGCCGGCCCGGGCGAGCCGCTGCGCGCTGGTCGCCAGGGTGGCCCGGACGGCCGCGTGATCTCCGCTGTCCCAGGCGGGCATGCTGTAGCCGAAGGCGATGTAGTCCATGGTGACGTCGGGATGCTCGTTGCGACCGGTCCGGCGGAATCCCTCCTCACAGAAGTCGAGGAAGCACAGGGCGGCTCCTCCCGTGCTGTGGGCGAGAACTCCAAGGTGTTTCACGACGGCTCCGGCGTTCCAGGACTTCGGTACGGCTCCATCCTTCACCGGAGGACCATGTTTGCCCACTTCGAGGCATCGATCGATATAGCGTCCATGCTGTGGAGGCATGGATGGATCTGCGGCTGCTGGGATACATGGTCGCGATCGCCGAAGAAGGATCGGTCAGCGCGGCCGCTCGCCGCCTCCGGCTGACCCAGCCGACCCTGAGCCGGCAGCTACGTGACCTCGAACGACGCCTGGGAGCCGAACTGTTCACCCGCGCCGGCCGCGGCCTCGTTCCCACCACTGCCGGCGAGGCGCTGCTCCGGCGGGCCGTGCGCATGCTGGCCGACGCGGAAGCCGCTCTGCACGACGTACGGCTGGCCGCCGAGGGCAAGACCGGCCGGCTGACGGTCGGGTTCGCCGGATCGGGCATCAACGGCGCACTCGGGGACGCACTCGGCCGGCTGCGCGCAGAGCTCCCCGACGTCGAGCTGTCCCTGGTGGAGCTGTTCGACGACGCCGAGATGTCGGCCGGCATCCTGGACGGCGGCCTCGACGTGGCAGTGCAGCGGCTGCCGGTCCGCGACGCCCGTCTCGCCACCCGAGTCTGGACGCGCGAGCCGCTGACCCTCTTCCTGCCGTCCGGGCACCCGCTCGCCAAGACCCGTGAGCCGGCGCCGGTCTCCGTGCTCGGTGAGATCCCCCTGGTGCTGTGGCCACGGGAGGCCGCCCCCCACGCGCACGACGAGATCACCTCGTTGTGCCACCACGCCGGGATCGTGCCGCGCGTCGGCGCGCGGGGCCGGACCGTTCAGACGATCCTCGCGCTGGTCGCCGCCGGTTTCGGCGCGGCGGTGATGGCCGACTCCTATCGAGTGCTGCACCGGGAGGGCGTGACACCACGACGGCTCGCGGGCACCGCCACCACCTTGCACCTGGTCTGGCAGGCCGGGCACATGGGGCCGCTTCTCACCCGTTTCATGACCGCGCTGAACGCCGTGGAGGCCCGACCTCGGCGATGAAGGACCCGAGACTCCCGTTCACCGCGAAGGCCCGAGGCTGACGGACGGGAGAAGGCGTCAAAGGCCGAGGGTGCGGGCGCGCTGCCATTGCGGGTCGCGGTAGAGGACCATGTCGGTGCCCAGCATCTCGTCAGGGGCCGACAGCATGGCGATCTCGCCCGCGGCCTGCAGTTGCAGCAGCAGGTCGCGCACCCGCGGGCCCACGGGCAGCCGCCCGGCGGGCAGGCCGAGGCCGGTGCGCACCGTGTCGGCGATCTCCGACAGGCGGAACGGCCCGTCGAAGCGGGCCACGATCCCGCGTACGACGCTCATGGTGATGAGGTTCTCCGCCTCGGCGTGGGCGAGCTGCCAGGTGATCTGCTCCTTGCGCCGCCCGCTGCCCGCGCACGACGTGCAGCCGCGCGACAGTCCCGGGGCGACCTCCTCCTCGGCCGAGCCGAGGCAGGCCGAGCAGAGGTTGTTCTCGGCCGCGTGGAGCTCGGCCGTCATCCGGCCGCCGAGGATGACGCCGCACGCGCAGGCGAACGCCTCACCGAGGATGCTGTTCTGCGGGGAGATCGTATGCTTCGTCACCGAGCCGACTCTACCGTCACCGGCGGGCCGCCGATCACGACCGGATCACGGGCTCACGCGCGGTCTCATCCCCGGAGGTCCGACAGGCCGCGCAGCCGCCGCAGCGCCTTCCTGGCGGCGGCCGCGATCCGCTCGTCCGGATGGTGGTCGATGAAGACCTGGAGCACCCGCCCGGTCCACGGATGGTCGCCGAACGCCAGGATCGCGATCGTCGCGGCCTGCTCCTCGGAGTTCATCCCCATGGCGATCGACTTGATCACCTCGTCCGGCGCGTCGCCGAACTCCAGCAGCGCCGCCGCCATGTCCACCAGCACCCACGCGATCTCCTCCGGCACCGGCTGCCGCTGCGGGTTCGCCGTCCTGGCCGCGACCACCGCGCCCAGCTTCGGCTCCTCCAGCAGCCGCAGCAGCGCGTGCCTGCCCTCGTCCCCGAGGTCGTGGGAGAGCACCTCGACGCCGACCGCCCGGCTGAGCGGGCTCACCGTGGCGAGCGCGGCGGCCAGGGAGGCGACGGCGTCGTCCCGGTCGCGGCCCTTCAGCCAGCCGGCCAGCTCCTCGTCACGCTCGGCCTCGGGGTAGGAGCGCAGCGCGTGCAGCAGCGTGGCCGCGTCGGCGCCGGCGAGCGAGCCCATGACGGGGATCTCCTGCCCGGTGGTGTCGGCGATGATCAGCCGGGCCGCCCAGAGGCCGAGCCAGCTCAGCGTGTACGGCTCCGCCGTCCGCACCAGCCCGAGCCCCGCCAGCGTCTCGGGCGCCTCGCCCTTGACCGGCTCACGGGACAGGAACAGCCGGATGAGCTCCACCAGCAGCCCCTCGTCGGCGGCCAGCCGCTCCCTGCAGTGGTCCGCCCAGGCGGCCAGCACCTCGGCGTCGCCGCCCTCCGCCCCCAGTTCCTCGGCCAGGGGCGCGGCGCGGACGGCCGCGGCCAGCGTGGCCTCGTCGGGCAGCCGGATGGGCGGCTGCAGGGGCAGCGTCTCGTCGTCGTAGGACCTCACGAGCCCATCCTTTCGCGTTCTTTGCGATACAGTGCCCGCTGACGCCGAAAAGTCGGAAGAAAGGAGGCGCTGAGATGTTCGGCACTGCCCCGGGCGCTCCGCGCGCCCTCTTCCCCTTCTCGGAGGAATCGTGCTTTTCCGTACCGCGGTCGGCGACGACCTAGACCGCCTGCTCGGCTGCGTCGTCGACGAGTCCGTCAGCTGGGCCCACCCTGACCGCCTCCTGTCGTTCCTGGAGAGCGGGAACTACCGCTACGACCACATCTGGCTGGCCCTCGACGAGGACACCGGCGACATCCTGGCCCGCGCCGTCTGGTGGGGCTTCCCCGGCGGGCGGCCGCTCGCCCTCGACTGCGTCCATGTCCACCCGTCCGTCCGCGACCGGGTCGCGCTGGCCGCCGAGCTGCTGGAGCGCGGCCACGCCGCGTTCGGCGACCGCCCGGCGTACCACGTGTTCCTGTCCGAGGGCTGGCGCGAGGACCCGAAGGCCACCGCCGGGCTCGGCTGGCGCAAGGAGGCCGCCGGCCGCGCCGGGCTCACCGACGAGCTGGAGCGCCTGCGGTTCGCCTGGACGGCCGACGAGGCCGTGCCCGAGCCGTCGGGCCGGCTGGTCTTCCGTGGCGAGGACGACGACGAGGCGTTCGTGGCGGCGTTCCGCCGGGTGGCGGAGGGAACGCTCGACCACACCACCCGGACGGCCCTGCGCACCATGACGCCGGAGGAGCAGGCGCGCCAGGACGTCGCCGACTACCGGGAGATGCCGGGGGACCGGTCGTGGTGGCGGCTGGCGTACTCGGCCGCCGACGGCTCCCTGGTGGGCGTCGCGCTGCCGTCGGCCAACAACGCCGGGCCCGTCGTCGGCTACCTCGGCGTCGTGCCCGAGCACCGCGGCCACGGTTACGTGGACGACCTGCTCGGCGAGATCACCCGCTCTCACGCCGAGCGGGGCGTGGAGCGCATCGCGGCCGACACCGACCTCGGCAACGTGCCGATGGTGAAGGCGTTCGAGCGGGCCGGGTACCGCACCTTCGCCGTCCGGCTGGTGCTGTCGGCCGGCTGACCGTCCAGACGATCAGGCCGCCGCCGGGCCGGACACTTGCGCCGGGGCCCCGGCGGCTGGTCTGATCGATAAGTGGCTGGTTATGACGAGACGTACCTGCGGAGCATCCGGCATCCCGAGGAGTTCTGGGCCGAGGCGGCCCGCGGCATCGACTGGGACGTGGCTCCGGCCACGGTCCTCGGCCCCGACGGCCGCTGGTTCCCCGACGGGCGGCTCAACACCTGCCACAACGCGCTCGACCGGCACGTGGCCGCGGGCCGCGGCGGGCAGCCGGCGCTCATCTACGACAGCCCGGTCACCGGCGCCGTGCGCGTGCTCAGCTACGCCGAGCTGCTCGACGAGGTGGCGCGGACCGCGGGCATGCTGCGCGACCTCGGCGTGGGCGCCGGCGACACCGTCGTGATCTACATGCCGATGGTGCCCGAGGCCGTGGTCGCGATGCTGGCCTGCGCGCGCCTCGGGGCGGTGCACTCGGTGGTGTTCGGCGGGTTCGCCGCCCGCGAGCTGGCGGTGCGCGTGGACCACGCCCGGCCCAAGGTCGTGCTGTCGGCCTCGTGCGGCATTGAGCCCAGCCGGGTGGTGGCGTACAAACCGCTGCTGGACGCGGCGCTGGAGGAGGCCGCCCACCGGCCGGAGCGGTGCGTGATCCTGCAACGCCCGCAGTGCCCGGCCGAGCTGACCGAGGGCCGTGACCTCGACTGGGCCGCGGCCGTGCGCGACGCCGCGCCCGCCCCCTGCGTGAGCGTGGCCGCCACCGACCCGCTCTACGTGCTCTACACCTCCGGCACCACCGGCTCGCCGAAGGGCGTGCTGCGCGATAACGGCGGCCACGCCGTCGCGCTGCACTGGAGCATGGCCAACGTGTACGGCGCCGCCCCCGGCGAGGTCTTCTGGGCGGCCTCCGACGTCGGCTGGGTCGTCGGCCACTCCTACATCGTCTACGCCCCGCTGCTGGCCGGCTGCACGACCGTCCTGTACGAGGGCAAGCCCGTCGGCACCCCCGACCCCGGCGCGTACTGGCGGGTGGTGGCCACGCACGGCGTGCGGACGCTGTTCACCGCGCCGACCGCGATCCGCGCCATCAAGAAGGAGGACCCCTCCGGAGAATTCGCGAAAAAGTGGGACCTGTCCGGGCTGCGGCACCTCTTCCTCGCCGGCGAACGCCTCGACCCCGACACCTACCACTGGGCCGCCGGCCTGCTCGGCGTCCCCGTCGTCGACCACTGGTGGCAGACCGAGACCGGCTGGCCCATCGCCGCCAACTGCGTCGGCATCGAGACCCTGCCGGCCAGACCCGGCTCCCCGACCAAGCCCGTGCCCGGCTGGGACGTGCACGTCCTGGACGCCGACGGCAACGACTGCCTGCCCGGCGTCGAGGGCTCGGTCACGGTCAAGCTGCCGCTGCCGCCCGGCGCCCTGCCCACCCTCTACCGCGACGAGGCCCGCTTCCGCTCCTCCTACCTCGACCGCCATCCCGGCCACTACCTGACCGGCGACGGCGGCCACTTCGACGCCGACGGCTACCTCTACGTCATGGGCCGCATCGACGACGTCATCAACGTGGCCGGGCACCGGCTGTCCACCGGCTCCATGGAGGAGGTCCTCGCCGGCCACCCCGACGTCGCGGAATGCGCCGTCATCGGCGTGGCCGACGAGCTCAAGGGACAGGTCCCGGTCGGCTTCGCGGTCCTCAAGTCCGGCTGCGAGCGCGACCCCGAGGAGCTGGAGCGCGAGCTGGTCGCCCTGGTACGCGAGCGCATCGGCCCGGTCGCCGCCTTCCGCCGCGCCGTCGTGGTCGCCCGGCTGCCGAAGACCCGCTCCGGCAAGATCCTGCGCGGCACCATGCGTGACATCGCCGACGACCGCCCGTACACCACCCCGTCCACGATCGAGGACCCCGCCGCCCTGCCGGAGATCGCCGAGGCGATGAAACGGGCATGAAAGGAATGTGACCGCCGCACCCAGCGCTGACGGGACAACCCCAGCCCCCGGGAGAAGGCCATGATCGAGACCCCGAGCTACGCCGACGCCCTGCGCATCCTCGGCTGCAAGGACGGCAGGCTGGCCAAGGTGATCGGGTTCGCCGCGGCGGCCGAGCGCAGCGGGTGGCCGCTGGCCGGCGCCGGGCAGCTCGTCATGGGCGTGGCCGACATGCGCGCCTCCGTCGTCCGCTACGGCGAGGACGTCCTCGGCCGCCTGCCGGAGCTGCGCGGCGGCGTCGACCGGCACACCCGCACCCAGCGCCTGGCCGCCGCGCACGCCGTCATCGTCGTCTCCGCCTACTTCGAGGCGCTCGGCGAGGCCAAGCTGCCGTTCACGCTGGAGCAGCTCGACCGCACCGAGAAGATCGCGCGCGGCGTGCCGACCCCCGAGCGCTTCGCCCGCCTGATGGCCGCCCTCATGCTGGAGCGCCTGCCCACCCCCGAGCCGCACGTCCCGTTCGGCGAGACCCGCCAGGCGGTGGAACGTGCCTACGCGCGCATGTCGGAGGCCCTGGCCGGCTACGCCGCCGGCCTGCCCGTCTGGGACGAGCTGAGCCACGACGACCAGATCCTGCTGCCCCGGATGCTGGCCGAGGGCCCGCCCGCCCACGCCCTGCGCGTCTACGACGAGAACTACCGCTCGCTGGCCCTCGACAGCCACGAGTTCGGCGTGCGCAGCCTGGTCACCGAGCGCCCCCAGCCCTCCACCGCGCTGTCCAGGGTGGCGTGGCTGCTGGCCGAGCTGGCGCCGCCCCGCGTCGGCGACCGCCCCATGGTCCACCTGGCCAGGATGGCCGCCAACCTGCTCGACCAGCCGCTCCTGCTGGCCGGCAAGCTGCCCGAGGACGTCTACCTGCCGCTGCTCGGCGAGGGCTACCTCACCCCGCGCTGCCGGGTGGCCGAGCTGACCCGCGACGCCTCGCCCACGCTCGACGGCTGGTGGGAGGACCAGCGGCTGCTGCCCGACACCGAGGCGTTCCTCGTCGGGCACCTCACCTCGCTGCGCGCCACCCGGGCGCCGCTGCTCGTGCTCGGCGACCCCGGCTCGGGCAAGACCAAGCTGACCGAGGTGCTGGCCGCCCGCCTGGCCCGTTCGGAGTTCCTGCCGATCCGGGTGGACCTGCAGGGGGTCGCGCCGCGCGCGGACGTCACCGAGCAGATCGAACAGGCCATCGCCGCCGTGCTCGGCGAGGAGGTCTCCTACGGCGACCTCGTGGAGGCCGCCGGCGGCGCGCAGCCGGTGATCCTCCTCGACGGGCTGGACGAGCTGCTGCTCGGCGGCGCCGGCCGCTACGACTACCTCGCCCGCGTGGAGGAGTTCCAGCGCCGCGAGGCCGGGCTCGGCCGCCCCGCCGCCGTCATCGTGACCAGCCGCACGGTCGTGGCCGAGCGCATCCGCTTCCCCGACGGGCTGCTGGCGCTGCGGCTCCTGCCGTTCGAGGACGACCAGGTACGCCAGTGGCTGGAGATCTGGGACCAGGCCAACCGCGCCCTGCTGGCCCGCCGCGACCTCACGCCGCTGCCCGCCGAGGCCGCGCTCGCCCACGGCGAGATGGCCCGCCAGCCGCTGCTGCTGCTCCTGCTCGCCCTCTACGACGCCGGCGGCAACGCCGCGCAGCAGGACGACCCCCGGCGGCGCCCGCTCAAGCGCTCCCGCCTGTACGAGGTGCTGCTGCGCGACTTCACCGAACGCGAGACCGGCGGCGCCGGCCGGGTGGTCATCGACCAGGAGCTGGTGCTGCTCGGCGCGGCGGCGCTGTCCATGCTGGCCCGCGGCCGCCAGGTCATCACCGACGAGGCGCTCGAACGCGACCTGCCCGCCCTGTGCCACGGCGGCGAGGACGACCCGGCGGACGCCGACCCCGACCGGCCGGCCCGCGCGGGCTGGGCGCGCAGGGCCACCGAGCGGTTCTTCTTCGTCCGCAGGGGCGGCCACGCCTTCCTGCACTCCACCTTCGGCGACTTCCTGGTCGCCTGGCTGGCCGTCTACGCGCTGCGCGACCTCGACCGCAGGCGCAGCCAGGCCGGCGACGAGCCCCTGGCGCTCGTGCAGAGCGTGGACGACGACCTGCTCTACGCCGTCATCTCCCACTCCTGCCTGGCCGAGCGCGGGCCGATCGTCGGGTTCGTCATCGACCTGCTCGACGACGTGCCGCCCGAGATCCGGGCCCGCTGTGTCGAGCAGCTGTCCGGGCTGCTGCGCCGCTCCCTGCACGAGACCGGGCGCCGCCACTTCACCGGCTTCCGCCCGGTGCGGCACAGCCTGGCGCGGCGGCTGGCCGCGTACTCGGCGAACCTCGCGCTGCTCGTGGTGGCCGCCGCCGACGGGCCGGTCCGCGTCTCGGCGCTGCTGCCGGGACCCGACGCGGCCGAGCGCTGGTCGTCCTTCACCCACCTGTGGAAGGGCCAGCTCGGGGAGGAGGGATGGAACGGCCTGGTCACCGCCCTGTCGGCGCGGCGGGTCATGGAGAACGGCGTGGAGGACGTCGTGCTCGGCGCCGACGATCCCACGGGGATGGGGGACGCGGTCGTCGCCGTCGCCACCGGGCACGGTCCCCGCCACCGCCGCCTGCTCGACCTGCTGCTGCGCGCGCTGGGGGAGGGGCGGCCCCTGCCGTACCGGGACCGTTTGGCCATCCTGGAGGAGCTGCTGCGCACGGCCGCGGTCCGCTCGCCGGCCGTGCACCAGGCGCTCGGCGCGCTGTGGGCGGAGGGCGGCGCCGACCACGCGCGGCTGCGGCCCCTCCTGCGCGCCGTGCTCGCCGATCCGCGCGAGCGGCGGGCCGCCTGGGAGCTGCTGGTCAAGGCGGGCATCCCCGAGACCGCGCTGTGGGAGATCCAGCAGGACGATGGTTGAAACCCGTACGCCCGGCGACATTCGAGGCTGACACGCGAGCGGATTGTTACGTAATATCCACATACCGAGCTTGGGGGGCGCCAGGGTGCCAGGACAGAGCGTGGGTGTGGTCGTCGATCCGTCGGTTCCGGCGGAAGTCGCCGGGCTGTTACGCGTCAACGCCTCGCTGCTGTCCAGGATGCGCGCCGGATGGACGCCCCGCGACTCCTCCTGCGACTCCCGCCGGCCACGCCGCGGCTCCTCCAGCACCCTGCTGCTGGCCGCCACCCCGGTGGTGATCGCCCTCATGGCCGTCCTGCTCGACTCGCCGTTCGCGCCGGCCGGGTTCGTGCTGCTCGGCACGTTCGTCTTCGTCGTCCTCGTGAAGATCGCCTCCATGAGCGAGCCGCCCGAGGACGAGCGCCCCCACGAACGCCAGGTCTACGAGCAGGCCCGCTGGTACGACGGCCGCTACCTCCTCGGCGAGGACTTCGACCAGGAGGCGCGGCTCGTGCTGGGCCGCGCGCAGCGCGCGGTGGGCGCGGTGCTGCGCTCCCACGTCAATGCCGAGGGCCTGCTCGACGACGCGGGCAACGCCGTCATGCTGCCCGCGCAGGAATGGGAGATCGCCCGCCTGCTGGCCAAGCTCTCCGCCCTCCGCCGCGAGCACCGCGAGCTGCACGAACGCGGCCTCGCGCCCGAGGTCGCCCCGGTGCTCCAGCCGCTCGAACGCGCCCTGTCCGCCAGCGAGGCGGCGGTGGTCGCCCGCGTCGAGGCTCTGGAACGTTACGCCGACCGCGTACGCGAGGCCGAGCGCGCCTACCACGCGCACGCCCAGATCGAGGAGCTGCGGACGCGGCTGCCGCGCTACGAGGAGCTGCTGGCCGAGTCGGGCGCCGACGGGCTCGCGCTCGCGGAGCTGGAGAAGCTGGCGGACGACGCCGACACGCTGGAGCGCACGCTCCGGCACAGCGTGGAGTCCGCGCACGTGGCCTTCCGCCACCTGGAAAGCTGACGGCCGCGCCATGACCGACATCCTGCCCGGCCGCCCCGCGAAGGTCGTCGTCGATCCGGCGCTCTCCCGCGAGGTCGCCGACCTGCTGCGCGCCAACCACGCCCTGCTGGCCCGCGTCCACCAGGGCTGGCGGCCCCCGCCCAAGGGCCCCGACCCCACACTCGGCCTGGCCGTGAGCGTCGGCACCGGCGTGGTGGCGGCGGTGCTCGCCCTGTACGGCCTGGCGCTGTTCGCCGCCGAGCGCTACACGTCCTTCGCGATGACCATGACGGGCGCGGCCGTGCTGACCGTCGCCGTGCTGCTGCGGCCGCGTACCGACGCGGGGATCGAGCGCCGCCGCGCCCTCGAACGCGAGGTCCACCAGCACGCCCGCGGCCACGAGGGCCGCTACGTCCTGGACGAGCACCTCGACGAGCCCGCCCGCGCCCTGCTGGCCCGCGCGGGGGCGGCCGTCGAGCAGATCACGGCCTCCCGGATCAACGCCGAGGGCCTGCTGGACGACGTGCGCAACGCGGTGATGCTGCCCGCGCAGGAGTGGGAGATCGCCCGCCTGCTGGCCAAGCTGTCGGCGCTGCGCGCCGAGCACCAGGAGGTGATCGCCGAGGGGGTGACGCCCGAGGTGGCCGCCGTGGCGGGGCCGCTCGCCGAGGCCCTGGACAGCAGCGAGGCCGCGGTGCTGGCCCGCGTCGAGGCGCTGGAACGCTACGCGGGGCACGTCGCCGACGCCGAGCGCGCCTACCGCGCCCGGCGGCAGATCGAGCGGCTCAGCGCCCGCCTGCCCCGCTACGAGGAGCTGCTCGTGGAGTCGGGCGCCGACGGCGCGGCCGTCCCGGAGCTCGACGGATTGTCCGAGGAGGCCGGCCGCCTTGAGCAGGCGTTACGCGACAGCGTCAGCTCGGCTCACGAGGCTTTTCGCCACCTTGGGGGGTGATTTGGCTTAGGATCCGATTTTGTGGCGGATATGGTGGTCGATCCCCAGATACCACCGGACGACGCGCAGGTGCTGAGGCAGTCCCGGCGCGTGCTGGTCAAGATGCGCCAGGGCTGGGCACCCCAGCCGCGCAGGGCCTCGCCGGGCGCGCACCGGGGCATGGTGGGCGTCTTCGCCGGGGTGGTCTTCTTCGGGCTGCTGCTCGGGCTCGGCGCCGCGATCAGGGGGCTCGGCCTGCTCGTCCTCGTGCTGTTCGGCATCCCCATGGTGATCGTGCTGTTCGCCCGCCAGGACCTGTCCGGGGACGACGAGGACGACACCGAGCGCGAGACGTACGAGCTGCTGCGCTGGCACGAGGGCCACTACGTGCTCCTCGATGACCTCGACGAGTCCGCCAGGCGGCTGCTGGCCCGCGCGCAGCGGGCCGTCGCCACCGTCACCGGCTCCCGCGTCAACACCGAGGGCCTGCTGGACGACGCCCGCAACGCGGTGATGCTGCCCGCCGAGGAGTGGGAGATCGCCCGCCTGCTGGCCAAGCTGTCGGCGCTGCGCGCCAAGCACCGCGAGACCGTCTCGCGCGGCCTCACGCCCGAGGTCGAGGCCGTCGCCGAGCCGCTGGCCCGCGCGCTCGACGGCAGCGAGGACGCCGTGCTCGCCCGCGTCGAGGCGCTGGAGCGCTACGCCGCCAACGTCACCGAGGCCGAGCGCGCCTACCTCGCCCACGAGCAGATCGAGGAGCTGCGCGGGCGGCTGCACCAGTACGAGGAACTCGTCGCCGAGACCGGCGCGGACGGCTTCGCGGTGCCCGAGCTGGACCGGCTGGCGGCCGACGCCGACCGGCTGGAGCAGGCGCTCAGGCGGAGCGTGAGCTCCGCCCGCGAGGCCTTCCGCTACCTGGACCCGGGAGCGCCGAAAGAGGTGCCGGGAGCACCGGGCGAGCCCTGACCCACGCCGGCGCCGCCTGTGTGGGCCGCCTCCAGCAGCAGGTCGCACAGGGCGTCCGCGGCGTCCACGCGGCCCAGCTTGGCCGCGGCCTGCCCCATCGCGGCGCGCAGCCCGGGGTCGGCCAGCAGCGGCATCAGCTCAGCGAGGAGCATGTCGGGCGTCGGGTGCGGCTCCAGCAGCGCCCGCGCCGCCCCCGCCGAGGCCAGGTAGCCGGCGTTCTTGCGCTGCTCGTCGCCGCCGGTCGGGATGAGCGGGATCAGCACGGCCGGCTTGCCGATCGCGGTCAGCTCCGAGACCGTCCCCGCGCCGCTGCGCGCGATCACCACGTCGGCCGCGGCGAACAGGTCGGCCAGCTCGGCCCCCACGTACGGCACCGGGTGGTAGCGGTCGGCCAGCTCGGCGGGCACCGGCACCGCGCGCATCTGCTCGATCCAGTTGGGCCCGCACTGGTGCACGACCTGCGCGTGCGGCAGCAGCCGCGGCAGGATCTCGGCGATGAGCGTGTTGATCTGCTTGCTGCCCTGCGCGCCGCCGGTCACGTAGATGAGCGGCACCTCGAACGTCAGCCCGAACAGGTCGTAGGCCGCCGCCCGGTCGCCGGCCAGCAGCTCCGGCCGCACCGGGTTGCCGGTCACCACGGCCTTGGCGCGGGCGGAGGCGGGCAGGTGCTCCAGCGACGACTCGTGCGACAGCGCGATCCGGGTGGCGAGGCGCGACAGGATCCGGTTGGCCAGCCCGACGACGGTCGTCTGCTCGTGCATGACGAGCGGGCGGCGGATCAGCTTGGCCGCCACGCCGATGGGCACGGCCACGTAGCCGCCGGTCGACAGCACCACGTCGGGCAGGTAGCGGGCCGCGTGCCCGATCGCCTGGAACACCCCGACGGGGATGCGGAACACGTCCGCGATGTTGGTGCCCAGCTCCCGGAGGTTGGGGCGGCGGCGCAGCTTGCCGGTCGTGATCGCCTTGAACGGGATGCCGTGCTCGGCCGTGATCCTGGCCTCCAGGCCGTTCGCGGTGCCGACCCAGAGCACGTCGTGCGGCACCTGGCGGCGCTGGAAGGCGGACAGCGTCGTCAGGGCCGGGTAGGTGTGACCGCCGGTGCCGCCGCCGGTGATCAACAGTCGCAGGGTTCGTGACATGCGATCAGAGTATGGCCGCGCAGCGGAAACCGGTGTGCCCGGTCGCCGAGTCCGGGGTGTTGGAGGTGCGCGCGGCCACCCGGTAGCGGTTGCAGTAGGAGTCGTGGCACATGTACGACCCGCCGCGGATCACCTTCGCCGTGCCCTCGGCCGGCCCTGCCGGGTTCTCCGCGTACGGCTCCCACGCCGTGCCCCACCAGTCGGCGGTCCACTCCCAGACGTTGCCCGCGACGTTGTAGAGCCCGTAGCCGTTCGGCTGGAACGACTTGACCGGCATCGTCCCCTTGCTCGGCGCGGTGGGGAAGTGGCCCTGCCAGATGTTGCACCGCTGCCGCCCGTTCGGCGCCAGCTCGTCGCCCCAGGGGAAACGCTTGCGCTCCAGCCCGCCGCGGGCGGCCATCTCCCATTCGGCCTCGGTGGGCAGCCGCTTGCCCGCCCACTCGGCGTAGGCGTTCGCGTCGTTCCACGAGACGTGCACGACGGGGTGGTTCTGCCGGGGGCCGATCGACGAGCCCGGCCCCTCCGGGGTGCGCCAGGCGGCCCCCTCGACGCCCGCCCACCAGGGCGCGCCGGGCACGGTCGCGTCGATGACGCCCGCGCGGGCGAACTGGCGGAACACGAACGACCAGCCGATCCGCTCGGCCTCGGTGACGTAGCCCGTCTCCTTGACGAAGGTGGCGAACTGGGCGTTCGTCACACACGTGGGATCGATCATGAACGGGTCCAGCCGCACCTCGCGGACCGGTCCCTCGCCGTCCTCCGGGCGGGCGTCCCAGTCGTCGCCGCCCATGAGGAACATGCCGCCCGGGATGCGTACCATGCCGCGCGGCGGCGCCGACCGCCGCGCGGTCAGGACGGCCGGCCGCGGCTGCGGCGTGGCGGCGCCCTCCCTGCTCGGGCCACAGCAAGCGCTCAAAGTCCCCCCAAACGTGTCATACCAGTAAGGAAGGGTAGCCCTTGAACCATGCCCCCGATCACGCGGCCGCCGCTGGTCACCCCTCGCGTTATGCCATGAATCCGGCAGAACGGTAGCGTCTTCCCATGCGACTCGGCGTGCTGGACATCGGCTCGAACACGGTGCATCTCCTCGTCGTGGACGCCCACCGCGGCGCCCGGCCCATCCCCGCGTACTCGCACAAGGAGGAGCTGCGCCTCACGGAATACCTCGGCGAGGACAACCGGCTCGCCGAGCGGGGCGTCGAGCGGCTGTGCGCGTTCGTCAAGGAAGCCGTCGAGCTGGCCGAGGACAAGGGCGTGGAGGACCTGCTCGCCTTCGCCACCTCCGCCGTGCGCGAGGCGGCCAACGGCGAGGAGGTGCTGGCCCGCGTCGAGGACGGCTGCGGCGTGCACATCGAGGTGCTGTCCGGGCGCGACGAGGCCCGGCTGACCTTCCTCGCCGTGCGCCGGTGGTTCGGCTGGTCGTCGGGGCGGCTGCTGGCCTTCGACATCGGCGGCGGCTCGCTGGAGATCGCGGCCGGCGTGGACGAGGAGCCCGACGTGGCCGTCTCGCTGCCGCTGGGGGCCGGGCGGCTGACCCGCGACTGGTTCACCGCCGACCCGCCGTCCGCCGAGGAGGTGCGCAGGCTGCGGCGGCACGTACGCACCGAGGTCGCCCGCACGGTCGGTTCCGTCGCCCGCTACGGGCGGCCCGACCGCGCCGTCGCCACCTCCAAGACCTTCAAGCAGCTCGCCAGGATCGCCGGGGCCGCGCCCACCAACGAGGGCCTGTACGTGCCCCGCCGGCTCACCCGGCAGGACACCGCCGAATGGGTGACCAAGCTCGCCGCCATGAGCACGGCCGAGCGGGCGCGGCTGTCCGGCGTGTCCGAGGGGCGGGCGGCGCAGCTCGCGGCGGGCGCGCTGGTCGCGGACGCGGCCATGGACCTGTTCGAGGTGGACAGCCTGGAGGTGTGCCCGTGGGCGCTGCGCGAGGGCGTGATCCTGCGCCGGCTCGACCTGCTGCCGGGCCGGCTCGACCAGTCGGGGCTGGTCGGGGACTGAGCGCGCCCATCTCCTGCGACGAGTAAGTGCGTTATATCCGCATGAGTTGGCATAACCGGCTGATGATCGGGAACTCTTCGCCAGATGTTGGACGTGCTCGGCGCCATCGGGTCCCTGCTGGTCGTGCTGCTGCTCATCGCCCTTGCGATCGCCGTCATCTCCGTGATCGCCCTGGTGGCGTTCATGGTCATGGCCGGCTCCATGCTCCCCCTGCCGCGGCTGTGGCGGCGGCTGACGGGGCGGGAGCGGCGGCTGACGGTGAAGCTGAGCGGCGAGAGCGTCCCCGAGCGGCGGCGCGGCGAGCTGAGCGGCCGCACCCCGCGCCTGCGCCGCCACTTCTCCCTGGAGGTCAGGCGACGTCGCGGCGCAGGGGTCTGAGCAGCGCGGCCGTGCTCGCCAGCGCCGTGTATCCGAGCAGCACCAGCGCTCCGGCCGGCGGGGACAGCAGGCGGACGGGCTCGCTGGACAGCTGCTGGGCCAGGGCGTCGGCCACGGCGGTGAAGTCGGTGAGCGCCGCCGTCGCGCCGCCGGGCAGCAGGGGATAGAGGTGGCGGACGCCCGGGATCGTGACGAGGATCAGCTCCGCCCCGTACAGGTAGCCGACCACCACGCAGAGCGCCGCGACCTGGTGGCGGATCAGCGCGCCCATGCCGACGCCGAGCACCGTGTAGGCGGCCATCGCGACCGCCAGGCGGGCCAGGAGCTCGGCGACGGTCCCCGCGTCCAGGCCCAGGGTGACGCCGCGCGCCGCGGCGGCGCCGAACAGCGCCACGGCGGCGGTGCCCGACAGGACGAGCCCGTAGACCACGCCGGCCAGCCCGTACGTCACGAGCTTTGCGGCCAGCACCCGCCAGCGGTCCGGGGCGTACAGGAACGTGACGGTGATCGTGCGGTGCCGGTACTCGGAGGTCAGGGCCAGGGTGCCGACGGCGGCAGGGACGAAGGCGGTGAAGCCGAGGAAGCCGAGCACGGCCCGTACCCCCGCCTCGGTGTGCAGCCCCGGCATCGGCGGGTCGAAGTTCTCCGGCCCGACGAGGGCCAGCAGCCCGACCATGCCGCCGCCGAGCAGGGCGGCCACGAGCAGGGTGCCCAGCCACAGCCGGGTCGCGAGCAGCCTGCGGAGCTCCGCGTGGATCAGGGGTCTCATGCGTCCGTCCGTTCGCCGGTCAGGTCCAGGAAGAGCTCTTCCAGGCTGGGCGGGCAGGCGGCCAGGCCGTGGACGGGCAGCTCGTGCGCCGCGGCCAGGCCGGCGATCTCGGCGGGCTCCAGCCCGTGCACCCGCAGGTCGCAGGGCCCGTCGCGGTCGATCCCTCGGGCGGCGGGCGCGAGGACGCGGGCGAGCCGGTCCGCGTCCGGGCTGCTCACCCGTACGACGTGCCCCGCGCCGGCGAGCTCGCTCAGCGCCCCGGCGGCCAGCAGCCGGCCCCGCCGGATGACCACCACGTCGTCGGCGACCTGCTGGACCTCGCCCAGCGCGTGGCTGGAGACCAGGACGGCGCGGCCCTCCCCGGCCAATTCGCGCAGGAACGCGCGCAGCCAGGCCGTGCCCTCGGGGTCCAGGCCGTTGCCCGGCTCGTCCAGCAGCAGGACGCCGGGGTCGCCCAGCAGGGCGGTGGCCAGGCTGAGCCGCTGCCGCATGCCGGTCGAGTAGGCGCCCGTCGCGCGGTCGCCCGCCGCCGCCAGGCCGAGCAGGCCGAGCAGGTCATCCACCCGGCGGGACGGGTGCCCGCCCATCGCCGCGTAGATCCTGAGATGGTCCCTGGCCGAGTGGCGCGGATGGAAGGCGGCGGCGTCGAAGGCCGCCCCCACGACGCTCGTCGGGCGCGGCAGGTCGCGGTAGCGCCGCCCGCCGATCGTCACGCCGCCGGAGGTGGGTGCGACGTGGCCGACCATCATGCGCATGGTCGTGGTCTTGCCGGCGCCGTTGGGGCCGAGGAAGGCGGTGACCGCTCCCGGCCTGACGGTGAAGCTGAGGTCGTCGACGGCGGTGAGCGCGCCGTACCTCTTGGTCAGGCTCCGGACCTCGACGCCGCTCATGCGGCCGTCGCCCGGATGGTCTCGGCGAGCCGGTCGGCGCCGGGGACCGAGACCACGACCTCGTCGAACTCGCCGCCCGAACCCGCGCGGTCCAGCAGCAGCCGCAGCCCGGGCAGGTGGCGGTTGACCGCCACCAGCTGACGGGGGCCGCCGTACAGGCCCCAGACGCCGATCTTGGTGTGGCCCGACACCGCCAGCCCGCTGCGCGCGCCACGCGGGACGCGCAGCGGCTGCCCGGTGGCGACCGCCTCCCGCACGGACGCCAGGGGGATGACGTGCCGGGCGCGGCCGGCGAAGAACCGCTCCCAGGGGCCGAACTCCACGATGATCGAGCCGCCGTCGATGATGACCGTCGCCATGTCAACCTTCTTCCGTCAGGGGGAGCAACATCGTGGCCAGCAGCCGGGGTGTGCGTCCCGGCGCCGGCTGGTTGGCGAGCAGGGGCTGGACGAGGCCGGCGAAACCCTGCGCGAAACGTACGAACTCCTCGTCGTCCAGGTGCAGCACCAGCTGCTGGTAGCCGACGCCGTCGGCCACGAGGTCGATGTGCTCCCTGGCGAGGTAGCGCGAGAACTCCGACAGCAGGCTGGCCACGAACGCGGTGAAGTACCGCGCGTGCTCCTCGGGGGAGGCCGAGGCCAGCGCCTCGGGGGAGGGGGTGACGCCGCCTTCCGGCACCGCGTACACCCGCTCCGTCGCGCCGCCGACCTTGCGCTCCTCCACCACCTGCAGCAGGCCGGCCTGCGCCAGCGTGGCGATGTGCCGGTACAGCGTCGCCTGCGGCACGTCGGGCAGCAGGCCCGCCAGGTCGGACGACGTGCGGCGGGCGCCGGCCGCGGCGCGCAGGATGCGGATGCGCACGGGGTGCAGCGCCAGCTGCGCCCAGCGCTCTGGGGATGTCCTCACACCCCACACGTTATCACTATCGATAATGAGAATGAACGAGCACGCCGAAGGCGCTGAAGCCAGGGGAGGGCGTCAGCGCGAGGCGGGGGAGGAGCGGTGGTCCGCTGACATCAGGTGGGGCCCGGCGGCCCCGGGTTGGTACCGGAGGCGCTTCTCCAGGCACACCATCGCGCCGTTCTCCCGCTTGTTGGTGAAGCGGATGTCGTCGGCGAGCGCCCGCATGATCATCAGCCCGCGTCCGTGCTCGGCCCCCGGCTTCGGCTCCTGCAGCGTGTCGGGGTCGAAGCCGTGCCCGGTGTCGACGACCCGGATGAAGCACCGGTCGTCGTGGACGGTGGCGCTGACGGTGTACTCGTCGCTCGGCTCGGCGTGCCGGATCACGTTGGAGCAGGCCTCGGTGAGCATGAGCTCGATGTCGTCGCGGATCCCGCTCTCCACGCCGAGCGAGCGCAGAGTGCCGTCCAGCATCTGCCTGATCAGCGGGACGCTCGCGGCATCCCTGGGCAGCCGGAGCGCTATCGAGGCCTCCACGACTTCTCCTTCCTTGCGGAACGCGTGGCGACCTTCTGCCCGAGATCGCGGAGCCCAATCGTCGGCGGCGGAACCGGGCCTCCCCGGGATCACATGTCCGCGAGCCGCCGCGCCACCTCCATGGACGCCTCGGCGATCTCGTCCTCGGTCAGGCCGTCCTGCGCCGTCATCCACTTGCCGGCGTGCAGCGCGAACAGCGCCAGCGACCGGCTGATCCGCTCCACCGGCGTCGCGCCCGGCTCGCTCAGCTCGGCCGTGAGCGCCAGCATCGCCTCGCGCATCTTGATGAGCTTCGGATGCTCGCGCAGCGCCGTCTGGTTGCGCTCCAGGAACCGGGTGACCTCCAGGTGGCTGGGCCGGGTCAGGTTCGCGGCGTAGCGCTCCAGCAGCTCGCGGCGCGTCGCGGACGTCTTCGGGCGCTCCCGCGCCCACTCCACCAGCTCCTCGATCTCGGCCACGCGCAGGTCGACCAGGCTCGCCACGATGTCGTCCTTGGTCTTGAAGTGGTAGTAGAGCGCGGCCTTGGTGACGCCCAGCTCCTCGGCGATCTCCCGCAGCGAGGTCGCCTCGTACCCCTGCTCGGTGAAGAGCCGCAGCGCGACCTCCTGAATACGGGTCCGTGTGTCTGCCCGCACTGTGCACCATTTTCTGACTTGACGGCCGGTAAGGAGATGTCCAGTTTATTCGGCGAAAAAAGGAGAGGTGCCAGCTGGGGGTTTTGACGACAATTGTCCCCATGCACACTTTCCGACGACCGCGCCCGGACGACGCGGCCGCCCTGTACGACCTCGTCGCGGCGTACGAGACCGCCGTGCTCGGCGGCCCCGACATGACCCTCCAGGACGTCGAGGACGAGCTCGCCGAGCCCGAATTCGACCTCGACCGCGACGGCTGGGTCGCCGAGGAGCCCGGCGGCCGGCTGCTCGCCTACGCCTGGGCCTGCGCCAACGGCGACAGCGACCTGGTCGACCTGGACGTCATCGTCCGTCCCGGAGCCGAGGAGCTGACCGAGCCGCTCTGGGAGAAGGTCCTCGGCCGCGCCCGCGAGCTGACCGCCGAGCGCGGCCACGACGGCGCCACCCTCCACCTCGGCATCTACCGCGCCGACCAGGGCAAGCAGGTCATCGCCAAGGAGCACGGCTTCGAGCCGGGCACCGGCTTCCACCGCATGCGGATCGACTTCGACGGCCCCGTCGAGCCGCCCGCCCCGCCCGCCGGGCTGACGCTGCACTCCGGGGAGAGCGAGGAGGTGCGGCGCGAGGCGCACCGCGTCCACCAGGAGGGTTTCGCCGATCACTTCGGGTTCGTCCCCGTCACCTACGAGCAGTGGTACGAACGCCGCCAGGCCCACAGCTCCACCGACTGGAGCCAGCTCGCCCTGGCCAGGATCGACGGCCGCCCGGCCGCGGTGGTGATCGGCACCGACCAGTTCCTGCCCGACCAGGGCTGCGGCTACGTCGCCACACTCGCCGTGCTGCCCGAGTTCCGCGGTCAGGGTCTCGGCCGCTTCATGCTCCGGCACGCCTTCGCCGCCGACGCCGCCCGCGGAAGGAAGGGCACGATCCTGCACGTGGACAGCAACAACACCACCCCGGCGCTCGGCCTGTACGAGTCGGCCGGCATGCGCCCGGTGATGGGCATCGACGTCTGGCGCCGCAGGCTCTAGCCGTACATCTGGCCCTGGCCCGCCCGGACCCGGTGCCGCGACAGGTGCTCCAGCACCGCCTGGTTGGCCTCCCACCCGTCGGGGAACTTCACCGGCACGCCGAGCTGCACCGGCTCGGCCGACGGGTGGGCGTCCAGCAGCTCGGCGATCCCGGCCCTGGCGACCACCACGCAGGCGTGCCGGTGCCGGGAGGCGAGCACGCACAGCCGCCCCGACTCCAGGTGGAAGGCCGTCGCGTCGCGCCGCCCCGACAGCGGGTGCAGCACGATCGTCACGTCGTACTCGCGGCCCTGGAGCCGGTTGGCGGTGTCCACGGTGATCTCCGGCGGCAGGCCGGCCGCGCGGATCGCCGCCACCTGGTCGCGGTGCGCGGCCCCGACCGCGATCCGGTCGGCGGTGACCGGCCGCTCGCCCTGCTCCGAGCCCGCCACCGCGCCGCGCTGCAGCAGCCGCGCCGCCAGCAGCGCCACCGCCCGCACCGCCTCGCCGTCGGTGCGCACGGTGTGCCGTTCCGGCAGCTCCAGCAGCGCCCATCCGGAGCGGGCCGCCTCCTCCAGCGCCCGGTCGTGCGGGGTGCCGAGGCCGCCGGTGACCAGCTCCATGCGCCGCTCGCCCGGCCCGGTGCCGGAGCGGAACCCGGTGAACGGGTAGAACGCCCGCGACACCACCGGCGCGGCCGTCGCCGGCAGCCGCCACGACACCGGCAGCCGGTGCACCGGCAGGTCCGGGTTGTGCCGCAGCAGCACCGACACCGCGCTCTGCAGCGGGTCCCACGACAGCCCCGACCAGCGGTCACCGTCGACGATCGAGAACGGGTCGAGCTGCCCGGGATCGCCCACGAACAATGCCCGCTCGAACAGCCCCGCGATGCGCAGCAGCTTGTCCGAGCGCATCTGGTAGGCCTCGTCCACGATCGCCCACGGCCACTTCCTGTCGCCGATCCACGCCCACTTGTCGGCCGTGGCGATGACGATGTCCGGATCGCCGAGATCCTGCACCCGCGTGCCGACCCGGACCCCGGCCAGCTCCAGCAGGCGCGGCGGTGGCGCGTACGCGCCGGCCGACAGCCGCCCGACCGTCAGGTGCGGGTGCTTGTCGCAGATGCGCACCACCAGGTCGTCGACCTGCTCGTTGGTCTGGGCGACGATCATCAGCGGCTCGCCGGTGGCCGCGAGGTGCGCCGCCGCGCGCACCACCAGCGTGGACTTGCCCGCGCCCGGCGGCGAGTCCACGACCACGCCCCGATGCCGGGGCAGGTCGGCCAGCACGTCCGCGATGACCTGCTCCGGGCTGCGCTCCGGCGGGCTGGCGGTCACGACCACTCCTCCTGGGCGTCCTCGTCGTCGGGCACGTACTGCTGGGGCGGCCCGCCGTGCGTCCACGGCGTGGCCTCGGCGTCGGGCAGGCCGGGCGAGCCCTGGAAGTCGCCGGTGAGCGAGGTGTAGCAGACCCGCTCGCCGACGTCGGGCACCGAACCCGGAGCGGCCGTCTTCCCCCGCCCCATGCCCTTGGTGATCTTGATGGTGACCAGGCCCTCGTGCGCCTCGACCAGCTCCGCGCCCTGGGCGCGGCGCTCCGGGGTGCCGAGCGCCGTGCCGACCGGCAGCAGCACCGGGTCGTCGGTCTTGACCACGACCAGCGGGCGCAGCTTGCGCGAGCGGCCCTCGCCCTCGGCGTTGTCGGGGACGGTCTCCACCACCTCGCCGGCGAACGCCTCGCCGGTCAGCCGGTACTCGGCCATCACCAGCGGGTCGTCGTAGGCGCGCTGCACCTCGTAGGCGGCCTGGGCGCGCTCCATGCGCGCGAGCCGGGCCGCGGCGGCCACCGCGCCGTCCCTGCGCGGCTGCGGCGGGCCGCCCTCCGCGACGCTCTCGGCCATGGCGCTGAACGAGGCCCGGTCCTGCTCCCACCGCTGCGCCACGCTCGCCCCAGGCTCCAGCCCGGCCAGCAGGTCGAGCGCCCGCCACATCAGCCGCCAGGTCGGCGCGAGCTGGGTGCGCAGCGCCTCCGTGACCCGCTCGGCCGACCCGCTCTCGATGGCGGGGGCCAGCACCTCCGCGTCGAACCCCGGGTCCGTCGCCGGACCGGCGGGCGGCCACACCAGCGGGTCCTCGGCCTCCTCGCGCGGCCCCTCGGTGATCCACGCGACCAGGGAGGCGAGGTTGCCGTCCTCCAGCCCGCTCTGCCCGCTCGCCCAGTGCCGGCCCAGCTCCTCCGTCGCGGCCAGCATGAGCGACGACCCCGGGTACGCGGCCCGTTCGGCGAAGTACGTCAGCCACCGCCCGAGCAGCGGCACCGACTCCGGCACCGGGTAGGGGCCGTCGGCGCGGCGGAAACGGGTGGAGCGGCCGAGCAGCCGGGTGAAGGCCACGCCGCCGGTGTTGGGCACGACGAGCTGCGGCGCGTCCAGCGCCCGCTCGTACGGGTCGCCGCCCCGCCGCTCGACCGTCTCGGTGTCAGCTGTGAAGCTCTCCACGTACGGCAGCAGCACCCCGGCCAGCTCGGCCGCCCACGCGAAGCGCAGGTCGCGGTTGCGCGGCTGGGGCACCACGAGCAGGCGCGGCCGGTCGCGGTCGTCGCCGAGCATCGCGGCGAGCGGCGCGGCGGCCTCGCCGGACAGCCGCAGCGGCACGAACACCATCGGCCGCGCCGACAGGTGGCAGTGCCGCACGGTCGCGACCGGCTGGGCGATGCCCTCGTCCAGGGCCCGCAGCCGGGCCAGCGAGGTCAGCAGGCTCACTTGTCACACACTCCCGAGGCACTCCCTGCGCAGGCGTTCGGCGTTGCGCAGCAGCCGGGCGATCTCCTCCTGGCCCTCGGCCGGGTCGCGGGTGCCGTCGGCCAGGCCCAGGGCCTCGGCCACGGACGCCACCCCGCCGAGCTCGTCGCGCACCTGACGGCCGAGCAGGTCGGAGGCGCCCTCCTGGCGGGCCTCGTCCCGGCAGAAGAAGCACAGGTCGCAGGTGGACAGGCACTCCGGCGCGTAGCGGGCGGTGGTCCTGCGCACCGCGTCGGCCAGCTCGGCGACCGGCCGGGTGGGGCGGCCGTCCTCGCCGGGACGCAGGTCGAAGGTGAGGTCCTCGGGCAGGCCGGCCATCAGCCGGTCGAGGGTCGTCATGCGGGCGAGCTGGCGGCGCAGCACGGCGAGCTGGCGGCGTACGTCCACCAGGGTGGCGACCGGGCGGTTGGCGAAGTTCTCGGGGCAGACCAGCACCACGTCGTGGGAGACCCGCAGCGGGTCGTGGCCCAGCTCCTCCAGCAGGGTGCGCAGCGCCAGGACGTACACCGCGGCCTGCCGGGCCGCTGCGGCCGCCGCCGACGGCTCGGCCTGCCCGTCGATCACCGCGAACGACTTGATCTCCACGATGTGGAAGCGGCCGCCGAGCTGGAAGGCCACCACGTCGGGCTCCAGGTAGGCGGTGTGCCCGGCGATGGTGAGGGCGAGCAGCGGGTGGTCGTAGAGCGTGCCGGCGTCGTCCTCGCCGCGCGCCGCCCGGTCGATCAGCGAGCGGGTGTGGGCGTGACGCAGGTGGGCGCCGGTCCTGGCGTCGGCTTTCTCGCCGACGTTCTCGACGTCGTGGTAGGCGACCTCGGCGACCGGCAGGCGCAGCAGCTCGCGCAGCATCCGCAGCAGCTCCGCGCAGCCGTCGGCCTTGACCAGCGCCTCGAAGGCGTTGCCGCGGGTGATCGCGAACGGCGACTGCCCGAACGGCGCGGGGAAGCCGAGATGGCGGGCGGCGGCGTCCTTGTCGAGGCCGGCGCCGTCCATGAGGGCGCGGCGGGCGCAGCCGGGGTTGGCGGCGAGCGCCGCGATGGCGCGGGCGTCATGGGGGCGCGGCGGCGTGGTGCCGCGCAGCGCGTCGAGCCGGTGCGCGGGGTCGCCCTCGCGCTTCAAGCCGCTCACGTGGCGTACTCCTTCTTGATCGTGCTCAGCGTAGCGGCGCCGAACAGTCGGGCGACGTCATCAAGCTGCCGCGCGGCGCGTCGCGCCAGCTCCGCGCGGTCGCGCGTGTCGCGCGGGGCGTGCACGGCCAGCTCGGCGCGGGCCGCCGCGATCACCCGGTCCGGGTCGGGCGGGCCGAGCGAGCCGTCGGTGGCGCCGGGGATGTTCCTGGCCATGCGCAGGAGTAACCGGGCCGCCCGCGGATCGGCCTGCTCACGCCCCGCCACGGCGATCGCGCAGGTCAGGAAGTCGACGCGGGGGCTGAGTGGCCCGACCACGCGCCGCTCCAGCGGCCAGGTGCTCAGCGTGAGCAGGCCGCGGGCGGGGGAGAGGCGGTCGGTCAGCGCGGCGCACAGATAGTACGGCCGCCCGAACGGCGCCGACCGGAACGACCGCTCCTCGTCCCTGCGCAGGCTGGTGAGCTGGGCGCTGCGGATCGTGCCGCCGAGGAACGCCTCGCTGACCGCCACCACCAGGCGCGGCTGCGCGGTCGCGCCCAGCAGCCGCAGCCCCTGGTGGACCTGCTCGCGCACGGTGACCAGCGGGACCGCCCGCGCCGCGGGCTCCTCGGGCTGCTCGCCGCCCACCAGGGCGTCCCAGGCCCGCTCGGCGGCGCGCAGCTCGGCCCGCAGGCCGCGGGCGGCGCCGCCGTCCCGTGCGCGCATGGCCCTGCGCACGCCGGCCCGCAGCTCGTCGATCCGCCGTTCGAGCTCGTCCAGCCGGTCACTCATGAGCGCGAGCGTACCAACAGTCCCAGCATTTTCCAGTAAATTGGCGGCGTTTCCGAAATCTACTTCGTAAAGGGGACCGGCTCCCGTCTTTCGATCAACGCCGAGTAAAGGACGGGTCAGCAGGGGACACTGGTCCCTGTGAGTCGTGGGTTGCGTCATCTGCTGGGCGCCGTCGCCGGGCTGGCGGCCCTCGCCCCCGTCTACTACCTCACCGAGGCGGGCGCGCGGGAGCTGCGCGCGGGCACGGTGGCGGCCGGGCCGTCGCCCGCCGGCCTCGGCTGCCTCCTCGCGGTGGCGGCGATCGTCGCGATGCTCGCCGCCTGGCCGCCGGCGGCCCTCGCCTGCGGACTGCCGCTGGCGGCGGCCGGCACGCTGTTCGCGCTCGACGCCACCGGCGCCATCGCCGCCGCGGCCACCCTCCCGTACGCCGGCGGCCTGCCCTGGGCCCGCCCCGGCGCCGCCCCCTGGACGGAGGCGGCCGAGCCGCCCGGCACCCTCGCCGGCATCACCGGCCTCTACGCGCTCATCGGCGTCGTCCTCGTCCTCTCGGCGCTGCTCCCGCGCGGCCGGCGATCTATCCTGGGCCCGTGAGCGGACGCGACCCCGACCGGCGCAGGGCGCTGCTCGACGCCGCCGACCGCGCCATCGCGGCCGAGGGCCCCGACGTGTCGATGGCCGCCATCGCCGCCGCCGCGGGCGTCACCAAGCCCATCCTCTACCGCCACTTCGGCGACCGCAGCGGCCTGTACGAGGCGCTCGCCGACCGGCACGTGCGCACCGTGATCGCGCAGCTCCGGCCGCGTTTCGCCGAGGCCGGCGCCGATCTGCGGGCCCGCGCCAGGGCCACCATCACGGCCTACCTCGACCTCGTCTCCGCCAACCTCAACCTCTACCGCTTCCTGTTCCAGCGCGCCGGGGCCGAGGACGTCCGCACCCGCTCCCGCGTCACCTCCCTCGTCCGCAGCCTCGGCGAGGAGCTGGGCGGCGTGCTCGCCGCCGAGGGGGTGGTGCCCGACCCGGTGCGGGCGCAGGTGCTCGGCCACGCCTTCGTCGGCATGGTGCAGACCACCGGCGACTGGTGGCTGGACCAGCCCGGCCTCGACCGCGACCAGGTGGTGGAGAGCCTGGTGGACGTCATCACGGCCGCCGTCACCGACCCGCGCTCATTCGCCGAAGCGTGACAGCTTCCCGTGCCGCCGGGCGTACGTGAGCGCCCACGCGAACAACCCCACCGTGGCCGCCAGGTAGACCACGTCGAGCCCGGCCGCCCAGGCCAGCCGGTCCCAGGGCACCGGGCCGCCGGCCATGACCGTGCGCATGCCCTCGAACACGTGCGAGGCGGGCAGGAACTCCGACACCGCCTGGAGCGGCGCGGGCAGCACGGACACCGGGTAGAAGATCCCGGCCAGCGGCTGCACCATGAACACGATGGACCAGGCGATGACCTGCGCGTTCTCGCCGAAGCGGAGCACCGCCGCGATGCCGACCAGCCCGAGCGACCAGCCGAGCACGAGCAGCACCCCCATGAACGGCACCAGCCCCACGCCGATGGCGGTCACGCCGAAGCCGTACAGGCCGAGGGCGAGCGCCGCCATCACGGCCAGCGCGAAGATCACCTTGCCCAGCGAGAACAGCACGAGCCCGGTCAGATACTCGGCGCTGGACAGCGGGCTGACCTGCACGTTCAGCAGGTTGCGTGACCAGATGTCCTCCAGGAAGGCGATCGAGATCTCGTTGCTCGCCTTCTGCAGCACCTGCCACAGCAGCACCGCCCCCAGCAGGAACGACACCGCGAACGGCACCCGCTGCGCCTGCAGGAACAGCGTCATGAACCCCCACAGCACCAGCTCCACGCTGGGCCAGAAGAAGATCTCGAAGACCCGGACCGGGCTGCGCCGCAGCGCCGCGAAGTCGCGCCGGACCACGCCCATGACCCGGGTGCGCCGGGCGGCGAGGCCGAGCGGCGGCAGCGTCAGCGCGGAAGCCTGTGACATGCTCATCCTCTCGCCACCTTCAGGAACACCTCTTCCAGGTCCTCGGCCCCGTAGTGGCCGGCCAGCTCGGCCGCGCTTCCCGCGGCCACGATCACCCCGCCGGACAGGAAGTGCACCCGGTCGCACATGCGCTCCACCTCGCGCATGTTGTGCGAGGTGATGAGCATGGCGCTGCCGTTCTCGGCGGCCACCCGGGTCAGCAGGCCGCGTACGCGGTCACCGGCGTCGGGGTCGAGGTTGGCCGTCGGCTCGTCCAGCACCAGCAGCCGGGGCGCGTTCAGCAGCGCCTTGGCGAGCTGCACGCGGGTGCGCTGCCCGGACGACAGCGCCATGACCTTCCGCTTGACGAACGGGCCCAGCTCGAACATCTCGACCAGCTCGGCGACCCGCTCGCGCGGGCGGCGCAGGGCGTAGAGGCGGGCGAAGGCGTCCAGCACCTCGCCCACCCGCAGCGCCCCGGGCAGGTCCACGTAGCTGGCGGCGAAGTTGAGCCGGCTGAGCGCCTCGGTGCGGTGGCGGGCCAGCTCCATGCCGAACAGCTCCACGCTGCCCGCGTCGGGGGTGATGAGGCCCAGCAGCATGTGGAGGGTCGTCGACTTGCCGGCGCCGTTGGGGCCGAGCAGCCCCACGATCTCGCCTTCGCCGACGGTGAGGCTCACGTCGCGGACGGCCGTGACCGGCCCGAACCGCTTGACCAGATGGGACGCCCGCAGGATGGCCACCGCTCAAGGGTGCGGCCCCCGACCACACGGCGGCAACGGATTTTCTCAGCCGGGCTCGCGCAGCATCCGCAGCAGGTCCCACTCGGTCTCGCACACCCGCCGCCCGATCGCCGCCAGCTCCACCGACCTGGCGCCGCCGCGCAGGTGCCGCATGGTCTGCATGACGCAGATGACACCCCACTTGAGCACGCCGAACGTCTCCCACCAGCGCAGCGCGTCGCGGTCCACCTTCGCGCCGCCCGCCTCCTCGTAGGCGGCGATCAGCTCGTCGTAGCCGCCGAACCCGCCGACCGGCAGCGGCGAGCCGAACCGCCACGCCTTCACGCACAGCCACCCCAGGTCCTCCAGGGGGTCACCGGCGTGGGCCAGCTCCCAGTCCAGCACGGCCCGCACGCCCTCCGGCCCGACGA
This sequence comes from Nonomuraea sp. B208, assembly GCF_057536035.1. NCBI lineage: Bacteria > Bacillati > Actinomycetota > Actinomycetes > Streptosporangiales > Streptosporangiaceae > Nonomuraea > Nonomuraea sp. B208. The sequence continues at coordinate 164,876 of NZ_BAAJOU010000019.1, forward strand.
TGAGGTTGCCGTTGCGGAAGTCGCCGTGCACCACCGCGGGCGGCCCGGCGGGCGGACGGGACGCGGCCAGCCGCCGCAACGCCAGCTCGAACACCGGGTGCGGCTCACCCAGCAGGTCCAGCACGTCCCGCCAGCGCGCCAGCGGGTCCTCCCCGGCGGCCGGGTCGGGCGGCAGGCTGGACAGCGGCATCCGGTGCACCGCGGCCAGCGCCCGTCCGCATTGGGCGGCCAGCAGCGGCCGGGCGGCGGCGTAGGCGTCGTCGCGCAGGATCCGGCGCGGGATCGTCTCCCCGTCCACCCGTTCCATCAGCACGTACGGCGCCCCGCCCGCCGACCCTGCAGCGACGATCCGCGGCACCGGCACGCCGGAGGCGGCCGCCGCCCGCATGAGCCGCGCCTCCGCCTCCAGCGTGGTCCCGGCCTCCCCGGCCCCGCCGGGCGAGTCGAGCCGCAGCACCAGCTCGTGCCGCTCACCGCCGGGCGCGGCGACGTCCAGGGCCCACGTCTCCCGTGACGCGCCGCCGGGGAGCCGTACCCGGTGGGGGAGGGCGGCCTGCGGGCCGAACACCTCCGCCACCACGGCGGCGACGGTGTCGGCGCTCATCGGAGACCGAACTCCCAGTTGCCGCCGGCCGCGTACGAGCCGAGGATGCGCCGCCCGACCGAGTCGATGTGCACCTCGTCGGGCCCGTCGTAGATGCGCCCGGCCCGCGCGTGCCGGTACATCCGGTCGAGCGGTGTGTCGCCCGTCAGCCCCGCCGCCCCGTGCACCTGGATGGCCCGGTCGATGACGTTGTGCAGCATCCGCGCGCCGACGACCTTGATCGCGCCGATCTCCACGCGGGCGTCGGAGCCGGCGTCGATCGCCTCGGCGGCGTTGAGCGTGAGCAGCCGGGCCGACTGGATCTCGGCGTAGGAGTCGAACACGTGCTGGCGCATGAGCTGCTTCTTCGCCAGCGGCTCGCCGAACGCGGTGCGCTCGTGCAGCCGCCGGCACATCAGGTCGAAGGCCCGCTGCGCCTGCCCGAGCCAGCGCATGCAGTGGAAGATGCGCCCGGGACCGAGGCGCTTCTGCGCGATGACGAACCCGCGGCCCCGCTCGCCCAGCAGGTTGGAGGCGGGCACCCGGACGTTGTCGTAGCGCACCTCGCAGTGCGCGCCGTCCAGCCCGAGCACGGGCGTGTCGCGCACGATCGTGTACCCGGGCGTGTCGGTCGGCACCAGGATCATGGAGAAGGCCAGGTGCGCCGGCGCGTCGGGCTCGGTGCGGCACATCACGGTCGTGTACGCCGCCCGCGAGGCCCCGGTGGTGAACCACTTGTGCCCGTTGATCACCCACTCGTCCCCGTCGAGCACGGCGCTCGTGCGGATCTGGGTGGGGTCGGAGCTGGAGACGCCCGGCTCGGTCATGGCGAAGCTGGGCGAGATGTCGCCGCGCACCAGCGGCTCCAGGTAGCGCTCGCGCTGCTCGGGCGAGGCGTGCTCGTCCAGCATGAGCGAGTCCTGGAGGGTGTACGTGCCGAGCGCGAGCTGCCCGAACTCGCTGCGCCCCTGGACCTCGTTGACGTAGACGTAGTCGAGGAACGGCAGCCCGCCGCCGCCCAGCTCACGCGGGTGGCCGAGCGCCCACAGGCCCTCCTTCTTGGCCGCGGCCCGCAGGTCGGCCAGGGCCTCCTCGGCGGCGGGCCCGCCCTCGTGCAGCACCGGCTCTGCGGGCTCGACCCGCTCGGTCATGAACGCATGGACGGCGTCGCGGACGGGCCGGACGCTCGCGGGCACGGCGAAGCTCATGCCTGGATCTCAGCCGAATATCGTTGCCCAGTCAACGGTAGGGGCAACGGTCTAGGGCAGCCAGCTCACCTTGCCGCGCAGGAAGGCGTACCCGACGAAGGCCACCGCGTCGATGAGCGTGTGCGCCACGATCAGCGGCATCGTCCGCCCCCACCGCTGGTAGGCCCGGCCGAACACGATGCCCATCACCACGTTCCCGACGAACCCGCCGAACCCCTGATACAGGTGGTACGACCCCCGCAGCAGCGACGACACCACGACCGCCCGCCACGGCGACCAGCCGGCCTGCCCCAGCCGGTGCAGCAGGTAGCCGGCGACCAGCACCTCCTCCAGCACGCCGTTCTGCGCGGCGGCGAGCAGCAGCACCGGCACCTGCCACCACACCTCGGGCAGCGCGCCGGGCACGACGGTGAGGTTGACCCCGATGGCCTGCACCACCAGGTAGAACGCCAGCCCGCTGCCGCCGATCAGGGCCGCGAGCAGCGCGCCGCGCAGCAGGTCGCGGCGCGGCTCGCGCAGGTCCGCGCCGATCGTGCGCAATGACTCGCCGGAACGCACCAGCAGGTACGCCACCAGCCCGACCGGCGCCACCGCGATGGCGATCTGGGCGAGCTGCAGCGACAGGTCCAGCCACGGCCGCCCGGGGGCCATCGAGCCGACGAGCACGGCCTGCTGGCTCTTCAGCTCCTTCGGCGCGGTGAGCGCCCCGATCAGCCGGATGAGCGCGATCAGCCCGCTCGCGCCGAGCGAGACCGACATCACGACGAAGATCTCGGCCCCGATGAGCCGGGGCGCGAGTGCCGGGAGGGCCGCGGGCGGCGACTGAGTGCTCATGAGCGCAGATTAGCCGTATCCCTCATCGGACCCGGATAAAGGGACCAGCCGTGTGCTAGAAGGAAGCCATGACGCGAACCGGCTCGTCCGCGGGTCCCCACGACGTCCCCACGGCGGCGCAGCTCGTGGCCGCGGTGCGCGACTTCCTCGAGAGCGACGTGCTGCCGGCGGTGGAGGGGCGCACGCGCTTCCACACCCGGGTCGCGATCAACGTGCTCGGCATGGTGGAGCGGGAGATCGAGCTGGGCCCGGCCCAGGCGGAGGAGCACGCCGCCCGCCTGGCCGCGCTCGGCGTGGCCGACGACGCCGAGCTGGCCGCCGCCGTCCGCGACGACCGCCTGCCCGACGACCACGCGCTGGTGACCGCGCTGGAGCAGGCGGTGCGGGCGAAGCTGGAGGTCGCCAACCCCGCCCACCTCCGTAGCTGACGTCAGTGCGAGCCGCTGAGGTCGAGGTCCTTGACCCGCGGGTCGCCCTCGTCCACGAAGTAGTGCTCGCGCCGGGTGGCGTCCGGCCCGTCGGCCACCTTGAACGCCCGGAAGGCCAGCGTGCCGAGCACCGCCACCACCAGGTTCACGATCAGCGCCAGGAACCCGGCGTACACCGTCATCGTGGTGTCGAAGCCCAGGTTGGCCAGCCCGAACGCCGACCCGCCGAAGTGCGCCTTGCCGTTGGCCGGGTTGGGGATGAGGTAGAGCATCCACATGCCGGCCGCCAGGCCGAGCGCCCAGCCCGCGAGCAGGCCGCCCCGGTGGAACCAGCGGGTGTAGAGGCCGAGCGCCACCGACGGCAGCGTCTGCAGGATGATCACGCCGCCGATGAGCTGCAGGTCGATCGAGAACTGCGGGTCGAGCAGCAGGATGCACAGCACCGCGCCCACCTTGACCACCAGCGAGACGATCTTGGAGACCTTGGCCTCCTGGGCGTCGGTGGCGTCCTTGTTGAGGTACTCCCGGTAGATGTTGCGGGTGAACAGGTTGGCCGCCGCGATCGACATGATGGCGGCGGGCACGAGCGCGCCGATGCCGATGGCCGCGTACGCCACGCCGGCGAACCAGTCGGGGAAGACCTGGTCGAACAGCCGCGGCACGATCGTGTTGGCGTCCGGCCGGCCGTTGGCGCCCACGACCGGCTTGGTGCCGGCCGCGATGGCCATGTAGCCGAGCAGCGCGATCAGGCCGAGCACGAGGCTGTAGGCGGGCAGGGCGGACATGTTCCGCTTGATGACGTTGCGGTTCTTCGACGCCAGCACGCCGGTCAGGCTGTGCGGGTAGAGGAACAGCGCCAGCGCCGAGCCGAAGGCCAGCGTCACGTACTGGAGCTGGTTGGTGGCGTTCAGCGTGATGCCGTCGCCGGGCGCGGGGGTGGCGGCGAACTTCTGCGCGGCCGCGTCGAAGATCGAGCCCCAGCCGCCCAGCTGCGTCGGGATGTAGAGGACCGCGACCAGGATCACGATGTAGATGAGCGCGTCCTTGACGAACGCGATCAGCGCGGGCGCGCGCAGCCCCGACTGGTAGGTGTAGGCCGCGAGGATCGCGAAGGCGATGACGATCGGCAGGTGGCCGGTGATGCCCATCGACTTCAGCACGGCCTCGATGCCGACGAGCTGCAGCGCGATGTACGGCATCGTCGCGACCAGCCCGGTGATCGCGACCGCGAGGGCCAGCGTCGGCGAGCCGAACCTGGCCCGGACGAAGTCGGCCGGCGTGACGAAGCCGTGCACGTGCGAGACCGACCACATCCGGGTCAGCACCAGGAACACCAGCGGGTAGACCACCACGGTGTACGGCAGCGCGTAGAAGCCCAGCGCGCCCGCCCCGAACACCAGCGCGGGCACCGCCACGAAGGTGTAGGCCGTGTAGAGGTCGCCGCCGACCAGGAACCAGGTGATCCAGGAGCCGAAGCTGCGCCCGCCGAGGCCCCACTCGTGCAGGCTGTCGATGCTCTCCGGCCGCCGCCAGCGGGCCGCGACGAAGCCCATGACGGTCACGAGCAGGAACAGGACGACGAAGACGACCAGCTCGGTCGTGTGCCCGCTCACTTGGTCATCCTGTAGACGATCGTCGTGCAGGTGACGCCGACGGCGATGAAGGCGATCTGCAGCCAGTAGAACAGCGGGAAGCCGAGCAGGCGGGGCTCGTCGGCGTTGAACAGGAACGTGAGCAGCGGCAGCACGATCGGCAGGACCAGCAGCCAGTTCCAGGGGCTGCGGTCGGTGCGTTGCTGTCCGGGTTCACCGGTAGTCATCGACCCTCCGATGGCGAAGGCCAGGGACCGGGGGGTGACCGGTCCTGACACGTGGCGTCAACGGAGGGACACTAACTTTGCGGTGGTATTAAACCCAGTGCCGTTAATATTACGGTTCGGCCTAAATGGCGAGCCATCGTCTCACCATGCGGGACGCCCGCGCACGTCGTCGCAGTTCCCGGCTTCGCATCTTGGTTACTCGCGGGTAGTTCGCCGCCTGATGGTCGGTGAGCGGTCGGTTACTCGCGCCGAACGGTCAAGTCGCCGGTCAGGTTGTCGGCGATGTCCCGCGAGCCGTAGCCTTCGGGCGCCGGCACCTCCGTCACCGGGTCCGGCCGGTCGTCGAACTCCAGCCGCAGCGCCCGCGCCATCGTGGCGTGCATCTCGTACAGGCAGGTGATGTACGTCAGCTCCAGGATCTGCTCGTCCGGCAGGTGCCGCTGGAGCACGGCGAACACCTCGTCCGGCACCCGGCCGCCGTCCAGCACCAGCGCGTCGGCGTAGGCCAGCACGGCCCGCTCCAGCTCCCCGAAGCAGTCGCTCACCTGCCAGGCGGGGATCGCGCGCACCTTCTCCTCGGGCACGCCGAGCGCCCGGAGCTGCTTGCAGTGCTGGGAGTAGACGAACTGGCTCTGCCGCGCCCAGCCGGCCCGGGTCTGGCCCAGCTCGCGCAGCACCGGGTCCAGCGTGGACTCGCGGTAGACCTGGAAGCCCTTCACGCAGTGCCGGAAGATCTTCGGGTCCAGCGCGAAGACCTCCCACCAGTCGCCCGGCGAGCCCGTCGCCGTGCCCTCCCTGTCAGAGGAGAACAGCCGGTCGTGGAAGTGCGTCACGAGCGGGTCGGTCATCTCCGCGCGCGGCACGCGGCGCAGGCGCGGCATCAGCCGGCCCCGCCGGGGACGGTCCGGTCGGCGGCCGTCCTCGGCTCGTGACGCACGTCGCCCGGCTGCCCGACCTGCCGGGTCCAGGCGGCGAACTCGACGAGGACGCCGTCGGGGTCCTTGAAGTAGATCGAGCGTACGAACACGCCGTCGTGCATCTCCGGGGCCACGCCGAACTCGCTGTCGTCGTGGTTCAGCAGCACGCCCACGTCGATGCCCTTGGCGACGAGCCGGTCGCGGTACTCCTCGATCTTCTCCGGCGGCACGTCGAAGGCGATGTGGTTCATGGAGCCGACGGCCGAGACCAGCTCGCCCCGGTCGGGCAGGTTGCGCGGCGCCGAGACCCCCGGCACGCCGTCGGGAGCGTCGGGGAACCAGAAGAAGGCGAGGGCGTTGCCGCCGCCGCAGTCGAAGAAGAAGTGCTGGCCCCAGCCCATCGGCAGCTCGATGGTCTTGATCAGCGGCATGCCCAGCACGCCGGAGTAGAAGTCGACGGTCTGCTTCATGTCCGAGCAGACCAGCGCGATGTGGTTGACCCCGCGAAGCTCGAATTCGGTGTTCATAGTAATTCCGTGCTTATCACAGGGCCCTGTCGTAAAACATGACATGAGATGTCCTCTTTCGGCGGCACGATCGGCGTCATGATCGCTGTGGTAGCGGGAGCCACCCGCGGAACGGGACGAGGAATCGCGGTCGCGCTCGGGGAGATCGGCGCGACCGTCTACTGCACGGGTCGCAGCACCCGCGCGGCACGCTCGGAGATGGACCGGCCGGAGACCGTCGAGGAGACCGCCGAGCTGGTCACGGCGGCCGGCGGAACCGGCATCGCGGTGCCCGCCGACCACCTGGACCCGGGGCGGGTGGCCGCGCTGGCCGAGCGCGTCGGGCGCGAGCAGGGGCGGCTCGACGTGCTGGTCAACGACATCTGGGGCGGCGACCACCTGTGGAAGTGGGACACCCCCGTGTGGGAGCACGACCTGGACGACGGGCTGCGGCTGCTGCGGCTGGCCGTCGAGACCCATCTCGTCACCGCCAGGTACCTGCTGCCGCTGCTCGTCAGGCACGAGGGCGGGCTGGCCGTCGAGGTCACCGACGGCACCTGGGAGTTCAACCAGACCCGCTACCGGGGCAACGTCTACTACGACCTGGCCAAGGTGGCGGTGAACCGGCTGGCGTACGCCTGGTCGCACGAGCTGCGCCCGCACGGCGGCACCGGGGTGGCCATCACGCCGGGCTTCCTGCGCTCGGAGGCCATGCTCGACAACTTCGGCGTCACGGAGGAGAACTGGCGGGAGGCCAAGGCCGACCCGGCCTGGATGGTGTCGGAGACGCCCGCCTACGCGGGCCGCGCCGTCGCCGCGCTCGCCGCCGACCCGGACCGGGGCCGCTGGTCGGGCCGCTCGGTGACCAGCGGCGAGCTGGCCGACGCGTACGGCTTCACCGACGTGGACGGCAGCCGCCCCCAGGTGTGGCGCTACATCACCGAGGTCCTGGAGCAGGGGAAGGAGGCGGACCCGGCGGGCTACCGCTGATAGAGCGCGGCGGTGCGGGCGGCGGCGTCGGCGACCATCGCCCGCAGCTCCGGCGGCTCCAGCACCTCCGCCTCCGGCCCGAACCGCAGCACCTGCGAGAAGGCCACCTCGATCGACTCCACCGCCAGCCGCACGGTGCCGTCGGGAGCGAGCGAGGCGAGCGCGCCGGCCAGCGCGGCCGGATCGGCGACGTGCCGGAGCATCCGCCGGCCCCGCTCGCTGAGCCGCAGCGTGATCTCCTCGCGCAGCAGCGAGCGGCTGAACTCGGCGGACTGCTCCGCCCAGAACGCGGCCAGGTCGAAGCCGGGCTCGCGGTCGAAGGTCTCGGGCAGCACCGTCACCTCGCCGAACCGGTGCACGCGGAAGATGAGGAAGCGGCTGCCGAGCCGCGCCGCGAGATACCAGGTCCCGGCCTTCAGCACGAGCCCGTACGGCTCCAGCACGCGGACGCGGTCCTTGTAGCTGGCCCGCACCCGCCGGTCGTTCCACACCGCCCGCGCCAGCGTGGCGAGGGCGGCCGGCGGCGGCTCGTCCCCGGCGAACCAGCCGGGCGCGTCCAGGTGGAAGCGCTGCGCGGCGGTCGCGGGGGCGTCGCGCAGCCCGGGGGAGAGCGCCGCGGCGGCCTTCAGCCGGGCGGTGGCCGCGACGTCCTGCAGCCCCATCTCGCGCAGCGCGGCCGGCACCCCCGACAGGAACAGCGCCTCGGCCTCGGCCCGGTCGAGCCCGGTCAGCCGGGTGCGGTAGCCGTCCAGCAGCCGGTAGCCGCCGCCCCGTCCGCGGTCGGCGTAGACCGGCACGCCCGCCCCGGCGAGCGCGAGCACGTCGCGGTGCACGGTCCGCTCCGAGACCTCCAGCTCCTTCGCCAGCTCCGCCGCCGTCATCCCGCCCCGGCCCTGCAGCAGCAGGACCAGCGACATCAGCCGCGCGGCGCGCACAGCGGCAGCACCACGGCGGAGGGCAGCTCGGGGGAGTGGAAGACCTCGACGTCGGCGGGCACCATCGGCCCGCCCGCGGCCAGCGGGTCGCCGGTGCCCGGGTTGCGGGCGATCGTCGGGTAGGCCCCGGCCGCCACGTGCACCCTTACCCGGTGGCCGCGCCGGAACCGGTGCGCGATCGGCCACAGATCGACCTCGGCCCGCCGGACGCCTTCCGGCCCCGGCCCGAGGCGGCGCACACCCTCGCACACGTTCAGCGAGCGCCCGTCCGGCGCCACGTCGCACACCCGTACCACGACGTCAACGTACGGGGTGCTGGAGCGGACGAACAACTCGGCGCGTACCGGGCCGATCGTCTCCATGTCCGCGCGCAGCGCGGGCGAGCTGTAGACCAGCACGTCGCGGCGCTGCTCCAGCCTGCGCTGGTCGCGCGGACGGGAGTCGCCGAGCAGCACGGGACCGCCGATGACCGGCGTCGGATGGGCCGGGTCGTAGCGGAAACGGTCGGGCCCGGACTCCTGCGGGCCGTCCTCGCCGAGTCCGAAGCCGTGCTGCAGGTGCCAGCGCCGCTCGCGCACGCCCGGCACCGGCCAGTCGGGGTAGTCGCGCCACTCCTCCGCGCCCGTCACGTAGAGGCGCACCGGCTGGGGCCGCAGCAGCGAGGGATCGCCCAGCAGGTGCGCGCGGAACCACGCCGACGCCTCGGTCAGGGTGGGGCGGGCGTGCCGGGCGTCGATGTGCCACCAGGGACCGATCGTCAGGTACGGGCGGCGGCCCGCCCGGCGCAGCGCCGCGTAGTCCTGGAGCTGCCAGGGCAGGAAGACGTCGTACCAGCCGCCCAGCATGGTGACGGCGGCGTCCACCTCGCCCACCTTGGGGGAGAAGTCGCGCTTGTCCCAGTAGGGGACGGCCGGATCGGCGTGATGGGTCAGCAGGTCCTGGAAGAACGGCAGCGGATGGCCCGCCGACAGCAGGTCCAGCTCGGCCACCGGCCGCCCCGACAGCACCGCGCGGCGGGTCGAGCGCGGCGCGGTCAGCACGGCGGCCCCGCCGAGGCGGCGCGACATGCCGTCGGTGAGCGTGGTCCAGCTCAGCGCCGACTCCAGCGCGAACGCCCCGCCCACGTAGGCGGCGTCGCGGAACTGGGAGGCGGTGATCTGCGTCGCCAGCGCCTTCAGCTCCGGCCCGGCGTAGGGGGCGACGGCCCACTGCGTGTAGCCGAGGTAGGAGGGGCCGAACATCGCGAACGAGCCGCCGTACCAGGGCTGCTCGCGCAGCCAGGCGATGGTGGCCAGGCCGTCCTCGTGCTCGTCGCCGAGGGGGTCCAGGGTGCCGCCCGAGCCGAAGCCGCCCCGGCAGCTCTGGATGACGACATGGAAGCCCTGGCGGGCGAACCCACGGCCGTACATGAACCCGAACAGGCCGCGCCGCCCGTACGGCGAGCGCACGAGGACGACGGGCGCCCGCCCGGCCCCGGCCGGGGCGTAGTGGTCGGCCAGCAGCCGCACGCCGTCGGGCATCGGGACCGGGAGGTCGCGCTGGAGCCGGACGCGTCTCATGTACTACTCAGTAACATACGCCGGTCCTGGCGCGGTAGCCCCGGGCCGGCCCCCCGGAGAGGGACCGGCCCGGGAGCGCCGTCAGGGGGCCGTGCGGTCGGGCCGCTCGGAGATCCGGATCGCGTTCACCACCGGCGACCCCACGCGCGTGGCGAAGCGCACGTTGAGCTGCCCGTCGGTCACGCGGACCGTGTACTGCCTGGCCACGGCCGTGTAGGTGCCCGCCTCCAGCGCCAGGTCCAGCGCCGGGATCGCGAGCTGCCCCTCGACCAGCACGTCGAACACGCGCTTGCCGATCTGCGTGCTCTTGATCTCGGCGAAGTCCAGCTCCACCGTGTACGTCCCGGCCGGCACCCCGTCGAAGCGGTACTCCAGCATGCCCTCGCGGGCGGACCGGAACAGCGCCTGGTCCGTCGTCCCCGCGACGGTCCTGGTCGTGCTCAGCGTCCTGCTGGAGGTGGCGACGTAGCCGTGGGAGCCCTGGGCGTACTTGCGGTCCGGCGTCCAGGCGTCCCCGGCGGCGTCGGTCGCCGCCTTCGACCCGCCGACGTCGACCGCCACCTGGAGCTTCGGCACCACGACCTTGACCGCGATCTCGATCGTGGGCTGCCGCCCGCTCGCCGACTTCACCAGGATCTTGCCGGCGCGCACCGCGCCCGCCGCGACCCCGTCGCTGGAGACCGTCACCTTGAGCGTCACCTGCTGCCCGGTGGCCAGCTCACCGGCCGCGGGCGTCACCGCCGCCCACGTCTCGCCCGTCACCGTGTACGGCGTCGCCGAGCCGAGGTTGGTGAGCGTCAGCGTCCGCGTACGGGTGGACCCGGCCGGCATGACCACGGTCAGCTCCGCCGCCGACGCGCTCACCCGCCCGGTCACCAGCTTCGTGTCGATCCTGGTCACCGAGCCCGGCGCGATCGAGACCTGCTTGGTGAAGGTGCCGTAGTGCTCCCTGGACACCGTCACGTCGTAGTCGCCGGCCAGCACCTGGCCGTAGAACGAGCCGTCCGCGCCGGTCGTGAACGTCGCCACGTCGCCCACCTTGACCGTCGCCCCGGCGATCGGCTCGCCGTCGTTGGCGTCGGTGACCGCGCCGGTCACCAGGCCGTGCCGGCTCGCGGTGAACGTCACGCCCTGCCCGGAGGACAGCGCCGCCTCCTCGTAGGAGTAGCGCATCGCGTCCGTGCCGGTCGCGTTCTCGATGCCGACCGTGGCGCTGGTGCCACGGGCGCGCTCGCTGGCGAGGTCCTTGTAGCGGAAGGAGATCGAGCCGTCCTCGCCCAGCAGCGCCGCGAACGAGATCCGCTGCCCGCTGACGTTGTAGAAGGCCACGTCGCGCCACTCCACCACGAACGCCCGGTGCGGGGCCGTGCCGGTCACCGCCGTGTACACCCCGGCCTGCGCGTCCACGATCAGGTCGTCCCAGTACGGGTAGACCGCGTTGTTCGGCGTCGAGGTGGTGGGCAGGTTGCCGTTGCTCGCGGTGGTCACCCGGCTGTCGGCGAAGGTGAGGAACCCGTTCGTGGCGATCCACGCCCGGCTCTGGCCCGCCCCGTAGAACGGCACCGGGAACGGCAGCGTCACCTGGGTGGCCTCGTCGTCGCCGGTCAGCGCCAGCTTCTCGGTCCCCGCCACGTACGGCTGCGCCCCGCCGCGGCAGGTGTAGCCGAACCCGTCGCCGCGCAGCGGCAGCTCGATGTCCTTGGTGACGTTCCCGGCCACCGTGACCTCGGCGCTCGCCGCGGTCGAGCAGCGGGAGGCCGGGGTGACGTCCAGCTCGTAGGAGCCCTCGGGCAGCGTCAGGCTGTAGCGGCCGGCCGCGTCGGTGACGGCGCTCACCGGAGTGCCCCTGGCGGCCACGCTCGCGCCCGCCTCGGGCGTGCCCGCCGTGCTGACCGTGCCGGACACCGTGCCGCCCGGCTTCTGCGTCATCGGCACGTCCGCGGTGGCGCTCTGGCCGGCGGCGATCGTCACCCGGGCGGTCGCCGTGTCGTAGCCGAACTTGGCCGCGGTCAGCTCGTAGTCGCCCTCCAGCAGGCGCGGGATCGTGTACCGGCCGTCCGCGCCGGTGGTGACCGTACGGGTCACCGCCCCGGCCACGGTGACCGCCGCCCCGGCGAGCGGCGCGCCGCCGGAGGTGACCGTGCCGCTCAGGTCGCCGGTCTCGCCTCTCGGCGCGGCGTTGACGGCCGCGTACGCGTCGAGCCGGCCCTCGCCCCAGACGTTGTTGTCGGCCGCGGTGCCGCCGCAGCTCGTGTCGTTGACGTCCACGGCGGTCGAGTCCAGCAGCGGCCGGGTGTTGGCCACGTCGCCCTGCAGCGCGGGCGAGGCCGACCAGATCAGCGCCACCGTGGCCGCCACGTGCGGCGAGGCCATCGAGGTGCCGGTGTAGCTGTCGTAGGTGCCGCCGGGGGTGGAGGAGCGCACGTTCACGGCAGGGGCGGAGATGTTCGGCTTGATCTCGCCGCCCTCGCCCTCGCCCTTGCTGGAGCGGGCGTACACGGCGTTGTTGACGTCGAAGCCGCCCGCGCTGTAGCTGATGACGTACTGGCCGGGGGAGCCTGAGGTGTCACAGGCCGGGCCCTCGTTGCCGTTGGCGAAGGCCGGGAAGATGCCGGCCGCCACCCACGCCTCGACCGTCTCCTTGTACCAGGGGTCGTAGCCGTCGCCGCCCCAGGAGTTGTTGACGATGTCCGGCGCGAGGTCCGGGCGCGGGTTCCGGCCCGAGGCGTCCGTGGGCGCGAGGATCCACTGCCCGGCGGCCAGCAGGGAGGCGTCGGTGCAGGTGTTGAGCTCGCAGCCCTTGGCGGCGATCCAGCGGGCGCCGGGGGCGACGCCGATGCCGTTCGCGCCGACCATGGTGCCCATGACGTGCGTGCCGTGGCCGTTGTTGTCGCACGGCGCGGACGTCGGGCAGACCCGGGCCGGGTCGAACCAGTTGTAGTCGTGCGTCACCGTGCCGTCGGGGTTCTTGCCCCGGTAGCTCGCGGCCAGCTCGGGGTGGTCGAACTGGGCGCCGGAGTCGATCGTGGCGACCACGATGCCCTCGCCCCGGTTGCCCGTCTCGCTCCACACGCGCGGGGCGCCGATCCTGTCGATGTTCCACTCGACCGCGTTCACCCGCGCCTCGGCCGTGGCCTTGTCCGGCTTGGGCAGGCTGAGCGTGCGGACCGGGGCGATGGTCTCGACCTCGGGCAGCTTGGCGATCTCCGCGGCCAGCTTCTCGTCGGCGGTGACCCGCACGGCGTTGACGATCCAGAACGAGGTGTAGTCGGCCGAGCGGGCGTCCAGCAGCTTGCGCAGGCTCCGCTGGGCCGACTCGGCACGCTCGGTCTTGGACTCGACCACCAGCTCGGTCTTCGCCTGCTTGGTGGCGGCCCGGCGGGCGCCGCTCAGGTCGGCGGCCCCCTTCATCCGGACCCAGAAGGTGGCCTTGCCGTCCTGCTCCAGCTCCGCCTGGACGACGGCGTCGATCTTGCCGGGCTCGGCCGCGGCCGCGGCCTGCGGGAACAACGCCTGCGGGGATAACAGGGCGGCGGCGACGAGCCCGGCCAGGGCCGCCCGCCTTCGGGGGGTGATGAGCACACGCTCTCCTTCGAGTGATCTTTCCGCCTCTGTCGGAAAGAGTGAAGCGCGCATGTCGGGAAAGCAAGACTTGTCGTAAACCGTGACATGACAGAGAGATAGGAGATTCGGTCATGCCCAAAAGCGGGCCCGCGCCGGCGCGGGTCAGCTGAAATGCCGCCAGCGCGGCCAGGTGACCGACCAGGGGGTGCGCAGGTCCCGGCAGAGCCACACCGCGAGGCCCTGCTCCTCGTTGTCCAGACCGGCCCCGTTGTCGACCGTGGCCCGCCGCTCGCACGTCCCGAACTGCTCGCGGATCCGCGGCCCCACGTTCACCAGCACCGCCGTGGTGGCGGTGTCCGGCGGCGGGCCGAACAGCCAGAGGTGGTTGTGCCCCGAGTACACGCGCGGCACCCCGGCCCGCGCCAGCGCCCCGTGCTCGCCGTAGCTGCCGGTGAACACCATCGCCGTCGCCCGCTCGGCCGGCGGGATCGCGGCGCGCACGCCCTGCACGGCCGCCACGAACTCGGGCCAGCCGACCGACTCGCGCGCCACCTCGTTGATCGCCGGCACCGGCGTCCCCGCCAGCTCCGCCACCGGCACCAGCGGCAGCGCCAGGACCGCCGAGCCCAGCCCGCTGAGCGCGAGGCCCGCGCCCGCCGCCAGCCGGACCCGGCGGGCCGCCGCGGCCGCCGACACGCAGCCGGCCGCGAACAGCAGCAGGATCAGCCCGGCGGTGTAGTCGAAGCGCCCGCCGGCGATCAGCGTCAGCGCCGCGGCCACCGGGTAGGCCACCGCCAGCGCCCGCACCCGCCGGTCCCGCCACAGCCGGACGAACCCGAACGCCGCGATCACCGACACCGCCGGCCCGAACAGCGTGAGCTGCATCGGCACGTACATCATCCGCAGCTCCGCGCCCTTGTCCGCGCTGAGCGCCGCCGCCATCTTGAGCTGCGGCCAGTCGTTGGCCACCTGGTAGAGCAGGTTCGGCACGGCCAGCGCCAGCGCCAGCAGGCCGCCCGCCCACAGCCAGGGGCTCGCGAGCACCCGGCGCGGCCCCGCGGCGAGCAGCCCGGCCGCCAGGCCCAGCACCAGCAGCGCGATGAGGTGCTTGTTGTAGGTGGCGAGCCCGATCACCGCCCCCGCGGCGAGCCACCAGCGCGGCTCCCGCTCCCGCAGCAGCGCCTTGAGCAGGAACAGGATGGCCGCCGCCCACAGCGGCAGATCGAAGCTGAGCGTCAGCAGCGAGTGCCCCGCGATGAGGGTGTACGCCCCCGTCGCCGTGCCCGCCGCCGCCAGCGTCTGGGCGGCCCGTGAGCCGTCCAGCTCCCGCGCGATGAGCGCCACCAGCCACACCAGGACCGCCATGGCCAGCGCGGGGAACACCCGGATGCCGGTGATCGTGTCGCCGAAGAGCCGGATGCCCGCCCCGGCCAGCAGCGGCGTCAGCGGCGGCTGGTCGACGTACCCCCAGCCGGGGTGCTCGGACAGCACCCGGAAGTACAGCTCGTCGCGGTGGTAGCCGTAGGAGGGGCTCAGCGCCAGCAGCGCCCCGAACAGCAGGACCGCGACCACCGAGACCGACCGCCACGCCAAGGGCCGCTCCATGAACGCCCAAGCTAGATCCTTCGCGCGCCTTTTGTCACGGCCGCGGCGTGGCCGCGTTGCGCGATCTTGGTCGGCGGGTTAACCTGTCGGCATGCGAAACAGCGCTCAGCTCCAGTGGTGGCGCCGCTCCTAGGCGGCGCGAGTTTCGCATTCCTCATGGACGGCCGCCCCGGAAGGCGGCCTTTCTCGTGTCCGCCCCCGGGGCTCGATCATTTCACGTGGTAAGGGGCAGCAAGTGGAGACGAGCGGATATACCACCGCCGGGGGGATCGGCGTCGAGCGCGAGGCTCGCGAGGTCGACGAGGCGGCGCTCGAAGAGATCGTGACCGCCCTCGGGGAGCGCCGCGGCGGCGCCTTCTCCTCGGGCATGGACTACCCGGGCCGCTACAGCCGATGGGCCTTCGGCTACGTCGACCCGTGCCTCGAACTGGTCGCCCGCGGCCGCACCATCGCGGCCACCGCGCTCAACGAGCGCGGCCGCGTCGTCCTGCCCGCCGTCGCCTCCTGCCTGCTGGCCGCGGGCAAGCCGGTCAGCGAGCCGACCGCCGACCGGGTCGAGGTGCACGTCCCCGAGTCGGAGGACCTGCTCCCCGAGGAGCAGCGCAGCCGCCGGCCCACCGTCTTCACCGCCATCCGCGAGGTCATCGCCGCCTTCCGCGGCGACGACCCGCACCTCGGCCTGTACGGCGCCTTCGGCTACGACCTGGCCTTCCAGTTCGAGCCCATCCGGCAGGAGCTCGTCCGCCCCGACGACCAGCGCGACCTGGTGCTCCACCTGCCGGACCGGCTCGTCGTCGTCGACCGCCAGCGCGAGACCTGCGTCGAATACCGCTACGAGTTCACCGTCGACGGCGCCACCACCCGCGGGCTGGAGCGCGCCGGCTCCGCCACGCCGCTCCGCGAGCCCGGCGAGCTGCCCCCCAACCCGGTCAGGGGCGACTACGCCAAGGTCGTCGCCGCCGCCAAGGAGAAGTTCAAGCGCGGCGACCTGTTCGAGGTGGTGCCCGGCCAGGTCTTCCACGCCGCCTGCACCGACCCGGCCGCCTTCTACCGCGGCCTGCGCCGCAGCAACCCCGCCCCGTACGAGTTCCTCATCAGCCTCGGCGAGGGCGAGCACCTGGTCGGCGCCTCGCCCGAGATGTACGTCCGGGTCAGCGGCGACCGCGTCGAGACCTGCCCCATCTCCGGCACGATCGCCCGCGGCAGCAACCCGGTCGAGGACGCCGAGGCCATCCGCACCCTCCTGTCCAGCGTCAAGGAGGAGTCGGAGCTGACCATGTGCACCGACGTGGACCGCAACGACAAGTCGCGCATCTGCGTCCCCGGCACCGTCAAGGTCATCGGCCGCCGCCAGATCGAGCTCTACTCGCGCCTCATCCACACGGTCGACCACATCGAGGGCCGCCTGCGCCCCGAGTTCGACGCCCTCGACGCCTTCCTCACCCACATGTGGGCCGTCACCGTCACCGGCGCGCCCAAGACCTGGGCCATGCAGTTCATCGAGGACCACGAGGCCACCACCCGCCGCTGGTACGGCGGCGCCATCGGCTTCATCGGCTTCGACGGCTCCATGAACACCGGCCTCACCCTGCGCACCGCCCAGATCAAGAACGGCGTGGCCACCGTCCGCGCCGGGGCCACGCTGCTGTTCGACTCCGACCCCGAGGCCGAGGAGCGCGAGACCGAGCTCAAGGCCAGCGCCCTGCTCGGCGCCCTCGCCGCGGTCAACGAGCCCGGCGCCGTCCCGGTCGCCGAGACCCGCCCGCAGCCAGGACTCGGCATGAAGGTGCTGCTCGTGGACCACGAGGACTCCTTCGTCAACACCCTGGCCGACTACTTCCGCCAGGAGGGCGCCGACGTCGTGACCCTGCGCCACGGCTTCCCGCCCCACATGATCGACGACATCGCGCCGGACCTCGTCGTGCTCTCGCCCGGCCCCGGCTGGCCGTCCGACTTCGGGATGTCCGCCCTGCTCGACCAGGTCTACGCCCGCGACCTGCCGGTCTTCGGCGTCTGTCTCGGCCTGCAGGCCATGGTCGAGCACGCCGGCGGCACGCTGGAGCTGCTCGGCTACCCCGAGCACGGCAAGCGCGGCGAGGTCGGCCGGCTCGGCGACAGCGCCCTGCTCGACGGCCTGCCCGAGCGGTTCACCGCCGCCCGCTACCACTCGCTGCACGCCAAGCAGCCCGGAGTGGTCGGGTTCGAGGCCACGGCGCTCACGCCCGACGGCAACGTCATGGCCATCGAGGACCCCGAGCGGCGCCGTTTCGCCGTGCAGTTCCACCCCGAGTCGATCCTGACCCAGGAGGGCGGCGCGGGCGCCAAGGTCATCGCGAACGTGCTGCGCCTGTCCCGCCGGTGACGCCGGCTGTGTGAAAACGGCCGTGTGAAAACGGCTCCGTGAAAACGGCCGCGGGGGCGTGCGGGGCTCCCTTAGAGTCTCCGCATGCTCCCCGTAGAACTGCCCGTCACGGTGCGTGACGCGCTGCTGGCCCCGCTGGTGGACCACCACTGCCACGGGGTGCACCGCGACGACCTGAACCGGGCCCGGTTCGAGCTGCTGATCAGCGAGGGCGGGGCCCCGGCGCCGCCCGGCACCACGCACTTCGACACGCCGTACGGGATGGCGGTGCGGCGCTGGTGCGCGCCCGTGCTCGACCTGGAGCCGCACGCCCCGCCCGCCGTCTACCTCTCCCGCCGGGCCGACCTCGGGGCCGTCGAGGTCAACCGGCGGCTGCTGGCCGCGGCCGGGGTGGTCGCGTTCCTGGTCGACACCGGGACCGAGGATCTCGACCTGCTGTCGGCCGCCGAGATGGGCCGCCACGGCGGCGCCGCCGCCGACGAGCTGGTCCGCGTCGAGCAGATCGAGCAGGACGTCGCCGAGAGCGCCGCGCTCGCCGTCGACTACCTCGACACCCTGGGCGAGGAGCTGTCCGCCCGCGCCGCCCGTGCCGTCGGGCTGAAGACCGTCGTCGCCACCCGGTGCGGGCTCGACTTCGACCCGGCCCGGCCGAGCCGCGGCTCGGTGATCGCCGCCGCCAACCGGCGGCTCGCCGCGCCCAGGGAGCCGCTGACCGACCCGGTGCTGCTGCGGCACCTGCTGTGGAGCGCCGTGGACGTGGCCAGGGAACGCGGCCTGCCCCTCCAGCTCCACACCGGCTTCCCCACCTCCGCCGCCCCCGTCCCGCCCCAGCCCGACCCCGCCGACCCCGGCCGCACGGGTAATGGCGGGCGCGGGCTGAGCGCGTCCGAGCTGCTGCTCAGCGGCCTCGTCGCGGCCCCTGAGCCGCCCGGCCCGCACCGCGCCGACCCGGTCCGGCTGAGCGCCTTCATCGCCGCCCTGCAGCCCCTGAGCGTCCCGGTGATCCTGCTGGGCTGCTACCCGTTCCACCGCCAGGCCGCCTACCTCGCCGGCCTCCACCCGCACGTCTACGTGGACGTCGGCCTCGCCCTGCCGCACACCGCGGGCGCCGCGGCCCGGGTCATGGAGGACCTGCTGGAGCTGGCCCCGTTCCACAAGCTGCTGTTCAGTTCCGGCTCGCGCGGCCTGGCCGAGAGCTGCCTGCTCGGCGCGCTCTACTACCGCCGCGCCCTCGGCACGGCCCTGGCCGGGCGCGTCCGCGACGGCGAGTGGAGCGCCGCCGACGCCGCCCGCATCGCCCACATGATCGGCTCGGGCAACGCCCGCCGCGTCTACCGCCTCTGACCGGCCCGTTTCCCAAACGGCCTCTCACCTGGTTGGATGCATGACTGCGGTCACCGAATACCCGAACGAGCGGGGGGCTCAAGAAAACATGCGCAGTGTCGAACCCGAGGTCTTCGTCGTCGCCCGTCCGGCGCTCGACTACGACGAGCTGGCCCGCTACCTCTCCGAGGTCGGCGGCGAGAGCTGGCTGGAGCGGCTCGACCGCGGCGACCTCGACGCGCAGAACCTCGCCGAGTTCGCCGGCCGGCTCTGCTACCGCTCCTTCGAGCCGGGTCTCAACCCCAACGTCGTACGCATCCGGGAAAACCAGGACGAATACCTGCGCAACATCCTGGCCAGCGCGCACGGCTCGGTCCTGGAGCACGTCAGCTTCAGCTTCGTGCTGCACAACGTGAGCCGGGTGCTCACCCACGAGCTGGTCCGGCACCGTCCCGGGGTGGCCATCTCGCAGGAGTCGCTGCGTTTCGTCCGCCTCGACGAGCTGCCGTTCTGGTTCCCCGAGTGGGCGCAGGCCGACGCCGAGCTGATGAAGCGGGCCACGGCGGTGCTGGAGCAGCTTGAGCAGTTCCAGCTCTGGATGGCCGGCCACTTCGGGCTCGACGAGGAGGGCGTGCCGTTCTCGGAGAAGAAGCACCGCACCTCGTTCATGCGCAGGTTCGCCCCCGAGGGCCTGGCCACCGGGCTGGTGTGGACGGCCAACGTGCGCACGCTGCGGCACACCATCGAGGCCCGCACCGCCGTGGGGGCGGAGGAGGAGATCCGCCTGCTGTTCCAGCGCATCGGCGAGCTGATGCGCGAGGAGGCCCCCGCGCTCTTCGGCGACTACGTCGTCGAGGACGGCGCCTGGATCCCCGGCTGGCGCAAGGTCTGACCCCGCCCCCGCCCCGGCGGGGCCGGTCAGGTCAGGTCAGGGCGGGCAGCACGTAGACCTCCGCGCCCGGCGGGAGGGCGCAGTCGAGCCCGCCGAGCCCCCGGGCGTTCTCGCCGCAGACGAACATGCTGATGTGGCGGCGGATGCGCCCGTACTCGTCGCGCAGCCGCTCCTCCAGCAGCGGATGGGCGCGGCGCAGCGACTCCAGCGCCGAGCCCAGGGTGGGCGGGGAGTCGCGGTCGGCGCCCACGGCGAAGACCTTGACCTCGGCCCGGCCGCTCACCCACCGCCGCAACGTGCTGGGCAGCACGAAGACCACCATCGTCACCGATCCGGCCATGGGTCAGAGCACCGCCGCACGCACGGTGAGCACGTCGGGCAGGTGCCGGGCCACCAGGGTCCAGCTCTCGCCGTCGTCGCGCGAGCAGTGGACCTCGCCGTCGCGGGTGCCGAAGAACAGGCCCGCCTCCGACATGGTCATCGCGTCGCGCAGCACGGCGGCGTGCACCGGCCCCTCCGGCAGGCCGCGCTCCAGCGCCCGCCAGGTGCCGCCGGCGTCGTCGCTGCGGTGGACGCGGTAGCGGTGGCCGACCGGCGTGCGGTCCATGTCGGCGTGCAGCGGCAGCACGTAGAGGGTGTCCGGCCGGGTGGGATGGGCGACGACGGGGAAGCCGAAGTCGGACGGCAGCGAGGAGCCGATGTCGTGCCAGGCGCCGCCGAAGTCGTCGCTGCGGTAGACGCCGAAGTGGTGCTGGAGGTAGAGCCGTTCGGGGTCGACCGGGTCGGGCGCGACCTTGTGCACGCAGTGCCCGAACTCGGGGTATTGCTGCCCCTCCGGCAGGAACGGCGCTCTGATGCCCTGGTTGGCCGCCTCCCAGGACAGCCCGCCGTCGGAGGTGCGGTAGAAGCCGCCCGTGGAGATCGCCACCCCCATCACCCGTGGATCGGCGGGATGGCAGACGATCGTGTGCAGGCACAGCCCGCCGCCGCCCGGCACCCAGCGCGGGCGGTGCGGGTGCTCCCACAGCCCCTCGACCAGCTGGTAGGTCACGCCGCGGTCCTCGGAGCGGAACAGCGCGCCCGGCTCGACCCCGGCCCACACGACCTCGGGCTCGCTGGGGGAGGGCACGAGCTGCCACACCCGGGTCAGGGTGGTCTCGGTCTTCTCGGGGAAGGCGATCGGCGGCCGCTCGGCCTCGTCCCAGGTGCGGCCCAGGTCGTCGCTGTACATGACGGACGGGCCGAAGTGGCCGTACTCGATGCCGGCCAGCAGCCGGGGGGCGGGGGCGCGGGTGTCGACGGCCACCGAGGGGACCGCCACCGTGGAGAACTGGATCGGCTCGACCTCGAACGGGCCGCCGTCGCGGGAACGGGCGAGGAACAGGCCCTTGCGGGTGCCGATCGCGAGCAGTGCGTCAGTCATCGGATCTCCTTCAGCGTGGAAGCTGGTCTCGGAGCGGGAGCGGAGGATGCGGGCGCGGAGGTGAAACAGCGTCACTCTGGTGAGCGTGTCTCTGGTGAGCGTGTCTCGGTCGGGTGGGGCTTGGCGCCCATCGTGCCACGCGCCGCCGACAACTTCCGGGCACTGGTGGATTCGCCCCGTGACGTCCCCGGCCTCGGCTCGCCGGGCCGCCCATTACCTGGCGGGTAATCGTGGCGCTTCCCTCGGAACGGTAGGTTTTCCGGCATGGGAGCGGTAGCCGTACGAAATGAGACTTTTGGTGAGTTGTTGCGGTCGTGGCGGCAGCGGCGGCGGGTGAGCCAGCTCGACCTGGCCATCGAGGCCGAGGTGTCGGCCCGCCACATCAGCTTTCTGGAGACCGGAAGGGCCCGGCCGAGCCGTGAGATGGTGCGGCGGCTGGCCGAGGAGCTGGAGGTGCCGCTGCGGCAGCGCAACGCGCTGCTGACCGCGGCCGGGTTCGCGCCGATGTATCCCGAGCGGGAGGTGCGCGCGCCGGAGCTGGGGGTCGTGCGCCAGGCGCTGGACCGGATCCTCGCCGGGCACGAGCCGTACCCGGCGGTCGTGGTGGACGCCGCGTGGAACCTGGTGGCGGCCAACGCGGCGGCCGGGATGTTCATGGACGGCGTGCCGGCCGAGCTGCTGAAGGAGCCCGTCAACGTGATGCGGCTGTCGCTGCACCCGCAGGGCATGGGCGGGCGGCTGCTCAACCTGGCGGAGGTGCGCGCCCACCTGCTGCCCCCGATCCGGCGGCAGGCCGAGACCTCGGGCGACCCGCGGCTGGCGGAGCTGTACGAGGAACTGGCCTCCTACACCTACCCCGGCGTGGACCTCAACGTGGCCCACGTGCCCGGCCCGGCCGACATCCTGGTGCCGCTGCGCATCGCGGCCGGCGACCGGGTGCTGTCGATGTTCACGACGATCGCGACGTTCGGCACCCCGCTGGACGTGACGGTGTCGGAGCTGGCGATCGAGACGTTCTGGCCGAGCGACGAGGAGACCGCCGCCGCCTTCCGCCGCAGCTGAACCGCGTGCCCGCGCCCGGCGGTCAGCTCTGGGCGTGGGCGACGTCCCGGTGGATGCGGGACAGGGGCACGCCGTCGGACTGCAGGCGGCGCACGGTCTCGCTGACCATGCCGGGCGGGCCGCACACGTACACCTCGTGCTCGGTCCAGGAGTGGAAGCGCTGCGTCACCTCGGGCAGGCCGCCGCTCATCCCCACCCAGGACGGGTCGCCGGAGACCACCGGCACCACCCGCAGCCACGGGAACGCGGCGGCCATCCTCAGCAGGTCGGGCAGGTCGTAGAGCTCGGCGGCGGTACGGGCGCCGTACAGCAGGTGGATGTTGGGCCGCCGGCCGGAGGCGATGACGTGCTCGACGATCGACTTCAGCGGCGCCAGGCCGGTGCCGCCCGCCACGCACAGGATGTCGCGCCCGCTCTCGTCGTCGGGCGTCATCGTGCCCATGGCCGGGCCCAGCAGGACCGTGTCGCCCACGGCGGTGTGCCGGGTCAGCGCCGTCGACACCCAGCCGCCGGGGACCGAGCGCACGTGCAGCCGGATGGTGTTGTCCGGGCGCGGCGCGTTGGCGATGGAGAACGTCCGCCACACGCGCGGCCAGCGGGAGGTCTGCACGTTGACGTACTGGCCGGGCAGGTACGGCAGCCGCTGCGCCGGCCGCAGCGTGATGACCGCGATGTCGCGGTGGCGCAGCTCGTGGCCGACGACGTCGGCCAGCCACCAGGGCGGGGAGACGCCGGCGTCGGCGTCGGCCGCGCGGATCATGGAGTTGGCCGCGGCGGTGTACGCCGACACCCACGCCGCCTCGATCTCGTGGTCCCAGATGTCGGCGGCGAAGCGGCGGATCGTGGCCAGCAGCGCGTTGCCGATGGCGGTGTAGTGCTCGGCGAGGACACCGTACTTGCGGTGGTCCCTGCCGAGCTGGCCGAGGTAGGAGTCGAGGCCGTCGGGGCTGTCGAGGCTCCAGACGATCCGGGTCAGCGCGCCGAACAGGCGGTCGCGCTGAACGTCCATGGCGGGCGGGAACATGGCGCGCAGCTGCGGGTTCTCGGCGAACAAGCGGCCGTAGAAATAGGCGGTGGCCCGTTCTGCGTGCGGCTCGACGACGGAGAAACTCTCTTTCACCAGGCGCGGATTCAACGACATTTGTACGCAACCCCACTTTGCTGACCGGAGAAACGCTCCGGTCCTCGTCGTTCCACCTCCCTGACGGCTCCGGGTGACGAGCGGCGCGGTCCGGCCCCGGCTACCACGCGCTCGCAAAGGAGTCTTACACCCCGCCTGACGCGTCACAACCGTTTCGCCGCAATAGGGGGCGAATTTCTCCGCGATCGCTTTTTTCGTTATTCCGGGGGCAATTAATCCGAACAAAAGTCGTGTTCGCCTTTTGTGGCGCGAGGGTCCGGAGGGGCGGGTCAGCTCAGGAACGCGGGCCGGAGCATGGCGAAGACGCGGTCCGTCAGCTCCACCCGGTCGGCGTTCCCGTCCGCGCCCTCGCCCGTGCCCTCGCCCGCGCCCTCGTCGGCGCCCTCGTGGGTGCGCAGCCACTCGCGGGCCACCGTGTCGAGCGCGGCCCCGGCGGCGGCCGCCGCGAGATCGGCCTCCAGCGCCGCCACCCCCCGCCCGATCAGCGCCTCGACGATCCGGACGCGGGCCTCGTCGCGCTTCTGCAGGAGCCTCGCCCGCAGCGCCGGGGTGCGCTCGACCAGCCGCATCACCTCGGCCTGCGTGTTGATCCGCGCCTCCCAGCCGCGCAGCACCGCGTGCAGGCACTCCCAGGGCCCCTCCTGCGGCGGCCGGGCGGCGATCTCCTCGGCGACCTGCTCGCCCATCGCCTCCAGCTGCCCGAAGAGGACGTCCTCCTTGCTCGGGAAGTAGCGGAAGAAGCTGCGCCTGGACATCCCGGCGGCGCGCGCGATGTCGTCGACGGTCGTCTCGTCGAACCCGTGCGCCGTGAACAGCTCCAGAGCCCGCCCGGCCAGCTCGGCGCGGACGGCGCGCCGGGTGCGATCCCGCAGACCCTCCATGACCCCAGAGCCTACACCAGTTGCCAGGTGTGGCACTGAGTGTCATATTGAGGGCATTGCTCTACGAACTGTGGGACCGGAGGTTCTCATGCGAGGAAAGACCGTGCTGGTGACCGGCAGCACCGGCGGGATCGGCAAGGAGACCGCACGCGGGCTGGCCGCCCTGGGCGCCCGGGTGATCATGGTCGGGCGCGACCCCGTACGCGCCCGGCAGGCGGCCGAGGAGCTCGGCGCCGGCGGCGCGCAGGTGGAGGCCGTCGCCGCGGACCTGACGCGGCAGCGCGAGGTCGCCAGGCTCGCCGCCGAGGTGGCCGGGCGCTGCGACCGGCTGGACGTGCTGGTCAACAACGTCGGCGTCAACCCGCCGCGGCGCACCCTCACCGAGGACGGCGTGGAGCTCAACTTCGCCGCCCACGTGCTGACGCCGTACACGCTCACCCGCCTGCTGCTGCCCGTGCTCGCCGGCCGGGTCGTCAACATCACCGGCGGCATCCCCGGCGGGCCGATCGACCTGGGCAACCTGCAGGCGGAGCGCCGCTTCATGGGATGGACGTTCAGCCAGTACAACCACACGAAGACGATGCTGATGGCGATGAGCCTGCGCTTCGCCGAGGAGGTGGCCGGCAGCGGCGTCACGGTCAACGTCGCCTATCCGGGCCACGGGCACACGCCGATGAACCGGTCGATGACCATGGGATCGTTCCCCTACGCCTACCGCCCGGTCGTCCCGCTGCTGCGGCTGGCCGCGCCGCACGTGTTCGGCGACCTCACCAAGCCCGCCCGCTCCAGCATCCACCTGGCGTCGAGCCCCGAGGTCGAGGGGGTCAGCGGGGCCTACTTCAGCATGAAGAGCCGCCGGGTGGACTGGCCCGCGAGCGCCCTCGACCGGCGCAACCAGGACGCGGTCTGGGCGCTGTGCGAGAGCCTGGCACGGGAGGCGGTCGCCTGACAGGCGGCAGTGAAGCGGACGAACAGCCTGAAGTCCGATGTGGGGGGATCTTTGGGAGAAGTGACATACCGGAAAGCGCGTACGCCATGATGGGCCTCAAGCCGTCGGCGCTGACGGGCCGGCGGCGGCACCAACTCCATCCTGCCCCCCGGGAGAGCGCATGTCCCGACCGCTGATCGGCATCACCGCCTACTTCGAGGCCGCCCGCTGGGGCGACTGGGTCAGGGAGGCGGTCCTGTCGCCTCCCTCCTACGCCAAGGCGGTGCTGCGGGCGGGCGGAGCGCCGGTGGTCCTGCCGCCGGTCAGCTCGTACGCGGTGGAGGACTACGTACGCGGCCTGAGCGGCCTCGTCCTCGCCGGCGGCGTCGAGGTGGGCGCGGACGCCTACAACGGCGAGCAGGACGCCCGCGTCCCCGAGCCGCAGCCCAACCGCGACCGCTTCGAGCTGGCGCTGGCCCGCGCCGCCGTACGCGCCGACGTGCCCATCCTGGCCATCGCCCGCGGCATGCACGTGCTCAACGTCGCCCAGGGCGGCAGCCTGATCCCGTGGCTGCCCGACTCCCTCGACAGCGACCGGCACGCCGGGCCGGGCGCCCACACGATCCAGGTGAGCGTGACCAGCACGCTCGGCAAGGCCGTCGGCGACCGCGTCGAGGTGGTCGCGCCGCACCACCAGTCCGTACGCCGCCTCGGCACCGGCCTGCTGGCCGTCGCCTGGGCCGAGGACCAGATCGTCGAGGGCGTGGAGCTGCAGGGACACCGCTTCGGCGTGGGCGTGCAGTGGCATCCCGAGCGGGACGGGGACACCCGGATCTTCGATGCGTTCATGGAGGCGGCCCGCTAGGCTGCGATCATGCCGCTGCACCCCCAGGCGCGGAGCTTCCTCGCCACCGCCGGGTCTGACGAGGGCACCGACCACGACGCGCGCACGCCGGAGGACATCCGGCGGGCCCGTGCGGCCCCCGACCCGTACGTGCTGCACCGCGGCCCGCTGACCACGCTGCCCTTCGTCCGCGACGAGCTGGCCGAGAACGTGCCGATCCGCGTCTACCGCGCCGACCCCGGCGACCACCCGCTGCCGGTCGTCGTCTACTTCCACGGCGGCGGCTTCGTTCACGGCAGTGGCTTCGTCATCGGCGACGTCAGGCGCTCCGACGCGATGGGCCGCTTCCTCGCCGTCCGCACCGGCGCGGTGGTGGTGTCGGCCGACTACCGGCAGGCCCCCGAGCACCCGTTCCCCGCCGCGCCCGACGACGCCTGGACGGTCGTGCGCGACATCTTCGCCCGGCCCGCCTTCTACCAGAGCAACGGCGTCGTGGCCGTCGCCGGCGAGGGCGCGGGCGGCAACCTCGCGGCCGTGGCCGCCTGGCAGGCCCGCGACGCCGGCCTGCGGCTGGCCCACCAGGCGCTGGCCTGCCCCCTCCTCGACGCCGCCATGGAGCTGCCGAGCCACCGCGACCACGCCAAGGGCTACCTCCTGTCCGCCGCCGAGCTGGCCTGGTCCCTGCGCTGCTACGCCGGCGACACCGACCCCGCCGACCCGAGGCTGTCGCCGCTGCGGCTGCCCGACGTCGCCGGCCTGCCGCCCGCGACCGTGGTGACCGCCGAGTACGACGTGCTGCGCGACGAGGGTGAGGCGTACGCCCGCCGCCTGGCCGAGGCCGGCGTGCCGGCCGAGTGCCGCCGCTGGGACGGCGCCCTGCACGGCTTCACCGCCCTGCCCGGCCTGTTCGACCAGGGCGCCGAGGCCCGCGACTACCTGGCCGCCCGGCTCAGGCAGGCCCTTTGACCCAGGAGGACCGGTGAAGGACGACGCCTACGCCCGCTACGAGAAGCTGCGCCTCGACACCCCGGCCGACGGCGTGCTGCGCATCACGATCAGCGAGCCCGCCCGGCTCAACGCCGTCGACGCCGCCGCCCACCGCGAGCTGGCCGAGATCTGGCGCGACGCCGACCGCGACGACAGCGTACGGGCCGTCCTCATCAGGGGAGAGGGCCGGGCGTTCTCCTCCGGCGGCGACCTGTCGATGATCGAGGAGATGATGGCCGACCACGCGACCAGGCTGCGCGTGTTCGGCGAGGCCCGCGACATCGTCTACAACGTGCTCAACTGCGGCAAGCCCGTCGTCTCCGCCATCCAGGGCCCGGCCGTCGGCGCGGGGCTGGCGGTGGCGCTGCTCGCCGACATCTCCGTCGCCGGGCGCACCGCCCGCATCATCGACGGCCACACCCGCCTCGGCGTCGCCGCCGGCGACCACGCCGCCATCGTCTGGCCGCTGCTGTGCGGCCTGGCCAAGGCGAAATACCACCTGCTGCTGTGCGAGCCGGTCACCGGCGAGGAGGCCGAGCGCATGGGGCTGGTGAGCGTCTGCGTCGACGACGACCAGGTGCACGAGCGGGCCATGGAGCTCGCCGTCAGGCTCGCCTCCGGCGCGCAGGAGGCGATCAGGCTGACCAAGTACGCGCTCAACAACTGGCTGCGCCTGGCCGGGCCGTCCTTCGACGCCTCACTGGCCATGGAGTTCCTCGGTTTCACCGGCCCCGACGTCGCCGAGGGCGTCCGCGCGCTGCGCGAGAAGCGCCCGCCGGCGTTCGGCTGACACGGGGAGGCTGACGGAGGGGCGTGTGCTTCCGCCCGCTCCGGGTAGGCGCAGATCAATGACGGACCGTCCGGCGAGGTCGAGAACGCCGCCCCGGCGGACGGGCCGGGAAGGCGGCGGGCCGCCGGCCGCGTGCGGGACGACGAAGAAGGGGGTTGCGCGCACACGGAGACCGGGGCGACCCGGGGCCGGCACCGCCGAGGCGATGGCGCCCCGCGCACCCGCCCGCAGGGGACGGGACGGCGCCGAGGATCCTGCCGGCGGGCCGCCCGCGGCGATCACGTCAGGGCCCGTGCGTGATCGGCGAGGCGAGGGCAGGCGGGGTTGATCGGCACCCGGGCGCACCGCGCGGGTGAGCACCTGTGGCGTGAGGTGGTTGAGCCAGAGCTTCCTCCGCCTCGGGTGCGCCCGCCCCCACCCGGTGCGCCCCGGGCAGGGTCACGCCCGGGGCCGCCGGGCGTGGAAGACGAACGCCGGCGGGGCGTTGCGCCACACCGTCCGGCCCGGCACGACCTCCTCGAACCGCTCCGCCAGCAGCGCGCGGAACCGCCGCGCCGAGCTGAGCGGGATCGCGTGGATGTAGGAGAAGGTGGTGAACGCGGCGCCCTGCCCCATCGCCGCCGTCACCGCCCCCAGCAGGTCCCGCTGGGCCTGCTCGGGAAAGGCCGCCCACGGCAGCCCGCTGACCACCACGTCCGCCTGCCTCAGCCCCCGCTCCCGCAGCAGCTCGCCCAGCCGGGCCGCGTCCGCGTGCGCCACGTCCACCAGGGGGAACCGCGCGGCGAGCAGCTTCGCCATCGGCGCGTTCAGCTCCACCGCCAGATGGTGGCCGCGCCCGCCCAGCCGCTGCTGGATCTCCTCCGTGAAGGGCCCCGTGCCCGGCCCGAGCTCGACGACCGTGGGCTCGCCGCGCTCGGGCACCGGCGCGCAGACGGCCGTGGCCAGCCGCCGCGAGCTGGGGGCGACCGCGCCGATCACGGCGGGGGAGCGCAGGAACTGGCCGAGAAAAAGTGCGGTGTCGTTGGACATGCGACGAAAGTACGGCCAAGATCCCTCTACACCGCTCCACCCACCGGGCGTACCTGCGGCCAGTAGGAGGAGGCGGCATCCTTCGACCGGAGGATCAGCGGTTCACGGTGTGCGGATAGCGTGAGTGCATGCGTTGGCGCGGTGTGCCGCTGGATGTCCTCCTGGCGGTTTCGGGAGTGGCACTGGACCTGTTCACCACCGCTCACGCGGGCGACACGACCTACCTGCCGGCCGAGGCGAACCTGCCGATGGGGCTGCTGGCCGGCCTGCCCATGGGGTTCGTCCGCAGCCGGCCGGTGCCGGTCACCCTCTACCTCGCCGCGCTGCTCGTCATCACCGACCAGCTCGGCTCGTACACCTCCAACACCGCGCAGATCCTCCTCTGCGTCGCGGTCGGCGTGGCCGGGTTCCGCTCCGGGCGGCGCGGCACGGTGGTCGCGGCGGCCGCCGCCGTCGCCGCGACCGCGGTCAACATCGCCGACCCCGGCATCGCGCTCACGGTCAACAGCTGGATGTACTCGGTCCTCCTGCCGGTCGTGCCCGCCGTGCTGGGCGCGTACCTGCGCGGCTCGGCCGGGCCGCTGGAGGAGCGCGACGTCACCCCGGACGCGCTGCTGGCCGCCGGGGGCGTGGCCATCACCGTGCTGAGCACCTGGACCACCTGGCATTCCGGCAGCCAGCCCGTCTGGGTGGTCGGCCTGCTGGCCGTGGTGGGCGGCCTGTCGCTGGGGGTGGCCAGGCGGCTGCCCGGCCTGGTCCTGCTCGGCCAGGGCGTGCTGCTGGTGTGCGCCGACACCTATCTCAACGAGGCCGTCAACACCTGCGTGATCCTCACGCTCATCTCCGTCGGCGTGTTCGCCATGCGGGTGGCGTCGGCGGCGTGGCTGGTGGCGGCCTACGCGGCCGGCTGCATGCTGACCGCTATCGCCGTCGTCGGCGAGGGCACCGAGGTCACGCCGTTCCGCGTCGGCGTGCTCATGATGCTGGTCGCCACGCCCATCGCCATCGGCCGCTACCTCGGCATGCGGCAGGCCGCCGCGGCCGCCGAGCGGCTGCGCGCCGAGGAGGCGGCCCGCGCGGCCGTCGCCCAGGTGCGGGCCGACCAGCTCGCCGAGCGCGAACGCATCGCCCGCGACGTCCACGACATCGTCGCCCACCACGTCGGCGCCATGGTGCTGCGGGCCAGCGCCGCCCGCTACACCGCCCCCGACGGCCCGGTCGCCGACGCGCTCAGCGACATCCGCGAGACCGGACACCAGGTGCTGCAGGACCTGCGCGACCTGCTCGACCTGCTGCGCGAGCCCGAGCGTCAGCCGCACCTGCTGGCCGACCCCACCGACGTCGTACGCGAGTCGGCCGAGCGCATGGCCGCCGCCGGCCTCGTCGTGGACCTCCACCTCGACCCCGCCACCGACCAGGCCCCGCTCACCGCCCGCGCCTCGGCGGCGCGCATCGTCCAGGAAGGACTCACGAACGTGCTCAAACACGCCGGCCCCGGCACCCGGGTCAGCGTCAGCGTCGCCCCTGAAGGGGAGGGGCTGTCGGTGGAGATCCGCAACGGCCCCCCGCCCACCGTCATCGAACGCCTGCCGTCCTCCGGCCGCGGCCTGGCCGGCATGCGCGAGCGGGTGCGCGCGCTCGGCGGCACCCTCAGCGCCGGCCCCGACGGCGAGGGCGGCTGGCTGCTGGCCGCGAGCCTGCCCGCGAGGAGCGCCACGTGATCCGCGTCCTGGTGGCCGACGACCAGGCGCTGGTCCGCGCGGGCGTGCGCATGCTGCTGCAGGCCGCGGGCGACATGGAGGTCGTCGGGGAGGCCGAGGACGGCGCCGAGGCGGTCCGCCTGGCCGAACGGCACCTGCCCGACGTCATCCTCATGGACCTGCGCATGCCCCGGGTGGACGGGCTGGAGGCGATCAAGCGGGTGCTGGCCGCGCGGCCGGGCATCAGGATCGTCGTGCTGACCACGTTCGCCGAGGACGCCAACGTGCACGCCGCCCTCCGCGCCGGAGCGGTCGGGTTCCTGGTCAAGGACGACGAGCCGGAGCGGATGGTGGACGCCGTGCGCCGGGCCGCCACGGGGGAGCAGCTGCTCGCGCCGTCCGTGCTTCGCCGCGTCGTCGAACGCTTCCTCGCCGCCGAGGAGCAGGCCGCCGCCCCGGTGCCCGCCGGGCTGACCGAGCGCGAGCTGGAGGTGCTCGCCCTGGTCGGCACCGGCCTGTCCAACGCCGAGATCGCCGAGGAGCTGCACGTCGGCGTGACCACGGTCAAGACCCACATCGCGGCCGCGATGGACAAGCTGGGGCTGCGCAACCGCATCCAGGCCGCCGTGGTCGCCCACCGCGCGGGCCTGGTGGACGCCTCCTTCCGCCCCGTCCGCCGGGGTTCCTGACCTGCGCTCCCGCCCGCTCCGCCGCGGGGCGGACCGGCTCTCATCCCGCAGGCTGACGACGCCCCGAGCCGCGCGTCGCCACCATGAGGTCCCGCACCGAACCTTGCTTCGAAAGGACCTCCGACATGGAGAGCACCACGGTCATGAACCGGCCGGTCACCGGCCAGGTCTCCGCCGGCCTGCTGTACGCGCTCCGCGTGGCGATCATCGCCCAGGCCGCCGCGCTGCTGGTCGCGGCCTCGTTCGCCGGGCAGGCGGTCGAGACCGAGTCCCTGGCCGAGACGCACGTGATGGCCGGGATGGTGGTCCACCTCATCGCCCTGGTGCAGATCGTGCTGGCCGTGCTGGTCTGGCGGCCGGGCCGCGGCGCGGGCTGGCCCGCCCTGGCCAGCCTCGCGCTGTTCGTCCTCGGCATGGCCCAGCACTTCACCTGGGCGGTCCTGGGGGCGCACCTGCCCAACGGGGTGATGCTGTTCGGGCTGATCCTCGCGCTGCTGTTCTGGTCGTGGTCGCCGGCAGCCGCCCGGCGCCGCTAATGTCGTGGGTGTGTACGTCAAGATCTGCGGCCTGAGCGAGCCCGCCCACGTGGCCGCCGCCGTCGAGGCGGGGGCCGACGCCATCGGGTTCGTCATGACCCGCAGCCCGCGCCGGGTCTCGCCCGAGCGCGCCGCCGAGCTGGCCTCGGCGGTGCCCGGGCACGTCCTGACCGTCGGCGTCTTCCGCGGCGAGGACCCGGAGACGGTCCGGGCGGCGGCGCTGACCTCCGGCGTGCGGGCGATCCAGCTCCACGGTCGTCACCCGCACGCCGACTTCCTCGCGCTGCGCGACCTCGGCCCCACCCTGGTCCGCGCCGTCGACTCGGAGGCCGACCTGCGCTGCGGCGCCTACGACGAGGACCTTCTCCTGGTCGACGCCCCGCACGCCGGCTCCGGGCAGCCGTGGGACTGGGCGGCCGTGCGAGGCCGGCCGTCGGGGCGCTGGCTGCTGGCCGGTGGCCTGTCCCCGGACAACGTGGCCGAGGCGATCGCCGCCGCCGACCCGTGGGGGGTCGACGTGTCGAGCGGCGTCGAGACCGCGCCCGGGGTGAAGGACCCGGCCCTCATCGAGGCGTTCCTCAAGGCCGTGCGCAGTGCCGGCTGACCGGTCACGCCCGACGTGGCGGGCACGGCCCGCGGTCCCGGCAGGGCGGGCATGGCCCGCCTTCCTGACATGGCGGGCATGGCCCGCGTTCCTGGCGTGGCGGGTGTGATGGACGACGTCGCCCACCTGGCCGCCTTACGGCGCGAGAGCGACGCGGCCGACCTGGCCCGCGCGCTCGTGTTCCTGCGCGGCTTCGCCCGCCGCCGGGCGCCGCGCGAGGTGCCCGTGCCCGGCGGGGTGGCCGTGCTCGACGAGCGTTACCCCGGCTCCTACGACGACAACCGCCTCCTCGTGTGGGAGCCCGCCGAGCCGGACGAGGTGCTGCGGGCCGCCGACGAGGTTCTGACCGGCCACGCCCACCGGCTGGTGACGGTCGCCGACGACCGCCTCGGCGAGACGTTCGCGCCCGCCTTCGCCCGCGCCGGCTACGCACACGAGGTCCACCTCGTCATGGCCTTCCGCGGCGCCGTCCCCGAGGACCCGCCCCCGGCCGAGCCCCTGGAGACGGCCGAGCTGATGGAGGTGCTGCGCCGCGACTGGCGCCGCAGCCTGCCCGAGGCGGGCGAGGAGGTGGTCGAGGCGCTGGCCAGGCGCGTGGAGAACCGCGTGGCGGGCGCCGACCGGGTGCTCTTCCGCGGCGTGCGCGCCCCCGGAGGCGAGCTCGCCGCCCGCGCCGACCTCTACCTGCACGGCGGCGTCGCCCAGATCGAGGACGTCTGGACGGCCGAGGAGCACCGCGGCAGAGGTCACGCCCGCGCGCTGCTGAGCGCGCTGCTCGCCGAGGCGGCCGGCGCCGAGCTGATCTTCCTGGTCGCCGACGCCGCCGACTGGCCGAAGGACTTCTACGCCCGGCTCGGCTTCGCCGAGGTCGGCCGTACGCACTCCTTCCTGCGCGCCTGACGGCGGACCACGGGGCCGGACCAGACCGGCCGCGCAGGAGTTCGGCGCAATCAGTAGGGTCTGCTGCGTGAGCGAAACTTCCGCCGAGGACCGGATCTGGACGGTTCCCAACCTGCTGAGCTTCCTGCGCCTCCTCGGCGTGCCCGTGTTCCTGTGGCTGGTCCTCGTGCCGCAGGCGGACGGGTGGGCCATCGGGATCCTCGCCGTCGCGGGCTTCACCGACTGGCTCGACGGAAAGATCGCCCGGGCGTTCAACCAGACCAGCAAGCTCGGCCGGCTCATCGACCCGGCCGCCGACAAGCTCTACGTCTTCGCCACGATCCTGGCGCTGCTGCTGCGCGAGGTGATCCCGTGGTGGCTGGTGCTGGTCATCCTGGCGCGCGAAGTCTTCGTCGCGTGTTCCTTCCCCGTCCTCCGCAGGCACGGCTACCGGGCACTTCAGGTGCATTTCCTGGGCAAGGCCGCGATGTTCAACCTCATGTACGCCTTCCCCCTCCTCTTCCTTGCCTCCCACTCCGGGTGGTATGCCGATATAGCCCGGATCGTCGGCTGGGCCTTCGCCCTCTGGGGAACGGGCCTGTACTGGTGGGCCGGACTGCTGTACGTGGTGCAGGTGCGCCGGCTCGTGACCTCGGCCAAGAAGGAGTGAGCGGGTGAAGGCGGTCGTCATGGCGGGCGGGGAGGGCACGCGGCTGCGGCCGATGACCGCCAACCAGCCCAAACCCCTCCTGCCGGTGGTCAACCGTCCGATCATGGAGCACGTCCTGCGGCTGCTCAAGCGGCACGGCATCACCGAGACCGTGGTGACCGTGCAGTTCCTGGCGGCGCTGGTGCGCAACTACTTCGGCGACGGCGACGAGCTGGGCATGCACCTGGAGTACGCCACCGAGGACGTCCCTCTCGGCACCGCCGGCAGCGTCAAGAACGCCGCCGACCGCCTGCGCGACGACCGGTTCCTGGTGATCAGCGGAGACGCCCTCACGGATATCGATTTATCCGAAATGATCCGTTTTCATCGGGAAAATTCGGCACTTGTCACCATCGGGCTCAAGCGCGTCCCCAACCCCCTCGAATTCGGGATCATCATCGTCGACGAGGGCGGGCGCGTGCAGCGCTTCCTGGAGAAGCCCACCTGGGGCCAGGTCTTCTCCGACACCGTCAACACCGGCATCTACGTCATGGAGCCCGAGATCCTCGACGCCGTCGCCACCGGCGAGCCCGTCGACTGGTCGAGCGACGTCTTCCCCGCCCTGCTGGAGCAGGGCGCCGCCATCTACGGCTACGTCGCCGACGGCTACTGGGAGGACGTCGGCACCCACGACAGCTATCTCAAGGCCCACGCCGACGCCCTGTCCGGCCGGGTCGAGCTGGACCTCGGCGGCTTCGAGCTCTCGCCCGGCGTCTGGGTCGCCGAGTCGGCCTCGGTCGACCCCGACGCGGTGCTCAAGGGCCCGCTGCTCATCGGCGACTACGCCAAGGTCGAGGCGGGCGCCGAGCTGCGCGAGTACACCGTGCTCGGCAGCAACGTCGTGGTCCGCGAGGGCGCCTTCCTGCACCGCGCGATCGTCCACGACAACGTCTACCTGGGCCCCGGCGCCCACTTACGCGGCTGCGTGGTCGGCAAGAGCACCGACGTCATGACCGGCGCCCGCATCGAGGAGAACGCGGTCATCGGCGACGAGTGCGTCATCGAGTCCGAGGCGTACGTCTCCAGCGGCGTCAGGGTCTACCCGTTCAAGACCATCGAGGCCGGCGCGGTCGTCAACACCAGCGTCATCTGGGAGTCGCGCGGCCAGCGCAGCCTGTTCGGCCCCCGGGGCGTGAGCGGCCTGGTCAACGTCGAGATCACCGCCGAGCTGTGCGTCCGCCTGGCCAGCGCCTACGCCACCACCCTGAAGAAGGGCGAGTACGTCGTCACCGCCCGCGACTGCTCGCTCGCCGCCCGCGCGCTCAAGCGGGCGGTCAACGGCGCCCTCACCGCAGGGGCGATCAACGTCCTCGACCTGGAGGCGGCCCCGCTGCCGGTCGCCCGCTTCCACACCGGCAGGGAGGGCGCCGCCGGCGGCATCGCGCTGCGCACCACGCCCGGCGACCCGCAGAGCGTGGACATCGTCCTCATGGACGCCCGCGGCGCCGACCTGGCCCCCGGCGCGCAGCGCAAGCTGGAGCGGGTCTTCTCCCGCCAGGAGTTCCGCCGCGCCTTCCCCGGCGAGATCGCCGAGCTGACGCATCCTTCCCGGGCGATCGAGGACTACACCCACGAGCTGCTGCGCCACGTCGGCGTCGGCGACGTACGCGACATGAAGGTCGTCGTGGACTGCGCGGGCGGCACCTCCTCGCTGGTGCTGCCCACCCTGCTCGGCCGGGTCGGCGTGGACGTGCTCACCGTCAACGCCCGCCTCGACGACGTCTCGCCCACCGAGACGCTGGCCGAGCGCCGCCGCGACCTGCAACGGCTGTCGGAGCTGGTCAGCTCCTCGCGGGCGGCCTTCGGCGTGCGCTTCGACCCGGTCGGCGAGCGCATCGCCCTGGTGGACGAGATGGGCCAGCTCATCGACGAGGAACGCGCCCTGCTCGTCGTGCTCGACCTGGTCGCCGCCGAGCGCAGGGGCGGCCGGGTGGCGCTGCCGGTCACCACCACCCGGGTCGCCGAGCAGGTGTGCCGCTTCCACGGCGTGCAGGTGCAGTGGACCTCCACCTCGCTGGACGCCCTCACCGCGGCCGTCGCGGGCCCCGACATGATCTTCGCGGCGGACGGGCGGGGCGGGTTCGTGGTGCCGGAGTTCAGCCCGGCCATCGACGGGCTGGCCGCGTTCATGCGCCTGCTCGGGCTGGTCGCCCGCACCCGGCTCTCGCTCAGCCAGATCGACGCGAGGATTCCCGAGGTCAGGCTGCTGCGCAGGACGGTGCCGACGCCGTGGGCGGCCAAGGGCGCGGTCATGCGCTCGGTCATCGAGGCCGCCGAGGCCGAGCCCGCGGGCTACCGCGTGGACACCACCGACGGGGTGCGGGTGGCCCGCGACGACGGGAGCTGGGTGCTGGTGCTGCCCGCCGCCACCGAGCCCGTCACCGACCTGTGGGCCGAGGCGGCCGACATGGACGGCGCCCAGGCGCTCCTGGAGCGGTGGGCGCGGGTGGTGGAACAGGCCGCCGGCTGACCCGGCGGCCATGAATGTCACGGAGAGTGAGCGGTGCGTGAACGGTACGAAAGTGGCGGAAACCACGGTTGCCGGGTGCGCGCCGGCCGCCGCAAGATCGTAATGTAGAAACGCGCGGCGGCATGGACCACGGGGCGGAAGCGGCGGTAACTTTGTCTGCGTCCAAACCACCGTCCAGCGCCCCGAGTTGACCTTTGCCGCTGATCAGCGTATGTTGCGGCATTCGCAAACTTGAAGAAAGCGAAGCGAGGCGCGTCCTGAGCACCGTCGCCGCGTCTTCGCGGTAGGAGGCCGAGCCGATCGATGCCGAGCGTCTACTGCACGCAGTGCGGGCACGCCAACCCCGAGGATGCCCGTTTCTGTTCCCGCTGCGGGTCACCGCTGACCAGACACGAGGTCGCAGGGGACACCACTTCGACGATCTCCGTGGCGGGAATCGAGGCGTACGAGGCTGAGACAGGCGACATGCTCCTGCAGGAGCGGGCGCTGGTGGAGCAGCTCCCGCCCGGCACGGCGTTGCTCACGGTGACCAGGGGCCCCAACCAGGGCAGCCGCTTCCGGCTGGACAAGGAGCTCACCACGACCGGGCGCCACCCGGAGAGCGACATCTTCCTCGACGACATCACCGTCTCGCGCCGCCACGTGGAGTTCTACCGCCACCGCGGCGGCCAGTTCTCCGTCCGCGACGTGGGCAGCCTCAACGGCACCTACGTCAACCGCGAGCGGATCGAGGAGGTTCCACTGCACTCCGGCGACGAGGTGCAGATCGGCAAATTCCGGCTGGTCTTCCTCATGCGGGGCAACCACAGCGCATGACTTCCCAGGCGGCCCGCTCGCACATGAGCATCGGGGAGGTGCTCGCCCTGCTGCAGGGCGAGTTCCCCGATGTGACGATCTCCAAGATCAGGTTCTTGGAGGGCGAAGGGCTCATCGAGCCCGAGCGCAGCCCCTCCGGCTTTCGCAAGTTCACGCACCTGCACGTCGAGCAGCTCCGCTTCATCCTCACCGAGCAGCGCGACCACTACCTGCCGCTGCGGGTCATCAAGGACCGCATGGCCGAGAGCTTCGGCCGCCCCCGGGCGCTGCCCGACAAGCAGGAGGTCAGGCTCGGCCGCGCCGAGCTGCTGGAGGCCGCCGGCATCGACGAGGAGACCCTCGCCGAGTGCGAGGACTACGGCCTGCTGACCCCGGTCGCCCGCCGCTACGACGAGGAGGCGCTCAAGATCGCCCGCACCGTCGGCGCGCTGGCCCGCTTCGGTCTCGGCGCCCGGCACCTGCGCGCGGTCAAGGCCGCCGCCGAGCGCGAGTGCGGCCTGGTCGAGCAGAGCGTCGCGCCGGTGCTGAAACGCCGCGCCCCGGGCGCCATCGGCGAGGCCGAGGAGACCGCGCGGGAGCTGTCCAACCTCCTGCTCGACCTGCACGCGTCGTTGGTCCGCACAGGGGTACGTTCGGTCCTGGGGCGGTGAGGGGACCCCGGATGGTGGCCGGGGAGCAATCGGGGCCTTCCGGGTGTTACGTTGAAATGAAGTAGCCAGTCAGCAGAAGCGACGAACCAAGAGCTGTGCCGGGTCACCGGTCAGGAATACGGAGCAGCCCGTGTTGCAGATGGAGGTCGTGGGCGTAAGAGTCGAAATGCCCACAAATCAACCGATCGTCTTGCTCAAGGAGGCACACGGGGAGCGGTTCCTTCCTATCTGGATCGGCATGACCGAGGCGACGGCCATCGCCCTCGCCCAGGCGGAGGAGCCTCCGCCGCGGCCGCTCACCCACGACCTGTTCCGCGACGTGCTGAGCGCGCTGGGCGTCGGCCTGCGCGCGGTCAACATCGTCGCGCTGCGCGACGGCATCTTCTTCGCCGACCTGGTGTTCTCCAACGGCGTCGAGGTGAGCGCGCGCCCGTCCGACTCCATCGCGCTCGCCCTGCGCACCGGAGCGCGCATCTTCGCCAGTGAGGAGGTGGTCCAGGAGGCCGGCGTGGTCATCCCGGACGACCAGGAGGACGAGGTGGAGAAGTTCAGGGAGTTCCTTGACACGATCACTCCCGAGGACTTCGGCAGGGCGGGGTAGGTATTTCGGTGCATTTACGCTTCACGACGCGCCGAGCCGGATCGTTGACTGAGCATGGTGACGGTCCTACGGTGCAAGTGAAACCCGCGGTCGCCCTATATGAACCCCCAGATCGGGCCGCGGGATGAGAGAAAGCCGGAGGTCCGCGTGGCGGTCAGCAGCGGCGAGGGAAAGACGGCCGGCCAGGAAGATCCGGTGCGGCGCGAGGACGCGCGGCAGCGTGCCGGGGAGCAGGGGCTGCTCTTCGACGAGCGTCCGGCGGCACTGCCGGACGACATCGGTTACCGCGGGCCCACCGCCTGCGCGGCGGCCGGCATCACCTACAGGCAGCTCGACTACTGGGCGCGTACGGGCCTGGTGGAGCCGACCATCCGCGCCGCGCACGGCTCGGGCTCCCAGCGGCTCTACAGCTTCCGCGACATCCTGGTGCTCAAGGTCGTCAAGCGGCTCCTCGACACCGGGGTGTCGCTGCAGCAGATCCGCACGGCCGTGCAGCACCTGCGCAACCGCGGGGTCGCCGACCTCGCGCAGATCACGCTCATGAGCGACGGCGTCAGCGTCTACGAGTGCACCTCGGCCGACGAGGTGATAGACCTCCTCCAGGGCGGCCAGGGCGTGTTCGGCATCGCGCTCGGCCGGGTCTGGCGTGAGGTCGAGGGAAGCCTCGCGGAGCTGCCGGGGGAACGCGCGGCGGTCGAGGACAACGTCCCGGCCGACCACCCCGCTGACGAGCTCGCCCAGCGTCGCCGTGCCCGACGGCTAGGGTAGTAATTCGCCCGTAACGTCCGGAGTAGTACCCTAGGACGGGTAAGGCTGACGACCCCGTGCGGGAGAGTCCCCGGCACCGCTTGGTCCCGGGGCGCCGAAGGAGCAACCCTCCCCGGAATCTCTCAGGCAACCAGTACCGCTCGGGTGAGGCAACTCTGGAAAGCAGGCACGCCCGCCAGGCGCGCCTCACCGACGGTGCAAGCCTCCTCGTGAGGCGAAGCTCTCAGGTCGCGGTGACGCCCGCGCTGACAGAGGGGGAGATCCGGCATCCGCCCGCGCCCCGGCGCCGGTCTCCATAAGCCTCGGGAGGCACCGTCCATGACCGCCCTGTCAGAGTCCCTGCCGGCGTCCCCGCCGCCGTCCGCGCCGACGTCCCTGTCCGAGCCGCCGTTCTCCGGCCGCCACATCGGCCCGTCCGAGGCCGACCAGCAGCGCATGCTGGAGGCCGTCGGCTTCGAGTCCGTCGCCGACCTGGTGGCCGTGGCGGTTCCCGAGGCCATCCGGGCCAAGGACCGGCTCACGCTGCCCGCCGCCGTCAGCGAGAGCGAGGCGATCGCCGAGCTGCGCGCCCTGGCCGGCCGCAACCGGGTGCTCACCTCCATGATCGGCCTCGGTTACCACGACACGATCACGCCCGCGGTCATCCGC
The DNA here is from genome assembly GCF_057536035.1 of Nonomuraea sp. B208. Lineage (NCBI taxonomy): Bacteria > Bacillati > Actinomycetota > Actinomycetes > Streptosporangiales > Streptosporangiaceae > Nonomuraea > Nonomuraea sp. B208. Next base: position 204,556 of record NZ_BAAJOU010000019.1, read on the forward strand.
CGCAACCTGCTGGAGAACCCGGGCTGGTACACCGCGTACACGCCGTACCAGCCGGAGATCTCGCAGGGGCGGCTGGAGGCGCTGCTCAACTTCCAGACGGTCGTCTCCGACCTGACCGGCCTGCCCGTCGCCGGCGCGTCCCTGCTCGACGAGGCCACCGCGGCCGCCGAGGCCATGACCCTCGCCCGGCGCGCCGGCCGCTCCAAGAGCCACGTGTTCGTGGTCGACGCCGACGCCCTGCCGCAGACCAAGCGGGTGCTCGCCACCCGGGCCGAGCCGCTCGGCATCGAGCTCGTCGAGCACCCGCTCGACGGCGGTGAGCTGCCCGAGTGCTTCGGCGTGCTCGTCCAGTACCCGGGCGCCTCCGGGCGGCTGCGCGACTTCCGCGCCGTGGCCGCCGCCGCGCACGAGGCCGGGGCGCTCGTCGTGGCCGCCGCCGACCTGCTCGCGCTCACCCTCGTGGCCGCGCCTGGCGAGCTCGGCGCCGACATCGCGATCGGCTCCTCCCAGCGTTTCGGCGTGCCGTTCGGCTTCGGCGGGCCGCACGCCGCCTACATGTCCGTCCGCGAGGGCCTGCAGCGCCAGCTCCCCGGCCGCCTGGTCGGCGTGTCCGTGGACGCCGACGGCGACCCCGCCTACCGGCTCGCCCTGCAGACCCGCGAGCAGCACATCCGCCGCGAGAAGGCCACCAGCAACATCTGCACCGCGCAGGTGCTGCTGGCCGTCATCGCCGGCATGTACGCCGTCTACCACGGCCCCGAGGGCCTGCGCCGCATCGCGCTGCGCGCCCACCGGCACGCCGCCGCGCTCGCCGAGAGCCTGCGCGCGGGCGGGCTGGAGGTCGTGCACGAGGCGTTCTTCGACACCGTGCTCGTCCGGGTGCCCGGCCGGGCCTCCGAAGTGGTCGCCGCGGCCGCCGAGCGCGGCGTCAACCTGTGGCGGGCCGACGACGACCACGTCTCGGTCGCCTGCGACGAGAAGACCGGCACGGCCGAGCTGCGCGCCGTGCAGGCCGCGTTCGGCGTGCCCGAGCGGGACGCCGACGTCGAGGCCACCGCCGACGCGCTGCCCGCCGAGCTGCTGCGCGAGTCCGGCTACCTCACCCACCCGGTCTTCCACAGCCACCGCTCCGAGACCGCGATGCTGCGCTACCTGCGCCGGCTCCAGGACAAGGACATCGCGCTCGACCGGTCGATGATCCCGCTCGGCTCCTGCACGATGAAGCTCAACGCCAGCACCGAGATGGAGCCCATCACCTGGCCGGAGTTCGCGGGCGTGCACCCGTACGCGCCGGTCGAGCAGGCCGAGGGCTACCTGGAGCTGATCGGCACGCTGGAGCGCTGGCTCGCCGAGGTCACCGGCTACGACGCGGTCTCCCTGCAGCCCAACGCCGGCTCGCAGGGCGAGTTCGCCGGGCTGCTGGCCATCCGCGCCTACCACCGGGACAAGGGCCAGGAAGGCCGCGACGTCTGCCTCATCCCGTCCTCGGCGCACGGCACCAACGCCGCCAGCGCCGTCATGGCCGGCATGCGGGTCGTGGTCGTCGCCTGCGACGCCGACGGCAACGTGGACCTCGCCGACCTCGACGCCAAGATCGCCAAGCACCGCGACGCGCTCGCCGCGATCATGGTCACCTACCCGTCCACCCACGGCGTGTACGAGGAGAGCATCACCGAGGTCTGCGCCAAGGTGCACGAGGCCGGCGGCCAGGTCTACGTGGACGGCGCCAACCTCAACGCCCTGGTCGGGCTGGCCAAGCCGGGCGAGTTCGGGGCCGACGTGTCCCACCTCAACCTGCACAAGACCTTCTGCATCCCGCACGGCGGCGGCGGCCCCGGCGTCGGCCCCGTCGCGGTCCGCGGCCACCTGGCCACCTACCTGCCCGGCCACCCGCTGAAGGACGGCTCCCTGGTCGGGCCGGTCTCGGCCGCCCCGCACGGCTCGGCGGGCATCCTGCCGATCTCGTGGGCCTACATCAGGATGATGGGCGCCGACGGCCTCACCGCCGCCACCGAGCAGGCCATCCTGTCGGCCAACTACCTGGCCAGGCGGCTGGCGCCGCACTACCCGGTGCTGTACACCGGGCGCGGCGGGCTGGTCGCGCACGAGTGCATCGTCGACCTGCGGCAGATCACCAAGGAGACCGGCGTCACCGTGGACGACGTGGCCAAGCGCCTCATCGACTACGGCTTCCACGCGCCGACCATGTCGTTCCCGGTGGCCGGGACGCTCATGATCGAGCCCACCGAGAGCGAGGACCTCGGCGAGCTCGACCGGTTCGCCGACGCCATGATCGCCATCCGCGAGGAGATCGCCAAGGTGGCGTCGGGGGCGTACGACCCGGCCGACAACCCGCTGCGCAACGCCCCGCACACGGCCGAGTCGGTCACCGCCGACGAGTGGCCGCACCCCTACAGCCGCAGCGAGGCCGCCTACCCGGTGGCGTCGCTGCGCGAGAACAAGTACTGGGTGCCGGTGCGCCGCATCGACCAGGCCTACGGCGACCGCAACCTGGTCTGCTCGTGCCCTCCGCTGGAGGCGTACGAGGACTGAGCCGAGCGCGGGGCGGGGAACCAGTCCGGCATCGTCAAGTGAGCAGACATGATCGCCGGAAGTGGTTAGGCTTCGGTGCGACCCAGGCCAAGCGGCGCCGTAAGGAGCTCTCTTGACGTCATCGGAGCTGGAGACCCCGCCCCTCGACACCGCCCGCAGGCTCGCCGAGGGCGGCGACCTCGACGGCGCGGCGGCGATCCTGCGCCGGCTCGTCGCCGACCCCGACGAGCCCGACCGCGCGCAGGCCGCCGTCGGGCTCGCCGTGGTGCTGGAGGAGCGCGGCGACGTCGAGGCGGCCCGCGCGGCCGCCCGCACCGCGCTGGCCACCAACCACCCCGAGTACGCCGCCCAGGCCGCCTGCCACCTGGCGCAGGGCTTCGAACGCGAGGGGCGCACCGAGCAGGCCAGAGCCGCCTGGCAGGCCGTGCTGGGCGTCGGCACCCCCGCCTACCTGCCGCACGCCCACCTGGCGCTGGCCCGCCTGGCCGAGACCCTGGGCGAGGCCGAGAAGGAGCTGCGCGAGGCCACGTCCTCGGGCGCGGCGGCCGGCGACGAGCAGGTGGCGGCGCTGGCCGCGCGGGAGCTCGCCGACCTGCTGCTGGAGCACGGCGAGCCGGGGGCGGCCGCCGACGTGCTCATCGAGGCCCTGGGCATCGCCCCCGAGTCCGAGGTGCCGGGGCTGCGGGTGCGGCTCGGCATCGCGCACCTGGAGCTGGCCTGCGCCGAGTTCGCCGAGGCCGTGGAGAGCGGGGCCGACGTCCCGACCAGCGCCCTGGCCATCGAGCTGCTGGCCCGTACGCTGCCGCTGCGCGGGCGGACCGAGGACGCCGACCAGGTGTGGTCGTACGGGCTGGGGCACGCCGACGAGGCGCTGGCCACCGAGGTGCGCCTGCGCTACGAGCGCGGGTCCTGACCGGGGGTCAGCTGCGGCGCATGATGGCCGAGGCGGCGGCCACGTTGATGACGACGATGGCGATCCAGGCGATGGCGAGCCCCAGCAGGCCCGCCTGGCCGGCCGCGATCGCGGTCAGCGGGACGCCGATGCCGAGCGAGCCCAGCACGATCGGGGTCATCGCCGAGCCCGGGCTCTTGGCCTTGGGGCGGGGCCCGTACGCGGCCGGGTCGGCTCCCTGCGCGGCCAGCTCGGCCCGCACCCGGCCGGCGATCGTCGCGTCGAGGCGGTCCGCGAAGGACTCCACGAGCGCCTTCTCGTAGTCGGGGCCGAGGTCGCGGCGGGCGTCGAGCGTGGCCTGGAGGTCCTCACGGAGGGAACGTTCGTGGTACATGAGGACATCATGGTCCACGGGCGGCACGCCGTCATCAGCCCTGAGAGCCATCGCCGGCTCGTCCGAAGGTACGGTTCTGCCATGGAGATCACGACCCCGCGCGGGCCCGCGCGGGTGGACCTGGAGGAGCCGGCCGACCCGCGGCTGCTGCTCGTCCTCACCCACGGCTCGGCCGGGGGAGTGGACGCCCCCGACCTGCTGGCCGTGCGCGACGCCGCGCTCGCGGCGGGGTTCGGGGTGGCCAGGGTCACGCAGGCGTTCCGGCTGGCGGGGGCGCGGGCGCCCGGCTCGCCGGCCCGTCAGGACGAGGCGTGGGAGGCCGTGCTGACGGAGCTGAGGGCGCACCGGCCCGGCCTGCCCCTCGTGCAGGGCGGGCGGAGCAACGGGGCGCGGGTGGCCTGCCGTACGGCGGCGGCGGTGGGCGCGGCGGCGGTCGTGGCGCTGGCCTTCCCCCTGCACCCGCCGGGCCGGCCCGGCACGTCCAGGGCCGGGGAGCTGCGCGGGGCGGGGGTGGACGTGCTGGTCGTCAACGGCGACCGCGATCCGTTCGGCGTCCCCGACGCCGCGGACGCGGCGCGGCTGGTGGTGCTGCCCGGCGAGGGGCACGACCTCAAACGGGATCCCGCCCGGGTCGGCGGGATCGTGGCGGAGTGGCTGGGCCACTACGCGCTGACGCGGGAGCCCTCGTAGCCGGAGGGCTCAGACCCCCACCGGGCGGTGCGGCTCGATCGTGGCGCCGCTCGGCAGGAGCTCCCCGGTGTCCTCGAACAGGACCACGCCGTTGCAGAGCAGGCTCCACCCCTGCTCGGGATGGCAGGCGAGGGTGCGTGCCGCCTCGCGGTCGGGCGCCTCTGCATCCGGACAGGCCGGGACGTGCGGGCACATCGGCGTGCCTCCGATATCTCGTGGAATGCTCCCGTTGTGAGGGGCGGGAGCGGCTCGGGTTGTTCTCTTGGCAAGGGTGCGATGCCGTCACCGTGACGTGTGACCTTCGACACAGGGTGCCTTATGCAGGATAACGGGCCAAGCACGACACGCGCATCACGTTTGCAAACCCTTGAGAAGAGCGTCGAGTCCGCGCTCGAAGTCCGCATCGGCCCGTTCGTCCCGCCGTATCCATTCGTCGACCTCCGGGTCGGCCCAGCCGGACCGCTGGACCTCGACGGCCACGCTGCCGTACACGAACGCGCGCAGCGCCCGCACCGCGTCGGGGGCGTCGCCGAGGCCGCCGTCGGCCAGTTGCTCGGTCTGCTCGCGCAGGGCGATGAGCGTGGTGCCCTTGGGCGGCTTGGTGAGCGCCAGCGCCAGCACGCCGGGGTGCTCGCGCAGCAGCTCCCGCTCGGCCCGGCACCACGCCTTGGCCGTCTCCTGCCAGGTGGCGCGCTGCTCGACGTGGACGGTGGTCACGTGCTCGGCCAGGGCGTCCATCAGCGCCTCCTTGCCCCGGGGCAGGTGGTGGTAGATGGCCATGGCCTCGACCTGGAGGGCGTCGCCGAGGCGGCGCATGGTGAGCCGGCGCAGGCCCTGGCTGTCGGCGATGTGCAGCGCGGCCTCGATGATCCGCTCGCGGGAGAGGGGGATCGGTGGTCTCTTGGCGGGCATGAAGATCATCTTACTATGTAAAGGGCCCGGCGGCGGGGTGATTTCCGCACGTGTCGCGGGGAGGCGTACTCTTGGGCCTGGCATGACTTACCGGCTGGTGAAGGGGCAGGGTCCATGGCGTTTTTCCGTCCGCGGGTGAGCCGGGAGGCCGAGGTTCGCTACCACGCGGACCGCGAGATCTCCAGGAGCTATCCCGAGCTGCTGGAGCGGGCCAGGCAGGCCGAGAGCACGCTGCGGGAGCTGCGGGCCGCGGCGGCCGACGAGGTCGAGCTGCTGGCCGCGGGCCGGGCGTTCGACCAGGCGCTGACCGAGGCGCTGCGGGCCGCCGAGGCGGGCCAGCGGGCCACCTTCGGGGTCAAGTCCTACGACGACCGCATCGCGCGCCGCAAGGCCAAGGCGACGCCGCGCGGGCGCGAGTGGACGGCCGAGGTCGACCGGCTGCGCACCCTGCGCGAGGAGAACCGCCTGTGGGGCATCCCGCGCGTCCCGCGCCCGGTCCCCGCGACCGCGTAGCGGCTCCGCGCCGCGCGCCTAGCGGATCCGCGCCGCGCGCCTAGCGGCTCCGCGCCGCGCGCCTAGCGGTTCCGCGCCGCGCGCCTAGCGGTTCCGCGCCGTGACAGGCGAAAAGCCCCGGCGCGCCTCCTGGTGAGGCGCGCCGGGGCTTTTCGGGGTGTCCGGTCGGGGATCAGCTCGCCCAGTCGAGCAGCGGGCGGGTGTTGCTCGGGTGCCGCAGCTTGGACAGCGACTCCTTCTCCAGCTGGCGGATCCGCTCCCGGGTCAGGCCCAGGTGCTTGCCGATCTCGTCCAGGGTGTGCGGCTTGCCGTCCACCAGGCCGAAGCGCAGCGCCATGATCTTCGACTCGCGCGGCGAGAGGTTGTCGAGCACGCCGCGCAGCTGGTCGCCCAGCAGCTGGCGGTCGACGATCTCCGACGCCTCCGGCGAGTCGACGTCCTCGATGAGGTCGCCGATCGTGGTCTCGCCGTCCTCGCCGATCGTCGCGTTGAGCGAGATCGGCTGGCGGCTGGTGCGCAGCAGCTCCTCGATCTGGTCGGGGGTCTTGTCCAGCTCGACGGCCAGCTCCTCCGGCGTGGGCTCGCGGCCGAGGCGCTGGTGCATGTCCCGCTCCACCCGCGACAGCTTGGAGAGCATCTCCAGCACGTGGACGGGCAGCCGGATCGTACGGGCCGAGTCGGCGAAGCCGCGCTGGATGGCCTGCCGGATCCACCACATCGCGTACGTCGAGAACTTGAAGCCCTTGGTGTAGTCGAACTTCTCCACGGCCCGGATGAGGCCGAGGTTGCCCTCCTGCACCACGTCCAGCAGCGACATGCCGCGGTCGGTGTACTTCTTGGCCACCGACACGACCAGCCGGAGGTTGGCCTCCAGCATGTGGTCCTTGGCGCGACGGCCGTCCTCGACCACCAGGTGCAGGTCGTCACGGACGTCCGGCGGCAGGTCGGGGTGGGTCTCCAGCTTGTACTCGGCGTACAGGCCGGCCTCGATCCGCCTGGCCAGCTCGACCTCCTGGGCGGCGGTCAGCAGCGTGCGGCGGCCGATGGACTTCAGATAGGTGTGCACCGAGTCGCCCATGACCGACTGGGCGTCGTCCAGGTCGGCCTGCTCGTGCTCCAGCTCGGCCTCGTCCAGCACGAGGTCGTCGGGGACGTCCTCCTCGTGCTCAGGCTTGCCGTCGACGGGGGTCACGTTCTTGCCGGCGCCGTTCTGCGCGGTGGTTTTTGCCTTGGCCGCCTTGCGGCCGGTAGCCTTTGTGCGCGAGGCCGAGGACTTCTTCGGAGCGTCTTCCTCGGCGGATGCGGACTCGACGGTCGTGGTCTTGCGGGTCTTTCTGGGGGCGGTCTTGCTGAGCGACGGCTCGTTCTCGGCGGCCAGGCTGACGCCGGCCTCGGAGAGCTCGCGCAGGATCGTGCGGCCCTCGGAAGGGCTGACGCCGGCTTCGGCGAACGCGTCACGCAGCTCCGCCAGAGAAAGGTGACCCTGGTAACGTCCTCGTTCGATCAGTTGGTCGAGAGTCGCGTGCGGGGTCGCCACGGCGGTTCTGGGCATGAGGACACCTCCTCCGTACGGAGTAAGAAGCGATCAGGCAGGTTGTGGCGGGGCGGCTTCGCTGTCCGCACGGCGCACCAGTATCAATAACGCCAATTTCCGCCATTTGTTCCCGAGGGGACGAACTACCGAAAAAGCGGCAGATTACACCGGGAACCCCGTGCCGTCACTCCGTGATGTGGAAGACGCCACCCTCGGTCACCACCGGCATGGGCATGGGCTCGGCGCCCTCCATGCGGTCGTCGCTCCAGTACTCGAAGACCTCGTCGGGGTCGGGGTTGACCTCCTCGGAGACGACCACGCCGTCGTCGGCGCCGCCGGAGGACTCGGGGGCCGGCCCCTCCACCACCGCTCTCGTCTCCTCTGCCGCCTGGTCGAGCCTGCCCGCCGAGGCGGCCGCCGCGATGGAGATCCCCCCGGCGACGATGACGCCGACGACGGCCGCGGATGCCCACATCTTGCGGGTCTGGTCCATGAAGGCTCCCTCCTTCTCCCCACTATGACGCAGCGGCACTTCGTCAGGTTCCTGCCTTCAGGCTGACCAGGTCGGTCTTGCCGTTCGGCAGCAGGGGCAGGGCGGCGACGAGGCGCAGCTCGCGGGGGGCGGCGTAGGAGGGCAGCCTATCGTGGGAGTACGCCCGCAATTGCTCAAGCGTGAGGGGTGTGTCGGGATCGGCGGGCACGACGACGGCGGTGACCCGTTCGCCCCATTCGGGATCGGGGACGCCGATCACGGCCACGTCGGCGATCCCCGGATGCCCGCCCAGGACGGCCGCCACCGCGCCGGCCACCACCTTCTCGCCGCCGGTGTTGATCACGTCGTCGGCCCGGCCCAGCACCCGCAGCCGCCCGCCGGACAGCTCGCCGAGGTCGGAGGTGACGAACCAGTCGCCGTCGAAGGGCTCGGGGCCGCCGAAGCGGTAGCCGGAGAACAGCACGGGGCCGGCGATCCTGATCAGCCCGTCCGCGCCGATCTTGAGATCTACGTTGTAAAGGGGCAGGCCGTCGTACACGCAGCCGCCGCTGGTCTCGCTGCTGCCGTACGAGGTCACGATCCGGGCGCCGAGATCCCGGGCCTGCTCCAGCAGGCCGGGGCGGGGCGCGGCGCCGCCCAGCAGGATCGTACGGAACACCGACAGGTCGGCCCCCAGCTCGACCAGCCGGTGCAGCTGCGTCGGCACCAGGGAAACGTGCTCGGCCCCCGACTCCAGCACCGCGCGCGGGTCGAAGCGCGGCTGGATGATCGGCTCGGTGCCCGACAGCAGCGCACGGACCAGCACCTGCAGCCCGGAGACGTGCGAGACCGGCAGGCAGCACAGCCAGCGCTCGCCCTTGGACGCCTCCAGGCGGCGCAGCGAGGCGGCCGCCGAGGCGCGCAGCGCGGTGGCCGACAGCATGACGCCCTTGGGCGCGCCGGTGCTGCCGCTGGTGGCGATCACGACGGCGACGTCCTCGGGGACGCCCTCGCCGCCGTCGAGCCGGACGCCGTCCGCGTGCGTGGGGCGCAGCGAGGCGATCGCGGCGGCGGAGGAGTCATCGGGCGGCAGCGGCAGGACGGCGGGGCCGCCGCCGTCGAGCGCCGCGCGGATCGCCGCGAAGAGGGCAGGCCCGGGAGGCTGCACAATGGCATGCAGCGGGCGGTCCGGATGCGACGGGTTCCTCCACATGCTCGTAAGGTTAATGGCGACAGGTCGGACAAAGGCGCAAGCGGGGGAGGGTCGTGGCGCGTTCTCCCGAGGCCCCGGTGGTCTTCAGGATCCCGATGCGGACGCGGTTCCGGGGACAGATCGTCAGGGAAGGCGTGCTGCTGCGCGGCCCGGCCGGGTGGGGCGAGTTCTCCCCGTTCCCCGAGTACGGCCCGCGCGAGTGCGCCCGCTGGCTCGCCTGCGCCCGCGAGGCCGCCTTCGAGGGCTGGCCGGCGCCGGTGCGCGAGCGCGTCCCCGTCAACGCCACGGTCCCGGCCGTCGATCCCGAGGAGGCGCACGCGATCGTGCGGCGCTCCGGGTGCGGCACGGCCAAGGTCAAGGTGGCCGAGCGCGGCCAGAGCTTCGACGACGACGTGGCCAGGGTGGAGGCCGTGCGCGACGCGCTCGGGCCGTCGGGCCGGCTGCGGGTGGACGTCAACGGCGCGTGGAGCGTCGACGAGGCCGTCTCCCGGCTGAGGCGCCTGGACAAGTACGACCTGGAGTACGCCGAGCAGCCGTGCGCCACCCTGGAGGAGCTGGCCGCCGTCCGGCGGGCCTGCGACGTGCCGATCGCCGCCGACGAGTCGATCCGCCGCGCCGAGGACCCGCTGCGGGTGCGCGCGGCCGAGGCGGCCGACGTGGCGGTGGTCAAGGTGCAGCCGCTCGGCGGCGTGCGCGAGGCGCTGCGCGTGGTGGAGGCGTGCGGGCTGCCCGCCGTGGTCTCCAGCGCGGTGGAGACGTCCGTGGGGCTCGCGGCGGGGCTGGCGCTGGCGGCCGCGTTGCCGTCGCTGCCGTACGCGTGCGGGCTCGGCACGATGGCGCTGCTCGACGGCGACGTGGTGGACGACTCGCTGGTGCCTGTGGACGGCGAGCTGACCGTCCGCCGCCCCGAGGTGAATTTTCAGCTTTTGTCGGCTTTTGAGATTGATTCTCCCCAGTGGCTTCGCCGGATGCAGGAGGCGTCACGTTGAACCCCGCTACCGCACTGGCCACGGTGCTCGTCGACGAGCTGGTGCGCTGCGGCCTGACCGACGTGGTGCTCGCCCCCGGCTCGCGCTCGGCCCCGCTGGCGCTGGCGCTGCACGCCGAGTCGCGGGTGCGGCTGCACGTGCGCATCGACGAGCGCTCGGCGTCGTACCTGGCGCTGGGGCTGGCCAAGCGGAGCGAGCGGCCGGTGGCGCTGATCTGCTCCTCCGGCACCGCCACCGCCAACTTCCACCCGGCCGTGATCGAGGCGGCCGAGTCCGGCGTGCCGCTGCTCGTGCTCACCGCCGACCGGCCGCCCGAGCTGCGCGGCACCGGCGCCAACCAGACCATCGACCAGCTCAAGATGTACGGCTCCGCGACGCGCTGGTTCGCCGAGGTCGGCGTCCCCGAGGACCGCCCCGGCCAGGTCGCCTACTGGCGCTCGCTCGCCTGCCGCGCCTACCAGCGCGCCACCGGCCCGTCCGACCCCGGCCCCGTCCACCTCAACCTGGCCTTCCGCGAGCCGCTGATCCCCGACGGCGACACCACCTGGTGCGAACCGCTGGACGGCGGCGCGAACGGCCCCTGGGTACGCGCCCGCGTCGCGCCCCCGCCGATCGCCCTGCACATCCCGCCCACCCGGCGCGGCGTGCTCGTCGTCGGCGACGGCGCCGCCAACGTGCGCCGCTACGTCGCCGCCGCCGGCATGGCGGGCTGGCCGGTGCTGTCGGAGCCCAACGGCGGCGCCCGCTACGGCGACCACGCCGTCTCCACCTACCACCACCTGCTGAGCACGCCCGAGTTCGCCGACAACCACCGGCCCGACGTGGTCGTCACGCTCGGCCGCCCCGGGCTGTCCCGGCCGCTGCTGTCGTGGCTGCGGCGGGCCGGCGAGCACATCGTGGTCGCCCCCGACCTCGGCCGCTGGCCCGACCCGACCCGCTCGGCCACCCAGGTCGCCCAGGCCGTGGAGATCCCGGTCGCGGCCGGCGACGACAGCTGGCTGCACGCCTGGCGGCACGCCGACCGGGCCGCCAGGACGGCCGTCGACGACGTGCTCGACGCCTCCGGCCTCAGCGAGCCGCGCCTGGCCAGGGACCTCGTGGACGCGCTGCCCAACGGGGCGCTGCTGTTCTGCGGCTCCTCGATGCCGATCCGCGACCTCGACCAGGCGATGCGGCCGCGGCGCGGCATCCGGCTCATGGCCAACCGGGGCGCGTCCGGCATCGACGGGCTGGTCTCCACGGCGATGGGGGCGGCGCTGGCGCACAACGGGCCGTCGTACGCGCTGCTCGGCGACCTGACGTTCCTGCACGACCAGAACGGGCTGATCCTCGGGCCCCGCGAGCCGCGGCCCGACGTGTGCTTCGTGGTGGTCAACAACGACGGGGGCGGGATCTTCTCGCTGCTGCCGCAGGCCGCGGTGCGCGACCCGTTCGAACGGGTCTTCGGCACGCCGCACGGCGTGGACCTCGGCTATGTGGCGGCGGCCACCGGGACGCCGTACACGCTGGTGCCTGACCTGTCCGACCTGCCCAAGGCCATGCGCGGCGAGGGGCCGCGGATCGTCGAGGTGCGCACCGACCGCGAGGAGAACGTGCGCGTGCACGCCCGCCTGCGCGAGGCCACGCAGGCGGCGATCCGCGCCGCCCTGGCGGCCTGACCCGCCGTAGGCGAGGCCGCCGCACGGGAGGGCGGCCCGGCGGGCGGCCCGGCGGGCGGGCCGGTCAGCGGTCCAGCACGGTGAGCAGCCGGTTGAGCGGGCTGTCCAGGCCCCAGCGGTCGGCCAGCGCCACCAGCGCCTCCGGGTCGCGCGGCTTGGCCGGCACGGCGAGGTCGGCGTCGGGGAGCGGCGCGTCGTGCGCGACCTTGACGACCGCGGGCGCGGCCCGCAGGTAGTCGCGGGCGGCGGCCAGCTTGGCGCGGCTGCCCGCCGGGAACCCCTCGGAGCCGCCCGCGTCGAGGGCCTCCAGCAGCGCGGGCAGCGAGCCGAAACGGGTGATGAGGGCGGCAGCCGTCTTGTCGCCGACGCCCGGCACGCCGGGCAGGCCGTCGCTGGGGTCGCCGCGCAGGGTGGCGAAGTCGGCGTAGGAACGGCCGGGCACGCCGTACTTCCCGGTCACGAACGCCTCGTCCACGATCTGCAGGTTGCGGATGCCGCGCGCGGTGTAGAGCACCCGCACCGGACGGGCGTCGTCCACGAGCTGGAACAGGTCGCGGTCGCCGGTCACGATGTCCACCGCGCCCCGCCCAGCCCGGTGGGTGAGCGTGCCGATGACGTCGTCGGCCTCGTAGCCGGGCGACTCCAGGCGGGCGATGCCGACCGCGTCCAGCACCTCGTTGATGACGGCGATCTGCGGCACCAGCGTCTCCGGCACCTCCTCGGCGTCGCCCTCGGCGACCCGGTGCGCCTTGTACGTCGGGATCGCCGCCACCCGGAACGCCGGCCGCCAGTCCGCGTCCATCGTCGCCACGAGCTCGGCGGGGGAGTGGTCGCGTACGAGCGTGGCGATCATGTCGATCAGGCCGCGGACCGCGTTGACCGGCGTGCCGTCGGGAGCCTTGATCGTCTCCGGCACGCCGAAGAAGGCGCGGAAGTAGAGGGACGGGGTGTCCAGGAGCATCAGCACTACCCCAGTATGCCCACCCCCAGCAGGCACGCGTCGTCCTCGGGATTGGGGCCGCCGATGTCGGCGAGCAGCTTGTCGAGCCCGGTCTCCAGGTCGTGCTCCAGGCGGCCCGGCACCTCGCGGGCGGCGGCCATGACGAGGTCGAGGCCGACGTCGAGGTCGCGGGTGCGCCGCTCCACCAGCCCGTCCGTGAACATCAGCAGCACGTCGCCCGGCTTCAGCCGGGTCGTGGCCAGCTCGTACGGCCGTCCCTCCGCCGCCCCCAGCAGCACCCCCCGCGGCGGGTCCAGCGGCGTCGCGGTCCCGTCGCGCACCAGGACGGGCGCCAGGTGCCCGGCCTGACTCCAGGCGAACACCCGCGTCTCCGGGTCGAGATGCCCGATGACCGCCGTGGCGGTGGTGTCCCTGATCTGGTGCAGCACCAGCTCGTTCAGCCAGTCGAGCAGCCGGTGCGCGGGCCGGCCGGTCATGGCCAGGCCGACCAGGGCGTGCCGGAGCTGGGCCATGTGCGCGATGGCGGGCAGGCCGTGCCCGGAGACGTCGCCGACGGCCAGCAGCAGCCGCCCGTCGGGGGCCGGGGACGCCTCGAACCAGTCGCCGCCGAGGCTCGCGGTCTTCTCGGCGGGGACGTACCGGACCGCCACCCGTATGTCCGGCAGGCCCGGCGAACAGGCCAGATCCGGCAGGATCGCCTCGCGCAGCGCCAGCATCACGTGGCGCTCCTCCGCGGCCCGCTCGCGCGCCTCCAGGAGCTGGCGGCGCGACTCCGACATCATGCGCTCGGCCCGCCGGCGGCCGGTGATGTCCTGGATGACGCCGTGCAGGCCGACCGCCCCGCCGTCGCCCATCAGGGGCTCCAGCACCACGCGGATGTCGCGCAGGTCGCTCCAGTTGCCGCCCCGGCGGATGCGCAGCTCGGCCTGGACCGGCTCCACGCAGCGCAGCGCGGCCCACAGCAGCCGGTCGAGCGCGGCCACGTCGGACGGCACGACGTGCTCGGCCAGCCGGGGCAGCGCGATCGGGCCCTTGTCCGGGTCGCGGCCGAAGATCGTGTACACCTGGTCGGACCAGGTCGTCTCGCCGGTGTGGAAGTGCCACTCGGCCCAGCCCAGGTTGCCGAGCCGCTGCGCGTGAGCCAGCCTGGCGGCCAGCATCTCCGCGTCGGTGTCCGGCCCTAGCAGCCCGGCCGCGCTCATGACGTCGACCATAATCTCGCTTCCAAAGCGCAGTGGATCTGGACAATTGTTCCCACACTACGTGATCGATTAGGAACGGTCTGTAGCGATCCGAAGCGCCGGGGAGAGCTTTCCGCGGATTTTAGGAGGGGCGGCCGAGAGTAGATTGGCCTGGTGACGTCCTCAGACTTGTATCCCGTGTCCCGTCTGGCCGCCGTGCAGGAGGCCACCGCCAAGGGCGGGCTCGACGCCCTGCTGCTCACGCCCGGCCCCGACCTGCGCTACGTCAGCGGCTACGACGCCAAGCCGCTCGAGCGGCTGACGTGCCTGGTGGTGCCGGCGGCCGGCGAGCCCTTCATGATGGTGCCCCGCCTGGAGCTGCCCGCCGCCGAGGCCTCGCCCGCCTCGCGGCTCGGGCTGGAGTTCGTGGCCTGGGACGAGACCGACGACCCCTACGCGCTCGCCGCGGCCCGCCTCGGCGACGTGGCGAAGGTGGGGCTGGCCGACCGCATGTGGGCCATGTCGTCGTTGCGCTTCCGCGACGTGCTGCCCGGCGCCGAGCAGGTGCTGGCCGGCAGCGTGCTGCGGGAGCTGCGGATGCGCAAGTCCCCGGCCGAGGTGGCGGCGTTGCGCGAGGCGGGGGAGGCGATCGACGCCGTCCACCGCCAGGTGCCCGAGCTGCTGCGCGCCGGGCGCACCGAGCGCGAGGTGGCCCGCGACATCGCCGAGGCCATCCTGGCCTCCGGGCACGCCACCGTCGACTTCGTGATCGTCGCCTCCGGGCCCAACGGCGCGAGCCCCCACCACGACGTGTCCGACCGGGTCATCCGGCCGGGCGAGCCGGTCGTGGTCGACATCGGCGGCCAGCTCCACAACGGCTACTGCTCCGACTCCACCCGCACCTACAGCGTCGGCGAGCCGCCGGCCGACTTCGCCGCCTACTACGAGGTGCTGCGCCAGGCGCAGGAGGCCGCGTGCGCCGCCGTGCGGCCCGGCGTGTCGTGCGAGTCGGTCGACGCGGCCGCGCGCGACCTCATCGCCGCCGCCGGCTACGGCGAGCACTTCGTCCACCGCACCGGGCACGGCATCGGCATCGAGACGCACGAGGAGCCGTACATCGTGGCGGGCAACGGCGAACCGCTGGAGCCCGGGCACGCCTTCTCCGTCGAGCCCGGCATCTACCTGGCGGGGCGGCACGGCGCGCGCATCGAGGACATCGTGGTGTGCACGGAGAGCGGTGGGGAGCGGCTCAACAACACGTCGCGCGAGCTGGTGATCGTCTGAGCGGCGGCGGTGCCGTCGCCGGCGTCCGTCGTCGCCGGACCGCCGCCTCCGACCGCGGTCATCCGGGTGACCGGGGTCTCGGCTCGGCCAACCCCTTGAGCCCGACATGGCCCGTGGTCCTCGGCCGGGGCCCGGTCGCGCCGGCCTTCGGCGGCATGCCGGCCCGCCCGGCCCGTCGGGCCCGTCCGCCCGCCCGGCTCGACGGCCCCGGCGGACCCGACCGGCTCAAGACAGCACTCCCGGCGTAGATGTTCACCGAGACAGCCTGCGCCAGCGCTCCCGGTGACGCCGGGCGGCCGAACGAGGACCTGGCCGTCGCCGGGCCGTCGTGGGTCGTCGTCATCGACGGGGCGACGGCGCCGGCCGGGGTCGACAGCGGGTGCGCGCACGACGTCGCGTGGCTGGTGGCGCGGCTCGGCGGGGCGCTCGCGGCCCGGCTGTCCGCCGACGCGCCCGCCCCGGTGCCGACGCCGCTGCCCGAACTGCTGGCGGCCGCCATCGCCGACACCGCCGGGGCACACGGGAGCGGCTGCGACCTGGGCAACCCCGACTCGCCGTCGGCGACCGTCGCCCTGGTCCGGGCCGCGGCCGGCCGCCTGGACTACCTCGTGCTGGGGGACTCCCCGGTGCTGCTCGGCCTGGCGGGCGGCGGGGTGCGGGTGGTGGCCGACGACCGGCTGGAACGGCTGCCGGGCGGGCGGCCGTACTCGCTGGAGCTGGTACGGCGGCTGCGCAACGCGCCCGGCGGGTTCTGGGTGGCCGCCGCCCGGCCCGAGGCCGCCGCCGAGGCCGTACACGGCAGCGTCGACCTGCGCGCGGTGCGTGCGGCCGGATTGTGCACCGACGGCGTCACCCGGCTCGTCGACTGGTACGGCTGGAGCTGGGACGACCTGGCCGCGGAGCCGGAGACCCGGGGCCCGCGGGCGGCCGTCGAGGCGGTGCGGGCCCTGGAGACCGCCCGCGGGCCGATGCGCGGCAAGCTCCACGACGACGCCACCGCCGTGTGGGCCCGGCTCCCGGGGGTGTGACCGCATCTCTGCGAGGCCGGTACGGGCGATCGCCGGGAGCGGACGGCCGCAGGGGAGGGGTTCGGGGTGCGGGGGCGGGCGGGGCGGGTCAGGCTCGGTGGGTTCGAGTACCACCTCGGCAAGTTCTGCACCGAGCTCGGCATCGGGTCCCGCGTGGCCCTCGCCGCCAAGGGTGAGGGCGGACTCACGGATGCGCGGTAGGCGGCAGGGGTCCATGACCGTCTGCGGGCGCTGGTCCTGCCGGGATACGTCCACCTTGCGACGGGTTGATGCTCATCGGGCCGGATTTCGCCCTCCTGGTCGCGGCGGCCGACCCTGACCGAATCCGCGGCGTGCGGCATTCCGGAGCAGGATGCTGTTGCGAGCAATCGGGACGCGGGGGACGGCAACCCACGTCCTCATAGCGGCGAAGGACGGCCGGAGGCCGGTCGGGCGCGTACCGCACGGTGGTCTCGTCCCCGGCGGCACCGGACGCCCCGCGCCGGCGGCCGCGCGAGAGCGGCCGCACCCACGTCCACCTGCGGTGGCGGCCCTCCTCCGCAGGTCCGGGCTCGGTGGCTTTTCGGACTGTGAGGGCCGGCGTAAAGGGTCTGTCGGATCACCTGACAGTGTTCCTTGACTGGGCGAGTGGTAAGGCGGCGTATAAGAGGGCTCAGCGCTACAAACCGTGACATTTGGTTTCTTGTAAAAACTTGCGGCTTGAGTGGAAAATGTGGCGTTGCTAGGGTGTCTCGATGCCAGGCATGTGGATCGGCCTTCTCAACACACCTTGACAGGTACCACTGACCACGGCACCTCAAGGTCGGGGCCGCGCATGCGCGGGAGATGTACGGGCGGTGCTGGATGGAATTCGGTCGCTCTGACCATTGGCGACTGCCGACGGCGATCAAGATCTTGATCGCCGGAGGATTCGGCGCGGGCAAGACCACCATGGTGGGCGCCGTGTCCGAGACCCGGCCACTGCGGACGGAGGAGACGCTCACACAGGTCGGCACGCACGTCGACGACCTGTCCGGCGTCGAGCGCAAGCTCACCACCACCGTCGCCATGGACTTCGGCCGCATCACGATCGCCAACGACTACATGCTCTACCTGTTCGGCACCCCCGGGCAGGAGCGCTTCTTCTTCGTCTGGGACGAGCTCGCCATGGGCGCGCTCGGCGCCGTCGTGCTCGCCGACACCCGGCGGCTCGACGACTGCTTCCCGTCCGTCGACTACTTCGAGAAGCGCGACCAGCCGTTCATCGTCGCGCTCAACTGCTTCGAGGGCACGCAGCACTTCACCGTCGGCGAGGTGCGCGACGCCATCGGCCTGGAGCCCGACGTGCCCATCGTGCGCTTCGACGCCCGCCGCCGCGACTCCAGCAGGGAGGTCCTCATCACGCTCGTCGAGCACGCGATGCGCCGGGGAGCGTCCCCTGTCGGGACCATGTCGTGACCATGACCGGCTACCTTTGATCCGATGGAGGAGATCGACCGCCGGATCGTCACGCTGCTGGCCCGCGACGGC
This sequence comes from Nonomuraea sp. B208, assembly GCF_057536035.1. Lineage (NCBI taxonomy): Bacteria > Bacillati > Actinomycetota > Actinomycetes > Streptosporangiales > Streptosporangiaceae > Nonomuraea > Nonomuraea sp. B208. The sequence goes on from NZ_BAAJOU010000019.1 coordinate 222,339, forward strand.
CGCATGAGCTTCACCGACCTGGCCAGGGAGACCGGGCTCTCGGTCTCGGCGGTGCACCAGCGGGTGCGCCGCCTGGAGAAGCGCGGCGTGGTGCGCGGCTACGCCGCGATCGTCGACCACGACGCGATCGGGCTGCCGCTGACCGCGTTCGTGTCGATCAAGCCGATCGACCCCGCCGCTCCCGACGACGCCCCCGAACGCCTCGCGCACCTGACGGCCATCGAGGCCTGCCACAGCGTCGCGGGCGACGAGAGCTACATCCTCAAGGTGCGGGTGGCCTCCCCGGTGGCGCTGGAGGACCTGCTGCAGCAGATCCGGGCCGCCGCCCACGTCTCGACGCGTACGACGGTGGTGCTGAGCACCCCGTACGAGCACCGCACCCCCGAGGTCGCCCCCGAAGCGTCGCCCGACACCCCCTGACCGCCGGCGCCAGGCGTGAGGGGACCCTGGCGTCTCCGAAGTCATCATGACGACTTAGCATGTCGTCATGATGACTTCAGCGGACCGCGTCGCCCGCGTCCGGCTCTCGTCCGTCTACCTGCCCCTCGACACCCCCGTCAGCGACGCCAAGGTCCTCACCGGCCGGCAGCGCCCGATGACCGAGATCGCGTTCCTGTTCGCCGAGATCGCCAGCGAGCAGGGGCACGAGGGCATCGGCTTCGCCTACTCCAAGCGCGCCGGCGGCCCCGGCCAGTACGCCCACGCCAAGGAGATCGCGAACGACCTCGTCGGCGAGGACCCCAACGACATCGCCCGCCTCTGGGACAAGCTGTGCTGGGCGGGCGCGTCCGTGGGCCGCAGCGGCCTGGCGGTGCAGGCCATCGCCGCCCTCGACATCGCCCTGTGGGACATGAAGGCCAGGCGTGCCGCCCTGCCGCTGGCCAAGCTGCTCGGCGCGCACCGCGACTCCGTGCGCTGCTACAACACCTCGGGCGGGTTCCTCCACACCCCCGTCGAGCAGGTGCTGGAGAACGCCACCGCGGCCCTGGAGCGCGGCATCGGCGGCGTCAAGATCAAGGTCGGGCAGCCCGACACCCGCGCCGACCTCGCCCGCGTACGGGCGGTCCGCGAGCACCTCGGCGACCACGTCCCGCTCATGGTGGACGCCAACCAGCAGTGGGACCGCCCTGCCGCCGCCCGCATGGGCCGGGCGCTGGAGGAGTACGGCCTGGTCTGGATCGAGGAGCCCCTGGACGCCTACGACCACGACGGGCACGCCGCCCTGGCCGCCGCGCTCGACACCCCGATCGCCACCGGCGAGATGCTCACCAGCGTCGCCGAGCACGCCGAGCTGATCCGGGCCCGCGGCGCGGACATCCTGCAGCCGGACGCGCCCCGCATCGGCGGCATCACCCCGTTCCTGCGCCTGGCCGCCCTGGCCGGGCACGAACGCCTCCAGCTCGCCCCCCACTTCGCCATGGAGATCCACCTCCACCTGGCGGCCGCGTACCCGCTGGAGCCGTGGGTGGAGCACTTCGAGTGGCTGGAGCCGCTGTTCGAGGAGCGGCTGGAGATCCGCGACGGGCGCATGCTCGTCCCCGAGCGGCCCGGCATCGGCGTCACGCTGAGCGAGCGGGCCGCCGCGTGGACCGCCGAGCGCTTCGAGACGCCGTGACCAGCCGTACCCAGCAGCTCGTCGACACCCTGACGGCGCGCATCAGGGAGGGCGTGATCCGGCCGGGGGAGCGGTTGCCGACCGAGAACGAGCTGATCAGCGCCCACGGGGTGAGCAGGACCGTCGTCCGCGAGGCCGTCGCCAGGCTCAAGGCCGCCGGGCTGGTCGAGACCCAGCACGGGCGCGGCAGCTTCGTGCTGGCCCTGCCGAGCGCGACCGGCTTCGACCCGGCCCCGGCACGGACCCGGCAGGAGGTGCTCGACCTGCTGGACTTCCGGATGGGGATCGAGACGGAGTCGGCCGCGCTCGCCGCCGCCCGGCGTACGGAGGCGGCGCTGACGGGGCTGCGCGAGGCCCTGGACGCCTTCGCGGCGGCGGCGGGCAACCCCGGGGCGGCGGTCCACGCCGACCACCTGTTCCACCTGCGGATCGCCCTCGCCACCGGCAACCGGTACTACGCCGACCTGCTCGGCTCGCTCGGGCCCGCGATGATCGTCGTGCCGCGTGACCGGCTCGACCCCGGCCCGGCCGCCTTCGCCAGGATCGTCGCCGAGCACGACGACATCCACGCCGCCATCGAGCGGGGGGACGCCGAGGCCGCGCGGGCGGCCGTCCGCGTCCACCTGGCCAACAGCCGCGCCCGCCTCCTCCGCGACCCCCCGTGAGTCCCGCGGGTCCTCAGGACACGGCCTGGGCGGCGCCGGGGGGATCAGGGAGGGACGAGTGCCGGTAGTGGCCCCTGAGGCGGGCACCGGCCGCCTCAGGGGCGCCCAGCCGGTCCAGGCCGAGCAGCGCCGCGCCCAGCACCGGAGGCTCCTCCGCCACCACCGGGACCGCGAGCGGCATCCGCAGCGCGAACTCGCTCTCCAGCAGGGACGTCAGCAGCGGGTCCCGCGCCGTCAGCAGGCCGCCGCCCAGCACCACCTCGGCCGGCGTGCCCAGCAGGCCGAGCCGGCGCAGGCACACCTCCGCCATCAGCGCCACCTCCTCGGCCTGCCGCCGCACCAGCGCCGTGGCCACCCCGTCCCCGGCCGCCGCCGAGGCGAACACGCCGGGCGCCAGCTCGTGCAGCCGCCCGTCGTCCAGCCGGCCGGTGTGCAGCGCGAGGACCACCTCCGTCACCGTCCCCGTCCCGAAGTGCGCGGTGACCAGCCCGGCGAGGAGGGTCGGGACGCCGCGGCCGTCCTCGGCGCGCACGGCGTGCCACAGGACCTCCTCGCCGAGGTCGAGCCCGCCGCCCCAGTCCCCGCTGATCCGGCCGAGCGCGGGGAACCTGGCCACCGCGCCCCCGGGGGAGACGCCGACGGCGTTGATGCCCGCCCCGCACACCACCGCCACGCCCCACGGCGCGGACGCCCCCGCCCGCAGCAGCGCGAACGTGTCGTTGCGCACCACCACGTCCCCGCCCAGGCCCCGCGCGGCGAACTCCCGCGCCAGCGCCTCCTCCTCCTCGGGCAGGTCCGCCCCGGCCAGGCACGCCGACACCTGGTCGAACCGCCCCCCGCCACCGGGGAGGGCGGCGACGGCCGCCGTGACGACGTCCACGGCGGCGGCGACGCCGTCCCGCTGCGGCGCGAACGCCCCCGCCCGCGCCTCGGCCAGCACCCGGCCGTCCTCCGACACCACGGCGACGTCCGTCTTGCTGTTGCCGCCGTCCACGGCCAGGACGAGCCGCTTCACGCGTCCACCGGCCCGCGCGCCCACGGCAGGTGCACGCGGCCCGCCTCCAGCAGCAGCGCCGTCAGCTCCTCCGCGAGCTCGTCCTGCCCGACCAGCGGGTGGGCGAGCAGCGCGTCCCGCACCCGGTCCGCGCCGCCGCGCACGGCCGCCTCCAGGGCCAGCGTCTCGTACGCCGACACGTGCCCGATCAGCCCCGCGTACAGGGGCTCGACAGGCGGCACCGGCAGCGGCCGCGCGCCCGACGCCCCGACGACCGCGGGCACCTCGACGACCGCCTCGTCCGGCAGGAACGGCAGCGTGCCGCCGTTGCGCACGTTCACCACCTGCACGTCCCGCCGGTCGCCGAGCAGGGACGCGATGAGCGCCACCGCCGCCTCCGAGTAGAACGCCCCGCCCCGCCCGGCCAGCAGCTCCGGCTTGGTCACCACGGCCGGGTCGGCGTACAGCTCCAGCAGCCGCTCCTCCAGCGCCGCCACCTCCGAGGCCCGCGACGGCCCGGTCCGCTGCTCGCGCACCACCTCGTCGTGGGCGTAGAAGTAACGCAGGTAGTACGACGGCACCGCGCCGAGCCTGGCCAGCAGCCCCGGCCGCAGACCCACAATGGCGGCGAGTTCCGCGCCGTGCCGCTCCAGCAGCGCGGGCAGCACGTCCTCCCCGTCCAGGAACACCGCGCGCTCCCACGACAGGTGGTTGAGCCCCACGTGCCCGAGCGACACCCGCGCGGGATCGGCCCCCAGCCACGCGGCGAAACGGCGCTGGAACCCGATCGCCACGTTGCACAGCCCGATCGCCCGGTGCCCCGCGTCCAGCAGCGCCCGGGTGACGATGCCGACCGGGTTCGTGAAGTCCACGATCCAGGCGTCCGGGGCGTGCTTGCGTACGGTCTCGGCGATCGACAGCACCACCGGGACCGTGCGCAGTGCCTTGGCCAGCCCGCCCGCGCCCGTCGTCTCCTGCCCGACGCAGCCGCACCGCCCCGGCACCGTCTCGTCCAGCTCGCGGGCCGCCTGACCGCCCACCCTGAGCTGGAACAGCACCACCGCGGCCCCCGCCACGCCCTCGGCGGCCGAGGACGCGGCCAGCACCCGCGCCGGATGCCCGGCGTGCGCGAGCATCCGCCGCGCCATCCCCGCCACCAGCTCCAGCCGGCGCGGGTCCGGATCGATCAGCGCGAGCTCCGACACCGGCAGCTCCTCGCGCAGCCGGGCGAACCCGTCCACCAGCTCCGGCGTGTACGTCGAGCCGCCCCCGACCACGGCGACCTTCACCCTTTCACCCCCGTCAAGGTCACGCCCTCGATGAACACCCGCTGGGCCAGGAAGAACAGCACGATCACCGGCGCGGTCACCAGCAGCGTGGCCGCCATGGTGAGGTTCCACTGCACGCTGTGGAACGCCTTGAAGGTCGCAAGACCCAGCGACAGCGTCAGATGGTCCTGCTGCACGCCGGCGTACAGCAGCGGACCGTAGTAGTCGTTCCAGCAGTAGAAGAACTGGAACAGCGCGACCGCCGCCACCGCGGGCCGCGCCATCGGCAGCACCACCCGCACCAGCGTGCGCAGGTCCGAGCAGCCGTCCACCTTCGCCGCGTCGGTGTAGTCGCGCGGGATCGTGACCAGGAACTGACGCAGCAGGAAGATGGAGAACGCGTCGCCGAGCAGCATCGGCAGGATCAGCGGCCACAGGCTGTCGGTCAGCCCCAGCCGCGCCCACACCAGGTAGATCGGCACCGCGACGACCTGCGGCGGCAGCATCATCGCCGCGACCACCACGAGGAACGCCGCCCGCCGCCCCCGGAAGCGGAACCTGGCCAGCGCGTAGGCCACCGGCACCGACGACACCACGGTGAACAGCGTGCCGAGCGCCGCGTACAGCAGCGTGTTGCCCGCCCACCGCAGCAGCAGCGACCGGTCGAAGACCTCGGCGAAGTTCGCCCAGTTCCAGCTCCGCGGCCACAGGTCGCTGGTCAGCGCCTGCTCGTCGGTCATCAGCGCGGTGAGCGCCATGAACGCCACCGGCGCGAGGAACATCAGCGCCAGCGCGACCGCGAAGGCGTGCGTGGCGACCCACAGCAGCACCCGCCGCCTCCGGGCGCTCACGACGCCTCCTCGGCCCGGCGGAACTGCCGCAGGAGCACCAACGTGAAGATCATCGAGACGGCGAACAGCAGCAGCGCCAGCACGCAGGCGTACCCCATCGAGTAGTCGCGGAAGCCCACCTGGAACAGCCACTGCGGCAGCGTGAGCAGCGACTCCTCCGGATAGCCGGGCGAGAACGAGCTGCCGGGCGAGTCGGTCGCGCCCGAGGCGACCCTGGAGGCGATCATCGCCTGCGAGAAGTGCTGCAGGGCGTAGATGACGTTCGTGACCAGGGCGAACATCAGCACCGGCGCGATCGTCGGCAGCGTCACGCTGCGGAACTGCCGCCAGGCTCCGGCGCCGTCGATGGCCGCGGCCTCGTACAGATGCCTGGGCACGTCCAGCAGCGCCGCCAGGAAGATCACCATGAGCTGGCCGCAGCCCCACAGCGACAGCAGCGTCAGGCTCGGCTTGGACCAGTCGGGATCGCCGAACCAGTCAGGACCCCGCACCCCCACGAGGGACAGCAGGTGGTCCACCGGGCCGGTGCCGGGGTTCAGCAGGAAGACGAACGTGATCGTGCCCGCCGTCATCGGCACCAGCGACGGCAGGTAGAACACCGTGCGCAGCAGCCCCGCCCCGGCCTTGAGCCGGACCACGAGCTGGGCGAGCGCCAGCGAGAACAGCACCGTCGCCGGCACCATCACGGCCACCAGCCACAGCGTGTTGCGCGCCGAGACGCCCACCCGGGGATCGCGCAGCAGATAACGGTAGTTGTCGAGCCCGGCGAACTCGAGGGTGTACATGTCGTAGCGGTGGAAGGAGAAGTACACCGTGGACAGCAGCGGGTAGACGAAGAAGACCGACACCCCGGCGATCCACGGCGACAGCCACAGGAGGGCACGCGCGCCCTCGCCGCGCCACCACCGGGGACGCGGCGGCGCGGCGGGCAGGGAGGTCACGATCAGCCTCCGGACAGCTTCAGCTTGTCGTTGATCTGCCGGTCCACGTCCTTCAGCCCGGCCTCCAGGTCCTTCACCGAGCCCCGCTCCCACTTGGCGACGAACGCGGCGAACGCCTCCTGGTTGAAGACGCTGTTCACGCTGGCCGGCAGCGTCGAGGTCCTGGGATGCGCGAAGACGTCGAGGAAGGTCTGGAAGTTGGCGTCCTTGACCAGGTCGGGCGAGTCCATCGCGGCCTTGGTCGTGGGGACGTTGCGCAGCGCGTTCGACAGCGTCACCAGCGAGCCGGTGTCGGTCGTCAGGTACTTCACCAGCTCCCACGCCTGCTGCGGATGTTTCGCGCCCTTCGGCACGCCGATCACGGTCCCGGCGGTGAAGCCGCTGCCGTAGAGCTCGGGCCGGTCGTCGGCGACCGGCAGGGGAGCGGTGCCGTAGTCCAGGTCCTTCGCGTCGAGGGCGATCATCGCGTTGCGCCACTCGCCGTCCAGGACCATCGCGACCTTGCCCTTGTGGAACGGGTGCTCGGCGCTCCACTCGTCGCCCAGGCCCTTCCTGAACTTCTCCAGCTTGTCGTGGCCGTACCAGTCGACCAGCTCCTTCTGCCAGGTCAGCAGCTCGCGCCAGGCCGGGTCGGAGCCGATCGCCGAGGTGCCGTCGGCGTTGTACCACTTCGCGCCCACCATCGGGCCGAGGTGGCTCGGGCTGTTCTCGTAGTACTGGACGCTCGGGATGAACCCGGCGACCTTGATCGTGCCGTCGGTGTCGCGGACGGTCAGCTTCTTGGCCAGGTCCGCCAGCTCGCTCAGCGTCCGCGGCGGCTCGTGGCCCTTCATCAGCGCCTTGTTGTAGTAGAGGCCGTAGGCGTCGGCCAGCAGCGGCAGCGTGCACTGGCGGCCCTCGAACGCGGTGTAGGAGCGGGCCACGGCCGGCAGCACCGACAGGTCGATCCCGTCCTGCGCGATCACTGGCGTCAGGTCCTGGAACGCTCCCGACCTGCACCACTGGGCGACGTTGTCCGTCGTGAACGAGGCGGCCACGTCGGGGGCGTTGCCGCCGCGGATCGCCTGGGTGATCTGGTCGTCCTGGACGCCCTTGGTGGCCTTGACGGTGATCTGCGGATACTTCTGGTTGAACCTCGCGATGGCCTCCTCGAACGCCTTCACCTCGGCGTCGGTGGAGAAGCCGTGCCACAGCTCGACGGTGGCCGCGGGCAGGGCCTGCGAGGCCGATCCCGAGGGCCGGGGAGCGCCGAGCGAGGGCCCGGCCTCCTTGCCTGCGGTGCAGGCGGTCAGCGCGGCCGAGCACAGCAGTGCCGCGGCGGCCGCCAGAGGGACGAAGCGCACGGGGGGTGCCTCCTGCGGTGGGGGTGACGGGGGGTCACGAGGGGACGGTGGAGCCGAACACCTCCTCACGCACGGTGTCGAGGGCCAGGTCGAGCGCGCCGGCGAGCACCGGGTTGCCCTCGACGCTCGACAGCCGCACGCGGGGCCGGGGGATGGTCAGGGCGTGCAGCTCGTGCTCGACGAGCTCGCGCAGCGTCTCGCCGCCCGACAGCACGACGCCGCCGGTCAGCACGATGAGCCCGGGATCGACGACCGAGGTGACGGCGGCCAGGCCGACCGCCAGCCGGGCGGCGATGTCGCGCAGCCCGGCCCGCGCGTCGTCGGCCCGCTGCCCGGTGCCGTCCGCGAGACGTACGGCGTTCGCGACGGCCTGGCGGAAGTCGGCGCCGCGCACGCCGTACGAGCGCAGCAGCTTCAGCACCGCGGGCCCGCCGGTCAGCACCGCGGGCCCGCCGGTGAGCGCCTGGTAGCCGTGGTTGGCGTAGCGGCCGGCCTCGCGCGCGGTCGGCGCGCCCGGCGTGGGCATGTAGCCCACCTCGCCCGCGCCGCCGGTCGCGCCCCGGTGCATCCGGCCGCCGAGCACGATCGCCGAGCCGATGCCCTCGTCGGCCCACAGCAGCACGAAGTCCCGGCTGTCGCGGGCCGCGCCGTGCGCCTGCTCGGCGAGCGCGACGAGGTTGACGTTGTTCTCGACGTCCACCGGCACGCCGAGGCCGGCCGACAGGGTGGGCACCAGGTCGGGGATCTGCCAGCCTGGCACGTCCTTGGCCGCGGCGTATCCCAGCCGGCCCGTCGCCGGGTCGATCGCGGCCTGCACGCCGATGACGACGCGGCGCAGCTTGTCCGGCGGGTTCGCGCCCGCCAGCGCCGCGCCCAGCCGCTCCACCAGCTCGCCGGCCGGGCGGCGGCGGGTCGTGGGCAGCGTGTGCTCGCCGACGACGGTCCCGGTGATGTCGGCGATCCGCGCCTCGATGCGGTCGGGGGTGACGTCGAGCGCGCCCGCGTACGCCGCCGCCGGGTTGATCCGGTAGACCTCGGCCGTCCGCCCCGGCAGGCCCTCCCGCACGCCGTCCAGCACCACCAGCCCGGCCTCCTGGAGCCGGGCGAGGAGCTGCGAGGCCGTGGGCTTGGACAGGCCGGTCAGCGCGCCGATCTCGGGACGGGTGAGCGGTCCCCGGTCGAGGAGTGCCCGCAGGGCCGCGCGGTCGTTGATGGCGCGTAGCAGACTGGGGGTCCCCGGAACCGGGCCGTCCACGGCGTCTCCTTCCTCAGGAGTTAGGAAACTTTCCTAACTCACGAGGAACATAAGGAGGCCGGGCGGGAACGGTCAAGAGGCGATACGAAGCCGTAACGGAGAGAGGAGAGGGAAGGAAAACCGAGCAGAGTGCCGCGACCGGCATGCTAATGTCGTCGTTTGTCGTAACAACATGCAGAATGGCCCGGAGTGTCCCATTAACCACATTAATGGTCAGGCGGCAACGCGTCAAACGGAGCTCGCCAAGGAGCAGGAGTACGTCACCGCGCTCTACGACCGGCTCGACGCCCTGCGCGAGCGCACCCAGCGGCAGCTGAAGGAAGTGCTGGCCACGGGCGCCGTCGGCACGATGCAGAACAGGTCGGAGCGCGACACCTTCGCCGAGATGTACGCCACCAGGCTGGCCCGGCTGTGGGCGGTCGAGCGCGGCCTGGTCTTCGGCCGGCTGGACCACCAGGAGGAGGGCCGGCTCTACATCGGCAAGCTCGGCCTCACCGACGACGACCAGCGGCGCCTGCTCATCGACTGGCGCGCCCCCGTCGCGCAGCCCTTCTACCGCGCCACCCCGGCCGCCCCCATGGGCGTCACCCGGCGCCGCCACCTGCAGACCAGGGGCCGCGCGGTGATCGGCGTCGACGACGACCTGCTCGACCTCGGCGCGCTCAGCGACGACGACCGCGCGACGCTCAACGGCGAGGCCGCGCTGCTGGCCGCGCTCGACGAGCGGCGCACCGGCCGCATGCGCGACATCGTCGCGACCATCCAGGCCGAGCAGGACCGGGTCATCCGCGGCGACCTGAACGGCGTCCTCGTCGTCCAGGGCGGCCCCGGCACCGGCAAGACCGTCGTGGCGCTGCACCGGGCCGCCTACCTGCTCTACACCCACCGCCAGCGGCTGGAGCGCCGCGGCGTGCTCATCCTCGGCCCCAACCTGACGTTCCTGCGCTACATCGAGCAGGTGCTGCCCTCGCTCGGCGAGACCGACGTGCTGCTGTCCACCGTCGGCGAGCTCTACCCCGGCGTGACCGCCACCGCCAGGGAGCGGCCCGAGGTGGCCGCGCTCAAGGGCGACCCGCGCATGGTCGAGGTCATCGCGAGGGCCGTGCGCGACCGGCAGAAGGTGCCGCGCAAGCCGGTCGAGATCGCCCTCGGCCGGATCACGCTCACCGTCGACCGGTCCATGCTGGACGCCGCCAGGAACAAGGCCGCCCGCTCGCGCCGGCCGCACAACCAGGCGCGGGCGGTGTTCGTCCGCTCGCTGCTGAACGCGCTCGCCCGCCAGCAGGCGCGCAAGATCGGCAAGGGGCTCATCGACGAGGACGAGCTGGCCGACCTGCGCGAGGAGCTGCGGACCGAGCCCGCGGTCAAGTCGGCGCTCAACCGGCTGTGGCCGTACCTGACGCCGCAGCGGCTGCTGCTCGGCCTCTACGGCTCGCCCGAGCGCCTCGGTTACGCCGCCGCGCACCTCACGCCCGCCGAGCGGGCGCTGCTGCGCCGCGAGGGCCCGGGGGCCGGCGAGTGGACCGAGTCGGACGTGCCGCTCCTCGACGAGGCCGCCGAGCTGCTCGGCGACATCGACGAGCAGGTGCTGCGCGCCACCGCGATGCAGGCCGAGGAGGAGCTGGCCGCAGCCCGCCGGGCCGAGGAGCACGAGCGCGAGGCGGAGCTCGCCTACGCCCGCGAGGTGCTGGAGCTGACCGGCCTGTCCGACGTCATGGAGGCCGAGCGGCTGGCCGAGCGTCAGCGCGGCGACGGCCCCTACCTCACCACCGCCGAGCGCGCCGCCGCCGACCGCACCTGGGCCTACGGGCACGTGATCGTGGACGAGGCGCAGGAGCTGTCGCCGATGGCCTGGCGGGCTCTCATGCGCCGCTGCCCCAGCCGGTCGATGACGATCGTCGGCGACATCGCGCAGACCGGCTCGGCCGCCGGGGCGCGGTCGTGGGGCGAGGTGCTCGACCCGTACGTGGCCGGGCGCTGGCGGCAGGAGCGGCTCACCGTCAACTACCGCACGCCGGTCGAGCTGATGGCGGTCGCCGCCGGCGTGCTCACCGCGATCGACCCGTCGCTGGAGGCGCCCACGTCGGTGCGCGAGAGCGGCGCCGAGCCGTGGGCCGCCCCGCTGGCCGCGCTGCCCGAGCTGGTCAAGGCCGAGGTCGGGGAGGGCGGCAAGGTCGCGGTCGTGGCGCCGGACGCGCTGCTCGACCGGCTCGGGGAGCAGGTCGCCGAGGCCGTGCCCGGCGCGGTCGTCGTCACGCCGGGCGCCGGCCGGGCCAGGGGGGCGGAGGCGCTGGACGCCCCCGTCGCGGTCATGGGCGTGGCGGACGCCAAGGGCCTGGAGTTCGACTCCGTCGTGGTGGCCGAGCCCGAGCTCATCGCGGCCCAGTCGCCACGGGGGCTCAGCGACCTGTATGTTGCTCTCACGCGAGCGACGCAGCGGCTCGGCGTCGTCCACGAGCGGCCGCTTCCCGCGGCCCTGCGCGGGCTTCCGGCCAGGCCGGGAGCACCCTCCGATGGGCTTTGATCGGCTTTACGGCGGCCGTCCCGCATGTCCCACCTGCGGAAACTTGATGTTCCCGCTGATCGGGACACGGTTGACATCTGAGGTGGAGTCGGTAGTTTGCTGCGCAGTCCAGCACGGGACTTGGCCGGTTGGCCGTCTCTGACATCGTCGGATCCTGCGTCCGTGACGGAGCGTGACTTCGTCCACACAGCCAGGTGCAGGGCCGTCGGTCCGTCGAGTCGGGGCACCCCAACCGGGCGGGGGGTTGGACCCGGGACGGGTCCGGGAGCCCAGTAGACAACGGAATTCCGCGCTCGCCGCCGACGAGACGGGTCCGGTCCGAAGGGTTTCCGGGCCCTCTTCCCGCTCCCGTGCGCCGGACCTGCGAGTGCGCCGGGTGGTCCCGTCGGCCGCGGGATCACCCTGCCGCCACCCGTCGCACATCCTGAAATCCCCTCGCGTGGGCGCGCGCTGGCATGAGCGCGGCCGCGGGGCGGTAGCGTTTTCGCGAGCAAGCAGGTGTTCGACGGTGGCTGAGGAGACCCGGAGTGGTTCAGGAACGCACGAGCCCGCGGCCCCTGACGGGCCCCGACCCCGCCGCCCCTTCTTCGCCGCCCCCGACGGGCCCCGGTCCCGCCTCCTCGTCGTCGGACCCCCAGCCGGAGGGCGCCCAGGCCCCCGGCGAAGGGGAGCCGTCCGCAACCGAGGCGCCGGCCGACGGAGGGAGCGGCGACTCCGGTCCGCCCGCCGCCCTGCCCGGGGAGCGCGCCTCCGGCCGCCGGGGCGGGACTGAGCGGGAGCCGCGGAGCCGGACGCTGGGCCGGGTGGGCGCGGCCGTGGCCGGTGGGCTGGGGTTGTTCGCCGCGTTCCCGCCGCTCGGCTGGTGGCCGCTCGCGTCCCTCGGCCTCGCGCTCGTCGTCGCCTCCCTGTACGGCGCCCGCCCGAGGCGCGCGGCCTGGGTGGGCGCGCTCGCCGCCGCGGTGTTCCTGACCCCGACCCTCGCCTGGGTGCGGACCATCGGCGACGACGTCTGGGTCATGCTGGTCGCCACCGAGACCGTCTTCTACGCCGTCATGTCCGCCCTGGCCGCCCTGGTGTTCCGGCTGCGCGCCTGGCCCTTGTGGTTCGCCGGCCTGTGGGTGGCGATGGAGTGGGCGCGCAGCCTGGTGCCGATCGGCGGTTTCCCGTGGGCGCGGGTGGCCTTCAGCCAGGGCGAGTCGCTGTTCACCGAGTACGCCGCCCTCGGCGGCGCGCCCCTGGTGTCGTTCGCCGTGGCCCTGTGCGGGGCCCTGCTGGCCCATGCCGTCCTGGTCCGGCCCCCGGCGGCCCGCCCGTGGCTGCGGGCGGCTCCGGCGTTCCTGGCGCTGGTGGTGCCCCTGCTGACGATGGCGGTGCCGCGCCCCGGCGACGAGGGCCGCTCGATCAACGTCGGCATCGTGCAGGGCAACGTCCCCGGCCGCGGCATGTACGTCCTGGGCGACGAGCCCGCCGTCGTGCTGCGCAACCACGCCGACGAGACCAAGCGCCTGGCCCAGGCCGTCCGCGAGGGCAAGCTGCCCAAGCCCGACATCGTCGTCCTGCCGGAGAACTCCACCGACATCGACCCCTACCGGGACGAGACCGCCCGCCAGATCATCCAGGACTCGGTGCGCGACGTCGGCGTGCCCACGCTCGTCGGGGCCGTGGTGGCCATCGGCGACGACCGCCGCGCCACCCGCAGCATCACCTGGGACCCGGCCACCGGTCCCGGCGCCTACTACGACAAGCAGAACCTGGTGCCGTTCGGCGAGTACACCCCGTTCAAGGACCTCGTGCTGGCTCTGTGGGAGCGGGCGAGCCTGGTGGGCCGCCAGTCGGTCCCCGGCGACCGGCCGGGCGACCTCAAGCTCGGCCCGGTGACGATCGGCGCGGTCAACTGCTACGAGGTGGCCTACGACGCCACCGTGCGCGACACGGTCCGGGCCGGCGGCACGCCGATCGTCGTGCAGACCAACAACGCCAGCTACGCCCTGTCCAACCTGCCGCCGCAGCAGCTCGCCATGTCGCAGCTGCGCGCGGTCGAGCACAACCGGGCCGTCGTGACCGCCGCGACCACCGGGATCTCCGCGTTCGTCACGCCTGACGGTAAGGTCTCCTGGCAGACCCGCGAGCTGGTCGCGGACATGAACGTGGTGAAGGTGCCCGTACGCACCGGCGAGACGCTCGCCACCAAGGTGGGCGCCTGGCCGGAGTGGGCGTTGATGGCGATGGGAGTCGCGGCGGCCGGGGTCGCCGCATGGCGGGGCAGGCGGCGAGCCGATGGGTGAGGGGCGACCGGACATGGAGACGTTCGGCAGGGTGCTCGTCGTCGTCCCGACCTACAACGAGCGCGACAACCTGCCCTCCATCGTCGAGCGCGTCCGGGCGGCCGTGCCCGAGGCGCACGTGCTCGTGGCCGACGACGACAGCCCCGACGGCACCGGCGAGGTCGCCGACGGGCTGGCCGCCGCCGACGAGCAGGTGCACGTCCTGCACCGGCCGGGCAAGCAGGGGCTCGGCGCGGCCTACATCGCCGGTTTCCGCTGGGGCCTGGAGCGCGGCTACGACGTGCTGGTGGAGATGGACGCCGACGGCTCGCACCAGCCGGAGGAGCTGCCGAGGCTGCTGGCCGCGCTGGGGGAGGGGGCGGACCTGGCGATCGGGTCGCGCTACGTCCCCGGCGGCCGGGTCGTCAACTGGCCGCAGCGGCGCGAGCTGCTGTCCAAGGGCGCCAACGTCTACACCCGCGTCATGCTGGGCCTGCCGGTGCGCGACGCGACCGCCGGCTTCCGCGCCTACCGCGCCGCCACCCTGGAGAAGGTGGGGCTGTCGGGCGTGGAGTCGCAGGGCTACTGCTTCCAGGTCGACCTCACCCTGCGCACCGCCCGCCACGGGCTGCGGGTGGTGGAGGTGCCGATCACGTTCGTGGAGCGCACGGCGGGCCAGAGCAAGATGAGCGGGAAGATCATGTCCGAGGCGCTGTGGCGGATCGGCCTGTGGGGCGTGACCGGCCTTCCGGGACGCCTGCGGCGGCGCGGCCAGTGACGTCCCCCGGTCAGGAACGTCCCGGGCCCGCCGGACGTTGTTCCTGACGTACGCGGTCCTGGCGTGCGCGTGCGGAATCGGAGATACGAACGATGCGGCTGCTGCTCCTCCTGAGCTTCCTGATCGTCCCCGTGCTGGAGATCTGGCTGCTCTTCCAGGTCGGGTCCGCGATCGGCGGGCCCGCGACCGTGGCCCTGCTCGTCGCCGGCGCCCTGCTCGGCTCCTGGATCATCCGCCGCGAGGGGCGGCGGGCCTGGCGGGCGCTGCAGGAGTCGCTGCGGTCGGGCCGGATGCCGGAGCGTGAGCTGGCCGACAGCGGCCTGGTGCTGACGGGCGGCGCGCTGCTGCTGATGCCGGGCTTCCTCACCGACCTCGCCGGTCTCGCCTTCGTGCTGCCGGTGACGCGGCCGGTGATGCGGCGCCTCGGGGTGTGGTTCTTCGAGCGGCGGATCAAGCGCCTGGCCGAGTCCTCCCCGTACGCCGGCATGTTCCCGCCGGGCCCGGGCGGGCCGGCGCCGCACGGCGGCCGGGTGGTCACCGGCGAGGTGATCAAAGAGGACGCCGGCGATCAGGGTCACAACGACCAGGGAGAGCCGCGAGGCGCGCTGGGACGCCCGCCGAGGGCCTGAACGCACGAAGAAACCCCCGGGCCGGAAAGGCCCGGGGGTTTCACCGTGAGAGGATGTCAGGCGCTCTTGCGGCGCTGGGCCCGCAGGACCGCCAGCCGCTCGTTGAGCACCTCCTCAAGATCCTCGATGGACCGCCGTTCCAGGAGCATGTCCCAGTGTGTCCTCGGGGGCTTGGTCTTCTTCGACTCCGGCTGCTCGCCGTCCACCCGCACCGCAGTCACGCCGCACATGCGGCACTCCCACGTCGAGGGGATCTCGGCCTCGGCGGCAAGCGGAACATCGAAGCGATGGCCCTTCGGACAGGTGTAGGACACCTCCTGGCGCGGTGCCAGATCCGTGTTACGGTCGTTCTCGTAGCTGGTTGCCCCGAGCCGGGTGCCACGAAGCGCGCGCTCGCCCATGTCTCAATGCCTCCTACAGGGCCCCCATGCGTGGGGGGACTGTCTCCCACGGTGTCTAACGCTTGGTACCGTGATGGGATTCCCACCCTCGGGGAGATCCAATCGCGCTGAAGGGCTCGGGTTCTTCAGACGGCCGCGGGGACGGCGGCGCGCCGCCTCATGACGGCCAGCGCGAACGCCGGCCACAGGGCGCCGGCCAGGATGAGCGCGCCGTGCGCGATCCGCAGCGAGTACGGCCCGAAGAACTGCGGGATGAACAGCGCGAACCCGAGCGCCAGCGGCGCCGCGCTCCACCGGGGCAGCGCCGCCGAGCGCCACACCGCGACCGCCGCCAGCGCCGTGCCCACGCCGAGCAGCACGAGCCCCGCGGCGAACATGGTCACCGCGACCGGCCCGTAGCGGAACTCCTCGGCCAGCTCCATCAGCGCGGGCGTCCCGTCGCGCAGGGAGCGCCGGGCGATCACGTTGAGCCCGAAGTCCTCGGCCCCGTAGTACGGCAGCGTCAGGCCCGCGCCGACCCACGTCACCACCGCCGCGCGCAGCGCCAGCCGGTCGCCGAGCACCTGGTGCAGGCCGAGCAGCGCGAGCGCGAGCAGGACGAAGCCGGCCATGGCCGCCGCATGCCCGGCGACCCAGCCGGCGGAGGCCATCGCGGCGGCGTCGTCCGTGGCGGGGCGCAGCAGCGGGTAGAGCAGGAACAGCCCGCCGGTCCCTGCGAAGGCGGCGGAGGTGAGACGGACGGGCATGCGGCGCTCCTTGATCGATGCAACGCTCTCTGACGAGAGCAATGCTCTCGCAGAGCGGTGACATGCGTCAAGAGCACTGCTCTCGATTGTGGGCGCCGTACGAAAACGTCCGCCGGTCAGATCCGGGCCGGCACCTCGTTCCCCGCCGCGCGGATCGCCTTGGGCAGGTTCGTCAGCGCCAGCAGCACGAAGCCGACCACGAAGAAGATCACCATCGACACGATGGCGATGCGGTAGCTGTTGGTGAGCTGAAGCGCGACGGTGACCGTCAGCGAGCCGATGAACGCCGACCCCTTGTCGCTGATCTGCAGCAGGCTGAAGTACTCGGCCTCCCGTCCCTTCGGGATGACCTGCGAGAACAGCGAGCGCGACAGCGCCTGCGTGCCGCCCAGCACGATCGCGATCGCGAACGCCATCAGATAGAACTGCAGCGCCTCGCCCTCGCGGACGAACACCGCCGTCGCCACGATCGCCGTCCACAGCACCAGGCTCGCCAGCACCGTCCGCTTGGTGCCGATGCGCCGTGCCAGCGCTCCCAGTGCCAGCGCCCCGAAGAACGCCACGAACTGCACCATCAGGATCGCGGTGATCTGCACGGTCTTGTCCAGCTTCAGCGCCTCGGAGGCGAAGGCCGCGCTGTTGCCGATCACGGTCTGCACGCCGTCGTTGTAGACCAGGTACGCCACCAGGAACAGCAGCGTCAGCGGGTAGCGGCGCAGCTCGGACAGGGTGCGGCCGAGCTGGCGGAAGCTGCCGCCGACCGAGCGCAGCGCCGTCGTCTCGTGCGCGGGCACCGGCCGGTTGCGCAGCCGCAGCAGCGGCACGATGGTGAACGTCGCCCACCACAGCCCCGCCGAGGCCATGCAGATCCGCACCGACTCGCCCTCGGTCAGCCCCAGGCTCTCGTGCTGCAGGTACAGCACCAGGTTGAGCGCCAGCAGCAGCCCGCCGCCCAGGTAGCCGATGGCCCACCCGCGCGAGGACACCCCGTCGCGCTCCTCCGGCGTGGAGATCTGCGGCAGGAACGAGTCGTAGACCACGATCGAGCAGCCGTAGGCCAGGTTGGCCAGCACGAACAGCACGCCGCCCAGCATGTAGCGGTCGCCGTCCACGAAGAACAGGCCCATCGCGGCCAGCGCGCCGACGTAGGCGAACCCGCCGAGCAGCTCCCGCTTGCGGCCGGTGTGGTCGGCGAGGGCGCCCGCGATCGGCAGCAGCACGATCTGCAGGAACACCGCGACCGTCGTGATCAGGCCGAAGAAGGCGGCCGGCCGGATGTCGGCGCCGAGGACGTCCACGTAGCCGAGGCCGGGGTTGGCCGCGATCAGGGTGTCGAAGTCGGCCGAGCACCGCTCGGCCGGCACGCCGGGGAAGTCCTGGGCGCAGGCCGCGCTCCGCGCCACCGGGATCAGGTAGGGGCCGAGGAAGACCGAGATGACCGTGGTGTAGAAGGCGGAGTTCGCCCAGTCGTAGAAGTACCAGCCGCGCTGCTCGCGCCGGCGCGCTGCGGGGGATTCGTCCAGTTCCGCGGGGGGTGCGGGTACGGGCATGATGTCGTGTCGCTCCTAGAGGGCCGGACCACTGGCCGGGGGTCGGGAGGATTGCCGGGCGCGGCTAGGCCGCGAGGCTGCCCGGATGCCACTGGCCGCGCCGCGTGAGCACCTCGCGCAGTCCGGTGACGTTGTCGGTCATGATGCCGTCCACGCCGAGGTCGAGCAGCTGCTCCATGCGGGCGGGGTCGTTGACGGTCCACACGTGCACCTGCATGCCGATGGCGTGCGCGGTGCGGATCAGGCGGCTCGTGGTGACGCGCAGCCCGCGGAAGCCTATGGGCACCTGGGCGCAGGGGACGCCCGCGCGCGACAGGCGGGTCAGCAGCCGGCCGTAGCCCGAGGTCGCGGCGGCGGCGCGCAGGGCGGCCACGCCGCGCGGCCCGAGCGCGGAGCACACGTCACGGCCCAGCGCCGCCTTGGCCAGCACCAGCCGCTCGTCGGAGAAGGAGGTCAGGCAGACGCGGTCGTAGGCGTTGGTGCGCCGCACCGCCTCGGCCAGCGGGGCGATCGCCGCCGCCTCCTTGACGTCGATGTTGAAGCGCGCCTCCGGCCAGGTGCCGAGCAGGTCCTCCAGCAGGGGGATCTCGTGGACGCCCGCGATGCGGGCCCGCCTGACCGCCCGGTAGGGCAGCTCGGAGATGCGCCCCCGCTGGTCGGTGACGCGGTCCAGCGTGTGGTCGTGGAAGGCCAGCAGCACGCCGTCGGCCGTCGCGTGCGCGTCGGTCTCGAGGTAGGTGTAACCGAGCCCGACCGCCCGCTCGAAGGCGGCCACGGAGTTCTCGGCGCCCTCCGCCGCGCCGCCGCGGTGGGCGAAGGCGAGCGGGCCGGGATGGTCGAGGAAGGCGTATCGACGGCTCAGCACGTCCAGAAGTATGCCCTTTCGGGATGAACGCTGAGGTTACGAATCGGCGAGATTCTGCCACTCCTGGCGGCGGGCCTCGGACAGCGCGATGGCGGCGGCCACCGCCACGTTGAACGAGCCCACCCGCCCCACCTGGGGGATGTAGCAGGCGCCGTCGACGGCGTCGAGCAGGGCGGGGGAGCAGCCGTGGTCCTCGCTGCCGACCACCAGGCACACGTCCCGGTTGAGGTTTGCCCGGTGCAGCGGCGCCGCCTCGGCGGTCAGCTCGATGGCCAGCACGGTGTAGCCGGCCTCCCTGGCGGCCTTGACGGCCTCGGTGGCGGGCACCGGCTCGTGCCAGGTGACCAGGCGCTCGGTGCCGAGCGCGGTCTTGCCCGCCTTGGGGTTGGTGGGCGGGGTGGCGTTGCCGGCCAGCCAGAGCTCGTCGACGCCGAACGCGGCCGCGCTGCGGAAGATGGAGCCGACGTTGAACGGGCCGGTGACCGACTCCAGGATCAGCCCCAGCCGGTTGCCGGTGTTCCTGCGCCAGGTGCGGTTGAGCCGCTTGACGTCGGTGGGGCGCAGCTGCCTTCTCATCGGGTCACCTTCAGTATGCGGTAGGCGGCCCGGCTGGCCTCGCGGGAGGCGTGCCAGCCCTGCTCGCCGAGCCAGCGCTGCAGGGAGTCCGAGCCGAGGTGTTTCTGGACGACCAGGTAGGCCACGCCGTCGGGCGTCAGCCGGGTGAGCCACCTGGTGAGCATGTCGTGCAGGGCCTGCTTGCCGATGCGGATGGCGGGGTTGGACCAGATCGCCCGGAAGCGGACGTCGTCCGGCACCTCGTCCACATGCACCGACCTTACTTTGTCAAGGCGCGCGGCCTGGGCGTTGCGGCCGGTCAGCTCGACGCTGCGGCGGTTGACGTCCACGGCCCACACGGTGGCCCGGGGCGCGCGGGAGGCCAGGGTCAGCGCGATCGGCCCGTAGCCGCAGCCCAGGTCGAGCAGGTCGCCCTCCTGGGGCGGCGGCGGGACGCTCTCCAGCAGCACCCGCGTGCCCACGTCGACCCGCTCCGGGGAGAACACGCCGCTGTCGGTCTCCAGCCGCAGGTGCAGGTCGGGCAGGACGAGGTCGACCGTGCCCGGCCGGCCGGCGGCGGTCGGCCGCTCGGAGAAGTAGTGGGCCACGTGGTGAAACGTTACGGGATGCGGGTACCGAACATGACCGCCGCGCCCGCCACCAGCAGCCCGGCCAGGATCGCGGCCACGATGAACCACTGGGTGATCTCCTGGTTGACCAGCTTGTAGCCGAGCGAGGTGCCGATCTGCTCGTAGACGTCGCGCAGCTCGGCGCCGGACTCGGCGGTGTAGGCGCGGCCGGAGGTGCCGTCGGACAGCGACTGGAGGGTCTGCTTGTTGACGGGGACGTTCACCGGGCGGCCGTCGATGTCGACGGTGCCCTCCTGGGTGCCGTACGCGATGGTGGAGACCGGCACGTGGGCCTGCTGGGCGGCCTCGATGGCCTCGTTGACCGAGCGGCCCGAGGTGTTGTCGCCGTCGGAGAGCAGGACGATGGCGGCGGGCGGCGGGTCGGTGGCGGCCTGCTGGTCGAAGGAGCGCAGCGAGTCGAGGGCGTTGAAGA
This sequence comes from Nonomuraea sp. B208, assembly GCF_057536035.1. Classification (NCBI taxonomy): domain Bacteria; kingdom Bacillati; phylum Actinomycetota; class Actinomycetes; order Streptosporangiales; family Streptosporangiaceae; genus Nonomuraea; species Nonomuraea sp. B208. The sequence continues at coordinate 242,645 of NZ_BAAJOU010000019.1, forward strand.
CGGCCTCGCCGATGGCGGTGCCCGGCCGGGTGGTGAGGGTGCCGATGCCGGTGATGACGGCCTGGTGGTCGGTGGTGGGGGAGATGACGACGTTGGCCGAGCGGGCGAAGGAGACGACGCCGACGTTGAAGCGGTCGGGCAGCTCGCGGGCGAAGTTCTGGGCGGCGGCCTTGGCGGCGGCGATGCGGGTGGGCTGGACGTCGTCGGCGTCCATGGACAGCGACACGTCGAGGGCGATCATGATGGTGGCGCGGTCGCGGGGGACGCGGACCTGGTCGGCGGGCTTGGCGGCGCCGATGACCAGCAGGGACATCATGACGAGGAAGAGCGCGGGGGCGACGTGGCGGCGCCAGCCGGGGCCGGCGGGGGCGACGAGGTCGAGCAGGGCGAGGTTGGTGAAGCGCACGGTGTAGCGGCGGCGGGCGAACATGGCCGCGACGTAGCCGGCCACCAGCAGCGCCACGAGGACGAACAGCCACAGCCAGGCGGGGGCGAGGAACGTCATGTCACCTTCCCGTGGGCCCGGGGAGCCACGTGGCTCATGCGCCGCTGGCGCAGGACGAACTGCGCGACGTCGAAGACCCAGTCGCGGTCGGTGCGCAGCACGAGGTGGGCGATGCCGGCCCGGCGCAGTGCCCGGCGGGTGCCCTCGCGCTGCAACTCCGCGGCTTCCGCGTAGGCTTGGCGGACTTTGGGCGTCAGGTGCACTTCGCGTACTTTCCCGGTCTCGGGGTCGGTGAACGCGACCCGGCCGACGTCGGGCAGTTCGAGCTCGCGGGGGTCGATGACCTCGACGGCGAGGACCTGGTGGCGGGCGGCGAGCCGCCTGACGGGGCGCTCCCAGGGGCGTTCGGCGTCGGGGTCGAGTTCGGGGCGGGCGTCGAGGAAGTCGGAGACGATCAGCCGCATGCCGCGCCGGCGGCGCGTCGCGGCCAGCACCTCGATGCCCTCGGCGAGGTCGGGCGGGTCGGGCACGGCCGCGCCGCGCGGGGCGTCCATGAGGGAGTGCAGGAGGCCGTAGAGCGCGGGGCGGCCGGTGCGGGCGGGCATGCGGTGGATGAACTCGTCGTGCATGACGAGCGCGCCGAACCGGTCGCCGAGCCGGCTCGACAGGAACCCGATCGCGCCGACGGCGGAGATCACCAGGTCGCGCTTGTCGGTGCCGGCGGTGCCGAAGTCCATGCTGGGGGACAGGTCGGCGAGCGCCCAGGTCTCCAGCTCGCGGTCGGCGATGAGGTCGCGGACGTGGGGGACGGTGGTGCGGGCGGTGACGTTCCAGTCCATGCGGCGCACGTCGTCCTCGCCGGGGACGTAGACGCGGCTGTCGCCCGCCTCGCTGCCGGCGCCGGGCAGCAGGCCCTGGTGGGCGCCGTGGAGCAGCCCGTCGAGCCGCCGGGTGACGGTGAGCTCCAGCCTGCGCAGCGCCTGCTCGGCGGTCGAGGCGCTCAACGGCTCTGGTTCCAGACGACGAGGGGCGGGGGGACGGCGTGCAGGATCTGCTTGACGACCTGTTCGGGGTCCACGCCGTCGGCCAGGGCGTCGAAGGTGAGCATGAGACGGTGGGCCATGACGTCCACGGCGACGTCGCGCACGTCGTCGGGCAGCAGGTAGTCGCGCCCGCGCAGCAGGGCCATGGCGCGGCCGGCGGCGACCAGGCCGAGGGTGGCGCGGGGGCTGACGCCGATCTCGATGGTGTCGGCGAGGTCGGCCAGGCCGTACTCGGCGGGGGAGCGGGTGGACATGACCAGGCGCACCACGTAGTCGGCGACGAGCTGGTGGACCGAGACCTCCTCGGCGGCCTGCTGGAGGGCGAGGAGCCGGTCGGGTTCGAGCACCCGCTCGGGGACGGGCGGGGTGACGCTCATCCGCTGCAGGATCTCCAGCTCCTCGTGGGCGGTGGGGTGGGGGACGCGGACCCGGAAGAGGAACCGGTCGCGCTGCACCTCGGGCAGCGGGTAGACGCCCTCGGACTCGATCGGGTTCTGGGTGGCGAGCACGATGAACGGCCTGGGCAGCGGGTGGGTGACGCCGGCCAGCGTGACCTGCCGCTCGGCCATGACCTCCAGCAGGGCGGACTGGACCTTGGCGGGGGCGCGGTTGATCTCGTCGGCGAGCAGGAAGTTGACGAACACGGGGCCGAGCTCGACGTCGAACTTCTCGTTCGACGGGTGGAAGACGCGGGTGCCGATGATGTCGCTCGGCACGAGGTCGGGGGTGAACTGGATCCGGGCGAACGTGCCGCCCACGACGGTGGCGAGGGTGGAGGCGGCGAGGGTCTTGGCGACGCCCGGCACCCCTTCCAGGAGGCAGTGACCGCGCGCGAGCAGGGCCACGATGAGTCTCTCGACCATGTGCTCCTGTCCGACGATGACCCGCCGGACCTCGTCGAGGCTCTGACGCAGCAGGGCCGCGTCGGATCCGCCTGGCAACTCTTCGGCGACGCTCATGACGCCATTCCACCAAACGCGCCGCAAACGTGCACGACGCCACGTCTGTGCTTTCATGGCAAACGTGGCAAGTCCGCTGCAGTACGGCGATCCGCCCCGGCTGGGGCCGTTCGTGGTGCAGGCGCGCCTGCACCAGGCCCCGGCCGGTTTCGTCTACCTCGGCCAGGCGTCCGACGGGCGCGCGGTGTCGCTGGCCGTGCTGACGCGAGGCGCCGCGTTCGACGCCGCGGCGCGCGAGCGGTTCATCACCGCGATCAGGGGCGCCGGGGCCGAGCGGGCGGGCCGGCGTCCCTGGTTCGGCTGGGCGGGGCGGCAGCGGACGGCCGTGCTGGACGGGGCGCCCGAGGTGCTGGACAGCGAGCTGAGCAGCGCGCCGTGGGTGGCGGTGCCGTACGTCCCGGGGCGGCCGGGCGCGGAGTGGTTCCTGCAGCCGGTGATGGTGGGCGGGACGCTCATCGGGCAGGCGCACGGGCCGGACTTCGTGCCGCACTGGCTGACCGACCGCGCGCCCGCGCTGCCGGGGCCGGTGACGCGGCGCCGCCCGCTGACCGAGACGCGGCGGCGGGTGCTGATGGCGGCGCTGGCGCTGGCGCTGCTGCTGGCCCTGGTGACGGCGATGCTGCTGCTCCTGGTGCTCGGGCGCAGCGACAGCGAGCCGCAGCCGCGGCAGCTGCCGCCGACGGTGTTCGTGCCGACGCCGCCGCCCGTGCCGGAGACGACCGAGCCGCGGCCCTCGCCGTCGCTGTCGCCGTCGCCGTCGCAGAGCGGGCCGCTCACGCCGGGCAGGTCGCCGGGCGACGACAACGGCGAGGGGTCCCCGCTCTGAGGCGTCTAAAGACGTTGACCCTCACGTGACGTGAGGTTCTAGCGTCCTCGTCATGGAGTTCATCGTGCATGACACCCTGACGACGATGGCCGCCCTGCTGCGGCGGCCCCTGGACGAGCGGCCGGCCGCGGTGGCCGACATGCTCGCGCCGATGCGCGCGGCGATCCCGATGCCGGGCGACATCGTGGACATCCACCACCAGGCGGGCGGCTTCCGCGTCGACGCCGACGACCCGCGCTACCTGCCCGCCGTCGAGCGGATGATCGAGGCCGACGTGCTCGGCCAGGTGCGGCGGGAGCTGGAGCGCGCCTCCGAGCGGCTGAGCGGCGCCGTGCAGGCCGAGTCGCTGCAGGTCATGCTCGTGCTCGGCGACCCGGAGAACGAGAACCTGATGGTGCGCTCCGGCGGCTACTACGGCATGGGCGGCTCGCCCGGCTGGCTGTTCCTGCTGGCCTGGCCGGACGAGCAGGTGATCGGGCGGATCGCGCACTGCGCGGTGCACGAGTTCCACCACAACGTGCGCTTCATGAACGTGGAGTGGAACCCGGTGACGGTGACCGTGGGGGAGCACGTGGTCGCGGAGGGGCTGGCCGAGGCGTTCGTACGTGAGCTGTCCGGGCCGGAGGCGATGGGGCCCTGGTCGAAGAAGGTGACCGGGGAGGAGTTCGACCGGGCGTACGAGCTGATCATGAAGGACTTCGACCTGCAGGGGATGCGGCACACGCCGGCGTACGTGCTGGGCGACGGCGCGATGCGCGACTTCGGCGGGGAGCCGCGCGGCGTTCCCGACATGGCCGGCTACGCGGTGGGGCTGCGGCTGGTGGACCGCGCGCTGGAGGCCACGGGGCTGACGGCCACGGAGGCGACCCTGCTCCCGGCCGCCGAGCTGATGCGGCGCGGCGGCGTGCGCTGACGGGCGTTTCCCGGGGCCCTTTGCACATGGGCGAAAGAATGTCGAGCTGAATTCGCCGAGGGTGGAATGCGCTTTTAGAGAAATGCGCCGCAAGCGAAAATTCGCCGTTATTCGGGAAGGCCGGGACTAGCGTTTTCCGCAGCGATCAACCGCACCAGGAAGGCGACCCCCATGACGGAGACCAAGCATGCGGCCTGGCCGGACCAGCTCGGCCAACGGCTGCTCAAGGAGCGCATCGTCGTTCTCGGCCAGGAGGTCGACGACGAGATCTGCAACCGGCTTTGCGGGGAGCTCCTTCTGCTGGCCGCCGAGGACCCCAAACGCGACATCACCCTTTACATCAATTCCCCGGGCGGTTCCGTGCAGGCCGGGCTGGCGCTCTACGACATGATGCAGTTCATTCCGTGCGACGTGGCGACGGTCGCGATGGGATTCGCCGCGTCGATGGGACAGGTGCTGCTGTGCGCGGGCGCCAAGGGCAAGCGCTACGCGATGCCCAACTCCCGCGTGGTCATGCACCAGCCGCTCGGGGGCATCGGCGGCTCGGCCAGCGACATCCAGATCCAGGCCGAGAACATGCGCTACACCAAGCGGCGGATGGCCGAGATCATCGCCCTGCACACCGGCCAGCCGCTGGAGCGCATCCAGGCCGATTCCGACCGCGACCGGTGGTTCACCGCGCAGGAGGCCCTGGAGTACGGCTTCGTCGACCACATCGCCGAAGGGATGAACTGAAGATGAGCGGGCGTTACGTGTTGCCGTCGTTCACCGAGCGCACCTCCTACGGCGTCAAGGAGCTCAACCCGTACAACAAGCTGTTCGAGGACCGGGTGATCTTCCTCGGGGCGCCGATCGACGACACCGTGGCCAACGACGTGATGGCGCAGCTGCTGACGCTGGAGTCGATCGATCCCGACCAGGACATCAGCCTCTACATCAACTCGCCCGGCGGGTCGTTCACGGCGATGTCCGCGATCTACGACACGATGCAGTACGTCCGGCCGGAGATCCACACCGTCTGCATCGGCGAGGCGGCCTCGGCGGCGGCCGTGCTGCTCGCGGCCGGCTCGCCGGGCAAGCGGGCCGCGCTGCCGCACGCGCGGGTGCTGCTGCACGAGCCGCACACCGAGGGCGGGCGCGGTCAGGGCAGCGACCTGGAGATCCACGCCAGGGAGATCCTGCGGATGCGCGACCAGCAGGAGGAGATCCTGGCCCGGCACACGGGGCGGTCGCCGCTGGAGATCCGCAAGGACATCGAGCGCGACCGGATCTTCACGGCCGAGCAGGCGCGGACCTACGGGCTGGTGGACGACATCTACGCCTCCAGGAAGCGGACCCTCGCGACCACCCGCTGATTCTCGTTCCCCCAAGGCGGCGCGCCTCCATGGCGCGCCGCCTTTGCCGTGCCTGAGGCCTCCGCAAGAGGGATAGCGTCATTTCTTTACTTGCGCTCGGGGGATTCCGTCAGTCAGCATGGTTCCCATGCAAGATGACGTCGAAGTCGATGAGCTGGACCGTGCCATAGCCGCCGCGCTCCAGCTCAACGGCCGGGCCCCCTGGAGCCTGGTCGCGCGGCTCGTGGGCGCGAGCGAGTCCACCGTCGTGCGCCGCGCCGCCGCCCTCGGCGAGCGCGGCCTCCTGCGCGTCATCGGCGTCGTCGACGTGCTGCGCTGCGGCCTCGGCGTGCCGGTGCTCAGCCGCTTCCGCTGCCGCCCCGGCACCACGTACGACGTGGCGGCGGCGATCGCGGCCCGCCCCGAGGCCAGGTTCGTGGCCGTCGTGTCGGGCAGTGCCGACTGCGTGGCCGAGTTCGTGGTGCCCACGCACGCCGCCATCGGCAGGGTGATGATCGCCGACGTGCCCGGGGGCGGCGACCGGGTCAGCGAGAGCGAGACGCACGCCGTCATGCGCACGTTCGTCTCCAACCACGACTGGAACCCGGGCGTCCTGGACGAGGCGGCCACCGCCGAGCTGCGCGACGCGGCCGAGCCGCCGTTCGAGGACTTCGTCGGAGAGGGCCCGCCGGACCGCCTGGACGAGCTGGAGCAGGCCATCGTCCAGGCGCTCGGCGAGGACGGCCGCCTGCCGTACAAGACGCTGGCCAAGATCGCCGGCAGCAGCGAGTCCACCGTCAAGCGGCGCGTGGAGTCCCTGGTGCGCCGCGGCTGCCTGCGCTTCCGCACCCTCACCGAGCCCGAGGTGCTCGGCTACGCGCTGGAGTTCATGCTCTGGCTGGAGGTCGAGCCCGGCCTGCTGGAACGCGCCGGCCGGCAGCTCGCCGCGCACCCCGGCACCCGCTACCTGTCGGCCACCACCGGCCGCTTCAACCTGGCCGCGCAGGTCGCGCTGCGCCACTACGGCGCGCTGTTCCGCTACCTCACCGACGACGTCGGCTCCCTGCCCGGCCTGCGGGCCGCCGACGTCACCCTCCAGCTCACCACGCTCAAACGCGCCTGGACCCCCACGCCGGCCGCACGATCAACGGAGAACCCCGCATGACCGCAACCCCCGACGCCCCGATCCCCGACGCCCCGACCCCTGACGTCTCGCAGCCCTGGCAGTGGGACGAGCAGACCTGGCGCGGCCACGTCGCCCGGGTGCGCGCCGGGCGCAGCCTGCGCCCCGGCTCGTGGCCGGGCGGCGCCCGCGCCGCCGTGGCCCTGTCCTTCGACTCCGACCACGAGACCATCCCGCTGCGCGACGGCGAGACCCGGCCGGGCAAGCTCTCCCAGGGCGAGTACGGCGCCCGCGTCGGCGCCCCGCGCGTGCTGCGCCTGCTGGAGCAGCACGGCATCCCGGCCTCGTTCTTCATGCCGGCCGTCTCCGCGCTGCTGCACCCCGGCGAGGTGCGCGACTACGTCGCCGCCGGCCACGAGGTCGCCATGCACGGCTGGATCCACGAGCGCAACATGCTGCTCAGCCCCGCCGACGAGCGCGAGCTGGCGTTCCGCGCCGCCGACACCCTGGAGAAGCTGTCGGGCACCCGCCCGGTCGGCATCCGCACCCCGTCCTGGGACTTCTCCGACCACACCCTGGCCATCACCCGCGAGCTGGGCCTGAGCTACGACTCCTCGCTGATGGCCGACGACGAGCCGTACGAGCTGCTGGCCGACGGCGAGCCCACCGGCGTCGTCGAGATCCCCGTGGAGTGGATCAGGGACGACGCCCCCTACCTGATGATGGACCGCTACGCGGCGCTGCGGCCGTACACGCCGCCGCGCCAGGTGGCCGGGATCTGGCGCGACGAGTTCGACGCGGCCTACGCCGAGGGCGGGCTGTTCCAGCTCACCCTGCACCCCCACATCATCGGCCACCGCTCCCGCATGGCGGCGCTGGCCGAACTGCTCGACCACATCGCCGCCCACCAGGGCGTCTGGTACGCCACCCACGCCCAGGTCGCCGAGCACGTCTGGAAGCACGCCCGATGAGCACCACCGCCACCGCCGCCCCGACCACCCGGCTCAACCCCGCGCAGCGCAAGGCCATCGTGGCCGGCGCCATCGGCAACACCGTCGAATGGGTGGACTGGGCGATCTACACCACATTCGCGTCGGTGTTCTCCGCCAAGTTCTTCCCCACCGGCGATGCGACCGCCGCGCTGCTGTCCACGCTGGCCGTCTTCGCCGTCGGCTTCCTCATGCGGCCGATCGGCGGGGCCATCCTCGGCGCGTACGGCGACCGCCACGGCCGCAAGAAGGGCCTGACGCTGACGATCTCGCTCATGGCGGGCGCCTCGTTCGTCATCGCGATCTGCCCCGGCTACGACACCATCGGCATCCTCGCCCCGATCGTGCTGGTCCTGGCCCGCCTGGTGCAGGGCTTCTCGGCCGGCGGCGAGTTCGGCACCTCCTCAGCGTTCCTGATCGAGTCGGCCGCGCGCGGCCGGCGCGCCTTCGCCGGGTCCTGGCAGCAGGTGTCCGTCGGCGGCGGCGTGCTCATCGCCTCCGCGCTCGGCTTCGTGCTCACCTCCACCCTCGACGAGGCGGCGCTGCACAGCTGGGGCTGGCGGGTCGCCTTCGGCCTCGGCGGGCTGCTCGGCCTGGTCGGGCTCTGGCTGCGGGTCTCGGTCCCGGAGACGGAGGCGTTCGCCAAGGCCGCCTCCTCCGGCCGCACCCGTCCCAATCCGCTGGTGACGATGCTGCGCGAGCACCCGCGCGCCGCCCTGCGCGTGGCCGGGGTGACCATCGCCGGGACGCTGATCTACTACGTGTGGGTCAGCTACATGCCCACCTACGCCCACGTCGCCACCGGCATCCCGCTCAGCCAGGCGCTGCTCGCCAACACCATCGCGGTGGTGATCTTCCTGGTGCTGCTGCCGTTCGGCGGGCTGCTGTCGGACCGGATCGGGCGCAAGCCCACGATGCTCGCCTTCGCGGTCGGGTTCCTGGCGCTGGCCTGGCCGGCGTTCCAGTTCCTCGACGGCGGGTTCGGCTCGCTGCTCGCCATCGAGATCGTCGGCATGGTGCTCATCGTCGGCTACTCCGCGAACTGCGCGGTGATCATGGCCGAGCAGTTCCCGGCCGAGGTGCGCACCACCGGGATCGGGCTGCCGTACGCGCTGTCCGTGGCGATCTTCGGCGGCACCGCCCCCTACGTCACGACCTGGCTGGCCTCCAACGGCCACCGCGACCAGGTCTGGCTGTACGTGGCCGCCGCCGCGCTGGTCGGCGTCGCCGTCTACGCCACGATGCCGGAGACCAAGGGCAAGGAGCTGACGTGAGCGAGCACATCCTGGTGACCGGGGCGGGCGGCGGCATCGGGGCCGCGATCTGCGAGCTGTACGCCGGGCAGGCCCGCGTGACCGCCGCCGACCTGCGCCCCGAGCCGCTGGCCGAGCTGGCCCGGCGCACCGGGGCCGCGGTGCTCACCGCCGACCTGGCCGACGCCGAGGCCGCCGAGGCGCTGGTCGGGCGGGCCTGGGAGGCGTACGGGCCGGTCGACGTCGTGGTCAACGCGGCCGGCATCTACCCGGCGACGCCGTTCCTGGAGATGACCGCCGCGCAGTGGGACCGCGTGCAGCACGTCAACGTGCGCGCCCCCATGCTGATCACGGCGGCGTTCGGCCGGGCCTGCGCGGCGAGCGGCCGCAGCGGGTCGGTGGTCAACATCGCCTCCGGGGCCGCGCTGCGCGCCCGCCCCGGCGCGGCGCACTACTGCACCTCCAAGGCGGCGCTGGAGATGCTGACCAAGGCCGCCGCCGTCGAGCTCGGCCCGCTCGGCGTGCGCGTCAACGCCGTCAGCCCCGGCTTCGTCACGGTGGACAGCGCCGCCAACCCGGTCACCGAGGAGTACGCCGCCGCCGTCTCGGCCAACCCCCTCGGCCGGCGCGGCCTGCCGCCCGACGTGGCGCGGGCGGTGCGCTGGCTGGCCGGGCCGGAGGCGGAATGGGTGACCGGCGCGGTGCTGCGCGTCGACGGAGGGGCCTCGGCGGGCACGACCGCCCTGCCCCTGCACTGGACGGGAACGAGCGAGGTACAACAACCATGACCTACACCGTTGTGGGCGGCGGCGCCATCGGCGGCACCATCGCCTTCCACCTGGCGAGAGGCGGGCACCGGGTGCGGCTCGTGGACGCCGACGCCGCGCACGTGGCCGCCGTCCGCGAGCGCGGCCTGGTGCTGCGCAGGGCCGGCGGCGACGAGCGGGCCGAGGTCGACGCCGCCACCCCCGATGAGACGTCAGGGCCGCTGACGAAGGTGCTGCTGTGCGTCAAGGCCCAGGCCACGGCGACCGCCACCGCCTGGATCGCGCCCCGCCTGGCCCCCGGCGGCTACGTCGTATCGGTCCAGAACGGCCTCAACGAGCCGCTCATCGCCGGGCACGTCGGGCGGGAGCGGGTGATCGGCGCGTTCGTCAACCTGTTCGCCGACGTGGTCGAGCCGGGCGTGATCCGCGACGGCGGGCCGGGGGCGTTCGTCATCGGCGAGCTGGACGGCTCGGCGAGCCCCCGCGTCGACCACCTGGTGGCCGACCTCGCGCCGCTCGGCGCCAAGGCGACCGGCAACGTGCTCGGGCACCTGTGGTCCAAGCTCGGCTTCGGCGCCATGCTGACCGCGACCGCACTCGCCGACGCCCCCATGGCCGACCTCATCGACCGGCACCGGCCGCTGATGCACGCGCTGGTGGCCGAGGTGTTCGCCGTGGCCGGGCGGCTGGGGCTGCGGCTGGAGCCGTTCGACGCGTTCGAGCCCGCCGCCTATCTTCCCGAGGCCCCCGAGCGGGTACGTGAAGAGGCGACGGACCGTCTGACGGCATGGCTGCGCACGCAGCCGAAGGACCGCAGCGGCATCTGGCGCGACATCGCCGTCCGCCACCGTCCCGTCGAGGTTCACGACCACTACCGTGCCGTCCTGGCCGAGGCAGAGGCCGGGCAGGTGGACACGCCGCTGCTGCGCGGTGTGCTCGCCCGCCTGGCCGACGTCGAGGCCGGACGCGCGCCGATGGGCGAGGAGCACCTCGCCGCGCTGGAGGGCGCCTGATGACCACGCAGAACGAGGCGGCGAACGAGGAGAGCGACAAGGAGGGCGTCGCGGTGAAGCTGCGCGACTGGATCGGCGGGCATCGCGAGGACCTGCTCGCCGACCTGGCGGCGTACGTGTCGCTGGAGACGCCCAGCAACGACAAGGCGCTGCTGGACGCGGGCCTGCGCTGGCTCGACGGCTGGCTGGAGGAGCGGCTCGGGCCGCCGTCGGCCACCCACAGGGTGGACGGCGGCGCGAGCGGCGGGGCCGGGGGACGCGGCGAGCCCGCCGTGTACGGTGACGCCCGCGTCAACGACTACCCCGGCCACGGGGACGCGCCGGTGCTGCTGCTGGCCCACTACGACACGGTCTGGCCCGCCGGGACGCTGGCGGGCTGGCCGTTCACCGTGGACGGCGACCTCGCCACCGGCCCTGGATCGTTCGACATGAAGGCCGGCCTGGTCCAGCTCGTGTGGGCGCTGCGCGCGCTGGACGCCGCCGGGCTGCCGCGCCCGCCGGTGCGGCTGCTGCTCAACGGCGACGAGGAGATCGGCAGCCCGCTGTCGCGCCCGCTCATCGAGGAGTCCGCCAAGGGCGCCGCCGCGGTGCTCGTCTTCGAGGCGAGCGCGGACGGGGCGCTGAAGACCGCGCGCAAGGGCGTCGGCATCTTCCACCTGTCCATCACCGGCGTCGAGGCGCACGCCGGACTCGAACCGGCCAAGGGCGCGAGCGCCATCGACGAGCTGGCCAGGGTCGTGCGCCATCTGCACGACCTCGCCGACCCCGACGCCGGGACCACGCTCAACGTGGGCGTCGTCTCGGGCGGCACCGGCTCCAACGTGGTCGCCGGGGCGGCCCACGCGGAGGTGGACGTACGGGTGGCCAGCCAGGCCGAGGCCGCCCGGATCGGGGCGGCGCTCGCCGCGCTGCGGCCCCACGACGAGCGGGCCTCGTTCGAGCTGCGGGGCGGCTGGAACCGGCCGGTGATGGAGCGCGGCCCCGGCACCGCGCGGCTGTTCGGCCTGGCCCGCGAGGTGGCCGACGGGATGGGGATCGAGCTGCGGGAGTGCGCGGTGGGCGGGGCCAGCGACGGCAACTTCGCCGCCGCGCTCGGCGTGCCCGTCCTGGACGGCCTCGGCGCGGTGGGCGACGGGGCGCACGCCCGGCACGAGCACGTGAGCGTCGGCGGAATGCTGGAACGGTCCGCGCTGACCGCCGGCCTGCTCCACGCCCTGGCCGCCGGCTGATCCCGGAGGGGCCCGGATGGGCCCCTCCGTCACCAGCCGAAGGGGCACTTGTACACTCTTGGGGTTTCTCGGGGGAAATCGGGGGAGTGGCGCGTGCCGCTGGAGCAGATCCTGGTGCTGCTGGCCGCGGCGGCCGCCGCCGGCTGGGTCGACGCCGTCGTGGGCGGGGGCGGGCTCGTGCAGCTGCCCGCCATCATGATCACGGGGCTGCCGCCCGTGGAGGCGATGGCGACCAACAAGCTGTCGTCGGTGTTCGGCACCGCCTCGGCGGCCGTGGCCTACGCCCGCTCGACCAAGGTCGACCGGCAGGTGGCGCTGCCCGGAGCCGGGCTGGCGGTGCTGAGCGCGGGACTCGGCGCCTGGGCCGCCGCCGCGATCTCCACCGAGGTGCTGCGCCCGGCCGTGATGGTGGTGCTGCTCGGCGTGGCCGCGTTCGTGACCCTGCGGCCCTCGCTCGGCGCCCTGCCGCAGCCGCAGCTGCGGACCGACCGGCGGGTCGTGGCCGCCATCGCGGTGGCCGGCGTGGGCATCGCCTTCTACGACGGGATCATGGGGCCGGGCACGGGAACGTTCCTCATCATCGCCTTCACCACCATCCTCGGGCTGGACTTCGTCTCCGCGTCGGCCTCCGCGAAGATCATCAACGTGGGGACGAACATCGGCGCGCTGCTCGTCTTCGGCCTCCAGGGGCACGTGCAGTGGGCGCTCGGGCTCGGCATGGCGGTGTGCAACGTCGCCGGCGCCCAGCTCGGCGCGCGGATGGCGATCAGGCGCGGTGCGGCCTTCGTCCGGGTCGTGCTGCTGTGCGTGGTCGTCGCCATGGTGGCCAGGCTCGGCTGGCAGCAGTTCGCCGGCTGACCTTTTTCCTCCTGAACACGGCAAGGGGGCGGCAATACAATGGAATGGTGCGTGCCAGCCGGTTGCTCTCGCTGCTCCTGCTCCTGCAGACGCGGGGCCGGATGACCGCGCCCGAGCTGGCCGCCGAGCTGGAGGTCTCGGTCCGCACCGTCTACCGCGACGTCGAGGCGCTGTCGGCGGCCGGCGTGCCGGTCTACGCCGACCGCGGCCCCGCGGGCGGCTACCAGCTCCTCGACGGCTACCGCACCAGGCTCAACGGGCTGACCGCCGAAGAGGCGTCCTCGCTGTTCCTGGCCGGGCTGCCGGGACCGGCCGCCGAGCTCGGGCTGGCCGACGTCGCCGCCACCGCCGAGCTGAAACTCCTCGCCGCGCTGCCGCCCGAGCCCCGCTCGCACGCCTCGCGCATGCGCGAGCGGTTCCTGCTGGACGTGCCGAGCTGGTACCGCTCCGGCGACGACGTGCCGCACCTCGGCGAGGTCGCCGAGGCGGTGTGGGACCAGCGGCCCATCCACATCACCTACCGGCGGTGGGGGCAGAAAGAGGTCGACCGGGTGGTCCACCCCTACGGGCTGGTGCTCAAGGGCGGCTCCTGGTATCTCGTGGCCGCGCCGCCCGGCGGCCCGCCCCGCACCTACCGGGTCGCGCGGGTGCTGACCCTGGAGACGCTGCCCGGCCGTTTCCAGCGGCCCGAGGGCTTCGAGCTGGCCGCGTTCTGGGCCGGGTACGCCAAGGAGTTCCGCGAGCGGATGTACACCGCCGAGTGCGTCGTCAAGCTCGCGCCTGGGCGGGGGGAGCTGCTGGCGTACACGCTGGGCCGCGACGTCGTCGAGACCGCGCTGGCCGCCGCCGGCGAGCCCGACCCGGAGGGCTGGCTCACGCTCACCCTGCCCGTCGAGTCGATCACGCACGCGCGCTGGCTGCTGCTGCGCATGGGCGCCGACGTCGAGGTGCTGGAGCCGCCCGAGCTGCGCGCCCTCATGCGCGAGGCCGTCGCCGAGCTGCACAAGCTCTACGGCTGACCGGACCGCGGCCGGAAAAGGGGCGGCGCGGGACCGTCCGGCTCTGTCACGATGCCCGCCATGCACCTACTCGCGTTCGCCGGCGCGTGCGTCCTGATCGCCATGGTCCCCGGGGTCAGCACCGCCATCATCCTGCGCCAGACCATCCGCTCCGGCCGCGGCGGCGGCCTCGCGGCCACCCTCGGCAACGAGACCGGCATCCTGCTGTGGGGCCTGGCCGCCGCGTTCGGGCTGTCGGCGCTGCTCGTCGCCTCCCAGCTCGCCTACGACGTCATGCGCGTCGCCGGCGCGGCCGTCCTGGTCGTGATGGGCGTGCAGGCGCTCCGCCAGGCGCGCAAGGGCGCCCCGGCCCCCGAGGTCGCCACCGCACCAGGACGGCGGGCCGCCTACCTCGCCGGGCTCGGCACCTGCCTGGCCAACCCCAAGGCGGCGGTGTTCGCGCTGTCGTTCCTGCCGCAGTTCGTCCCGCAGGGGCAGGAAGGGCCCGCCACCCTCGTCACCCTCGCCGTCGTGTGGGTGCTCATCGACCTGCTCTGGTACGCCCTGCTCATCTGGGCCGTCGCCAGGGCCGCCGACTGGCTCGGCCGGCCCGCGGTGCGCCGCCGCCTGGAGCAGATCTCCGGCGTCGTGCTCATCGGGCTCGGCGTCCGGCTGGTCGCCGAGTCCCGGTGACGACCGGCCTGGACTACCTTTAGGGGCATGAGCGACGACCTGGCGACCCTGATGCGGCAGACGCAGGACGACGACCCCCTGCTGGCCCTGCGGGCCACCACCGCGCTGCGCCGCGAGCTCGAACGCCTGGAGGCCGGCCAGGTCCGCCGGGCCCGCGTCGCCGGGCTCGCCTGGTCGCAGATCGCCGACGCGATCGGGGTCAGCAAGCAGGCCGTCCACAAGAAGTACGGCCGCCGCTGACCGCTCTCCTCACCGGGCCCCCTCACCGGCTCGCGCTCTGGGCCGCCACCAGGCGGGCGTACCCGCCGCGCAGCGCCAGCAGCTCCTCGTGCGTGCCGCGCTCCACGACCCGCCCCCGGTCCACCACCAGGATGAGATCCGCGTCGCGGACCGTGCTCAGGCGGTGGGCGATGACGATCCTCGTCTGCGCGAGGCCGCCCAGGTTCGCCTCGATGGCGGCCTCGGTGGCGCTGTCGAGGTTGCTGGTGGCCTCGTCCAGCAGCAGCACCTTGGGGCGCGGCAGCACCGCGCGGGCCAGGGCGAGACGCTGGCGCTGGCCGCCCGACAGCCCGCCGCCGTCGGTGAGCATCGTCTCGTACCCCATGGGCATGGCCATCACCTCCTCGTGCAGCTCGGCCAGGCGGGCCGCGGCCACCACCCGCTCGAGGGGCGCGGCCGGGTCGTTCAGCGCGATGTTCTCCCTGATCGAGCCGTTGAACAGGGACGGGTCCTGGGTGACCACGCCGAACTGGCGGCGCAGCGTCCGCAGGTTCAGCTCACCGGCCGGGACGCCGTCGTAGCGGATCTCGCCCTCCACCGGCAGGTGCAGCGCCAGCAGCAGCCGGGCGAGCGTGGTCTTGCCCGAGCCGGACGCCCCCACCAGCGCCACCTTCTGGCCGGGCCGGATGGTGACCGAGACGTCCCGCACCGTCCACGGGCTGCGCGGGTCGTGACGGAAGCTCACCCCGCGCAACTCGATCGCGCCGCGCAGCCGCAGCACCTCGATGCCCTCGCTCGGCTCCGGCTCCGAGGCCAGGATGTCCGACAGCCGGTCGAAGTGCGCGCCCGCCTGCTGCAGGCTCTGCAGCCCCGTCATGAGGGAGCCGAGCGGGGTCAGCGCGGCCAGGGCGATCGCGTTGAGCGCGATGAGCGCGCCCACCGTGAGCTGCCCGTCGAGCACCCGCCAGGCGCCCAGCCACAGCAGCCCGAGCGGCGCCATCACCCGGATCGCCGCCAGCGACGACTCCAGCAGGCCCCGGGTCAGCCCGGTGCGCACGTCCGCGTCGACCTGCCTTGCGAAGTACGCCGACCACTGCTCCACCGCCCGGCGTTCGGCCCCCGACGCCTTCAGCGTCTCGATCCCGTTGATCGTCTGGATGAGGCTGCCCTGCGAGGCCGACAACGCGTTCAGCTCCTGCCGGGTCAGCGTGGCGACCCGGCCGGCGGTGACCAGCATGAGGACCGTCTGCACCACGGCCACCCCGGTCAGCGCCAGCCCGAAGACCGGGTCCCACAGGTAGACCACCACCAGGTAGCCGACCGCGAGCGGCCCGTCCAGCAGCGCCGCCACCACCTGGCTGGTGAGGATGTCGCCGAGCTGCGCCACGCTGGCCGCCCGGGTCACCAGGTCGCCCTTGCCGCGCTGGGTGAAGTACCGGTACGGCAGCGCCACCAGATGCTTGACCACCCCCTCGGTCAGCTCCTGGTCGGCCCGCGCCCGCACGGCCACGAGCAGCGCGCTGCGCAGGTAGCCGATGGCGAGCTGGGCCGCGCCCGCCAGCAGCACCGCGCCGCCCAGTAGCGTCAGCACCTCCACGCCCCGCGACGGGACGATCAGGTCAAGCAGGAGCTGGGAGAACAGCGGCAGCGCCAGCCCGAGCACCTGCAGCAGCAGCGAGGCGGCCACGATCTGCGCCAGCAGGCCCTTGCGCCGCCGGAACAGCGTCCGGACGAACTCCCTGCGCCAGGCGCTCGCCATCGACGTCGTGCCGCGCTCGAACCCCTCGCCGGGCTCGAACACCAGCAGCACGCCGGTGAACCCCGCGCCGAACTCCTCGGCGGTCATCCTGCGGCGGCCCGTCGCCGGGTCCACGACGTCCACGCGGTCCGGCGACCAGCGCTCCACCACCACGAAGTGGCTGAACTCCCAGTGCGCCACCGCCGGGAGCGGCACGCGGGCCAGGTCCTCGGGGGCCAGGGAGAAGGCGCGGGCCTTGAGCCCGTGCTCGCGGGCGCCGTCCACGATGGCCTTGGCGCTCAGGCCGTCCCTGCCGACCTGGAGGCGTTCGGCGACCTCGTGGAGGGTGACGCGGCGGCCGTGATGGCACAGCACCATCGCCAGGCACGCGGCGCCGCACTCGGTGGTGGTGTTCTGCAGGATGACGGGCAGGCGGCGGATCACGCGGCGGCTCCCGCGGCGCGCAGGGTCAGCACGGTGAGGACGACGGCGGCCGCGAGGATCGCCATCACGATCAGCCACAGCACCAGGAACGACGGGCCGCCCACCGTGGGCCCCGTCTCGGCGGGGCCCCGGCCGGCGGCCCTCCTCCGTAACGCCTCCTCCCGGTAGATGCCCCGCCCGCCCGTCCCGGGCCGCGCGCCTTGAGGAGCGGGGGCCGGAGCAGGGGGAGAGGGCGGCGAGGCCGGGAGTGGCGGGGGAGCGGGGGCCGGAGCAGGGGGCGAGGGCGGCCGGGCTGAAGGCGGCGGGGCCGGGGGCGGCGGGGCCGGGGGCGTCGGGGACGGCGGGGCGGCGTGGCGGGGGTGGTGGAGGGGACGGGTGGCGTCGTACGGGTCGCTCATGACCAGTGCCATTCGACCTTGGCGGCCGCGCGCCGCTCCGCCAGCCACCGCCCGAACGCCGCCCGCCCGGCCGCCGCCAGCGTCTCCGGGTCGTCGCCCGCGGCGGTCCTGGACAGCACGGCCCCGGTCAGGAACTCCCTGGAAGCCAGGGGCACCGGTCCCACGACGTCGCCGGGGGCCGCGCCGCGCAGCGCCTCGGGAAGCTCGTGCTCCCAGCGGGTGCCCACCGTCACCACCGCCTCCTCGTGCCCGGCCGCCGCGCCGGCCAGCTCGCCGGCATCGGCCGCGACGACCTGCGCCGGCCCGGTCACCCAGACGGCCCGCACCCGCGCGAAGTCCGCCCGGTGCGCGGCCAGGTGCCGCGGGGCCAGCTCGGCCTCCTTGTCCGCGCGGAAGCGCCGCCGCCGCGCGATCCCGGCGAGGTAGGACTCGAACTGCTCGCCCGACATGCCCGCCGCCGCCATCCAGGCCAGCGTGGCCGCCCGGTCGTGCAGCCCGCGCCCCCGGCGGAACGCGTCCGCCGTCGCCTGCAGGTCCGCCGCGCTCACGGGCACGTCGTCGCCGCCGGCCTCGTCCAGGGCCGCCGCCAGCAGGCACTGGTCCACGATCTCCTGGTACGGCGAGGCGTCGCCCCTCGACAGCGTCCGCAGCATGGTCAGCGCCTGCGACACCGACACGTGCACCCCGTCCACGCTGACGAGCTGCCCGGCCGCCCAGTGCGTCGAGTGGTCGACCAGCCACGGCACCCCGTCCTCGGCGGGCGCGGTCACCGCCACGGTCCCGCCGCCGGGGTGGTCGAGGAGCAGGTCGTAGTCCACCACCGGCGTCCCCGGCCGCTCGTCCACGACGAGCTGCGCCGCGACCGCCGGATGCCGCGCCGCCCATTCGCGGGCCGCCGCCCGCGCGGCGGACACGGCGGAGCGGCGGCGCGGCAGCGAGCGCAGCAGCTCCACCCCCGACTCCAGGGCCTGCGCGAAGGCGCTTCCCGTCACGGTTTCCCTCCATCCATCAGCCAGGCCGCGATCGTGTCGCTGACCGGCAGCCCGGCCCACAGTTCGACGAACCCCCACGCGCCGTTGGAGTTCAGCTCCAGGAACACGTACTCGCCGCCGGGCGTGACGATGAGGTCCAGGGCGGCGTAGGTGAGGCCGACGTCGGCGACCAGCCGGGCGCAGCGCCGCGCCACGTCCTCGGGCAGCTCGTGCGGCCCGTACCGGACGCGGTCGTTGTCGTAGTGCCGCCAGTCGTCCCGGGCCGTGGCGGAGGCGGAGACGTCGATCTCGGCCGCGAGCGCCCGCTCGCCGACCACGATGACGCGCAGCTCGACGGCCTTGTCCACGTACGGCTGCAGGATGACGGGCTCGTGCCGCAGCCGGTGCCGCGAGGTCAGGTGCCGCCGCCCGACCACGGTCGTGTACGCCCGGTGCGGCTCGCCGTCGATCCTGAACCGTTCGGCCGCGATCTGCTTGGCCACCAGGCGTCCGCCCGCGGCCTCGTACGCGGGCGCGAGCCGCGCCGGGTCGTTGGTGTAGATCGTGTCGGGCACGGTGAAGCCGAGCGCGGCGGCGCGCGCCAGGTGGAAGACCTTGTTGTGCGCGCGCAGCTCGTCGGCGCGGGTGCCGGGCAGCCAGCGGGCGCCGAGCAGGCTCCACACGCCGTCGAGCATGACCTCGGCCTGCAGCCGGGCGTGCTCCCGGTGGCTGTCCTCGCTCACCTCCGCGGCCGCGCGCGGCCCGCTCGGCCGGCTGCGCCACACCGCGGTGACCTCCGACAGGTCCACGGTGTGCTCGCCGGTGTCGAGGAGCAGCCGCCGCCGGTCGCCGGCGAGCTCCGCGGTGATCCGGCTCGCGCCGGGGAAGTCGCCGTTGTCCCACCAGAGCACGGGTACGCCGGGCCCGTCGTCGCCGAGCAGCCGGGCGCCGCGCCGCAGCAGCGCGCCCAGCACCTTCTCGGCGGCGCCGTCCCCGCGCGCGCTCATGATCATTATCACTGCCGGTCCCGTCCAGAACGTCCTCACGAAAGAGCGCGGTGGGACGTCGCCGTCCCACCGCGCGGTTCAGCTATCGGCTCTCGCCGGATCTCAGATCAGCCACCACTCGTAGGGCACGTCGTCGAGGGTCCAGGCGCTGGCGGTCCACTCCTTGCGCCGGCCGCCGGCCACCTCGCCCAGCTCGGCCTGCGAGAGCTCGGCCCCCTCGAACGGCAGATCGTCGATCGTGATCTTCGACATGACTCACTCTCCTGGCCGCGTCACCGCGGCCCTCCGGGTTCCCGGCGCCCAGGGTGAGCGCCGGTCGTCCCGAACGTTAGGGATGAGCACTTGAGACTGACTTGTGATCCACTACGGGTCCTTCTCAGTGGCCGCCGTGGACCTGGCGGTAGCGGGAGGGCGCGATGCCGTACCTGGTGGTGAACGCCTGGCGGAGGGTCTCGGCGGAGCCGAAGCCGCAGCGGGCCGCGACGGCCGGCATCGGCAGGGACGTGCCGGCCAGCAGGTGGGCGGCGGCCTCCAGGCGGGCGTGCCTGACGTACTGCGCGGGTGTGCGGCCGAGATGGGTGAGGAACAGCCGGGTCAGGTGCCGGACGCTGATCCCCGCGCGGGCGGCCAGCGCGGCGGCGGACAGGTCGTCGTCGAGGCAGGCGAGGACGTGCTCGACCACGCCGCGCACCACGTCGTTGCCGGGCGGCGGCGCGGCCGTGAAGATGCTCATCTGCGCCTGGTTGCCGGGGCGCTGCAGGTAGATCACCAGGTGGCGGGCGATCAGCCGGGCCATCTCGGCGCCGTGGTCCTCCTCGATCAGCGCGATCGACAGGTCCAGCGCGCTGGTCACCCCGGCCGAGGTGATGAGGTTGCCGTCCCGGATGTAGATGGGGTCGGCGTCCACGGTCACCTCGGGGTGGCGGGCGGCCAGCTCGCCGGCGTAGCGCCAGTGGGTGGTGACGCGCCGCCCGTGCAGCAGGCCGGCGGCGGCCAGGATGCCCGCGCCGGTGCAGATGGAGGCGATGCGGCGGCTCTCGCGCGCCAGCCTGCGTACGTGGGCGACGATCAGCGGGTTGCCCGCGGCCTTCTCGTGCCCGAGACCGCCCGAGACGAGCACGGTGTCGAACGGGCCGGTGGCGCGCTCCAGCGGGTGGCCGCCCTGGAGGCTCAGCCCGGTGGGCAGGCTGATGGAGTGGCCGCCCGGCGTCAGCAGCTGGGTGCGGTAGGGGACGCGGGCGCGGCCGTACTCGCTGACCATGCCGAGGCTCGTGGTGACGCAGGCGATGTCGATCAGCTCGGCGCCGTCGTAGCCGACGACGGCGACCCGGCGCACGTCCATGAGACGAATCTAGTTCGCTTTCCCGGCGGAAGCGGCGTAACGGCTCATGACCGGGTCCACGGCGACCCGGACCGGCCGGCACACCGTCTGCCCGTGCTCACGGAACAGCACGTCCCGCGCGACGAACCGGCCGAGGTCGGCCCGTACGTGCCAGAAACGGCCGTCCACCAGCAGGCCCCTGACCCGGGTGGGGATGCCGCAGGCCCGGGAGACGGCCTCCAGCACCGCCAGGCGCTGGCTGCACGAGCCCCGGGCGCGGAGCAGGGTGCGGGACGTCGGCTGCTCGTCGTCCAGGGCGTACACGGGCCGCACCCGTGCGGTGATGAGCCGGTGCGCGGCGATCAGCAGGTCACGTCCCGCCGCCCCGGCCGCGCGGGCCTCGGCGGCGAGCGCGAGCACCCGCGGATGGCCGTGGTCGAGGATCGGCGTGGCGGCCAGGTACGGCGACAAGTCGCTCATGGAACGGGAGCATAGGGACGCTCCCGCCCCTGGAGAAGGGCGGCGTCTCAGGGACGGCGCTCGTCGTCCGAGCGGGCCAGGGCGGGCACCTTCGCCGGGTCGCCGGCTCCGGCGTCGGCCCGCCGGCCGAGGCGGCTCGGCCACCAGGCCCGGCCGCCGAGCTCCCGCACCAGCGCCGGGACCAGCAGCGACCGCACCACCAGGGTGTCGAGCAGCACGCCGAACGCCACGATGAACGCGATCTGCACCAGGAACGACAGCGGGATCACCACCAGCGCGGCGAACGTGGCGGCCAGCACCACGCCCGCCGAGGTGATCACCCCGCCGGTGGTGACCAGGCCGCGCAGCACGCCCTCCCGCGGCCCGTGGCGCCCGGTCTCCTCGCGTACGCGGGACATGAGGAAGATGTTGTAGTCCACGCCCAGCGCGACCAGGAAGACGAACCCGTACAGCGGGACGGAGGCGTCGCTGCCGGTGAAGCCGAACAGGTGCGTGAAGACCAGCGCCGAGACGCCGAGCGTGGCGAGGAAGTTCAGCGCCACCGTGGCCACCAGGAGCAGCGGCATCACCAGCGAGCGCAGCAGCAGGACCAGGATGAGCAGGATGATCACCAGCACCACCGGGACGATGATGAGCGTGTCCTCCCGCGCGGTGTCGGTCGTGTCCAGGCGCTGCGCCGTGTAGCCGCCGACGATGGTGCCCTGCTCGCGGTCGAGGGCGGCGCGCAGGCGGGCGACCGTGTCGAGGGCGGCGTCGCTGTCCGGCGCGTCGCGCAGCGTGGCCTCGACGAGCACCTTGCCGTCCACGACCGTGGGGGCGCCGCCCGGCCGGCCGCCCGCGCTGACCGCCTCCGCCTCCGACACGCCTCTGACGGCCTCGGCCGCGGCCACCACGTCCTCCACCCGTTCGGCCGGGGCGACGATGACGGCCGGCTGGCCCGAGCCGCCGGGGAAGTGCTCGCCGAGCGTCGCCTGGGCGGCCACCGAGGGGGTCTCGCCGACGAAGGTCTCGTCGAGGGGCACGCCCCGCGCCTCCAGCTGCGGTGCGAGCAGGGCGAGCGCGGCCAGCGGCAGGACGGTGGCGACCCAGAGCCGGCGCGGGCGGCGGTCCACCCAGCCTGCGACACGGCTCCAGATCCCGCTCGCCCCGGCCTCCGCCGAGCGCGGCCTGGCCGGCCACAGGGCGGCCCGGCCCAGCAGGACGAGGGCGGCGGGCAGGAACGTCAGGGCGCTCAGCGCGGCGCAGGCGATGCCGATCGCGCCGACCGGGCCGAGTGCCTTGTTGTTGGTCAGGTTGCTGAGCAGCAGCGCCAGCAGGCCCAGGGCCACGGTGGCGGCGCTGGCGAGGATCGGCTCGACCGAGCGGCGCAGCGCCACCTGGCCGGCGGCGTGACGGTCGCGGCCGGCGGCCAGCTCCTCGCGGAAGCGGGCGGTCAGCAGCAGCGCGTAGTCGGTGGCCGCGCCGATCACGAGGATGGACAGGATGCCCTGGACCTGGCCGTCGACGCGGACGATGTCGCGGTCGGCCAGGACGTACACGACGGCGCAGGCCAGGCCGAGCGCGAAGACCGCGCCGACGATGATGACCAGCGGCAGCAGCACGCTCCGGTACACCGCGAGCAGGATGACCAGCACGGTCACCAGCGCCACCAGGAGCAGCAGCCCGTCGATGCCGGCGAAGGCGCCGGCCAGGTCGGCGCGGGAGGCGGCGGGGCCGGCGAGCTGCGCCCGCAGCCCGTCCACGGCCGCCGCGTCGCCGATCCGGTCGAGGGCGTCGCGGAGCTCGGAGCCGGAGAGCTCGGGGTTGAGCTGGACGACGCCCTGCAGGGCGCGCCTGTCGTCGGAGGGGAAGGCGGGGGAGGGCGTGCCGGCGACGTCCCGCGCGCCCTTCAGCGCGGCGATCGCCCGGGTGGCGGCGGCCTGCTGCGCCTCGGTGAGGGTGGCCTCGCCCCCGCCGGCCGTCCACACCACGATGACCGGCTGCGCCTCGCCCTGCCGGAACTTCTCCTGCTCCTCCAGCACCCGCGTGGACTCCGCGCTCTGGGGGAGGAAGGCGGCCTGGTCGTTCGTGGACACCTCGCCGAGCTTGCCGGCGAACGGCCCGAGGCCGCCGCCCACCGCCAGCCATACCAGCACCAGCAGCGCCGGGACGAGCCAGCGGACATGCCGCCGCGCCATCGTGATCACCTCTCCGTCACGACTGATAACTCAATCACTGAGTCTCTCAATTATTGAGTTAATGTAGCATGGGCGCATGAACGGCGACACCGCAGGGGGCGGGGATCTCGGGCTCCAGGCGTTCGCGGCGCGGCTGCGCCGCATGACGGCCGAGTTCAACCGCATCGCCCACGAGTTCGCCAACGAGCACGGGCTGCACACGACCGACGTCCAGGCGCTCATCATGATCTACGACGCGCCGACGCCGATCACCCCGAGCCGGCTGCGCGACGAGCTCAACCTCACCTCCGGCGCCGTCACGGCCTGCCTCGACCGGCTGGAGCGGGCCGGGCACATCCGCCGCGTGCGCGACGCGCAGGACCGCCGCGTGGTCCACCTGCACTACCTCGCCACCGCGCAGGAGTTCGCCGCCGCGTTCTTCCGGCCGCTGGGCCGCAGCACCGGCAACGCGCTGGCCCGCTTCGGTCCCGACGAGCTCCGCACCGTGGCCGCCTTCCTCGACGCCATGAACGAGGAGCTCGCCGTGCTGCGCTCGGCGCCCCGCTCCCGCTGACCCTGTCCTGCTGCTCTCTTCTTCGGGTGCGGGGGCGGGAACGGTTGCGTTCCGGGGCGCCGGATTACCGGGGGACCAGCGGGCGGGCCGTCGGGCGGATGCGGCGGGCGCGGTGGGCGGCCAGCTCCCTGACGATGTTCGTACGCGGCAGCCCGCGCGGCGGGGCGTCCTTCCCCGCGGCCATCAGGTCGGCGTACAGGCGGCGGCCCTTGACCCGCACCATCTCGGCGTAGCCGGGGTCCACGAGGTCGAGCAGGGCCGCGCCGAGCATCCACCGCGAACGCCAGCGCGCGACGGCGAGGCCGCGTTCGGCGCTCGTGCCGGCCGCCTGCAGGTCGGCGCGCAGGTCGCCGACGGCGGCGATGAGGTCCTGGATCGCCCGGCGGGCGTGCTCCTGGCGCACCGCGTGCACTCTGGTCCGCCAGCCGATCGCGAACGTCGCCGCCGTGCACACGGCCAGCGCCACGACGGCCGCCACCGGGATGCCCGCCGCCGAGATCCCGGCGGCGCCCCAGGGGGCGGCCGTGTCCGTCCAGGTGATGTCTGCACGCATGTTCGGAACCTACGGCCTGCGGCCTCAACAGTGGATCAAGCGCACGTGCGAAAACGATCAACTTAGCGGCGCGGCCGGTCCCGTACAGCACGGTGTCCCGCGGGGGAGCTCCGCCCGCGGGACACCCGATCCTGGCGTTCCGGTCAGGTACGGCGCCAGCGGGCCTCGCCCAGGCAGTACACGCCGAACAGCAGCAGGCCCAGCGCCACCACCACGAGCAGCCACGGGCCGACCGGAGTGTCGGCGAACGCCCTGAGCGTGGCGTCGATGCCGCCCGCCTTGTCGGCGTCGTGGGTGACGGCCGCCTGGATGACGAACACGCCGGCACCGGCCGCGATCAGCCCGCGGGCCAGGTAGCCGGCCAGACCGAGCCGGTCCATCATGGCGCTCGCCTTCGCCGGCATCGGCTTGAGGTTCTCGCGGAACTTCTTCTTGAAGCCGTAGTGCATCCAGTAGACGCCCAGCGCGATGATGCCGAGCCCGACCGCGCCGACCAGGAGCGGGCCGCCGGGAAGGTCGAGCAGCTTGCCCGTGATGTCCCTGGACTTCTCGTCGTCGGAGTTCGTCTCGCCGGTCAGCAGCATGGTCAGCAGCGCGAAGCAGATGAACGCGTACACCGCGACGCGGCTGATCGCCTCGACCCGGTCCTTCGCTTTGTGGGCCTTGATGGCCTCACCGACCTGCCAGACGATCAGGGCGGCGAACCCCACCACCATGATCCACAGAATGACCGAGCCGAACGGCAGCGACGCCACCTCGCTGATCGCGCCGTTCTTGTCGGCCTCGCGGCCACCGTTGCCGCCGAAGGCGATCTGGATCGCCAGCACGCCGATCAGCGCGTACAGCACCGCACGGCAAACCAGGCCGACGCGCGCAAGCCTGTCCACGGCCGGGCTGTCGGTCGCCCGTCGCGCCAGGGTCTCCGTCTCGCTCATACAATCCTCCGGTCATGCGTTGGAAGACCAACGAAGTTCCCCGTAACGGGGCGCCTAGGCGTTTTCCAGGTCAGGACGCCCGGCGGGGGCGTGGAAGGGCATGATCGTGAACGGCGCACGGGGACGGCCCCGCGGACGTAGGATCTGCGTCCGGAGAGCCGTCCCGACGTCGGGACCGCGTCCGGAGAGCCGTTCCGTCGGGAGGGGAGCCCGCATGACCGTGACCCCCGCGCAGCTGCGCGCCCTCGCGAGCCGCGCCGACGCGCTCGCCGCCGAGGTGCGCGAGCTCTGCCTGAGCGCTCCCGCAGGGACGCCCGAGCGCGACCACCTCGGGGCTGCCTGGCAGGCCGTCGAGCGGCTGTCGGCCGGCGCCGACGACCTGGGGCGCGCGGCCGGCGACCTCGCCGCGCTCCAGGCCCGGCCGTGCGGCATGCCGTGGGGCGTCTGCCCGGAGCACGGCAACACGCTCTCCACCCGCGCGGGCATCTCCACCTGCCGGGTCTGCCGCCGTGAGTGGCCCCACGACCGCTTCGGCCGCCCGTGCGAGGAGCCGGTGACCTGGAAGGTCATCGACGGCGCCGGCGCGGAGACGCGGATGTGCGACGGCCACGTCCTCGGCGCACGCGCCGTCTCAGCGGGCGCCACATTCGTCCGCCTGGAACAGGCGGACGCCCCCCTCTGACCCGGCCTCACCCGCCGATGGCGTGGGCGACCTCCTCGGGATGGGTGAGCTGCGGGTGGTGGCCCGCGCCTCGGATGACGGTGACGGTGGCTCGGGGGAGGGCGTCCAGGAGTCGCCGTCCCTCCGGGGTGAGCGGATCGCGGTCGCCGATGACGACGTGCAGCCGCCCCTCGTGCTCGCGCAGCCGCTCCCGCAGGTCGGCGCGCCACTGGCGGTTGCCGGCCGCCGCCAGGGCGTGGGCGACGCGGGACGCGACGCCGGGACGGCGTAGGTCGGCGGCGCTGGTCCGGAGGGCGTCCGCGTGCGTGGGGTCCCCCGTGAGGCGCCGGGCCAGTGTCCCGGGGCCGGCCTGTCTCAGGTACAGGCGGGTGGCGGGCGCCCACGACGCCGTACGCCGCTGGAGGAAGAACGGCGCGACCAGCGTGAGCCGGCCGGGCGAGGACCCCGCCTCCAGCGCCGCCGCCGCGCCGATCGAGTGGGCCACCACGTGGTCCACGCCCCCGGACACCAGCGCCGCCACCCACGACCCCCAGTCGCCGGGCCCGCCGCCGCTCAGCCCGAGCCCCGGCAGGTCGGCGACCCGTACGTCCCCCAGCGCGGCCGCCACCCCCGCCCACGTGTCGGCGTTGACCGGCAGGCCGGGCAGCACCACGGCCGGCGCGCCCGCCGGGCCGAGCTCGAACGTCCGCACCCCGCCCACCGTCGTGAACCGCCGCCGCCCGTCCTCCGGCGCCTCCCCGAACCGGTGCGCCGCCAGCTCGTCGGCCCACCGGCGGATCGCGCCGGCGGTGTCCGGCCGGACGAGCCCGTGCCGGGCGGCGAACTCGTCCGCCGGCCCCGTGGGATAGCGCTCCTCCGACAGGAACGTCAGCGTCTCGGGATCGGTCCTGGTGAGGCGCGGAGGCAGCCGCCTGACCAGCGCCACCGGCACCCGCAGCCGGGGCGCGGGCACCTCGTAGTGCCGGGCGACGAGCGTGAGCAGGTCGGGAAGGGCGGGCGTGCGCTCGTCCAGCACCCAGTACGCCCGCCGCGCCGCCCCCGGGTCCTCCGGCAGCAGGGCCATGAACCGCGCGAGGTGACCCGCCTCGACCACGGGCACGAACGTCCGCCCGCTCCCGGGCAGCGCGGCCAGCCGGCCCCGCCAGATGTCGGCGACGCTCGCCGCGAGCCCGAGGTACTGGCCGGCCTCGCCGATCACGCTGGACGGGTTGACGATCGACCAGGGCACGCCCAGCTCGTCCGCCTCCGCCTGGAGGACGGCGTCCGCCTCGGCCTTCGACGCCTCGTACGCGCCGAGCGCCGCGTACGCCGCCCGCCGCCGCTCCTCGCTCCACGCCCCCGGGTCCTGCCCGCCCACCCGGTAGCCGGACACGTGGACCAGCCGCCGCAGCCGGGGCAGCCGCGCCGCGAGGGCGACGATCGCCCGCACGCTGTCCACGTTGGCCCGGCGGGCCTGCTCGGCCGTCATCCCGAACCGGTAGGCGCCGGCGCAGTTGTAGACCTCGGTGACGTCGTCCCAGCTCCCGTCCGCCAGCAGCGACGGGGCCGCGAAGTCCGCGCGTACGCGGGCCGGCGCCGGGTCGTGCCCGCGTCCGGCCAGCCACCGGGCCAGCCGCTCGTACGACTCCTGACTCCGGGTGGCCACGCTCACCCGCGCGCCGGCCCGGCCCAGCTCCAGGACCAGGGAGCGCCCGACGTACCCCGCCGCCCCGAACACCAGGGCATGCCGCTCGCCCATGCTCAGGCCGCCAGCAGCACGGCGAGGGCGTGCGCGGCGCAGCGCATCGGCTCCACCGACCGCTGGGCCCGGGAGACGATCATCGCGCCCTCGACCGTGCTCACCACGGCGGTGGCCAGCGTCCTCGCCTCGGCGGGGGAGCGGCCGTGCGCCGCGAGGTGGGCGGCGACCGGCTCGATCCAGGAGTCGAAGGCCCGCGCGCACGCCTCACGCAGCCGTTCGCTCTGCCCGCCCATCTCCAGGGCGACCACCGACACCGGGCAGCCGAGCTGGAAGTCGCTGTCGGCGAGCATCCCGGCCAGCACCTCGACCACCTGTCCGACGACCTCGCCGGGCGGCCCGCCGGGCGCGTCGGCCAGCAGGGCGCGGAACCGCTCGGCGGCCAGCTCGATCGCCTTCTCGCCCAGGGCCTCCTTGCCCTCGGGGAAGTGGAAGTACAGCGACCCCTTGGGGGCGCGGGCGTGCTCGGTCACGGTGGCGAGGCCGGTGCCGCTGTAGCCGCGTGCCTGGATGAGCTCCAGCATCGACTCCACCAGCCGGGCGCTCGTCCGGCCGCCCTTGGTCTGCTCGGTCATGGCGACATAATAGACCGGTCTATATATTTTTTGCGAAACGGAAACAGGGCAGAATGCGGACGTGCGCGACGACGGCCTGCTCATCCACCGCTTCCACGTCGGCGACCTCGCCTGCGCGGTGATCAGCGACGGCCAGCCGGGACCGCCCCTGGAGCCCGAGCTGTCGTCGTTCTTCACCCCCGGCAGCGGCGTGCCCGAGCCCGAACTGGCCGCCGCCGTCGCCGCGGAGGGCCTCGGCAGGCGTACGCTCACCTGCGGCTACAACTGCCTCTGCGTCGAGACCCCGGACGGCCTCGCCGTGATCGACACCGGCCTCGGCAAGGACTTCCTCGGCTACGGCCCCTACTTCCGGCCCCTCGTCGGCAGGCTCCCCGACGGGCTGCGCGCGGCCGGGCTGCCGGAACCGGCCGCCGTCGTCCTCACCCACCTGCACGAGGACCACGTCCGCGGGGCCGTCTGGCCCGGCGAGCCCGCCTACCCCGGCGCCGTCGGGCACGTGCACGCCGCCGAGCTCGCCTTCTGGTCCTCGGCCGCCGAGAGCGCGCTCCCCGAGCAGCGGGGGCCGGCGCACGAGGCCATCCGCGTCCTCGGCGAGCGGCTGCGGACGTTCACGTACGACGCCGAGATCCTGCCCGGCCTCCACACCGTCGAGGCCGCCGGGCACACGCCCGGGCACACCGCCTACCTGGTGCGTTCGCGCGGCGAGCGGCTGCTCTGCCTCGGCGACACCTTCTACGACCCGCTCCAGCTCCGCCACCCGTCCTGGCGCACCCCCTGGGACTGGAACGCCACCCGATCCGTACGCAGCCGCCGCCGCCTCCTCGCCCTGGCCGCCGCCGAGAACCTGCTCGTGCACGCCTACCACCTGCCCTTCCCCGGCCTCGGCCGGATCGAGCGGCACGGCGACGCGTTCCGCTGGCGCCCCACCGTCGTCGCGGCCTGATCCGGAGGCTCACGGGTAGGCGGAGCCCATGAGCGAACGACAAGCGCCCGTCATCGTCGTCGGCGCCGGCCTCGCGGGCCTGGCCTGCGCCGTCCACCTGCACGAGGCCGGCGTCCCGGTACGGGTCCTGGAGGCGTCCGACGGCGTCGGCGGCCGGGTGCGGACCGACGTCGTGGACGGGTTCCGGCTCGACCGCGGCTTCCAGGTGCTGCTCACCGGCTACCCCGAGGCGCGCCGCGTCCTCGACCTCTCGGCCCTGGACATACGGGCGTTCGCCTCGGGACTGCTCGTCTGCGGCGCGGGCGTCCGCTCCCGGGTGATGCTGCCGTGGCGGCATCCCCGCCACGCGTTCAGCGGGCTGCTGTCGGGGATCGGCACCCCGCGCGACAAGGCCGTGCTGGCCGCGATCACCGCCCGCGACATGGCCTTCCCTGCCTCCCGGCTGCGCCGCGGCCACGACCGGACCACCCTGGAGGAGCTGTACGCCTGGGGCATGTCCGACGCGATGATCGACGGCCTGCTGCGCCCGTTCCTCGCCGGCGTGCTGCTCGAACGCGGCCTGGAGACCTCCAGCCGGGTCTTCCACCTGCTCTGGCGCTCCTTCGCGCGCGGCAGGACCGGCGTGCCCGCGTTCGGGATGGGCGAGATCCCGCGCCAGCTCGCCGACCGGCTGCCGCCGGGGACCGTCACCCTCGGTGCCCGCGTCACCCGCATCGCCTCCGACGGGGTCGTGATCGAGAGCGGCGGCACGTACGACGGCGCGGCGGTGGTGGTGGCCGCCGACCCCGGCGCGGCCGGCCGGCTGCTGCCGGGGATCGAGGTCCCGCGGATGCGCCCGGTCACCACCTTCTACCACGTCGCGCCGCGCTCGCCGCTGAAAGAGCCCGTCCAGGTCATCGACGCCACCGGCGCGGTCACCGACACGATCGTGCTCACCGACGCCGCGCCCACGTACGCGGCCGACGGGCGGGCGCTGATCTCCACGTCCGTCCTCGGCGTCACCGGCGACGAACGGCCGGTGCGCGAACGGCTGACCGAGATCTACGGCGACACCTCGTCCTGGGAGCACCTGGCCACGTACCAGGTGCCGGAGGCGCTGCCCGCGATGCCGCCGCCGCACCCGCTGCGCAGCCCCGTCCGGCTGCCCAACGGCGTGTACGTCTGCGGCGACCACCGCGACACCGGCTCCCAGCAGGGCGCCCTCGTCTCGGGGCGGCGCGCGGCCCAGGCCGTGCTGTCCGCCCTCCGCGCACCGGCGCCCCGCCGCGCACCGGCCGCGCGTCAGCACTGAGCGTGGCCGCTGCCGTCAGCGGAGGACGGCGACCTCCTCGCCCGGCTCGCTCGCCGCCGACAGGGCGGCGACGCGGGTGCGCGTCACCGCGTACGGGCCCGGCGTCGTCCGCCCGTCCAGCGTGATCCGCGCGACCCCGCGGCTCCCTGCCGCGACGTAGTAGTGCCGGCCGGAGGGCGCCCGCCACCACGCGCCGGCCACCACGTCGCGCCGGAGCCGGCTGCAGTCCCAGGTGCCGCTCCGGCCCCCGGTGCGCAGGGCGGACGTACGCCCGCGAGCAGTGCTGAACAGCACGCCCCGCACCACGCTCCCGCCCCTGGCGTCGGCCAGCCGCAGGCAGATCCAGCGCCCGCGCGCCCCCTCGGGCAGCGCGCCGCGCCAGAACTCCCACGCCGCCGCCACCTCGGCGCCGCCGGCCGGCCACTCGGCCGCGCAGCCGAGCCCCTTCCAGACGCCGAACCCGTCCAGCGGGCCGCCCTCCGGCGGCCGGTAGCGGGCCTCGGCGGGGGAGATCCCGCCGAGATCGAGCATCGTGTACGGCAGTCCGGGCGCGATCTCCGGCGCCCGCAGCCGCAGCACCGGCCCCCGCAGGCACCGCCCGCCCGCCGCCGGCACAGTCACCGGCGCGGTCACCCCGCCCTCGATCCCGACCGGACGCCACGCCGGGGACCGGCCGGCCAGCGGCGCGGCCGACAGCTCGCGCACCCACGGCGGCACCAGGTAACGGCTGCCCGCCGCCGTGACGCGCAGCGTGAGCGGGGGAGCGCCGCCGGGCCGGGCGCGCGGCGCGGGGAACACCTCCAGCCTGCCCGGCCCGCCCGCCTCGGTGTAGCGGGCGACCTGCTCGCCGTCGCGCGCCAGCACCACGGCGCGCGCCGTCCACGCGCCCGGCGTACAGGAGCTGCCCGGTGCGCCGCCCCCACGCACGCAGGGCGCGGCCGACGAGGGCGGCGTCGCCGGTGAGCGCGCCGCGCGGCTCCCACGTGGACAGGTCCAGCTCGGTGCCGCGCCGCCAGGCGCCCGGCGCGGCCGACACGACGGCGGGGCCGGGCGGCTCGCCGGCCGCGCCGACGGCGACGACCTCGGGCGCGCCGAACACCACCGCCACCGTGACCGCCACCGTGACCGCCGCCGCCAGCGCCGCCGTGACCGCGCCGGCGACCAGCCGGGCCCGCGGCCGGCCGCCGGGCAGCCGGCCGTAGCAGCGGGCGAGCGTCGGGTCGGACGAAGGGCGGAACATCGCCGCCGCGCCGTCGCCGAACCGCCCCTCCAGCGCCGCGACCTCCGCCAGCGCGCCGCCGGGATCGGCCACCCGCGCCCGGGCCAGGATCGTCGCCACCTCGCCGGCGGGCCGCCCCTCCAGCCGCAGCAGCGCGTACGCCGCCCGCGCCCCCGGCCGCAGCGCCATCAGCTCCTCGGTGAAGGCCGCGTCGGCGCCCCGGGTGGTCGCGGGCACCACCTCCAGCCACGCGAGCCGCCCGGACCAGGGCAGGATCCGGGCCCGCAGCGCCCGCCGCAGCACCGTCCGGCGCAGCCGCGCCTGGTCGCGCCCGCGATGCCGGGCCAGCGCGGCGGCGGCGAGCCGGTGCGCGAGCACCAGCCTGCGCTCCTCCCCG
>NZ_BAAJOU010000020.1:0-318295 GCF_057536035.1 Nonomuraea sp. B208
CCACCTCCCGTCATAAGGGGTTAACTCACGGCGAAATAGCCGCACTCGTGACAACCAACACCCCGGGTGAGACCGTCGAACCCAGAGACGGCCGCCGTATGGGGGTAGGACTTGGTCCCTGGTTACCGCGAAGTACGCCAGCTCGGCGCGGGCCGCACCGGCCGCGTGTTCCTCGCCACGTACGAATCGACCGGCGCCTATGTGGCGATCAAGTACCTGAACGCCACGCTGCGCAGGGACGCCGAGTTCATGGAACGCATCCGGTCGGACACCCACCACCTGGTCGAGCTCGACCAGCCCGACATCGTCCGCCTCTACGAGTACGTCGAGACCCCCGCCCGCGCGGCGCTCGTCATGGAGCTGGTGGACGGCGTGACCCTGCGCGCGCTGCTGGCCGAGCACGGCCACGTGACCCCGGAGGCCGCGCTCGCCGTGCTCAAGGGCATCCTGCTCGCCCTCGCCGCCGCGCACGACAAGGGCGTGCCGCACCGCGACGTCAAGCCGGAGAACGTCCTCGTCCAGGCCGACGGCACCAGCAAGCTCACCGACTTCGGCGTCGTGGTGCACGCCGAGGAGCCGGGCGTGCCCGCGGGCAGCCCGGCGTACATGTCGCCCGAGCTGTGGACCCGGCACGAGGCCGGCCCGTCCGCCGACCTGTACGCCGCCGCCTGCACGCTCTTCGAGGCGGTCAGGGGACGGCCGCCGTTCCGCGCCGCCGGGGAGGGCGGCCAGGAGGAGCTGGACGTGCCGGCCACCAGGGACCGGCACCTGACCGAGCCGATCCCCCTGGAGGTGGTGCCGGACACGCTGCGCGACCTGCTCAGGCGCGGCCTCGCCAAGGACCCGGCCGTACGGTACGCCTCCGCCCGCGCGTTCGCCGCCGAGCTGGAGGAGGACGCGGTCGCCGGCTACGGCCCGGAATGGGAGAAACGCGGCCGCCGCCACCTGGCCGAGCTGGCCACGCTGATGGCTCTCCGCTTCCCGCTGGCGCGCACGGATCGCGCCACGAGCGGCGGCGGCGCGGCCGTGGCCCTGCGCGACCGGCTCGCGCGCATGCCGCGTCTCCCGCCGCACCTGTGGGTGACGGGCGTGCTGGTGATGGCGGTGGCGATCGGGATCGTGCTGTCGGGCGGGCGGTTGCCCACCGGGCCCGGGGCGATCCTCCTGCCGCCGCCGGAGGAGGAGAGGTCCGAGCCCGCGCCCTCGCCCGCCGACGCCACGACCGGCCCTACGACTCGTCCTACGACTCGTCCCACTGGGCGCCCCACGTCCCGCGCCACCGGCGAGGCCGCGCCCCGCACGCCCGCCGCCACGCCGGGCCGGACCAGCGCCGCCGCTCCGCGCCGGACCCCGCCCACCACCGCCACCGCGACCGCGCCGGCGCGGCCCACCCCCGGCCAGGCGGGCACCGGCGGGCCGCATCCGGCCGTGCGGGCGGCCACGATCACCGCCTGGAGCGGGCGGAGCGGATCGGTACGGGTCGCCGCCGACGGGACCGGCCAGGTGCGGCTGCGGGTGACGTACACGCGGCGCGACGGCGACGACGCCCCCGCCACCACGCTGCACCAGGAGACCCGCGTCCTGAGCGGCCACACGTCGTACACCAGCGCCGTCGGCCACGACCCCGGCGCGGTGGCCTGCGGCCGGCGCGTCTACGCCGGCATCGTCGTCATGACCGAGCCCGCGTCCGGCAACGGCCCCCAGGTGAGCGAGGTCCCCGTGGACGGCCCCGCCTGCCCCACCCCGTCCTCCACCCCGACCACCTCCCACTCCCCCAGCCCCGTCAACGCCCCCGCGACCGGCCCTGGAACCGGCCCCACCACCGGCCCCGGGGAAGCCCTGGACGGGCCGTCGGAGCTCGTCGGGACGCTGACCCCCGTCGAGTGACCGGGCGCGGCCTTGCCGGGCAACCAAGCGTGCGCTAGCTTGGCAATCGATGAGCGCCGTCACCGCCACGCCCCCTCTCCCCGACCCGCCCGCTCACCTGGCCGGGTACCGGGCCGCCTGCGCGCGGGGCGAGCTGGTCGTCCAGCGCTGCGCGGGCTGCGGCCGGTGGGTGCACCTCCCCGAGGCGGCGTGCCCGTGGTGCGGAGGCGGCGAGCTGACGTACGAGCCGGTGACGGGGACGGGCGTGGTGCACACCTTCACCGTCGTTCATCGGTCGTTCGCGCCTGACTACCAGGGGCGGGAGCCGTACGTGATGGCGTGGGTGGACCTGCCCGTGGGCGTGCGCGCGTTCGGGCACGTGGTGGGGTGCGCGCCGGAGGAGGTACGCATCGGCATGCCGGTGCGGGTGACGTTCGTCGACGAGTTGCCGCATTGGAGGCCCGCGTGAAGCTGGGCAACGTGCTGATCCCGGTGGCCGACCTGGACGAGGCCATCGCCTTCTACGGGCTGCCGGTGAAGTTCCGCGACGGCGACCGGTTCGCGGCGCTGGACGGGGGCGGCGTCACCGTGGCGCTGGCCGGGCCCGCCGAGCACGTCACGCCGGGGGCGGCGCCGTCGTACAAGGTGGACGACGTGCGGGAGAGCGTGCGTGAGCTGGCCGCGCGCGGGGCCGAGGTGGTGCGCGGCCCCGAGGAGGGGCCGCACGAGCGGCGGGCCGTGCTGCGCGATCCCTCGGGAAACGTCTTCGTGCTCTATTCCCCCCTCTGAGCCCCGCCGATCTGGAGGCGCCCCATGGCCCCATCACCGTACGGCAACTACGGCCACGCGATCCTGACCGCCGGCGCGCTGCGCACCCCCGACCGGGTGGCGCTGACGTACTGCGGCGAGCGGAGCTTCACCTACGAGGAGCTGAACGCGAACGTCAACCGCCGCGCGAACGCCCTGCTCGCCACCGGGATCGGCCCGGGGCGGCGGGTCGCGGCGCTGCTCAACGAGACGCTGACGGTGGCCGAGGTCTACCTGGCGCAGGCCAAGATCGGGGCGGTGACGGCGGCGCTGAACCCGTACTGGCCGGTCGAGACGCTGCGGGACGTGGTCGCCGCGTCGGGCTGCACGGCGTTCGTGCACGACGCGACCGTGGCCGAGACGGTCGAGCGGATCAGGGGCTCGCTGCCCGAGGTCACCACGTGGATCGACGCCCGCGAGCTGACCGGCGGCCCGGACGCCGAGCCGCCGCTCGCCGGCTTCCACGACGACCCGCTCGCGCTCTACTACACCTCGGGCACCACCGGCCTGCCGAAGGCGGTCGTGCACACGCACGCCTCCTCGCTGGCCACCGCGCAGGTCTGGCTGGACGTGCCGCGCGGCCCCGACGCGGTGTTCGGCACCGGCGCGATCATCTGGGGCATCGGCTTCCCCGCCATCGTCGGCCCCGCCCTGTACGCGGGCCTGCGCCTGGTGCTGGAGCAGGACTGGGGGCCGGCGAACTTCCTGCGCGTCGTGCCGCGCGAGCGGGTCACGCACGTGTCGCAGATCCCGTCGTTCTACGCGGCGCTGCTCGGCTCGCCGGAGCACGAGGACGTGGACCTGTCGTCCATCCGGGTGATCATGCTGGGTGGCGAGCCGCTGACCGCGCCCATGCTGGACCGGATCAAGGCCCGGCTGCCCGAGGCGGGCGTCTACTCCTATTACGGGCAGACCGAGGCCCCGTACACGTGCATGGGCCGGGTGGACGACGGCTCGACGCCGCTCGGCTCCTCCGGGCGGGCCCGCACCGGCAACGCCGTACGGGTCACCGACCCGAAGGGCCGCCGGGTGATCGACGAGGTGGGCGAGATCAACCTGGCCGGGCCGCACCGCATGGCGGGCTACGACGGCCTGCCCGAGCGGACGGCGGAGGTGCTGCGCGGCGAGTGGTACGTCGGCGGCGACCTCGGCTCCGTCTCCGCCGACGGCGTGCTGCGGGTGCTGGGCCGGCGCGAGGACGCGATCGCCAAGGGCGGCGTGTGGACGCAGCCGGCCGCGGTCGAGGAGGCCGTCGCGGCGCTCGACGGCGTGGCCGAGGCGGGAGCCGTCGGGGTGCCCGAGGGGGCGGCCGAGCAGCGCATCCTGCTGGCCGTCGTGCCGCGCGCCGGGCACTCGCTGGACGCCTCCAAGCTGGCGCTCGCCCTGGCCGACACCCTGCCGGAGCACCGGCGGCCGGACCACATCGTGGTGGCCGAGGAGCTGCCGCACTCGCAGGACGCCTCGGGCGGGCCAGGGAAACTGCTCCGCAAGGCCATCCGCGACCAGTACGGGCACCTGCTCGGGTGAGCGCCCAGGAGCACGTCCACGAGCACGTCCACGAGCACGTCGTCAAGGCGATGCTGCGCGAGGCCGGGGTGCCGGTGCCGCGCGGCGTCGTGCTCCCCCCGGACACGCGGGACTTCGGCGCGGCCGGGGAGCTGACCGAGCCGCTGGTGCTGAAGGCGTTCGGGCCGCAGCTGGTGCACAAGTCCGAGTCCGGCGCGGTGACGCTCGGGCTGCGCGCGACCGAGCTGCCCCGCGCGGCGGCCCGGATGCGGGAGCGGGTGCCGCACCTCGCCGGGTTCCTGGTCGAGGAGCAGGCGGCGGCCGGGGTCGAGCTGATCGTGGGCCTGGTCAGGGACGCCGCGTTCGGCCCGGTGCTGCTCGCCGGGCTGGGCGGCGTGTGGACGGAGACGCTGCGGGACACGGCGCTGCGGCTGTGCCCGGTGTCGGAGCCGGACGCGCGGCGCATGCTGGCCTCACTGCGCGCCGCCCCGCTGCTCGCGGGGAGCAGGGGCCGGCCGCCGGTGGACCTGGCCGCGCTGGTCAAGCTGCTGCTGGCGGTCGGCGGTCCCGGCGGGCTGTGGGAGCGGCTGGAGCTCGGCGAGTTCGAGCTGAACCCGGTGATCGCCACCCCGGACGGCGTGACGGCCGTGGACGCCCGCTATCTGCCCGCCGCGCCGCCCCCGCCCGTCACGCGCGGGGGGACGGCCGACTTCCTGCCGCTGTTCGAGCCGCGCGCGGTGGCCGTCGTGGGCGCGTCCGCCACGCGGCCCACCTTCGGGAACATGTTCCTCGACTTCTACCGGGCCGCCGGGGTCCCGCTGGTCGCCGTGCACCCGAAGGCGGAGGAGGTGGCGGGCGTGCGGGCCGTGCGCTCGCTCTCCGAAGCCGCCGAGACCGCGGACGTGGACTACGCGCTGGTCGCCGTGCCCGCCGAGCGCTGCCCCGAGGTGGTGGCGCAGGCGGCGGGCGTGCCGTTCGTGCAGGTGATGAGCGGCGGCTTCGGCGAGGCGGGCCGCGCAGGGCTGGAGGACGAGCTGGTCGCCGCCGCCCGCGCGGCCGGCACCCGCCTGCTCGGGCCCAACTGCATGGGCGTCTACTGCCCGCGCGGCCGGCAGACGTTCGTCGGCGGCGGGCTGGGGCCGCCGGGCTCGGTGGCGCTGATCTCGCAGAGCGGCGGCCTCGCCGGCGAGGTGATCAAGGTCGGGGAGCGGCGCGGCCTGGCCTTCAGCCGGGTCGTCACCGTCGGGAACGCCGCCGACGTCACCCCGGCCGAGCTGCTGCGCTGGCTGGCGCGGGACGAGGAGACGCGGGCCGTCGGCCTCTATCTGGAGGACCCGCGCGACGGACGGGAGCTGTACGAGGCGCTGCGGGCGCTGGACCGGCCGGTCGTGCTGCTGGTGGGCGGGCGCACCGGGCAGGGCCGGGCGGCCGCCGCCTCGCACACCGGCGGCCTGGTGAGCGACCGGCGCCTGTGGGAGGCGGTCGCCGAGCAGGCCGGGGCGGCGCTGGTGACGAGCCAGGACGACCTCATCGGCGTGCTCGCGTACTTCCAGGCCCACGCCGCCCGCCCGGCCGACGGGGACGGGGTGCTGGTGGTGGGGCCGAGCGGCGGCGCGAGCGTGCTGGCGGCCGACGCGTTCGACGCCGCGGGGGTGCGTCTGGACCCGCTGCCCGAGGACGTGGCCGGCGAGCTGCGCGGGCTCGGCGTGGCGGCCTTCGGCAACCCCCTGGAGGCGCCGGTGGGCCCGCGTGGCCGCCCGGACCTGGTGCCCGCCGTGGTCGCGGCGATCCTGCGGGCGCGGGCGTACCGCGACGTGGTGGCGCACGTCAACGTGCAGGCGTTCTTCACCTACGGCGACGCCCCCGAGGCCCTGTACGCCTACGCGCACGCGCTGGCCGCCGCCCAGGGAACGCTGCCGCGTACCAGGTTCACGCTCGTCACCAGGAACGGCGAGTGCGCGCCGCCGGGCGTCGAGGACGAGGTACGGCGCGTCGCGGCGGCGGCGGGCATCCCGGTTTACCGGTCCATGGAGGCGGCCGCGGTGGCCGTGGCGGCAGGAGGAGATCATGGGGCTGCTTGACGGCAAGGTCGCGCTGATCACCGGCGGCGCGCGGGGCATGGGCGCGGCGCACGTGCGGCTGTTCCTCGCCGAGGGCGCGCGGGTGGTGTTCGGCGACGTCCTGGACGAGGAGGGCAAGGCGCTGGCCGAGGAGACGGGCGCCGCCTACGTCCGGCACGACGTGCGCAGCGCGGCCGAGTGGCAGCGGGCCGTGGGCACCGCCGTGGGCCTGCACGGCCGGCTGGACGTGCTGGTCAACAACGCCGGCATCCTCAGGTACGGCCGCATCGCGGACATGCCGCCCGAGGAGTTCGACCGGGTGGTGGACGTCAATCTGAAGGGCGCCTGGCTGGGCGTCAAGTCGGTGATCGAGCCGTTGAGGGCGGCCGGCGGCGGCTCGATCGTGAACATCTCCTCCATCGAGGGGCTCATCGGCGCGGCGGGGCTGTCGGCGTACGCGGCCTCGAAGTTCGCGGTGCGCGGCCTCACGAAGTCGGCGGCGCGGGAGCTGGCGGGGTTCGGGATCCGGGTGAACTCGGTGCATCCCGGAGCGATCAACACGCCGATGGTGCACGATCCGGACCTCGCGCGGGAGGTGGACGCGGAGGCGTTCGTCAAGGCGATGGTGATCAAGCGCTTCGCCAAGCCGGTGGAGGTGTCGCACGTGGTGGCGTTCCTGGCCTCGGACCGGTCGAGCTACTGCACGGGCAGCGAGTTCACCGTGGACGGCGGGCTGCTCACGGGCGCGGGCTACTGATTACTAACCCTTGGGACAGTAAGATCTTTTACGGTTAAACAGCGCTCGCCTGGACATTTCTGGCAGCATCCTGACCTGCGATTTCCTTGCCCCGCAGGCTTTGCCATCCTTTTGCGCATGCTTGACCTGGTATTACGGCACGGTAACCTCGCTTCATCACGGTAGATGACAAGCCTCCGGTCTTGTCCCACCAGTCACAGGGGGCTTCTCTACCCAGTGCGGCGTGGGGCGAAACCGGCCTTGCCCGGAAGGTGCCCTCATACTTCCATGACGCCAGAGACGCAGAAGTTCATCGAGTTGCTCCAGAGCCAGCTCGGCTACGCCGAGAAGGCCGGCGCGTACACCAAGTTCGGCGACTGGTACGGCAAGAACGTCGAGTTCGACGACGCCTTCACCACCGCCCCCTGGTGCGACATGCTCCTCTCCTGGGCCGCGCACAAGCTCGGCTACGAGGAGTGGATGGGGCAGTTCGCGTGGACGGTGGAGCACGCGAAGTGGTTCAAGAAGCAGGGCGCCTGGGGCAACAAGCCCAAGCCGGGGGCGTTCGTCTTCTACGACTGGGGCGGCTCCAAGAGCATCGACCGCATCGACCACGTCGGCGTCGTGGTCCGCGTCGAGGGCAACAAGATCATCACGATCGAGGGCAACATCGACGGCGGTGTCGCCAAGTACAAGAAGCGTGACACCAGCAAGGTCGTCGGCTACGGCTACCCCGATGTCGTCAAGGCCAAGCTCGACGCGAAGGCGGCCAAGAGGAAGTCCGAGGTCGAGGGGTCGCTGCCGCCCGACTCCGGCCCCGGCACCCCCACGCTCTACGTGCAGGACGGCTCGCTCACCGCGATGATCCCGCAGACCGGCGTCGAGCAGGAGAGCGGCGCGCGGCCCCCGTTCGCCGCCCGGCCCGCCGCCCCGGAGCGGAAGAGCGAGCGGACCACC
Source organism: Nonomuraea sp. B208 (assembly GCF_057536035.1). Classification (NCBI taxonomy): domain Bacteria; kingdom Bacillati; phylum Actinomycetota; class Actinomycetes; order Streptosporangiales; family Streptosporangiaceae; genus Nonomuraea; species Nonomuraea sp. B208. The sequence goes on from NZ_BAAJOU010000020.1 coordinate 7,933, forward strand.
GCCGCCAAGAAGCAGACCACGCCCCCGAAGAAGACCGAGCGGTCCACCGGCTCCCCCACCGACGTGCGGGCGGGCGCGACCACGGACTCCTCGACGGGCGCGACGACGACCGGCACCGGCGCCAGCCCGGCACCGGCCGCCCCCGGCCAGGGGACCAAGCTGGGCAAGCACGCCAAGCCGACCACCGCCGACACGACCGCGGCCACCGCCGAGCCGCTGCCCACGCACGCCGACGCGAGCGCCACCGGACCGCTCCCTGCCATCTCCTCGCCGACGCTGATCGGCTCGACGCTGGTGGCCGCCCTGGCGCTGCTCGCCGTGGCCAAGACCCGCCAGAACCGGGTACGCGCCGCCGCTGCCGCCGCCTCCCCCGCCCCGCGTCCGGTCCCGTCCCACCGGGGACGCCGCCGCAAGCGCCGTGGCGCCGCCCTGCCCGTCACGCGGCCCGCGTGGAGCCGTACGCTCGCGTCCGGCGCCGCCGAGCTCGTCACGGGCCCGGCCCCGAGCCTCACGCCCGAACCGGCCACCACGGCCGGCCTCGTCGCCGCGACGGCCACCCCCGACCTGATCACCACGACGGCCGCCGACCTGGTCGCCACGTCCGCCGCCGACCTCACCGCCGCCGACCTCACCGCCGCCGACCTCACCGCCGCTGAGACCACGTTCGACCGCGTCGCCGCCGAGACCCTCTTCGCGCGGGAGAACGCCGACCTGTTCGCCGCCGAGACCCCGTTCGTGCGGGGCGACGCCGACGTGGTCGCGGCCGGCACCTCCCCCGTCGGGTCCAGGGACGCCCGGCTCGTCGCGGCGGGCGGCAGCGGCAGCGACGCCTCGCCCGCCGAGCAGGTACGCCGCATCAGGGAGGCCCGGCCCTTCGACCCGTTCGCGGACCCCGCGCCCCTGCGCCGGGGCCGTGGCCGCCGCGCCGCCGCCCCCGACCCGCGCACCGGCATCGCCGTGGACAACCCCTACCGGCGCACCGGCCGCCACGCCGACGCCGAGTCCTTCGGCGAGCCGGTGGACGTCGGCCCGTTCGAGCCGTGCTGGGACACCGGCCCGATGCGGCGCATCAGCGACGCCGACCCGCGCGACACGGGCGCGTTCGTCTTCGAGACCGGCCCGTTCCAGCGGATCGTCATCCCGGAGGCCACCAGCTCGTTCGACGCCTTCGCCCCCGCCTGGACCGGCGACGTCCTCGACGGCCCCGCCCCGGCGCCCGTCTCCTACCGGGGACGCCGCCGCCGCCAGGACCCGCCCGCCGAGGAGCCCTTCGTGGACCTGCTGCCGCGCGGCCGCCGGCACCGCCACGACGAGCGCGAGCTGGTCGGCGCGATCAGCGCCACCTCGACCGGCCAGCGCAGCCGGGGCCGCCACCGCGCCTAGGCGGCTCTGCCCGTCTCGAGGTCCCGCCGCAGGGCGGCTCGGTCCAGCGTGTCGAGCCGCCAGGTGCGGGACCGCAGCGTGCCCCGGTGGCGGTACGCGCGCATGATCCGCACGTGTGCCGGCACCCGTACGAACGCGTGCAGATCGTCCTCCGTACGCCACACCGACAGCGAGCCGGCCCGGCGGGCGCCGACGTCCGCCCAGAGCCACATGCCCACCGCGCCGGGCAGCGTCGGCCACAGGCGGCTCAGCGACAGACCGTGCCTGGCGATGCCGGGCAGGTCGAGCAGCCGGTGCGTGCGGTAGTCCGTCAGGGCGGCGACCAGCGGGCCCGGCAGGCCGCCGGCGGAGCCGGCGATCCAGCGGGACGTCAGCACGCCGCCGCCGCCCGGCGGAGCAGGGGTTCGGCGGCGGTGCGCAGCTCGTCGCTGAACGGCGCGGGCCGCAGGGTGGCCGGGTCCAGGTTGACGTTGACGCGATAGCCCTCGGCGTGCACCACCGCGCGATCGGCCGACAGCACGCGGAAGCCGTAGACGCCGCTGGTGCGGCCCAGGCGCTCGATCCAGAAGTGCACCAGCGGCTCCCCCGGCCCCGCGATGGGCACGTGGTAGGTCACCTTGAACTCGCGCACGGCCAGGAAGACGTCCTTGAACGCCGACTCGGCCGGGTCGGGGGCCCAGCCCAGGCGCTGCCAGTAGGCACTCATCGCCCGCTCGACCAGCAGGGCGTAGCGCGAGTTGTGCAGCAGGCCCATGGCGTCGAGGTCGTCGAAATGCACCTGGACCGGCTCGTGCACGCCGTCTTCGGTCATGGTCAGTCCTCCGGGAGAAGCGTCGGGTCGGGGCAGAGGGCGCGCAGGCGTTGCAGCACGGCGCGGCGGGCGTGGACGAGGGAGGCCGGACCGTCGAGCAGACGGGAGTGGATGATCACCATCTCGCCGAGCGCGTCGATCTCGTACGCGAGCTGGGCGGCGTCCACGCTCTCGACGAGCTCGCCCATCGCCACGGCCTGGGCCACCTGCCGCCGGATGAACTCCTGCCAGTCGTTCATGGCCCGCGCGACGCGGTCGCGCAACGCGCCCGGACGGTCGTCGAACTCGGCCTGGACGGTGAAGAAGAAGCATCCGCCGGGAAGCACGCCTTCGCCGTAGAACCGCAGCCGCGCCTCGTGCAGCGCGAACAGCCGCCGCACCCCGGCCGGGGCCCGCAGGGCGGGCGCCACGATCTGCTCGGTCCACTGGCGGGCGGCCCATTCCACGGCGTCGAGCTGCAGCTGCTCCTTGTCGCGCCAATGCGCGAAAAATCCGGACTTGCTAGTGCCGGTCGCCGCCGCCAGCCGCCCCAGGGACAGCCCGTCCAGCCCTTCGACGGAGGCCAGGCTCACCGCCTGCTCCAGGATCGCCTCGCGGCTGCGCAACCCGCGCAGCCGCCGGCCGTCTTGTGTCATGAACGCAAAACTACATTAACGACCGATCGTTTGTATATCTCGGCCGACCCCGTACCGCGCCGCGAAGGCGGTCAGCGCGGCGACCGCGTCACGGCCGCGCGTCCACGGCCGGACGATCAGCCGCTCCACGCCCAGCGCCGCCCACGCCGGGACCTCCTCGGGCGAGCCCAGCGCGTACGCGTGCGCCGTCACCGGCACCCCGCCCCCCAGCCGGTCGAGCTGCGGCCTGATGGAGTCGAGGGTGTGCGGCATGCTGATCCACCCGTCGCAGAGCCGCGCCGCCCGGCGCAGCGCCGCCGCCGACTCGCCGCCCGCGAGCACCGGCAGCCGCCGCTGCACCGGTTTGGGCTCGAAGGCGACCTCCGGGAAGGAGTAGAACCTGCCGGAGTGGGCGACCACCGGCTCGGTCCACAGCCGCCGTACGACCGCGACGGCCTCGTCCAGCCGCGCCCCGCGCGTCTCGAACGGGATCCCGGCCGCGTCCCACTCCCCCCGGTACCAGCCGGCCCCCACCCCGCACACGGCCCGCCCGCCCGAGACCACGTCCAGGGTGGCGAAGGCGCGCGCCGACACGAAGGGGTGGCGCAGGGCGAGGAGCTGCACGGCGGTGCCGAGCAGCACCCGGCTGGTGTGCGCGGCCAGCCAGCAGAGGTACGCGGGCGCGTCGAACAGCGGCGTCTCCGGCCTGATCCCCGGGTCGGCGCCGCCCGGATAGCGGGCGAGTGACAGGTCCGTGGCGAACACCAGGTGCTCGGGCAGCCACACCGACTCGAACCCCAGCTCGTCGGCCGCCACCGCGACGTCCTTCCACGCGGCCGGATGCAGCAGGCCGAGCGGCACCCCGAACTTCACGGCCACCTCCGCGCGTCGCCGCCGAGCAACGCGGCCCGCAGGCGGGCGCGGTGGACGGCGCTGGTCCCGTACGCGGCCCCGAGCGACCAGGCGCGGGCCAGCCAGAACCGCAAATCCAGCTCGTCGGTGTAGCCGACGGCCCCGTGCACCTGGAGCGCGGAGCCGGCGGCGAGCGCGGCGGCCTCCCCGGCGGCGGCCTTGGCGGCGCTGGCGTCCCTGCCGGCGGCGGGCGCTCCGGCGTCCAGCGCGAGTGCGGCCCGCCACACGAGCGGCGCGGCGAACTCCACGGCCACCGCCACGTCGGCGAGGCGGTGCTTGACCGCCTGGAAGGACCCGATGGGCGCGCCGAACTGCGTCCTGACCCGGGCGTAGGCCACGGAGCGCGCCAGCAGCTCCCTGGCCACGCCGACGAGCTGCGCGGCGGTCGCCACGGCGAGCCGGTGCAGCACGGGTTCGGCCGGGGCCTCCAGCGGCTCGTACGCGTCGTAGGCGACCGCGAACAGCGGCCGGCACGGGTCGATGCCCGGCCTGGGGGTGATCTCGGCCGCCTCGACCAGCCGGGACCCGTCCGGGCGGAGCACCACGAGGAGGCCCGCGACGTCGGCGTCCGCCGCGTACGCCTGCCCGGGAGCGACCACGCTCACGCACGGCTCGCCGCCGGCGGCCTTGGGCAGCAGCGGCGCGGCCACGACGGTCTCCGCGACCGGCCCCGGCAGGCAGGCCCGCCCGGTCTCCTCCAGCGCGGGCAGCACGTCGGTCAGCCCGAGCCCGAGCCCGTCGCGCTCCGGCGGCACCAGCGCGGCGAAGAGGCCCAGCTCGGCGAGCCGCCGCCAGCCGGGCCGCCGCTCGGCGCGCAGCGCGGCCGGCGGGCAGGCGTCCCCGAGCACGTCGCGGACGGCCGCGCCGAACGCGAGCTGCTCGTCGGTGAAGGCGAAGTTCATCGTGGCAGCCCCAGGACGCGTTCGGCGACGATGGTGCGCTGGATCTCGTTCGTGCCCGCGTAGATGGGCCCGGCCAGCGCGAACAGGAAGCCGTCCAGCCAGGGCGTCTCCCCGGCCCGCTCGCCCAGCAGCTCGAGGGCGAGGGCGTGCATGCGCAGGTCCAGCTCCGACCAGAAGATCTTGCCCAGGCTGGTGGCCGCCCCGGCCTCCTCGCCCGCCATGATGCGGCGCGCGGTCGCGTACGTGTGCAGCCGGTACGCCTCCGCCTCCGTCCAGCACCGCGCCGCCCGGTCGGCCGCCGCCGGGTCCCCCGACACGCGGGCCAGCGCGAGGAGCCGGTCGGCGGTGGCGAGGAAACGTCCGGGGCTGCGGAGCGTGAGGCCGCGTTCGGAGGAGGTGGTGGCCATGGCGATGGGCCAGCCCTGCCCGGCCTCGCCGAGCACCATCGACTCCTCGACCCGTACGCCGTCGAAGTGCAGCTCGGCGAAGCCGGGCAGCCCGTCGAGCTGGGCGACGGGGCGGACCGCGACCTCGTCCAGGGGGAACATGAAGTAGGTCAGGCCCTTGTGCCGCGCCCCCGAGGTGCGGAAGAGGCCGAAGCCGTGGGTGGCGTGGGCGGCCCGCGAGCTCCACGTCTTGTGCCCGTGCAGCCGCCAGCCGCCGCCGGGGTCGGGCTCGGCGCGGGAGGTGAGCGCGGCGAGGTCGCTGCCCGCCTCCGGCTCCGACCAGGCCTGCGCCCAGACGTCCGCGCCACTGGCCATGCGCGGCAGCCAGCGGGCGCGCTGCTCCGGGGTGCCGAACCGCATGAGGCACGGGGCCAGCAGGAAGATGCCGTTCTGGGTGACGCGGGCGGGGGCGCCGGCGGCCCAGTACTCCTCCTCGAAGATCAGCCAGTCGATGAGGGAGGCGCCGCGGCCGCCGTACTCCTCGGGCCAGGAGACCACCGAGAGCCGGGCCGCGGCGAGCCGCGCCTCCCACGCGCGGTGCGCCTGGAAGCCCTCGGCGGTGTCCATGGACGGCAGCGGCGGATCGGGGACGTTGGCGCTCAGCCAGTCGCGAACCTCGGCGCGGAAGTCCCGCTCAGCCGGGGAGAAGTCGAGATCCACAGCAACCAACCTAGCGCACGCTTGGTTGGTTGCCCAGCCTCCAGCTCAGACCCCGTACGCTCGCCGCAGCGCCGCGATCCTGGTCTCCCGCGCCCGGAGGCTCAGCGCCGCGCCCGGCACCATCATGTCGAACCCGTGGAAGGCCCCCGGATACAGGTGGAACTCGGTCGACACCCCGGCCCGGGCGAGCCGCACGGCGTAGTCCATGTCCTCGTCGCGGAACACCTCCACCTCGCCCACGTCGATGAACGCCGGCGGCAGCCCCGACAGGTCCTCGGCCCGCGCCGGGGCCGCGTACGGGGACACGTCGGGCCCGCCCGCCCGCTCGCCGAGCAGCGCCCGCCACCCGTAGCGGTTCGCGGACCTGTTCCAGACCACGGCGTCGGCGTGCTGCTCGCTGGAGTGCGTGGCGTCGCGGTCGTCCAGCATCGGGCAGAGCAGGAGCTGGAAGGCCACCTCGGGGCCGCCGCGGTCGCGGGCCAGCAGCACGGTCGCCGCCGCGAGCCCGCCGCCCGCGCTGGCCCCGCCCACCGCCAGCCTGGCCGGGTCGATGCCCAGCTCGGCGGCGGACTTGGCGGTCCACACCAGCCCCGCGTAGCAGTCCTCGACCGGCGCGGGGTGCGGGTGCTCCGGAGCCAGCCGGTAGTCCACGGAGACCGCGACCAGCCCCAGCCGCTCCACGTAGTCGATCATCATCGCGTCGTCGAACTCGGGGCTGCCCATGATCATGCCGCCGCCGTGGATCCAGTAGAGGCCCGGCCGCTCCCCGCCGCCGCCCGCCGGGCGGTAGATCCGCACCCGCACCTCGGGCGCGTCGTCCGGCCCGGGGACGTGCCGGTCCTCGATGGTCACGCCGGTCTCCGGCCGTGGCACCGCGGCCACGAACGCGTCGGCCTCCGCGCGCCGCGCCCGCAGATCCTCCAGCGTCATGGCCGCGAGGTCGACGACGGGCATAGGGGCCGCCTCGATCGCGGCGCGAAGCTCGGGATCAAGATTGGGGTGATAGGTCATGTCAGTGACCCTTCCACGCCACGCCGGGCCGTACTCCTCCGCAGATGGATATCCGTCATCCTTGGCGGCATGCTGGCGGACATGTGCCATTCCACCGACAGCAGGCCGCCCGCTCCGCCCGTCCAGGGAGAGGTGGCCTCGCACGAGCAGTTCGAGCTGACCGCGGCCGACGGCAACCGCTTCATGGCCTTCAGGGCCGAGCCCGCCGAGCCGAACGGCCGCAGCGTCGTGATCATGCCGGACGTGCGCGGGCTGCACCCGTTCTACCGCGACCTCGCGCTGCGCTTCGCCGAGGCGGGCTTCCGTACGATCGCGATCGACTACTTCGGCCGCACCGCGGGCATCGGCGACCGCGGCGACGACTTCGACTTCATGACGCACGTCAAGCAGCTCGACGCCGACGGCATCCGCGCCGACGTGCGCGCCGCCACCGACGCGCTGCCCGGCCCGGTCTTCACGGTCGGCTTCTGCATGGGCGGCGCGCACTCCTGGCGGCAGGCCCACGAGGGCACCAACGGGATCGCCGGCGGCATCGGCTTCTACGGCGCGCTGCGGGCCGTCCAGGCGCCGGAGACCGGTCCCGGCGCGCCGGTCCTGCTGCTGCGCGGCGGCGCGGACACGGTCTCCACGCCGGAGCAGTTCGCGGCGTACGAGGCGGCGCTGGAGCGCGTCGGCACCCCGTACGAGGAGCACGTGTACGAGGGCGCACCGCACTCGTTCTTCGACCGCTCGTACAAGGAGTGGGAGAGCGCCTGCCAGGACGCCTGGCGGCGGATCCTGTCCTTCACCGAGCGGCACGCTCAGCCCAGGTAGGCGGCGCGGACCACCGGGTCCTCCCGCACCGCGGCCGGGGCGCCGGCCGCGATGACCCGGCCGAGGTCGAGCACCACGACGCGGTCGCAGACGTCCATGACGAAGCCCATGTCGTGCTCGACCAGCAGCACGGTCGTCTCCAGCGCCCGGACGACCTCGGCGAGCCGGGCGGTCTGGGCGGCGTCGAGCCCTGAGGTGGGCTCGTCGAGCAGCAGCAGCGCGGGCCGGTCGGCGAGCGCCCTGGCCAGCTCGACGAGCCTGCGCCGGCCGACGGGCAGCGCGGCGGCGTACGCCTCGCGCAGCGGCGTGAGCCCGCACAGCTCCAGCACCTCGGCCACGCGCTCGCGCCGCTCCCGCTCGCGCCGCCGCCGTCCCGGCCAGCCGGCGAGGTCGGCGACGAGCCCGCCTCCACCCCCGTGCCAATCCAGCGCGGCCAGCACGTTGTCGGCCACGGTGAGCCGGCCGAAGACCTGGGTGCGCTGGAACGTGCGGCGCACCCCCGCCCTGGCCCGCGCGGCCGGCGACGTCCCGGTCAGGTCGCGCCCGCGCAGCCGGACCCGGCCCGTGTCGGGCCGCCGCAGCCCGGACACCACGTCGAACAGCGTGGTCTTGCCGGCCCCGTTCGGCCCGATCACCCCGCACACCTGGCCCTCGGGCACCTCGAACGACACCTCCTCCAGCGCCCGCACCCCGCCGAACGCCACCGAGACCCCCTCGATCGCCAGCACCGTCAGCCCACCCCCAGGTACGCGGCCGTGAGCCGGTCGCCGTCGACCTCCGACCGAGGCCCGGCCCAGGTGATCCGGCCGAGCCGCATGAACGCCACCCGGTCGGCGAGCGCCAGCGCCTCGGTCGCCTTCTCCTCGACCAGCAGCAGCGCCACCCCGCGCTCACGCAGCTCGGCGAAGACCTCGAAGACCTGCCGGACGAGCAGCGGCGCGAGCCCGAGCGACGGCTCGTCGGCGATGAGCACGCGGGGCGGGCGGACCAGCGCGGGGGCCAGCGTGAGGAGCTGCTGCTCGCCGCCGGAGAGGGCGCCGGCGAGGACGTCGCGGCGCTCGGCGAGGCGCGGCAGCCGCTCGTAGACGGGCCGGGGGTCGGGCAGCCAGGTGCGCAGGTTCTCCTCGACGGTGAGGCCGGGGAAGACGCCGCGCCCCTCGGGGGCCAGCAGGATTCCCGCCCTGGCGCGGCGGTGGGCGGGCCAGGAGGTGACGTCCACGCCGTCGAGCAGGATCCGGCCGCCGGTGACCGGCAGGTCTCCGGCTGCCACGGCGCAGGCGGTGGACTTGCCGGCGCCGTTCGCGCCGAGCAGCGCGACGACCTCGCCGGGGCGGACGGCGAGGTCCACGCCGCGCAGGACGGGGGAATCGGCGTACCCGGCGGCGACGCCCTCCAGCCGGAAGACCGCGCCCTCGACCGGTGACGACACCGATGGGCCGGTGACCGGTTCCGCAGGCGGCGGCTTCCGGTGGCGCAGCTCGGCGAGCTGGGTGAGCACGCCGTCCGGATGTTTGGCCAGGATCATGCCGCCGAGGCCGAACAGGATCGCCCCGACGTGCGCGGAGACGTCCCAGGTGGCCAGCAGCTCGGGCACGGCGACCGCGACGAGCCCGCCGAGCACCGCGCCGCCGATCCGGCGCACGCCCTGGAGCACCACGATCGCCAGCCAGACGAACCCGGAGAAGGCGGGCAGGTCGGTGGCGGTGATCGAGCCCTTCGCGACCGCGTACAGCACCCCGCCCAGCCCGGCGATCGCCGACGCCAGCACGAACAGCGTGATCTTGGCCCGGGTCGGCGACAGCCCGCAGGTGAGGGCGGCGGCCGGGGCCGAGCGCACGGCGAGGATGGCCCGTCCGGACGCCGACCGTTCCAGGTTGCGCACCAGCACCGCGACGCCGCCGATGAGCACGAGCAGCACCGCGACCAGCACCCGGGGGTCGGAGGTGTCGGCGAGGCCCAGCCCGAGCGCGGGCAGCGGCCAGCCGATGGTGCCGTTGCTGAAGGCGTCCACCTGGAAGAGCACCTGGTCGGCGAGGAGCGCGAGGGCGAGCGTGGCCAGCGTCAGCACCCGCCCGCCGAGACGCAGCGCGGGCAGCGCCACGAGCAGCCCGGCGGCCGCCGCCGCGAGCACGCCCAGCCCGATCGCGGCGGCGAACGGCAGCCCGGAGGCGAACGCCCAGCCGCAGGTGAGCGCGGCCATCGCGGCGAAGGCGGCCTGCGCCAGGTTCACCATGCCGCCGATCCCGGTGACCACGACGAACGAGCAGAAGATGAGCGCCAGCACCAGCCCCTGCGCGGCCACGCCCACGTAGTACGCGGGCGCGGCGAGCGCGAAGACGGCCAGCCCGGCTAGCCCGGCCGCCCACGGCAGGCGGCGGCGCCACGGCGGCAGCCCGGCCAGATGGTCCGGCGGCGGGGCGTCCTCGGCGGCGCTGCCCGCGACCCGCTCGCGCGAGCGGTTGAGCAGCACCAGCCCGGCGAACAGCAGGATGACCGGCACGGCGGTGCGCAGCCCGGTGACCTCCTGGAGGAAGCCGGTGTACCCGGCGACCAGGTTCTGCACGACGCCGAGGGCGAGCCCGGCGGCGAACGTCCACGGGATCGAGCGCAGCCGCCCGAACACCGCCGCCGTGGCCGAGGCGAACAGCAGCACCGTGTACGCGGTCGCGTCCAGCCCGAGCACCGCGACCGCGAGCACCCCGGCGAGCCCGGCGAGGCCGGAGCCGAGCATCCAGGCCAGCGCGGAGGTCCCGTCCGGGTCGATGCCGCGCAGCGCCGCCAGGTCCCGCCGGTCCACGCAGGCGCGCATGCGCAGCCCGTACGGGGTGTGCCGCAGGAACGCCCACAGCCCGATCGCGGTGACCACGGCGAAGCCGAACGTGATGAGCTGGTCGGTGTCGAGCGTGACCCCCAGCACGCCGACGGGCACGGACGGGTGCGGGCCGACGCCGCGCGGCAGCGAGGTGGCGTCCGCGGGCGGCAGCCCGGCCAGGTCCACGACGAGCAGGCCGAGTGCCGGCAGCGCGATCGTCAGCCCGATGGTGGCGACGATCTGCGCGGTCTCCCCGGCCCTGGCGAGGCCCCTGAACATGGCCTTGTGCAGCACGTAGCCGAGCGCGGGCGCGAACACCCCGGCCGCGAGCAGCGCCGAGAGCCAGGCGGGCAGCCCGGCGGCGGCGTTGAGCTCGTGGAACAGCAGCGCGGCCAGGAAGCCGAGCGCCCCGTGGGCGAAGTTGAACACCCCGGTCGCGGCGTAGGAGAGCGTCAGGCCCGCTCCCATGATCGCGAAGATGCCGCCGGTGACCAGGCCGCTGAGGACGTATCCGACGATCATTTGAGCGGCACGTTGTCGAAGCACTTCATGCTCTTGGCCACCTGGAAGGCGCCGCCCTCCAGTTTGACCAGGGCGCCGCAGCCGTTCGGCTCGGTGTGGTCCTTGGGGTACTCGATCCGGCCGAAGCCCGGGTTCTCGTACAGGTAGGAGCCGTTGGCCGTGTCGAGGAACCTCTCCCTGGTGAGGTCCTTGCCGGTCTTGCCGAGCAGGTCGAGGAAGATGTCGGCGGCCCAGTAGCCGATGGCCAGGTGCTGGGTGAGCGGGGTGCCGGGGGCGACCTTCTCGACGTCCTGCCTGAGCCGGGCGATCTCGGGGGCGGTGGACTCGAAGGGCTCGAACATCGGGGCGGCGATCACGCCGTCGAGCGCCCTGGCGCTGGCCGGGTCCTTGAGTATGGCGACGTCGTAGCTGGTGGCGTCGGTGAGCGTGCCCTTGTATCCGGCCCGCTTGAGCGCGCCGTACAGGCCGACGTTGAACTTGGTGCCGGCGATCACCGAGACCACCACGTCGGGCGGGCCGCCGTCGTCGGAGGTCATGATCTTGTTGACGTACGGGAGCCAGTCGGGGGGCGGCGCGGCGGCGGGCAGCCCCGAGTCGACCCCGGCCAGCTCGAAGCCCGCGGCGGTGAAGGACTGGGAGATGGTGGTGCCGCCGTACTTGCTGCCGCTGGAGTCGCTGGTCTGGACGTAGACGCTCTTGCCCTCGGCGCCGCCGAGCAGCTCGGCCATCTGCCGGCCCCACCAGGTCTGGGAGCCGTCGCCCTGCTTGGGGGCCAGGCAGCCGTTGTAGCCGAAGCCGGTCCTGGTGCCGCACCACTGCGGCCCGGTGGCCCAGCCGAACCACGGCACGCCCTGCTGCTCCAGGAAGGCCGCGCCGCCGAAGTTGGGCGCGTGCACCGGCACCAGGGCGAAGACCTGGTCCTTCTGCACGAGCTTCTTGGCGGCGGCGTCGCCCTTGGCCGCGTCCTGGGCGTCGTCCTCCGCGCCGATGAACTCGATCGTCCTGCCGTGCACGCCGCCCTCGGCGTTGGCCCGTTCGAAGCGGGCCTTCGCGCCGATCTCGGCGTCCTTGGTGGAGTAGCCGCTGGCGCTGGTCTTGGTGAGCACGCCGCCGACCTTGACCGTCGTGCCGGTGACGCCCGGCGCGGCGCCGCCCTCCTGCCGGGGTGCGCCCTTCTGCTGGGCGGCGCAGCCTGCTGCCGCCGCCAGCAGCACCGGTAGGAGCACCGGTAGGAGCACCGCCGTCACACCCCGCCGTGCGATCATGGTCACCTCATGATTTGGCCTAGCGCTCGCTTGGTTTGGGGTGAGCGTAAATTCGGCGGGAAAGGGTGTCAACGGCCTACCTAGCAACCGCTTGCTCGAATTACTCGGCCCGGTTAGCGTGAGGCGCATGCTGATGCGCGCGGCCGTGCTGACCGGATTCCAGGCCCCCATGGAGATCCGCGAGGTGGAGATCGACGACCCCGGCCCCGGCGAGGTCCGCGTACGGATCAAGGCGTCCGGCGTGTGCGGCTCCGACCTCAAGGCCATCGACGGCAAGAGCCCCGTCGTGCGCGAGCCGCCGTTCATCCTCGGGCACGAGAGCGCGGGCGTGGTGGAGAGCGTCGGCGCGGGAGTCACGGGGCTCAAACCGGGCGACCCCGTCGTCATCGCCATGAACGGCCCGTGCGGGCGCTGCCGGCACTGCGGCGCGGGACGCTTCCACCTGTGCTCGGGCCCGGCCCGGCTGCAGGCGATCATGGGCGGCGCGCCCCGCGTCCGGCTGGACGGCCGCGAGACCCGCCGCTTCATCGGCATCGGCTCCTTCGCCGAGTACGCGGTCGTCGCCGAGGCCATGTGCGTCAAGGTCGACGGCACCGCCGACTTCGCCGCCCTGGCCCTGCTGGCCTGCGGCGTCGTCACCGGCGTCGGCGCGGTGCTCAACGTCGCCCGGGTGGAGCCCGGCTCGTCGGTCCTGGTCGTGGGCTGCGGCGGCGTGGGGCTCAACGTCGTCCAGGGCGCGGTGCTGGCGGGCGCGACCACGATCGTCGCGGCGGACGTGGCCGAGCCCAAGCTCAAGCTGGCCGAGCGCTTCGGCGCCACCCACACCCTGCTCGCCGCCGACCTCCCACGGCAGGTGGGCGAGCTCGTACGCGGCGGCGCCGACTACGCCTTCGACGTGACCGGCGTCCCCGGCGTGCTGGCGCAGGCGTTCGCCGCCACGAGGCAGGGCGGCACGACGGTCATGGTGGGCAGCCCGCCGGCGGGGCGTCCCGTGGAGCTGGACTCCGGGCTGCTGTTCGCCTCCCGCCGCCTCATGGGCACCCAGGGCGGCGACGCCGCGCCGCACCGCGACCTGCCCACGCTCGCAGGGCTCCATCAACGGGGCCGCCTCGACCTGGACGGCCTGATCTCCGAACGCCTCCCGCTCGACGCGGTCAACGACGCCGTCGCCCACGTACGGGAGGGGGCCGTCGCGCGCACGGTCATCACGTTCTAGGCTATTCTAAGCTTCCTTAGAACGTTAGAAGGAGGCGGAATGTCCTACCCCCCGATCCGTTACGAAGGCGAGAAGGGCACCACCGGCGGCGTCCTGCGGGCCAGCGACGTCGCCCCCGACCTCCGGATGGGCGAGAACGGCACCCAGGTCCACTACCTCGGCACCGGCGACTCCACCGGCGGCGCGTTCGGCCTCTACCGCTGGGAGATGGGCCCCAACCCGTCCGGCCCGAGCCCCCACTTCCACCGGACGATCACCGAGTCGTTCTACGTGCTGTCCGGCGAGATCAAGCTGTTCAACGGCGACACGTGGGCCACGGGCCGTCCCGGCGACTTCCTGTTCGTGCCGGAGGGCGGCATCCACGCCTTCCGCAACGAGTCCGGCGTGCCCGCCTCGATGCTGATCCTGTTCACGCCGGGCGCGCCCCGCGAGGCGTACTTCGAGGAGCTGGCCGACATCGCCACCACCGGCCGGGAGCTCACGCCCGAGGAGTGGACGGAGCTCTACCTCCGGCACGACCAGTACATGGTCTGATGTCCGCATTCCCCGAGGAGCCGATCTACCAGCAGCTCGCCCGCGTCTCCAAGGCGCTCGCGAGCCCGGTGCGGCTGCGCCTGCTCGACGTGCTCGACCAGCGCGAGCGCACGGTCGAGGAGCTCGCCGCGGCGGCCGGCGTCGCGCTCAAGAACACCTCGGCGCAGCTCCAGCAGCTCCGCGCCGCCCACCTGGTGACCAGCAGGAGGGACGGCCCCCGGGTCTACTACCGGCTCGCCGACGAGCGGGTCTCCCGCTTCCTCGGCGAGCTCCAGGGCTTCGCCCACGACCGGCTGGCGGGGCTGCGCGACGCCGTACGCGACCGGCTCGGCACGATGGAGGGCGTCACCGCCGGCGAGCTGGCCGGCCGCCTGACCGACCCGGCCACGCTCGTCCTCGACGTGCGCCCGGCCGCCGACTACGCGGCCGGGCACGTCCCCGGGGCGATCTCGATGCCGCTGGCCGAGCTGCGCGAGCGGCTGGCCGAGCTGCCGCGCGACGCCTCGATCGTGGCCTACTGCGGCGGACCGTACTGCGTGGTCTCGCCCGAGGCCGTACGGGTGCTGCGCGAGCACGGCTTCGACGCCCGCCCGCTGGACGGCGGCTACCTGGGCTGGCGGCGCGGAATGTGATATTCACTGTGAGTGACTGAACAATCACGACAGCGGCGGGCACGCAAGCGCGTCACCCACACCGCCACGGCCGGTCTGCTCGGGCTCCTCGCCCTGGGCGGCCCGGCCCCGGTCTCCGCCGCCCGCCTCTACGACTTCGCCGTGCCCGACGTCGTCATCCGGAGCGAGCCGACGGCGAGCTCCGACCAGGTCGGCCTCGGCCAGCCCGGCGAGAGCTTCGCCCTTCACCGCTCGGAGGAGCACGAGCTCTACCACTGCGGCCCGTTCGAGAGCACCCTGTGGCACCACGGCCGCAACCTGGCCACCGGCGTCACCGGCTGGGTGCCCGCCTGCGACACCGACGACCCCGACTGACGCCTACACCCCGGCGGGCTGGCGGTGCCTGGGGGCCGGCGGCGCGGCCTCCTCCTCGTCCTCCTCGTGGCCCTCCACCGACAGGTTCGGCAGGATCCGGTCCAGCCAGCGCGGGCACCACCAGTTGGCCCGGCCGAGCAGCACCATCGTGGCGGGCACCAGGAAGCCGCGGATGATCGTGGCGTCCACCGCGATCGCCACCGCGAGCCCCACGCCGAACGTCTTGACCAGCGCGTCCGGATAGGCGATGAACGCCACGAAGACGGCCACCATGATCAGCGCGGCGGACGTGATGACCCGCCCGGTCGAGCCGAGCCCCTCGGCCACCGCCCGCGCGTTGCGCCCGTGCCGCGCGTACGACTGCCGCACCGCCGTCAGCAGGAACACCTCGTAGTCCATCGACAGCCCGAACAGCACCGCGAACAGCATCAGCGGCACATAACTCTCGATCGGCACGGTGAAGAAGACCGTCTGCAGGTACGACGAGCTGACCGGCGCGTCCATGCCCACCAGCCCGCTGCCGAGCCCGATCGAGAACACCAGCGCCAGCGCCCCGAACGCGGCCCCGAGCGAGACCAGGTTCATCACGGCCGCCTTGATCGCGACCACCGGTGCCCGGAAGGCGAACAGCAGCAGCAGCGCGCTGAGCAGCACCACCACGCCGATGACCAGCGGGGTGCGCTCGGCCATGCGGTCACCGGCGTCCGTGAGCCCCGCGACCTTGCCGCCGACGTGCACGTCCACGCCGGGCAGCGCGATCTTCCTGACCTCGTGGACGACGTCCACGGTCCGGCTGTCGCTGGGGGCGTACTCGGGGATCGCCTGGAGCAGCACCGAGCGGCCCGAGTCGTTGACCTTGGGGTCGGTGACGTGCGCGACGCCCTCGACGTCCGCGACCGCGCTCTTGAGCTCCTTGACCAGCGGGTCCTTGGCGTCCTTCACCTTCTCCGGCAGCTCGGCGACCACGATGAGCGGGCCGTTGGAGCCGGGGCCGAAGGCCGTGGCCATCAGCTCGTACGCGCGCCGCGAGTCCGACCCCTGGGTGCCGTACCCCTCGTCGAGCGAGCCGAGCTTGAGCGCGAGCGCCGGGGCGGCCAGCGCGCCCAGCACGACCACGCTGGCGAGCAGCACCCGCCACGGCCGGCGCGCCACCCACGAGCCGAGCCCGGCCCAGCCGCCGCCCCCCGAGCCCCCGGTGCGCAGGCCGGGCACCTTGAGCGCGTTGACGCGGTGGCCGAGCAGCCCGAGCAGGGCCGGGACGAGCGTGATGGAGGTCAGCACGGCGGCGACGACGGAGATGCCGGTGACCCAGCCGAGCGTGGCCAGCAGCGGGAACCCGGCCAGCAGCAGCGCGCTCAACGCGATGATCACGGTGCCGCCGGCGAAGACGACCGCGCCGCCTGAGCTGGCGACCGTGCGGCGTACCGACTCGACCACCGGCACGCCCTGGGCGAGCAGCCGGCGGTGGCGCGAGAGCAGGAACAGCGCGTAGTCGATGCCGACGCCGAGCCCGATCATCGTGGCCATGATGCCGGCCTGCTTGGGCATGTCCACGGCCCAGCCGAGCAGCCCGATCAGGCCGAGCCCCGAGGCCACGCTGACCAGCGCCGCGAAGATCGGGACCAGCGCGGCGACCAGCGTCCCGAACGCGAACACCAGCACCAGCAGCGCGCACACCACGCCGATGATCTCGCTCGGCCCGGTCTTGATCTCCTTGTCCGCGGGGCTGGAGCTGTCGGCGGGGACGACCTCCAGCCCGGCGGCGCGCGCGGGGTCGGCGGCCTTCGACAGGGTCTGCGTCGTCTCGGCGACCTTGTTGGGGTCCTGGCCCTGGAGCCTGACGCCGATGACGCCGATCTGCAGGTTCGAGGAGATGCCGCCGACGCGGAAGGGCGTGTCCACCTTGTCGACGTGCGGCACCCGGCGGATGGCCGCGATGGCGTCCTCGACGGCCCGCTTGCGCTTGTCCTCCAGCAGCGGGCCGTCGGGCGAGTACACCAGGAGCTGGATGCTCCCGCCCTGGTCGTAGCCGGGCCCGAAGCCCTCCTTCATGAGGTCGTGGGCACGCTGCGCGTCGGTGCCGGGGATGCTCGCGTCGTTGCTCGTGGGGCTGGGGAAGGCGAGGTTCGCTCCCATGAGGCCGGCCGCCACGACGACCCATAATGCGAGTACGATCCCGCCGTGCCGCGCGCACCAGCCGCCCAGCCGACCCAGCAACCGCGTCATCGCTCCGCCCCCACCCTCGACGCCCGTCCTGTACGGTCGTACAAAATACGATAAGGCCGGAACAGTCCGGCAGGCTGCCCCCCTCAGGGAAATGAGACGATGACCACAGCCGACGACACGCGCACCCGGATCCTGGCCGCGGCCAGGGAGTTGTTCGCCGAGCGCGGCTACGCCGCCACCTCACTCGCCGACATCGCCGCCGCCGTCGGCCTCACCAAGACCGCCGTCGCCTACCACTTCCACCCCAAGGACCGGCTGGCGTCCGAGTTGCTGTCGCCGGTGGCCGGCGACATGCTGGCGCTGCTCGGCGACGACTACGCCGACCGGCAGGCGTTCGTGTCGGCGCTGGTCTCGTTCGCGGTGCGCTACCGGTCGGTGATCCGGCTGTTCATGGAGGACCTGGCCGGCGACGACGCCGTCTCCCCCGTCTCGCCCGACTCGGAGGCGGCGGCGATCCGCACCTTCCGCGACGGCATCTTCGTCAAGCTGGCCGGGGAGGACCCGGATCCGGCGACGACCGTACGCTGCTGGGCACTGCTCGGGGCGCTGCAGTGGGGCGTGGCCAAGACGATGGACCTGCCGGAGGACGAGGTCGAGGCGTTCCTCCTGGAAGCGGTCCGCACCTTATGACTCCCGCCGCAGGACAACCGACCCCCTGCCGGGCTTGGTGAGGATCAGCCCACGATCCCGGAGGATCACGAACGCCTTCCCGACGGTCTCGCGGCCCACCGCCTTCTCAGGAGGACTCCGGGGGGACCTCGCTGCCGCCGGACGGGAGCGTCGGGGTGGCGGTGGGCTCGGGGTCGGGGGCGGGCTGGCGCTGAAGGCCGACGGTGAGGACGACGGCCGCGCCGGATCCGGCGCACGTGCCCGCCTGGAGGCTCTGGGCGATGACCAGGCCCACCTGTGACGCGTTGTCGACCACCTGGCCCCGCGCCCGTACGGCGAGGCCGGCGCCCCGGAGCGCGGCGCGGGCGTCCGCGCGGGACCGGCCGACCACCGAGGGGACGCTCACGCCCTCCCGCGACACGGTCAGCGCCACCGCCGTGCCGCCCGCGACGCGCGTGCCCGGCTCGGGCCGCGCGGCGATGACGCTGTCGTCCGGCTTGGCCGAGCACGTACGGGTGACCGCGCCCGCCTTGAGGCCCGCGGCGGCCAGGGCGGACAGGGCGGCCTCGCGCTGCTGCCCGGCCACGGCCGGGACGGGAACCCCCGCCGACACCCGGAGCGCCACCGCCGTGCCCTTGGCCGCCCGCGCGCCGGCGGCGGGCTCGCTGGACAGCACCTTGCCGATCTTCTCCGGCGAGTCGGCCTGGGTCACCGCGCCGGGGACGAGACCAGCCCGCTTGATGGCCTTGACCGCCGCGGCCCGGTCCAGCCCGGTCAGCGCCGGGACGGTCACCGGGGGCGGCCCGGCGGTGCCCGGGAGGGTGGCGGGGTTGGTGGCGGGGTTCGTACCTGGCCGGGGCTGGGTGCGGTCGGCGGGCTGGTTCCGCTGGCCCTGCCGGGGCGGGCCGGCGGTGGACGGCGGTTTCGTGGTGCGGGGCCCGGACGTCACGGGCCGGGTCCCTGCCACCGGACCGGCCACCTGCGCGGCCTGGCCGTTCCTGCCGATGGTGGGGACGAGGACGGCGAGCAGCACGGTCGCGGTCACCAGCAGGGCCACGGAGACGGCGAGCGCCGCCCGCAACCATCCCGTCCTCCTGGCAGGATCCCCGGCGACCCGCAGCCGGCCACCTCCGGGCGCCCCCGCCCCCGGCCCGCCCTTCCTGGGCGGCCCCGTCCCCAACCGGCCCCGCCCATCCGGCCCCATCCCCGACCCGTCCCGCCCGGCCGGAACCATGTCCGACCCGTCCCGCCCGGCCGGAACCATCCCCAACCCGCCCTGCTCAGCCGGCCCCGTCTCCGACTCGCTCTGCCCGGCCAGCCCCATCCCCGCCCCGCCTCGCCCGGCGGCCGGGGACGTGGGAGCGGGTGAAGCCGAGGAGGCCGAGGCGCCCGGGGAGGCGGGCTCGCTGGGGTCGTCTCCCCCGGGGAGAACGTAGCCGCCCGGGGTGCCGGTGGCCTCGGGCTCGGCGACCGGCACCCGCTGCTCGGGCACCAGGGCCTGGGCAGGCGGGTCCGGCGGGGGCTGGGCGCGGAGGATGTGCGGGGGCGGGGTGGCGAGGACCTCGGAGGGCAGTGCCGCCGCCGACGACTCCCCAAGCAGCTCGAACAGCAGCTCCCTGCTCCCCGGCCGGTTCCTGGCGTCCTTCTCCAGGCACGCCTCCACCAGCGCCCGCAGCCGCCCCTCCAGCCGGCCGAGCTCGGGCGGAGCGGTGAGGATGCGGTGCAGGACCGGCGCCACCGAGTCCTGCCCGAACGGGGCCGTCGCGTTGGCGGCGAAGCACATGGTCGCGGCCCACGAGAACACGTCCGCCTTCCCGGTGACGGCCGACGCGGTGATCTGCTCCGGCGCCATGTACGCCGGCGTCCCCACCCCCCTGCCGCTCACCGTCGCCGCCGCGTCGAGGGCGCGGGCCAGCCCGAAGTCGATCACGCGCGGCCCGTCGGACCCGAGCAGCACGTTCTGGGGCTTGAAGTCACGGTGGACGATGCCCGCCCGGTGGATCGCGGTGATCGCGGTGGCCGTGCCGACCGCCAGCCGCTCCAGCGCGCCGCCGCGCCGCGGCCCGGTCAGCGCGACCTCGCGGGCCAGGGACGGCCCGTCCACGTACTCGCTGACGATGTACGCCCGGCCCTCGTCGAACCCGGCGTCGATGACCTGCGCCGTGCAGAACCTCGCCACGTGCTTGGCCAGCTCGACCTCGCGCAGGAACGCCGCCCGCTCGTCGCCCACCGGCCCGTGGAGCAGCTTGACCGCGTACGCCTCGCCGTCCCTCGCGCCGAGGAACACGACGCCCTGGCCGCCCTCCCCGAGGCGCCCGGACAGCTCGTACGCTCCGAGCCGGGCCGGGTCCCCCGTCCTGAGCGGCTGTGCCGTTGGCACCGGGTGCCTCCCCTCGCCGCCACCCGTTCCTGCTTACCAGTGGAAGCAACCGGTTGCTCGCAGTCAACCTCGCGCAGGACAATGCCACCTGACCGTGATACTCGCCCGTCAGGAAGCGCGCGTCACGGTGCCCGAATACGTCACTTCTTCCTGGCCCTCGCGCGTCACCTTGATGGCGAGCTGGTCGGCGTACGCGGTGGGCAGCAGCCGCAGCGTCCCCGGATAGCACGCCTCGCCCGCGACCTCGTGGAGTGCGTACACCGTCCCGCCGTCGCCTTCGCGGCCGACGCGGCCCGAGCAGTGCAGGTCGCTGCCCCAGCGCATGGTGCCCGAGCCGTCCTCGCCGAGGCGCAGCTCCACCGGGAACACCCGCTGGGCCGTGGCGTGCTCGGCCGATCCTGTCCAGGTGCCGGCCAGGCCGGGGGCCTGCGCGCCCTGGAGCCAGAAGAAGGCCCCGGCGACCGCCATCCCCAGCCCGGCCAGCCCGACGGCCACCTGCCACGCCCGGGGCCGCCGCTGCCGCGCCGGCCGGGGCTCGGGAGCGAGGGCGGTCCCGGTGACGGCCGGGAAGGCGGTGGTCTGGACCGGGTCGGCGAGGGCCGCGTCCGGGGTGGTGGCAGAAAGCGGGGCGATGGTGGCAAAGCCCGAGGTGACGGGAGCGGAGCCCGAGGCGGCGGGAGCGGAGCCCGAGGCGGCGGGAGCGGAGCGCGGGGTGATGGCGGCCATCGCGCCCGAGGTCAGGACGTCCCCACCCGACCCGTCCTGCCCCAGCAGCCGCCGCAGCACCTCCTCCGCGTCCGGCCGGTCACCGGGCTCCCGCGCGAGGCACGCCTCGACGATCTCCCGCAGCCGCCCGGCGAGCGGCCCCAGGTCGGGCTTGCCGAACAGGATCCTGGCCAGCACCTCCTGATAGGTCTCCCCTGTGTACGCGTGCCGCCCGCTCGCCGTGTACGCCACCGTCAGCGCCCACGCCCAAAGGTCGGCCGGCGGCCCGGCGCCCTCGCCGTTGATCCGCTCGGGCGGCAGATAAGCAGGGGTCCCGACGGGCGAGATCCCGGTGGTGACCGTGGTGCCCACCAGGCGCGAGATGCCGAAGTCGATGACGCGGGGCCCGTCCAGGCCGAGCAGCACGTTGCCGGGCTTGAAGTCCCGGTGCACCACCCCGGCCCGGTGGATGGCGCCGAGCGCGGTGGCGGTGCCGATGGCCAGCCGTTCCAGTGAGCCGCCGAGCGCCGGCCCCCTGGCGGCGACGTGCTCGCGCAGCGACGGTCCCTCGACGTACTCGCTGACCAGGTAGGGGCGGTCGCCTTCGAGGTCGGCGTCGAGGAGCTGGGCGGTGCAGAACGCGGCCACCCGCCGGACGGCCTCGACCTCGCCGAGGAAGCGCCGCCGCACGGCGGGGTCGGCGGAGAGTCCGGCGTGCAGCAGCTTGACCGCGACCTGCGCGCCCTGCGGCGAGTGGCCGAGGTAGACGACGCCCTGCCCGCCCTGCCCGAGCCGTCGCGACAACCGGTAGGACCCCAGATGGCGCGGGTCGTCGGGACGTAACTCGGACATGCTCCGGCATTATGCCGTCTACGCGATCAGTTGGGCGTAATGGTCGAGGACCGGCAGCACTTCGTCGGCCGGGCCGCTCGGCAGGCCGGCCACGACCTCCTCGACGCCGAGCGCGGCGTAGTGGTCGAGCTTCTCGGCGGTGGGCAGGGTGCCGAACGGGATGACGCGGGCCGGCGGGCGCCCGGCCCGCTCGCACGCCTCGCGGAGCGCGGGCAGCGCGGCCTTGACGCCCTTGCCGCCGATGGGCATCCAGCCGTCGGCGTACTCGGCGACGTGGGCGAAGAGCTTCGGCCCGGCCGCGCCCCCGAGGTAGACCGGCGGGCGGCGGCGCGGCTTGGGCCAGGACCAGGCCGGCTCGACCCCGTCCAGCAGGCCGTCGAAGGAGGCGGCCTCGTCGCGCCAGAGCGCCTGCATGGCGAGGACGTGCCGGCGGGCGATGTCGCGGCGGCCGGCGTACGGGACACCGTGGTTCTCGATCTCCTCGACGTTCCAGCCGAACCCGACGCCGATCGTCACCCGCCCGCCGGACAGGTGGTCGAGCGAGGCGATGGCCTTGGCGGTGACGATGGGGTCGCGCTGGGCGGCGAGCAGGATGCCTGTGCCGACCTCGATCGTACGGGTGGCGGCGGCGGCGAAGGAGAGGGCCACGAGCGGGTCGAGGGTCCGCCGGTACTCCTCGGGCAGCTCGCCGCCGGCCGCGCCGGGGTAGGGGGTGCGGCGGGAGACGGGGATGTGGGTGTGTTCGGGCACGTAGAGAGAGGAGAACCCGCGCTCCTCGGCCGCTCTGGCCAGCTCGTCGATCGGCATGGCGAGATCCGTGGCGAACATGGTGACGCCCAGCCTCATGGGCCCTCCTTGTAGTTAACCAAGCGATTGCTCGGCTAAGATTTCCAGAGTACCTTGCGTAGGAACACTCCGCGGAAAGAGGTCCCCGGTGAAGTTTTCCATCTTCCTGAACCCGCAGATTCCAGGCTCCGGATACGCGGCCGAGGAGAACGCCAAGGCCAAGCGCCCCATCGGGCGGGACACGGAGTCGTACCAGAATCTGCTGCACGAGGTGCGGGAGATAGCGGTGCTGGCCGACCAGCTCGGGTTCGACGCGCTGATGATGACCGAGCACCACTTCCACTCCGAGGGGATGGAGTTCTCGGTCAACCCGCTGATGTTCCTCACCGACCTCGCCGCCCGCACGGAACGCATCCTGCTCGCCCCCCTCGGCCTGGTGCTGCCCGCCTGGGACCCGATCAGGGCGGCCGAGGACGTGGCGCTGCTCGACCAGTTCAGCAAGGGCCGGCTGCGGCTGGGCGTGGCCCGCGGCTACCAGAACCGCTGGATGAACGTGCTCGGCCAGCGCTGGCACGCCGCCGCCGCCCGCTCCGACGGCTCGGCCTCCGACACGCGCAACTTCGACGTCTTCGGCGAGGTGCTGAAGATCATGAAGATGGCGTGGACCCAGGAGACGATCCGCTACAAGTCGGACGTGCTGGACTACCAGGTGCCCTACCCGTACGAGGGCATCGAGGGCTGGCCCGCCCAGGAGTGGACGAAGACCTTCGGCGCGCCCGGCGAGCTGGACGAGGACGGCAAGGTCGTCTCCGTCTCCGTCTGCCCCCGCCCCTACCAGAACCCCCACCCGGAGCTGTGGCAGCCGTTCACCATCTCGGACCGGTCGGTCATCAGGGCGGCCCAGGAGAACATCCTGCCGTGGATGTTCACCCCCAACCCCGACGACCACGCCGCCAAGGCCAAGCTCTACCAGGAGGAGTCCGCCCGCCAGGGCCGCGACTACAAGCTGGGCGAGCACACCGGCATCCTCAAGATCGTCGGCATCGCGGACACCACCGAGCAGGCCATCAACACCTTCGGCCGCAGCATCCCCAAGGACTTCGCCGCCTTCTTCGGCCCCTTCGGCTACCTGGAGGTGCTGCGCAAGAAGGAGGACGAGAAGCACAAGCCCATCTCGCCGGAGAAGGGCGACGCCAACCGCATGAAGGACGTCGAGATGGCGCTGTTCGGCACCCCTGACGACGTCAAGCGCGGCATCCAGCGCATGCTCGACCGGATGCCCGACCTGGAGTGGTTCGGCCTCTACATGCAGGGCCAGCAGGGCGTGCTGCCGCTCGACACGGTCAAGCGCAACCTCGAACTGTTCGCCACCAAGGTCGCCCCGGAATTCCGATGAGCGAGGGAGCCGCGATGAAGATCTGGCTGGCCGCCTCCTTCGTCGACACCGGCCAGTTCACCGAGCTGGCACGGGCCGCCGAGCGCTGCGGGTTCGACACGCTGACGCTCTCCGACCACCTCTTCTACGCCGACTTCGACACGCCCTACCCCTACTCACGCTCGGGGCGGCCCCGCTGGGACGCGGCCACGCACTGGCCGGACGTGTGGGTGACGATCGGGGCGATGGCAGCGGTCACCACCACGCTGCGCTTCTCGCCCAACGTCTACATCGCGCCCGCCCGCGACCTGTTCACCGTGGCCAAGCAGGTCTCCACGGCGGCGGTGCTGTCGGGCGACCGGGTGACGTTCGGGGTCGGGGTGGGCTGGTGCAAGGAGGAGTTCGTCGGCACCGGGCAGGACTTCCACACGCGCGGCCGGCGCCTGGACGCCATGCTGCCGGTGCTGCGGGCGCTGTGGGCGGGCGAGCAGGTCACGCTCGACGGCCTGCCCGAGCTGTCGATCTCGCCGACCCCGGCCGGGCCGATCCCGGTGTACGTCGGCGGCGACAGCGAGGCCGCCCTGCGCCGCGCCGCCCGGCTCGGCGACGGCTGGATCGGCAACCGCATCTACAGCGAGGACGAGCTCGACCCGGTGCTCGCCACCCTGCGCCGGCTGCTGGCCGAGCACGGCAGGGACGGCGAGCCGTTCGAGATCATCGCGCCCCTGGCCGAGCTGCCCGACGCCGCGACCTACCGCCGCTACGCCGCCAAGGGCGTGACCGGCACGCTGTCCGCCCCCTGGTGGCTCGCCACGCCGGAGGAGAAGGCCAGGCACGGCGAGGGCACGCTGGAGCTCAAGCTCGCGACCATGGAGCGCTTCGCCGAGGAGGTCATCGCCAAGCTCTGACCCGGCCGCTCCCCTCCCTGGCCGGGTCAGACCTCCTCGCCCGCGCCTCCCGCCCGGCCGGGGCGGGAGGCCGTGACGCCCGAGGGACGAAAGTGCCTCCGATGGGCGATAGCCTCGTGTCGTGCTGGATAGGATCGCAGCCACCCGTTACGTCACCCCGCTGCGGGAGGGCGGCTCGCTGCCCGGCGTCGTCGAGGCCGACGACCTGGGCACCTACGTCGTCAAGTTCCGCGAGGCGGGGCAGGGCCGCCGCGTCCTGGTCGCCGAGATCATCGCCGGCGAGCTGGCCCGCAGGCTGGGGCTGCGCACCCCCGAGCTCAAGCTCATCGACATCGATCCGCAGCTCGGCGCCCGCGAGCCCGACGAGGAGGTCCAGGACCTCCTCAAGGCCAGCGCGGGGCTCAACCTGGCGGTCGATTTCCTGCCGGGCGCGCTCGGGTTCGAGCCGCTGGCGTGGGCGGCCGACCCGGTGTTCGCGGCGCGGGTGGTGTGGTTCGACGGTCTCATCCACAACATCGACCGGAGCTGGCGCAACCCCAACCTGCTCATCTGGCACCGCGACACCTGGCTGATCGACCACGGCGCGTCCCTGTGGTTCCACCACAACTGGCCGACCGCCGACCCGCAGCGGCCGTTCGACGCCGCCGACCACGTGCTGGCCCCCTACGCCGGCGACGTCACCGCCGCCGGCGCCCGCCTCGCCGGTAGGATCACCCGCGAGCTGCTGGAGACCGTGACCGCGCTGGTGCCCGACGAGTGGCTGGCCGGCGAGCCGGGCTTCGACGGACCGGCCGCGGTGCGGGCGGCGTACGTCGAGCACCTGCTGGCCCGCGCCCACGGGCCTGGCGGGTGGCTGGTGCGCGGCGAGCGGCGGGAGCAGCGTTCCGGGCCGGGTTCGGTCGGCGAGTTCTGGCGGGGAGGCGGCCGATGAGCAGGGACGTCTACGAGTACGCGGTGATCCGCGTCATCCCCAAGGTCGAGCGGGGCGAGCAGATCAACGTGGGCGTGCTGCTCTACTGCCAGCCGCGCGGCTACCTGTGCGCCCGCGTCGAGCTGGACGCGGCCCGGCTGCGGGCGCTCGACCCGTCGGCGGACGTGGACGCGGTGCGGCGGGCGCTCACCGCGTACGAGCTGGCCTGCGGCGAGCGTCCCGGCCCGCTCGCGGCCGAACCGCTGGGCGGCAGGTTCCGCTGGCTGACCGCGCCGCGCAGCACGATCGTGCAGTCCGGCCCCGTGCACGCGGGACTCACGGCCGACCCGGACACCGAGCTGGCCCGCCTGTTCGACAAGCTGGTACGCGTCTAGAAAAGCACCGACATGAAGGTGTCGACCTCGGTGAAGCCCACCTTCTTGTAGACCGCGCGGGCCGAGCGGTTGTAGTCGTTGACGTAGAGGCTGACCACGGGGGCGAAGCACTCCCTGGCGGCCTCCACGACCGCCGCCATCCCGGCCACGGCGTGCCCGCGCCCGCGCAGCTCCGGGTCCACCCACACGCCCTGGATCTGGCACGCCTGCGGCGTGACCGCCCCCACCTCCGCCTTGAAGACGACCCGGCCGTCCTCGATGCGCGCGTAGGAGCGGCCGATCCTGATCAGCTCGGCGACCCGCGTGCGGTAGAGCGCGCCGCCGTCGCCCAGGTTGGGCGAGACGCCGACCTCCTCGGTGAACATGGCCACGCACGCCGGCAGCAGGATGTCGAACTCCTCGGGCCGCACCCGGCGCACCCACGGATCCACGGGCACCGACGGCTTGCGCGAGATCGCCATGACCGGCTGCGCCCAGCGGATGGCCCGCGCCCGGCCCCAGTGCGGCTCCAGCCGCTCCCACAGCAACGACACGGCGTCGACCGGGCCGACGATGGACGAGCAGCGCCGCCCCTGCCTGCGGGCGCGGTCGGCGAACGCGTGGACCGCCTCGGGCCCGGCGTTGACCGGCACCATGTTGGCTCCGGCGTAACAGAGCGAGACGAGGGCTCCGCGCGGCCCGAACCCCCACATCTGCCCGCCGAGCCGCGCCGGATTGAGTCCGACGGCCCGCACCCGGGAGGAGACGAAGACGTTGGCGACCGGATCGGTGTCCAGCAGGGCGAGGACTTCGTCCCGGTCGCTGTCGTCCAGCACGCGCGACGCCGAGGTACGCAGCATCACATGGTCAGACTACGCGAAGGGTCACCGATTAGCTCATCCGGCGCTGCCCACAGTGACCCATTCTTGACGTCATTTCAGTGACGGCAGCCCCAGCAGGCCGAGAACGCCCAGAAGTCCTCCCGCGCCGGACGACGTCGGGGCCGTGGCGCGGTGGGCCGCCATCCGCTCGGCGGGGCGCGGCGCGGGCAGCGCGGCGCACGTCGCGTCGCGCCGCGGCAGCGTGCCGTCACGCAGGTAGGCGGCCAGATGCCGGTCCACGCACCGGTTGCCGGACAGCGCCACCCCGTGGTTGCCGCCCTGGTCCACGACCATCCTCGCGGTCGGGAAGAGCCGCCGCATCCGCAGCGCCCCCTCGTACGGGGTCGGGGCGTCGTCGCGCGCCTGCAGCATGAGGACCGGCGGCAGCTTCGCCGAGCCGCGCACGTCCACCGGGGTGCCGCCGGACACCGGCCAGAAGGCGCACGGGGCGTTGAACCAGGCGTTCGGCCAGGTCAGGAAGGGCGCGGTGCGGTGCGCCTCGGTCATGTCGGTCCGCCACTTGGACCACTGGCGCGGCCATTGCGCGTCGCGGCACTGGACGCCGAGGTAGACGGCGTAGCCGTTCTCGTCGTCCACGTCGTTCTTGCCGTGTTTGTCGTAGAGGTCGATCAGCCCCTTCGTGTCCCCCTGCCGGACGTAGTCGGACCACGCCTGCGCGAACTGCGGCCAGAGCCGGTCGCTGTAGCCGGCCAGGGTGAAGGTGTCGTCCAGCTCGCTCGGCCCGATGAGGCCGCCCGCCGGCCGGGTGCGCAGCCGGTCGCGCATCGCGTAGTAGGCGAACTGCGTCTGCTTGAGCGTACGGCCCAGCTTGTAGACGTCGTTGTGCTCGGCGGTCCAGGTGAGGAACTGGCGGTGGCGGCGTTCGAAGGAGTGGTCCTGGGCCAGGTTGGAGCGGTACCAGACCGCGGTCGGGTCCACGTTGCTGTCCAGGACCAGCCGCTTGACCCGCTTGGGGAACAGCGTGGCGTAGACGGCGCCGAGGTAGCTGCCGTACGAGAAGCCCAGATAGCTGATCTTCGCCTCGCCGAGGGCGGCGCGGATCTGGTCGAGGTCCCTGGCCGCGTTCTCGGTGGTGAGGTGCGGCAGCAGCCAGGAGTAACGCTCGCCGCAGCTGCGGGCGTACTCGGCGGCCCTCGCCAGCAGCCGCTGCTCGTCGGCCACGCCGTGCGGCACGGCGTCCTGGCGCGGCGCCTGGTAGAAGACCTCCGGGTCCACGCAGTGCACCGCCGGCTCGCTGCCGCCGACGCCGCGCGGGTCGAAGCCGATGATGTCGTAGCGCTCGCGCACGCCGGCCGGCAGCCCGGCGGCGACGTACTCGGTCAGCGCCCGCCCGGACGCCCCCGGCCCGCCGGGGTTGATCAGCAGCGCGCCCAGGCGGTCGGCGCTCCGCGTCGTCCTGGCCTTGATCCGGTTGATCGCCAGCTTGATCGACTCGCCCGTGGGCCGGCTGTAGTCGAGCGGCACCTGAACGGTGGCGCACTCCAGCGCGGCGTCGGCCGCCTTGCCCGCCACCCGGGGACACGCGCTCCAGACCGCGGGCGCCACCCGCGCCGTCCCCACGGCGGTGTTCCCGGCCATCGCCGGCTGCTCCACGCTCGCGACCAGCGCGACCAGGACCGCCATCCCGGCGACCATCCCAAGTACCCTCTTCACCCGGCCCCCTCCTGTCATCAGGTCCTGCGATGCTCCCGTGGGTCACGGGCGAAGACCGCGGGTATGGCGAAAAGCTTGCCATTCTGTAATGTCACGATGACAGAACGTGACAGCTCTCTGCTCAGGCGCGTTGTGCGGTGTCGTAAAGGGCCTTGGCGGCGGCGCCGAAGTACGGGCCGTACATCGTGCGCGCGTCGTCGGTGTACTTGAAGCTGCTCAGCGAGGTGATCCGGCCGCGTCCGGTGGCCGGGTCGAAGCCGGTCAGCCAGGGGCCGCCGCTGGAGCCGGCCGTCATGTCGCAGCCGAGCCCCTGGTCGCGGGTCTGCTTGTACGGGTCGTCACGCAGCCGCCCCGCGCAGTAGACCAGGCGGTCGCCACGGTACGGCGGGTCCGCGGGATAGCCGAAGCCGTACGCCTGGCCGCCGCGCGGCACGTTGAAGCCGATCTCCTGGGCGCCCACCACGTCGCCCGCGTGCCGCCCGCCCGAGGTGGCGAGCGCGACCATGCCGATGTCGTAGTCGTCGTCGGCCTTGCGCGCCCACGAGCCGGCCACGAACATGCGGCGCGCGGCGTAGCGGCCGTACGGCTGCCCGCCGCGGCTGCCGTAGCCCGGCACGAACGTCCAGTTCTGGGCCCATTCGCCGGCGCCGTCCTTGACGCAGTGGCCGGCGGTGACGACGACGTCACGGTTGGCGCTCTTCACGGTGCTGGCCGAGCAGACGAAGTCGGCGCCGTTGAGCGTCATGAACACCCGCCCGGTGGTCCTGGAGACCGCGCCGCCCGCGCCCCAGCGGGCGCCGATCGTGCTGGCCGAGGGCGCTGCCGCCGCCTGCGGGCGCGGCATGGGCAGCTTGGAGGCGGCGGGCGCGGGCAGGGTCCGCGCGGCCCCCTGCCCGGACTTCGGGAGCGGCCGGCCGGTCAGCTCGCCGAGCAGGCCGTCACCGTCGGTCACCAGGTCGAGCAGGTTGATGGGCAGTGCCCCGGCCATGCGCTGCGGCGTCCAGTAGTCGAGCACGCGCTGCTGCTCGGCCGCGGTGCGCGCGGCGACGTGCTCGACCACGCGTTCGGGGACGCGCCTGGCGGGCGGGGCGGCCGATCCGGCGGCCAGTTGCCGGGCCGGATGGGACGCCGGGACGACGGGATCTGCCTGCCGCGGGCCGGTGGCCGCGCCGATGAGTGCGGGGCCCATCAGCCCCGCCACCAGCGGAGCCGCCGCAAGCAGGGGGGTGCTCAAGGTCATGTCCCCCGAGTTTGCACCACCGGCCGTGTCGTTGTGACTACTTTCGGTGAATTGCTCAGAGTACGCCGCTGGTCTGTGCTGATTGGTAGACGGCTTGGGCCTCGTTCCCGAAATAGGGGCCGAACATCCAGTTGGGGGCGAAGCCGTATTTGAAGCTGTTCACCGAATTGAGCGTGCCGAGCCCGGTCGACTCGTCGAAACCGACCATCCAGGGGCCGCCGCTGGCGCCGCCGGTCTGGTCGCAGGTCAGGCCCAGGTCGTCGGAGAGCAGGTAGTCGTCGAAGGCACGGCCGCTGCAGTAGACGAGCTTCGAGCCGTCGTACGGGGCCACCGCCGGATAGCCGAAGGCGTACATCTGCCGGCGGCGCGGCTGGTTGAAGGCCACGCCCTGGCCGCCCACCACGTCCACCAGGCTCCTGCCGTCCAGCGGGGCGACCACGGCGGCGGCCATGTCGTGGTCGACGTCCTCGCTCGCGTCCCACTGCGGGGTGGTCAGCAGCTTGGTGGCGGCCCAGGTGCCGTACGGGCGGGCGCCCTTGTCGTAGCCGGGGACGAAGACCCAGTTGGTGTGGAAGGCGCCGTTCACCTTGACGCAGTGGCCCGCGGTGATGACCACGCTCTTGTTCGCGCTGGTCACCGCCGAGCCCGAGCAGGAGGCGTTACGGCCCTGGGTGGTGAAGAAGATCCGGCCGGTGGTCCTCACCACGGCCCCGCCGCCGGTCCAGGCGGCGCCACCGCTGCGCGCCGACTGACGCGCGGGAGCCGCCGGGGTCGGGGCCACCGCGGTCGGGGCCGCTATGGACGGGGCAGCCGCCGTGGACGGGGCTCGCACGTCGGCGGGTGACACCTTGGCGCCCTTGGCCGGGTTGGGCGGGCTCAGGGGCTCGGCCGCCTCCATCCTCGCCTCCGTCCAGTAGCGCACGACCTGCCGGCGCTCGCCGGCCGAGTCCGCGGCGGCATGCTGAGCGGGCTTGGGCCGCGCCGCCGCCGACCCCTGGGCCTGCGCAGCGGTAGTGGGCAGCAGCGCGGCGGCGCTCCCCATGGCAAGGGCAAGGGTGGAGAGCAGAGCGAGTCTGCGGTGCATTACGTACCTCCCGAAACCGGACGTGAGGTTGGAAGGTAGCCGCCGCAATATGCGAATTTCTCAAGATATGCGCATACCGATATAGCCATATTCCGGCACAAATACGGCTCATTCTCTGCCGTCACATGCGTAAACGAATTTCGGGACGTACCGCACCCCGTGCCCGGGCGCGTCCCGTACCGGGGACAATGGACAGGTGCACGCAGAGACCCACCGTCCCCCCGCAAGGTCCGTCGTCCTGCTCGGCTCCACCGGCTCCATCGGCACGCAGGCCCTCGACGTCGTCGCCGCCGACCCCGGCCGCTTCGAGGTCGTGGCGCTGGCGGCAGGCGGCGCCAAGGTCGACCTGCTCGCCCGGCAGGCGGCCGAGTTCGGCGTCGAGGCGGTGGCGGTGGCCGACCCCGCGGCGGTGCCCGCGCTGAAGGAGGCGCTGGCCGGGCACGGCGTCCGGCCCAAGGTCCTGGCCGGTCCCGAGGGGGTCGCCGAGGCGGCGGCCTGGCGCTGCGACACCGTGCTCAACGGCATCACCGGCGCGCTCGGCCTCACCTCCACGCTGGTCGCGCTGGAGGCGGGCCGCACCCTCGCTCTCGCCAACAAGGAGTCCCTGATCATCGGCGGCCCGCTGGTCAAGCGGCTGGCCGCGCCCGGCCAGATCCTGCCCGTCGACTCCGAGCACTCGGCGCTCCAGCAGTGCCTGTGGGCGGCGGGGCCCGGCGCGTACGACCCGGCGAGCGTCCGCCGCCTCGTCGTCACCGCCAGCGGCGGCCCGTTCCGCGGGCGGCGGCGCGAGGAGCTGACCGGCGTCACGCCCGAGATGGCGCTGGCCCACCCCACCTGGTCGATGGGCCCCGTCATCACCGTCAACTCGGCCACCCTGGTCAACAAGGGGCTGGAGGTCATCGAGGCACACCTGCTGTTCGACCTGGGTTTCGACCGCATCGACGTGGTGGTCCACCCCCAGTCGATCATCCACTCCATGGTCGAGTACGTGGACGGCTCCACCATGGCCCAGGCCAGTCCCCCCGACATGCGCCTGCCGATCGCGCTCGCGCTCGGCCATCCGCACCGCGTCCCCGGCGCGGCCCGCGGCGTCGACTGGACCAAGGCCCACACCTGGACCTTCGAGCCCCTCGACGACGTGGCGTTCCCGTCGGTCGCCCTGGCCAGGCACGTCGGCACCGAGGGCGGCACCGCGCCCGCCGTCTACAACGCCGCCAACGAGGTGTGCGTGGAGGCGTTCCTGGGGGGCAGGCTGCCGTTCCTGGCGATCGTCGACACGGTCGCCAAGGTGGTGGAGGAGCACCGGGTCACGGCGGCCGAGTCCGTCGACGAGGTGCTCGCGGCCGACGCCTGGGCCCGCGCCCGCGCGGCCGAACTCACGGCGGGGCAGTCCCGCTAGCTACATAAACTTGAACTCGTCGCCACAGTAAGGGTTGAAATGTCTTCCGTAGCTCTCGGCATCCCGTCGGTCCGTCCCAAGCCGCTCGCCGAACGCCGCCACTCCCGCCAGATCATGGTGGGCAACGTGCCCGTGGGCGGCGACGCGCCGGTCTCGGTGCAGTCGATGACGACCACGGTGACCGCCGACGTCAACTCCACCCTGCAGCAGATCGCCGAGCTGACCGCGTCCGGCTGCCAGATCGTCCGCGTGGCCGTCCCGTCCCAGGACGACGCCGAAGCGCTGCCCATTATCGCGAAGAAGTCGCAGATCCCCGTGATCGCCGACATCCACTTCCAGCCGAAGTACGTCTTCGCCGCCATCGAGGCGGGCTGCGCGGCCGTCCGGGTCAACCCGGGCAACATCAAGAAGTTCGACGACAAGGTGAGCGAGATCGCCAAGGCCGCCGCCGACCACGGCGTGCCGATCCGCATCGGCGTCAACGCCGGCTCCCTCGACCCCCGCCTGCTGCAGAAGTACGGCAAGGCCACCCCCGAGGCGCTGGTCGAGTCCGCCCTGTGGGAGTGCTCGCTGTTCGAGGAGCACGGCTTCCGCGACATCAAGATCTCGGTCAAGCACAACGACCCGGTCGTCATGATCAACGCCTACCGCCTGCTCGCCGCCAAGTGCGACTACCCGCTGCACCTGGGCGTGACCGAGGCGGGGCCGGCCTTCCAGGGCACGATCAAGTCCGCGGTCGCCTTCGGCGCCCTGCTCGCCGAGGGCATCGGCGACACCATCCGCGTCTCGCTGTCCGCCCCTCCGGTCGAGGAGGTCAAGGTCGGCACCCAGATCCTCGAGTCGCTGGGCCTGCGCGAGCGCGGCCTGGAGATCGTCTCCTGCCCGTCCTGCGGGCGGGCCCAGGTCGACGTCTACACCCTGGCCGACCAGGTGCAGGCCGGCCTTGAGGGCCTGAAGGTGCCGCTGCGGGTGGCCGTGATGGGCTGCGTCGTCAACGGCCCCGGCGAGGCCCGCGAGGCCGACCTCGGCGTCGCCTCGGGCAACGGCAAGGGCCAGATCTTCGTCAAGGGCGAGGTCATCAAGACCGTCCCCGAGTCGCAGATCGTGGAGACGCTGATCGAGGAGGCGCTGCGCCTGGCCGAGGAGATGGGCGTCGAGATCGACCTCGACGACGACTCCCCCGCCACCTCGGGCCCGGTCGTGACGGTCGGCTGACCAACCGCCGCCAGGTTGAGTCTGTCATCAAGGGAGGGCGCGAGCGCGCCCTCCCTCCATCCGACGCCCGGGTCGGCCCGGATGTCAGCCAGCCTGCTGCTCCAGCTTTCGCTTCAAACCTTCGTTGAAGCGCACGAAGTTCCTGCTGGTCCCCTTGCCATCAGCGTTGCCTTCAAGAACCGCAGGAGTCTCGCCGGGAATACCTGGCGAGGCTCCTCGTTTTCTCAGCGCGAACGCGAAGGACCCGAAATCGTCCCCGAGTCTCTCCATACTCTCACGGTCAGCAACTCCGGGGTGCCAAACGAGAACAGGATACTCGCCTTCCTGATTCACACGAGAAGAATCGAGAACGACCAGTCCACCCAGTCCGTCAAACATCGCAACAATCAGATCGGATGGCATTCCGTACCGGATGTGAGCATCCAGGGTTTCCGTGACTGAACCCAGCAGTTTCTGCCCCATCGCAGGCGTCTGATATACGCCGAGGAATTCCTCACCCGCGATATCCCAGGTCCCGAACCCTTCGATCAGACGGCGGTACGAGGGAGGGAAGGCCGCACCCAGATGGCTCTCGGCGGCGGCCATCGTCCCTGCATCACAGCCATCGGCGTGGTTAGCAATGTCATCGTTCCCGCGAACCAGCTCGATCAGTCGCTCACTCGCGTCGACAGCGTTCATCGTCCAGCAAATCCTGCCGCTCGATCCTTCCAGTACTGGGATTTTCAGGCGTTGAAGGCATCTCGATCGACTCCGCTGGGATCTTGGTCCGCCTGGGACTGTACGGTGTTTTTCTGGACAAACCCTGAGCCACCTGCCGCAGCCGTCGTCCACTGACGTTGCCGTCAAGAGCCCCGGATGCGCTGGAAACCCGCTCGCTCGGCGGCAACGGCCAAATCAAACGTGTCCTGGCACACGACGCCACCACCGACTGGCTCTCCCGCGTCACCACCCAGACCAAGGCGAACACGTCCACCCCCGACACCGTCCAGGACGACCGCTGCGCCTCGAACTCGAACGTCTGGCCACCACGATCGACACCTGGTGGCCCGAGATCCTCGCGTTCCTCCGCACGGGCATCACCAACGCCGGCTCCGAAGGCACCAACCGAGTCATCAAAACAGTCGCCCGCGACGCCTACGGCTTCCGCAATCCCGAAAACCAGCGACTACGTACCCGATGCGCCACCACCCGACGCGGCCGCGGACACCTAAACCCCGCTTAACTTCGAAGAGCCGCTAGAGGAAGAGGAGGCAGGTCATCAACCTGCCCCCTGTCGCCATTTACCGCACCCGCCCGGGGAGGTTATTCACCCACCGCGAATCGCCAATCCCACAAAGGTTCTCTCTGGAACCGCGCTAGAACCTCTCCATATTCGATGATTTCGCCGTAATTCGTATCCAGCAAGCCCGATAGCCCCTGGATTACTTCGCCCAGGAGATCGCGAATGCAAGACACTCCCGAGTATTCAAGAGTGATCGCCTGAAACTCGCCAATCTTCTGGCGAATCTCATCCACTTCTTCCTGATCGAATTCATCGACGACATCCCCGGACGCGTCTACGCCGAAGCTGCATTCTCCTCGATCCAGCCGATCAAAGGTTTCACCCTCACTGTAGGCGCCAGCCTGCTGCAGACGGGCCACGATGTGCTGATGGCTCTCTGGGGGACTGAGGAGAACGATGGTAGGCCGCATGGATCTTCCTGTCGTGACGGGCGCTTATGTCGCATCTTGGACTACGGAGCCAAGACATCCAGCAGGACATTCTTGTCGCGAGTGACCATGATGCCGGCCTGCTCAAGACTCTTGATCACACTTCCTCGCCCTTGCGGGAGGTAAACAATGACTGGATAATCCGTCAGACTCTGAGTTCTCAAAGCCTGTTTCAGCGCTCCCTTACCCGAGCCCGTCTTGACCTGAACCACAGCCGTCTACGCCCACGTCCCCCGCCTCCAGCGCGACGCCATCGCCGCCCTCGGCACCGCCCTCGTCGGCCGGGAGACCACCGAGACGGCACGCTCCGACAGCGACGAACGGCCACCCTGCGCCTCGCTCGTCCGCTGAGGTTGCCGTCAACTACTGCCGTCATGACCCACGGGACCCCACCTATGGGCTCCCGTTTTGCTTTAGCGATTTGCCGATCAGTCCCCGTCGACGCCTGGCATGTAGCGCATAATGTCTCACATGAATTCTCTCGCCCTCACGGACAGCCCGGACCTGCTGCGATTTCTGCGGAGGTGGTACGGCGCCCCGAACTCACCCAATGTGAGACTGGGAGAATCGCCTGATGCACCGAGGGAGCTTGTCGAGTGGCACGAAATCTCCGCCCAGTGGGGCGGGGAGGTTACCTCACACAACTACGCCATCCCCCTCGGGGAACTCGCAGCAGAAGACGGAATGATTCCGTTCTGGGTTGAGAACCAAGGAACTCGGGTTTGGGCATTCGATCCGAGAAGCGAAGATCGCTCCGTATATGAGCGAGAGCCTTCCGACGAACCGACCCCGTGGCGACAGACGGGCGAGCAGCTCTCAGATTTCTTGATTCACGCCACAATCCTGGAGGCAATCCTGGGGGCTCCTGCGACGAAAGTCGCGCAAGGAGTCCCGGCAGATTGGCTCTGGTCTCGGGAAGGGAGCCATGAGCTCCCCTTCCCTGCATGGAAGTGGCCGGCCAACGATTCGCGCATCCTCTGCGGCGAGAAGGCTGGCTCTCGTCCACCCGAGCGACGATCCCGGCGAAGGTCATGACATCACCCTGGCAGCAAGAGCACCAGGCGATTTTTTCTGGGCGGAGAATATGCCAGGAGTCAAGTGGCGCTCATACTCCGATGCTCAGGACTACACAACCGATGAATCACTGCCCTGGTAGGCCTGCACGACGACGCCGGGCTGGCCCGCGCTGAGCCGCAGACCCTCCGCTACTGCCTCTGGCACCTGCCCGCCCGGCTGGTTTCTCACGCTCGTCGGCGGATGCTGAAGATCAGCGTCACCTGGCCATGGAAGGACGCATTCCTGATCTGCTGGCAGCGTCTGCGTGCTCTGCCGGCGCCCCCCTGACCAGTGCGAACGTTTCCCGCCGATCCCGGAAAGGAGCGATGGGATCCCCTCGCGGCCCGCGGAACCGCCGTCCGCCCAAGCGTCTCGGGTAGGCCGACGCGCCACTCGCCCGGATCGAACAGGACGATCAGGCAGAAAACTACATCAGCCGAAATCGATCAGAAGGGACGACCACCTCGTGAGTCATCGAGGTCAGCCTTCGCCGAGAAGGCCGATGGCTTCCGGGAGCCCCAGAATTGCCCTCTGACGCTCCGGGTTTTCTTCCAGTTCGGCGCATTCAAGGATCAGAGAAGTGACTTCCCGACGCCCCTCTTCCGGGAGATCGCGAAACAGAGCGGCAGCCGGCTCGAGAATGTCCGTCGCGATGTCCGGATCAATGTCTTCATCGTCCGTCAAGTCTATCGAGACGACGACGCTCACGAATGCGCGAACCAGAACCTTGTTGACATCCATCAGGGAACAACCCTCACTTGAATGTTGGTGATCAGGAGGTCGCCGAGGACCTTCCGAGCCCGCACCGCCTCGGCTGCAGTGGGGACTTCCCATCGACCCGTGTAACCGTTCTGCTCAAGCGCTAGAGATTGATTCATGGCCTGCCGGTATGTCTTATTGAAAGTCGTGACGCTCACCTTTCGGTCGATCATCACTCCATTGGCCGCATCAAATCCATCGAACTTGATCTGCGACAGGCTCTTTCCGCCAGCGTTATAATACTGCAGCGCCGGAGCCACGCCAGCTCTGGAACCCGCCGCACCCGCATCATAAGCCCGCGCCGTGGAACTCATGTTGGCGTTCTCGTTGACCCAATGAACATCGCCGTCGCAGTTGTGAACCAGGACCGGCGTACCGCCCGCCAGCACATAGTACGTGGGCAGGTCGGCGACAGTCAGGTTGTGTACCCGCTGGGTGGCGCTCCACTTTTTGACGGCTGTGACCTGGACGTGCGTTCCAGCGGAGGTTCGCAGCCACATGCCTGGCCGGAGGTCGCCGGCATCGACCCATTCCCGCAGGTCGGGGATCCAGAACGGGTGCTGGTAGGTGGCGGTCACCGTGCTGGCGGCCTGGTCGCCCTCGCCTGTCTTCTTGTCGCCTCCGTCGCTTGTCCGGATGGTCAGCTCAACGAGATTTTTACCGCCTTCGTTGGCAAGGAGTGCCGTCACGGCTTTCGCCGACGTCGTCTCAGTCTCGGGATCCGTTGCCATGACGGTGTCACCGATCCTGACGTCCTCGATGGCCTTGAGGGTGCCGTCCTTCATCATAAGGACTTTCGTTCCTGGCACAAAGCTGTTGCAGTCCGGCGCCTTGAACTTTCTAGGCTGAGGTCTCAGGTTGGCGTACCCGCGCCTTGCATTGAACGAGGCCATCGGTGCGCCGTCGGTGACACCGCCTGCGTTGGCCAACTGCCAGCGGAAGGCCTCTATATCTTCCTTCTTGATGTGAGCGTCACGGCTGTAGTAGCGAGACCTTTGCGCTTCGCGCTTCTTCCATGCCGTTATTTCTCGTTTCTGTTTGGCGTATTGCTTCTGACGCTGCTTGTGGATCTTTCTCTCGGTCTTGGTTTTCTTCTTGCCGCTGGCGTGGTGGGTTTTGGCGAAGGTCGCATCTGACTCCCGGCTGCCGGTGTCGACGCGGCGGCCGTCGGGGTCGGCCAGGTCGATGGGGTTGTTGGCGGCGTAGGAGTAGGGGTTGGCCCATTCGGAGGTGCGCAGGTCGAGTTCGGGGTCGGTGGAGATGAACCGGGCGATGGCCGGGTCGTAGTAGCGGGCACCCAGGTAGGTCAGGCTGGTGGAGGCGTCTTCAGTCTTGCCGAGGAAGCCGCGGTCGGTGAAGGGGAGGCCGTCGGCGCCGCGGCGTTGGCCGAAGGCAGGTAGCGTTCGCGGCTGACGGTGCCGGTGGTGTCGTTGACGGCCAGTTGGGTGCTGCCGTGCTTGCCGGTGAGCATCCAGGTGACGCCGCCGGCGTCGCGCATGGCGACCAGGTCTCCGTCGGCACTGTTGGAATAGCGTTTGCCGGCCACCGCTCCGGCGGACAGACGCAGCTCCATGGCGCCGAGGTAGAGCGTGGTGCTGCCGTCGGGGTCGCGCCGGATCAAACGCTCACCGGAGGCGTCGTAGACCATGTTGGTCTGCTGGCCGTCGATGGTGGCCTGGGTGAGCTGGCCGAGCTGGTCCCAGGTGAAGGTGCCTTGTTTGCCGGCGACGGTGCGGGCGCTGAGCTGGCCCTTGGCGTCGTAGGCGTAGGTGTCGGTGCCGTTCGGGCGGGTGATGCTGGTGACGGCGTTGGGGCGCACGGCGCTCGCGCCGGGGGCGGGGTAGGTGTAGGTGGCGGTCTGGCCGTTGTCGGTCATGGTGGTGAGGTTGCCGACCTTGCCGTAGGTGTAGGCCTGGCTGTAGGGGTCGATGCCCTTGGCGTCCCCTCAGGCACCGTCCACCCGCGCAGGCCCACGACCTCTCCATCGACCTGGACACGCTCTCGCGGCAGATCGAGCTCGCCAAGGGCAGCGAGCTCGCCGAACTGCACCGGGTGACCGCGCTGCTCGCCGCCATCCAGGCCAACGCCTTCACCCGGCTGGAACAGCACGGCACCGCCTGCCGCTGGTGGGAGACCGGGAAGCAGCGGCACGAGCCCGCGAGGACCTGCTCCGCCGATCGCGCGACTACGTGTACGCGACAAACATCCAACTGCACGAGGCATGGGCCGCCATCGCCAGAGGCGGAGTGGAGCAAGGAGCGACCCAGGCGGCCACCACCATAGCCGCCGTCCCCGAACGATTCCGCACGGCCCACGTGCTGGAGACCGCCAGGATGGTCCTGCACGCGGTGCCCCCCGAACAGGCATTTCGTCCAGCGGTGGGCGAGTTGCGGGCGACCCTGGCCTGAGCGGCGAGCCGGGGTCAACCGGGAGGCGGGCCGTTTCCGCCCAAGGAAGCGTCAGGTGCCCGGTCGTCACGGTCGGCTGACACGGCCTTCACCGGGCGGGCTCGTCACCCGCCCGGTCCGTCCCGAGCGGGCCGGACACAGCCCCCGCCGAGTCGAGCACCTCGTGGAGACGTGCCGCGAAGGCGCGCGGCCGGAACACACCCGCGTTGTGGCCGCCGGGAAACTCCACGTACGAGACACCGAGCTCCTCCGCGAGCAGGCGGCCGCATCGGTGCGCCCAGATGTGCGCGGAGGCTTCACCGACGGCGGGCAGGATGCGGGTGGACGCCGCTTTGAGCGCGGACAGATCCAGCAGGTGACGGCGGACCGCCGGCGCGTCGTGGGTCAGGAAGAACTCCAGATTGGGCAGACGCTCCGGCCCGGGCGGCGTCGTCGCGACGTCGGGTTCACGGTCGGCCGGGTCGATGGCCGCGAGAGCCGCGAACCTCCGCAGGGCGGCGAGAGCGCCTTGTGCCCGGTGGATGTCCTCGACCTCTTGCTGCTCCTGCCTGGCGCGGCTGCGCTCCGGCTCAGGGAGCAACTGCGTCGCGGGAGGTTCGTGCGCGACCAGGACCCTGACCTGCTCGGGGTGGCGGGACACCAGTTCGAGGCAGATCAGCGCGCCGATGCTGCTGCCGTAGACGTAGGCGGGCTCGGTGGTGAGCGCGGCGAGCAGGTGGTGCAGGTCATCGGCGTGGGTGGTGACGGTCGGAGGGTCACCGGGGTCGTCGAGGGTGCTGGCGGACAGGCCACGGCGGTCGTAGGTGAGGACCGTGTACCTGTCGGCGAGCTGGGCGGCCAGGTCGTCACTGGCGGCGGCGTCTCCGTCCCCGCCCGCGACCAGGAGGAGCAGCGGACCGGTGCCGCGCAGAAGGTAGCGCAGTCGCGCTCCAGGGACGTGCAGGTTCTTCGAGATCATCAGCAGTGCCCTTCATCCATGATGCATCGACTCGGAGATGCATCAGAAAATAGATGTATCAGATTACAGATACATCTGTCGATTGGTGCATCATGGACGTCATGAACGGGCTCGAACTGTTCCTGCTGGGACACAAGTTGATCCGGATCGGTCAGGACGCCATTCCCCGGTCGGGCTTCCACGCGCTGCCGGCCAGTGCCCGCACGATCCTCGTCGACGTCTTCGAGCACTCCGGCAGTTCCATCGGCGAGATCACCGATCGCACCGGCTTCCCGCAGAGCCTGGTGTCGGCGACGGTCGCCAAGTTCCGCGACACCGGGGTGATGGTCACCGAGCCGGACCCCACCGACCGGCGGCGCACTCTGGTACGCCCCGCGCCGGGCATGCGTGAGCAAGGACAGCGGCAGGCCGACGCGGCGACGGTCGATGACGTCCTGGCCAGAGCATTGGGCGTCGAGCCTGCGGAGGTCACCCAGATCATCGCCACGCTGGAGTCCCTGGCGCACCGGCTGTCCGCCTCAGAGGCCGGAAGGGATCTCTGAGGATCGGCAGCGGGCCGAAGGACCTCCTCTGCGTCGGCTACCTGGGCAGGACGGGCCGGGCATCGGTCCA
This sequence comes from Nonomuraea sp. B208, assembly GCF_057536035.1. Classification (NCBI taxonomy): domain Bacteria; kingdom Bacillati; phylum Actinomycetota; class Actinomycetes; order Streptosporangiales; family Streptosporangiaceae; genus Nonomuraea; species Nonomuraea sp. B208. The sequence goes on from NZ_BAAJOU010000020.1 coordinate 48,941, forward strand.
GCCCGAGTCCACGATCGCCCAGTAGTCCAGCACCCTGCCGGTGACCTGCCACTTCTCGCTGTCCGGGCCCGGTTCGAGCTGGATGTCGCGGCTGCCCAGCAGTTCGCCGGTGCGCTGGTCGAAGAGCACCTGCCGCTGGATCGTCCCGCGGCCGTCGGCGCTCTCGAACGGGGCCGCGAGCGCGACCGCGACACGTCCGAGCGAATCCTTGACGACCCCCAGCCGCTGCACGCCGGGATGGTCGGTGATCAGGCGCATGAGACCGGCTCGCACCTTGGGCGGGACGGGCGTGTTCGCGAGCAGGGAGAAGACCTGGTCGAGCACGCTCGTGGGCTCCTCGCAGCTCTTCGGCGCGCCGGTGCGGCCGTCGGCGAGCTTGATCGAGCCCTCGCACAGGAGCTCGCGCAGGTCCTCCGGGTCGGTGGGCAGGTCCTGGAGTTCCTGGTAGGTGAACCGGCCGAGGCCGCCGACGTCGAACACGCCGCCGCCCCGGGCGTCCGGGTCGTCCTCCTGCCAGGGGCCGGGCTCGGCCGCGAGAGTCCTGATACGGCCCGACGAACGGATCTGCCAGCTCGACGGGGAGCCCGCCGCGCGCCAGGCGTCCACGTCTTCCTCGGTCTGCAGCTCACCAGGGAAGTCACGACCGTAGAAGGAAGCGCCGTCGCCACGGCGTTGTCCCGTCCATGCGAAGAACTCGGTGCGTTCCTCCACGACGTACCCGCCGGTGCGGCCGAGCGCGAGCGCCGCGAAGGCGGTGCGCTGGTGCGAGTACCAGTAGCGGCCCTCCTGCTGCAGCTCCGCCTGGGTGGCGGCGGCCAGCATCATGCCGCGGGGCGACTGGTCCATCGTCACGCTGGGACGAGGCCGTACGGACTCGCCGCCGGGCGAGAACGCCAGGACCGCCGCCACCGCCGTGGCCGTGGCGGCGACCACCAGGCCGAGCGGCATGCGCCACGTGAGGCGGCGCGCCGGCAGTCGGTCGTCCTGGCTCAGCATGCGACGGCGGGCGGCCGCCGCGGTGGCCGTGGACGGAGGAGGCGGGTCGTCGTACACGCCGCGGACGAGATCCAGGTCGTTCATCGTCAGGCCTCTTCCTCATCGAGCAGGGGGTTCTTCTCGCCCAGCGCCTTGCGCAGCTTCCCGCGAGCCCGGTTGAGCCGCGAGGACACCGTGCCGAAGGGCACGTCCAGGGCCTGCGCCACCTCGTCGTAGCTCAACCCGCCGAGCGCCACCAGCAGCAGCACGTCCCGCTGGGCGGCGGGCAGGGCGGCGACGGCGCGAGCCAGCGTGCCCTTGACGTGCTGCGCGCTCACCTTGGCCGCCACCTCGTCCTCGTGGCCCCGGGGCGGCTCCGCCAGGGGGTTCAGCCGGTCCACGGCTCGCAGGAGGCGCACCTCGTCACGGCGGTGCCGGCTGACGAGGTTGGTCGCGATGCCGTACAGCCAGGGGCGGGCGCTGCGGTGACTCAGGTCGAAGCGGCGGCGCCGGCGGAAGGCCAGGGCGAACGTCTCGGCGGCGACGTCGTCGGCCGCGTACGGTCCGAGCCGCCGGGAGGCGTACCGGTGGATCTCGGCGTAGTGGGCGTCGAAAACGGCGCCGAAACACTCGGGCTCGTCCCAGGACCGCTCGATCCACACGGCGTCGTCCCGCGACGGTGCATCCGGAGGAGCGGTCAGGTAGGGCTCATGCATGCGAAAGCCTCGCGGTGGTGAGGACGTCGGTCACCTGTTGTTGTCCGCAGCCCGCCGTCGCCTTCCCCCTGATTCCGCCGAGCGCGCGGGTTCGCGGATTCCCCACTCTGTAGTCAGGAAACCCGTGCATGGCAGAGGCCCTGGGTATCCGACCCGGCCGAGTTCGTGACGGTCGGGCGGGCGAGGAACGCTGTCTGCATCGGCTGGCATGCGACCCCAGGAGACCGGAGGGCGCGAGCAGCGTCTCGAAGCGGGCGCCGAGCGTGAGCCTGACAGTCGCCGGCTGCCGCCCTTACCGTGATCAGGGGTGATGAGCCGAGATCACCCCGTGGTCGCTGACAGCTCTGGGAGCAGGGTCCCGGGTGGGATCCTCCGACCGGCCGAAGAAATTCGGCGCACGGACAACGAGACTCGGGAGCATGATCGTAAAAGCTTTAGGGCTCGCACTGGCCGCCGCCTTGCTTCCCGGCACCCCAGCTCCTCCGACCGGCCTGCACGACTGCGCGAACGCGACCACACGCTGCGACGGAAGCATCGATGTCCCCCTCGACTGGGAGAACCCCTCCTCCGAACGCATCTCCGTGGCCTTCGCCTGGATTCCGGCCGAGGGAGCCGGCGGAACCGTGGTAGCCAATCTCGGAGGGCCAGGCCCGACTCTGCCGACCATACCCGAGATGCAGCGCGTTCTCGGACCTGTGCTCGAACGCAAGAACCTGCTGGTCATGGATCCGCGCGGAATGGGGAAGTCCTCGCCGCTGCTCTGCCAAGGAGCCGGCATCGAGAAGCCCGAGACCATCGCGGCTTGCGCCAGGAGCGTGGGGCCGCGGGGCGCGTACTTCACCGCTGACCAGGCCTCGCATGATCTCGACGCGATCCGGAAGGCACTCGGTGTAGGCAAGGTGAGCTTCTACGGCAATTCCTACGGCACCCTGTACGCCCAGGCGTACGCCGCTCGGCATCCAGGCGGCCTGGACGCGATATTCCTCGACAGCTCCATGATCGTGGACCCCGACGGATACGCGAACTGGGGGAACTACTGGTCATGGCGCCGCCAGTTCGATCTCGTCTGCGAACGGTCGAGAGCGTGCGACGCCCTACCGGGCAGCGCCTCCGACACCTGGACTCGCCTGGTGGACAGGCTACGGGAGCAGCCCGATCCGGAAGTGTCGGTGTTCCAGACCTCAGCGCTCAAGAGGATGTCTGAGCCGGTGTTCGGCCGGGAGGCCGCCGCGGCCGCGAACGCCTACCTGCGCGGCGACCCGGCTCCACTGCGCCGCCTGGCACGGCTGGTTCCCACAACGCTTCCACCGGCCAACGATCCGTATGTTGCCGGCTATCTGGGCTTTCGCTGCGGCGACGGTAGCTTCCCCTTCGACCGGCTGGCCTCGGCGACCGAACGCCAGGCGCAGGCCGAGCGCTACTACGAGCGGGTACGCCCGCTGGCGCCCTATCAGATCAGCGACATCTTCCCTGGGATCGGCACCGTGGAGCCATGCATCAACTGGCCGACTCCACGCCACAGCCCGCCGCGCCCACCTGGACAGACGCTGCCCACCGTGCCCGTCCTGGTGATGGCGGGGGAGCTTGACATGAACAGCCCCGCCGAAGTGGCGAGATCGCTGCGAGCCTTTCCCAACGCAACCGTCGTGCGAGTCCCGTTCGGACCGCATGCACTGACGTCTCCCGCCTCGCCGATGGGTGATTGCGTGCGCGGCATGCTGCGCACCTTCCTGACCACCAAGCAGGTGACCGACCAGAAATGCACCGGCGAGAACTACCGCGCCCTCGGCGCCTTCCCGCAGACCGTAGGAGACGTGCCGCCGCACCCGGCCCGCGAGCTCAGCACCGCCCAGCAGCGGGTGCTCGCGGCCACCTTCGCCACCGCGTCGGACGCCATCGCCCGCCGCAACCCCAACAGCACCGTCTATACAAGAGTGCAGAACGAGCCAGGGCTGCGCGGTGGCCAGGTCACCTTCGGCCAGGACGTCACGCTCGACGAGGTGCGGTTCGTGCGCGACCTGCGGGTCAGCGGACCGATCAAGCTCACCTCGGAGGGCCGCGCCACCGCCACGCTCCGCGCCGAGACCGGCGGACGCACCCACGAGGTAACGCTGAGCTGGACGGCATTCTCCACCCGCCCGTCTTTGTCGGGCAGCTTCGACGGCATCCCCTTCGACTAGTTACCCCCGCCACCACGGCGGGCCCTCGGGGGTTACCTGGGACGTAATCGACGGCTTGACCTCCGGGGTGGGAGGGTCGGGGCATGAGCGAGAAGAGCACCCGTGAGGTCGTGGAAGAGCTGCTGCGCAGGATGGCCGAGGGCGATCACGAGCGCGTCGCCGCGTTGTTCGCCGAGCCGGTCGACTGGCGGCTCGACTGGCCGGACGAGGGGCACCCGGCGGTGCCGTGGATCCGGCCCCGCCGGACCAGGGCGGATGTCGCGGACCACTTCCGGACCCTGGAGGCGTATCACGTGCCCGAGCTGAACGGCACGTCCGTGACGCGGATCCTGGTGGACGGGGCGGACGCCGTGGTGTTCGGCGAGATCGTCCAGACGGTGCGGGGGGAAGGCGGGGTCGCGTACAGCTCGCCGTTCGCGTTGCGGCTGACGGTCGAGGGCGGATTCATCACCCGCTACCACATTTATGAGGACAGCCTGACGGTGGCGCGCGCCCTCAGCTCTCAGGGGTGAGGACGCGCGCCACGGTCGGCCGGGGAGATCAGAGGGTCAGGCCGGTGAGGACCATGACCTTCTCGTACGTGTAGTCCTCCATCGCCGAGTGCAGCCCCTCGCGGCCGATCCCGGAGTCCTTGACGCCGCCGTACGGCATCTGGTCGGCCCGGTAGGAGGGCACGTCGCCGATGATGACGCCGCCCACCTCCAGCTCACGGTTCGCGCGGAAGGCGGCGTCGAGGGAGCGGGTGAAGACGCCGGCCTGCAGGCCGTACTTCGAGTCGTTGACCATCGCGTACGCCTCGTCGATCGAGGCGGCCGGCTGCAGGATCAGCACCGGGCCGAAGACCTCCTCGCAGGCGACCTTGGCGTCCTGCGGGACGTCGGCGAGCACGGTCGGCGCGATCGTGGCGCCGTCGCGGGTGCCGCCGGCCAGCAGGCGGGCCCCGCCGGCCACGGCTTCCTGGATCCACTGCTCGACCCGCTCGGCGGCGGCCTCCGACACGAGCGGCCCCACCTGGGTCTTCTCGTCGGCCGGGTCGCCGGTGACGAGGGCTTCGACGGCGGGCAGCAGGCGCTCGACGAAGGCGTCGTACACGGGCTGCTCGACGATCACCCGCTGGACGGCGATGCAGCTCTGCCCGGCCTGGTAGTTGGAGTAGAGGGCGACGCGCTGGGCGGCCCAGTCGAGGTCGGCGTCGGCGAGGACGACGGCCGCCGCGTTGCCGCCCAGCTCCAGGGTCACGTGCTTGCGCGGCACCTGGTCGGCGATGGCGTAGCCAACGGGCGCGGAGCCGGTGAACGACACGACCGGCAGGCGCGGGTCATCGACGAGGGCGGCGGCGCGCTCGTTCGGCAGGGGCAGCACCGAGAACATGCCCGCGGGCAGGTCGGTCTCGGCCAGGATCTCGCCGAGCACCAGCGCCGACAGCGGGGTGGCGGGCGCGGGCTTGACGATGACCGGCGCGCCGACGGCGAGGGCCGGGGCCACCTTGTGCGCGACGAGGTTCAGCGGGAAGTTGAACGGGGTGATCGCCAGCACGGGGCCCTTCGGCACCCGCGACACGTACGCCAGGCGCCCGTTCGCGGCCGGCTCGGTGTCGAGCCGCTGGACCTCGCCCGACCAGCGGCGGGTCTCCTCGGCGGCGAAGCGGAACGTGGCGACGGCCCGCGAGACCTCGCCGCGCGCCCAGAGGATGGGCTTGCCGTTCTCGGCGGAGATGAGCCGGGCGATCTCGTCGGCCCGCTCGGCCAGCCGGCGCGAGACGTGGGCCAGGGCCTCGGCGCGCACGTGCACGGGGAGGGCGGCGGCCTCCTTCGCGACCGCGTGGGCGCCCGCGACGGCCTCCTCCACCTGGGCGTCGGTGGGCACGGAGTGCCGGCCGACCTCCCGGCCGTCGTGGGGGTTGGTGACAGTGAGCTCGGAGTCCCCGGTCGCCGGGCTGCCGTTCAGCCAGAAGCTACGCACGTCCATACGGAGACGTTATGTCACGCCCGGGACCGGGGAATTACACCACGTTGCACAAGAGCCTCGCGACCGCTCACCGTTAAGTACAAGCCCCTCTGTATACCCAGGATGTAACAGAAGTAGACCTAATTCGGGATGTTTACCGTGGGGAGGGGTTTGAGGGAACTCCGCCTTGGCTAAGTCATCGAGTGCGGGTCTCCAGCGCGGCGGGCCCCCGATCAGAAAGGCGTGGGCCCCGTGACCGAGCAGCGTGAGGTCACCAGGACGACGAAGTCCTCGGCCGCCGGGGAGGTGGTCTCATGACCTCGACGCCCATGGGGCTGCAGGGCGCCTATCTCCTGGGAGAGCGCGCCGGCCATGACGAACTGCGTTCCCGCCTGCTCGACGTGGCGGTCAACCTGCTGGAGACGGACGGGCCCGAGAGCCTGACGATGCGCCGCATCGCCGCCGAGGCGGGCTGCACGACGACGGTCATCTACACGATGTTCGGCAACCGGGAGGGCCTGGCGGAGGCGCTCTATCTGGAGGGGTTCGAGCGCTTCCGCCGTTTTCTCGAGTCGGTGCCGCAGCGGCGCGACCCGCTGGAGCACCTCAACGCCCTCGGGCCGGCCTACCGGGAGGCGTGCCTGGCCGAGCCGGGCTACTACAGCCTCATGTTCGAGCGGGCCATCCCCGGGTTCGAGCCGAGCGAGCGCGCCCGTACGCTGGCGCGGGCCGCGCTCAACATCCTCGACCGGGTGATCGCCGACTGCATCTCGGCCGGTTATCTCGCGCCGACCCAGCCGCGCAAGGTCGCCGACGCGCTGTGGGCCGCCGCCCAGGGGGCGATCAGCCTGGAGCGGGCCGGGCACCTGCGCGACGGCAGCACGTACGAGACCGTCACCACGGCCGTCGTCAGCTGCTACCGGTCGCGCAAGAAGTGACCGGGTAACGGCGGGCCGCCTCCAGGGCGAGCCACAGCTCCGCGCGCACCCCGGGATCGTCGAGGTCGCGGCCCAGCAGGTCGCCGACCCGGCGCATGCGGTAGCGCAGGGTGTGCCGGTGGATGCCGAGCCGCTGGGCGGCGGCGTCCCAGTGGCCGTTGCTCTCCAAATAAGCGCGCAGCGACTCGACCAGGTCGGCGCGGGACCCGTACGCGGTCAGCGGCGCCAGCAGCGCGGTCGCGAACGCCTGGGCCGTGGCCTGGTCCAGCAACCCCAGCAGACCCTGCCCGGCCAGCTCTCCGAACCGCACCACCCGAGGGCCGGTCGGGTGCTGAGCGGCGGCGGCGAGGGCGCGCCTGGCCTGGTCGAGGGCGGTGGTCAGGGACGCCGAGTCGTACGTGGCGGGCAGGCTGACCCCGACGGGCGCGTCCGCCTCCCCCGCCACCTCCACCACCAGCGCCTCCGGCACGAGCGCGAACACCACGTCGCCGGCGTGGGGCTCGGGGGCCGCGAAGACCCGGGTCTCCAGCACGTCCAGGGCGTCGGCCCGCGCGGCGAGCACCGTGAGCGGCGGCTCGGGCAGCCGTCCGCCGAGAGCGGCCAGCACGTCACGGGCCTGCTGCCCGGCCCCGGACAGCAGCAGGTCCAGCGCCGCCGACCGGACGCGGCGCTCGGCCGCGGCCTGGGTGCGTCCCTGCTCCATGGCGAGCGTGAGGAGCGAGCCCGCCGCGTTGATCACCGTGTGGGTGACCGGCGAGAACGCCTCCCTGGCCCCCACGGCGAAGAACCCACGAGGCCGTGCGCCGCCCAGCGGCTGCACCACGATGTGCTCCCCCGGCGCCGACAGCGCCAGGCTGGCCGGCCACCGCCCCCGGCCGCCTTCCCCCTGTCGTTCCTCCCCCGCCACGAAGGGCCTGGGGTGGCCGGTGAGGAGCCGGCCGAGCTCGGCCGTGACCCCCTCCGTACGGGCCCCGCGCGTGGCGTGGCGCACCGCGCCGGTCTCGTCGAGCAGCGCCGCCCACCCGCCGACCTCCTTGGCCAGCCGGTCGACGACCGCGTGCATGCCCTCGGGCCGCAGCGCCGCCCGGGTGAGCCGCCCCTGCGCGGCGAAGGCGCGGGTGATCTCCTCGTACTGCTCGGCGGCCAGCAGCTCGCTGACGGCCTTGCCGATGGCGATGAACGGCGTCTCGCGCGGCACCTCCAGCAGCGGCAGCCCCGCCCGCCCGGCCGCCTCGACGAGGGCGGGGGGCACCTCGGCGTGGGAGACCCCGACGCCGAAGCCGAGCCCGGCGACGCCCCGCGCCACGAGCCGCCCGACATATCCGGCCAGGTCGCCTTCCAGCCGCAGCCCGGTGGTGAGCAGCAGCTCGTCACCCTCCAGGTAGGGCGTGGGATCGGCCAGCTCGCTCACCGCCACCCAGCGCACCACGGTGTCCGGCGGCAGCCCTCCGGCCAGCGGCCGCAGGCCCATCCGGCGCACGACGGTCTGCAGCGTAGGCGGCATTCGGATTGTTCCGTTCGGGTTTTGTCCATTCCGGCGAAGACGAGCACCCCCAGTGTGCCATATCGACGTATCGGCCCAGGTAGAAGGCCACCGTAGCGTCGGAGGCATGAGCATTCCGCAGGAGCGGCGCGTCGTCACCGCGATCCCCGGCCCCAAGTCCCAGGAGCTGCTGGCCCGCAAGCAGGCGGCCGTCCCGGCCGGCATCGGCACCACGCTGCCGGTCTTCGTCACCCGCGCCGGCGGCGGCGTCGTGGAGGACGCCGACGGCAACTCGCTGATCGACTTCGGCTCCGGCATCGCCGTCACGAACGTCGGCAACGCCGCGCCCAAGGTCGTCGAGCGGGTCCAGAAGCAGGTCGCGGACTTCACCCACACCTGTTTCATGGTGACCCCGTACGAGTCGTACGTCCGGGTCTGCGAGAAGCTGAACGAGCTCACCCCGGGCGACCACGAGAAGCGCACCTTCCTCGTCAACTCGGGCGCCGAGGCCGTCGAGAACGCCGTGAAGGTCGCCAGGCACGCCACCGGCCGCCAGGCGGTCGTCGTCTTCGAGCACGGCTACCACGGCCGCACGCTGCTGACGATGACGCTGACCGCCAAGAACATGCCCTACAAGCACCGGTTCGGCCCGTTCGCGCCGGAGGTGTACCGGGTGCCGCTGGCGTACCCGTACCGGTGGCCGACCGGCCCGGACAACTGCGCCGAGGAGGCCGCCGCGCAGGCCATCGACGCCATCACCAAGCAGATCGGCGCCGAGAACGTGGCCGCCGTGGTGATCGAGCCGATCGCCGGCGAGGGCGGCTTCATCGTGCCGGCCAGGGGCTTCCTGCCGCGCATCGCGGAGTTCTGCAAGGACAACGGCATCGTGTTCGTGGCCGACGAGGTGCAGACCGGCTTCGCCCGCACCGGCACCCTGTTCGCCTGCGAGGACGAGGGCGTCGTCCCCGACATCATCGCCACCGCTAAGGGCATCGCGGGCGGCCTGCCGCTGGCCGCCGTGACCGGCCGCGCGGAGCTGATGGACGCGGTGCACGTGGGCGGGCTCGGCGGCACGTACGGCGGCAACCCCCTCGCCTGCGAGGCCGCCCTGGGCGTGCTGGAGACCATCGAGGAGGAGGACCTCGTCGCGAAGGCCCGCCGCATCGGCGAGATCATGCTCCCGCGCCTGGAGTCGATGAAGGAGCGCTTCGACGTGATCGGCGACGTGCGCGGCCGGGGCGCGATGATCGCGATCGAGCTGGTCGAGCCCGGCACCAAGGAGCCGAACCCCACCGCCGTCCAGGCGGTCGTCAAGCGCTGCCACGCCGAGGGCCTGCTGGTGCTGACCGCCGGCACGTACGGCAACGTCCTGCGCTTCCTGCCCCCGCTGGTCATGCCCGAGCACCTGCTCGAAGAGGGCCTGGGGATCCTTGAGAAAGCCATCGCCGAACTGTAGATACCAATCGATATCGGGCATCCAGCTTGTGGCTGGATGCCCGATTTTGTTGGTGTAAAGCCGGTCAGTTGGGTAGAGAATTCACCCTGACTTGACGCTCAGCTGGACGCTCATGGCCACGGTCAGGGGTTATAACGGATCCGACGTACGGATGGGCGATGGCTGCTGGGAACGTGATGAACTGGGGTCCGACAAGAACGGCGCGGAGTATGTTGACGTTCGACCCTGAGGGCCTGAGCTGGGCTCAGCGCGAGGGTGACGTGTGCGTCGTCTGCCACAAGCGGTGGCCGCGGCCGCGCGTGCGCGTGGGCCGGCTGCCCGACGACTCGGCCGTGCTGGCCTGCGCCGACTGCGCCGAGGCCCTCATGCCCGCGCCCCTCGCCACCGTGGTGGCCTTCCCGTCCCGTTAGTACCGCGCTCCGGCTCTATTTCGCCAGCTCGCGCCACCGCTCGGCCCAGGCGTCGTAGTCAGGGCACCCGCCCTCCCCCGCCCGGCAGTCCGCCGGCGGCCGCTCGGCGAAACGCACCCGCGACAGCCTCTTGGCGTCGCCCACCCCGTACATCTGGCAGACCTGCCTGGCCCGCCCCTTGCACGCCTTGTCGTTGGCGGGCGCGAGGCCCACCCACGCGGCCGCGTCGCGCTGCGCGTCCGGCGCGGCCATCCAGTTGAGCCAGCGGTAGGCGCAGGACGTGTCGGGGACGTTGGCGCCCAGCATCCAGGAGTCGACCCAGCCGGTCGTCTCGCCCGCCGGGACCGTCTTGACCTGCTTGCCGGCCTTCTGCAGCAGCAGCCGGTAGTAAGGGGTGGCCTGCGCGTAGTCCAGCTCCCCCGTGGCGAAGCCCTTGACCAGGTCGAGCGGGTTGGACCAGTAGGTGCGCTCCTTCGCCCCCTCCAGCAGCCTCATGGCCGCGTCGAGCTGCTCCTCGGTGAGCGCGTAGGGATCGTCCTCGCCGGCCGCGAGCGCGGCGTCGGCGATCGTCATCGGGCTGTCGCGGAGCGCCGCGCGCTCGGAGGCGAACGCCTCCTTCAGCTCGCCCTTGACCCGGGCCGGGTCGTAGACGAACTCGTGGTAGCCCCACAGGTAGGGGACGCCGTAGACCTTGCCGGACACCGTCGTCATGTCGCGGAAGCGCTTGTCGAGGTCGCCGTAACTGCTGATCTTCGCCGGCTCGACGGGCTGCACCTGCTTGGCCGCGACGAGGCCGGCGGCGAGCGCGGGGCCGGCCGAGACCAGGTCGTAGGACCTGGCCTGGAGCTGGCGCATCATGTCCTCGGCGGTCTGCACGGTGTCGAGCTTGGCGATGCGGCAGCCGGTCTCCTTCTCGAAGTCGCCCACCCAGTTGAAGCGGGGGCTGACGCCGCCGTACTCGGCGAAGCCCCGGTAGGTGAGGATCTGCAGCGTGCCGTCGCTCTGCGTGGCGGAAGCGGTGGGGGTGGGCGACGGGGAGAGGGTCGGGCTCGCCGCGCCCGTGCCGGACACCAGCGCCGCCGTGGCGAGCGCCAGCGCGTACGTACGTCGGCGATGCACGATGCCCCCTCTTGCCCGGGTCCCCTCGCCCCGGTGCCAAGGAGCTTACCGGGACCCGGGCCGAGGGCTCACTTGTTGGTGGGGAAGCCCAGGTTCACGCCCCCGTGGGAGGGGTCGAGCCAGCGGGAGGTGACCACCTTGCCGCGGGTGTAGAAGTGCACGCCTTCGGTGCCGTGCACGTGCGTGTCGCCGAACAGCGACGCCTTCCAGCCGCCGAAGCTGTAGAACGCCATCGGCACCGGGATCGGCACGTTGATGCCGACCATGCCGACCTCCACCTCGTTCTGGAAGCGCCGGGCGGCGCCGCCGTCGTTGGTGAAGATGGCCGTGCCGTTGCCGTACTCGCCGCCGTTGATGAGCTCCAGGCCCTCCTCGTACGAGCCCACGCGCACGATCGACAGCACCGGGCCGAAGATCTCCTCGGTGTGCGTGCGCGAGCCGGGCGGCACCCGGTCGAGGACCGTCGGCCCGAGCCAGAACCCCGGCGCGTCGGCCGCCGTGCCGCCGCCCAGGACCGCTGTGTGCCGGCCGTCCACGACCAGCTCCGCGCCCTCCTCGACGCCGAGGTCCAGGTAGGAGGCGACCTTGTCGCGGTGCTCGCGGGTGACCAGCGGGCCCATCTCGGACTTGGGGTCGTCGCCGGGGCCGAGGACGAGCCTGTCCACCCGTTCGGTGATCTTCTTGACCAGCTCGTCGCCGACCGGGTCCACGGCCAGCACGACGGAGATCGCCATGCACCGCTCACCCGCCGAGCCGAACCCGGCCGAGACCGCCGCGTCCGCCACCAGGTCGAGGTCGGCGTCGGGGAGCACCAGCATGTGGTTCTTGGCGCCGCCGAGCGCCTGCACCCGCTTGCCGTGGGCGGTGCCGGTCTCGTAGACGTAGCGGGCGATCGGGGTGGAGCCGACGAACGACACGGCGCGCACGTCGGGGTGCTCCAGCAGCCGGTCCACCGCCGTCTTGTCGCCCTGGACGACGCTGAACACGCCGTCGGGCAGCCCGGCCTCCTGCCACAGCCGCGCCATCAGCAGCGACGCCGACGGGTCCTTCTCCGACGGCTTCAGCACGAAGGCGTTGCCGCAGGCGATGGCCAGCGGGAACATCCACATCGGCACCATCGCGGGGAAGTTGAACGGGGTGATCCCGGCCACCACGCCGAGCGGCTGGCGGATCGACCAGGAGTCGACCCGGGTCGAGACGCCCTCGCTGAAGCCGCCCTTGAGCAGGTGCGGGATGCCGCAGGCGAACTCGACGACCTCCAGGCCGCGGGCCACCTCGCCGAGCGCGTCCGAGTGCACCTTGCCGTGCTCGGCGGAGATCAGCGCGGCCAGCTCGTCGCGGTGGGCGACCATCAGCTCGCGGAAGCGGAACAGCACCTGGGCGCGCTTGACCAGGGAGGCGTCCCGCCAGGCGGGGAAGGCCGCGACCGCCGCGGCGACCGCGGCGTCCACGTCGGCGACGTCCGCCAGCGCGACGTGGCCGGACACCTCGCCGGTGGCCGGGTTGAACAGCTCGGCCGTACGGCCCGAGCCGCTCTCGGCGGGGGCGCCGTTGATCCAGTGGGTGACCGACTTCACTGCTGCGCCGCCTCCGCGTCGATGGTCTCCAGGGCGCCGACGATGATGCCGAGACCCTCGACCGCCTCCTCCACCGTGAGGGTGAGCGGCGGGGCCATCCGGATGGCGGTGCCGTAGAGGCCGCCCTTGCCCGCCAGCAGGCCCGCCCTCTTGGTCTCCTCCATGAAGCGGGCCGCCTGGGCGGGGCTCTCCAGCTCGACGGCGAACATCAGGCCCTTGCCGCGTACGTCCTTGACGACCGACAGCCGCTTGGCGGCCTCCTTGAGCCCGTCGATGATGATGGCCCCGGTGCGCGCCGCGTTGGCCTGGAGGTCGTGGTCGAGCACGTAGTCGAGGGTGGCGTTGGCGGCGGCCATGGAGATCGGGTTGCCGCCGAAGGTGGACAGGCCCACGGCGTGCGGGCCGTCCATGAGGTCGCCCCGGGCCACGAGGCCGCCCACGGCGAAGCCGTTGCCGAGCCCCTTGGCGAAGGTGATCACGTCGGGCGTGACGCCGTGGTCCTGGATGCCGAAGAACGCGCTGCCGGTGCGGCCCCAGCCGGTCTGCACCTCGTCGGAGATGAACAGGATGCCCTGCTCGTCCAGCACCTCCTTGTACGCCGCGAACAGCCCGTCGGGCGCCATGGTGAACCCGCCCACGCCCTGGATCGGCTCGGCGATGAGCGCCGCCACGTCGTTGGAGACGGCCGTGGCGAGGACGTGGCGCAGGTCGTCCACGCACGCGGCGATGTAGTCGGCGTCCGACAGGCCCTTGAACTGCGTCAGGTGCCGGTCGGCGCCGTGCAGGAAGTGCACGTTGAGCGGGGAGAGGGAGTTGTTCTTCCAGGACCGGTTGGAGGTGACGCTGACCGCGCCGAAGCTGCGGCCGTGGTAGCTCTGCCGCATGGCGAGCACCTGGTCGCTCTTGCGCGCGTACGTGGCCAGCAGCAGCGCCGTCTCGTTGGCCTCGGTGCCGGAGTTGGTGAAGAAGACCTTGGCGTCGGGGATGCCGGACAGCCGGGCGATCTTCTCGGCCAGCTCGACCTGGCCGCGGAGCAGGTAGACCGTGCTGGTGTGCACGACGCCGGTGGCGAGCTGACGCTCGACGGCCTCGCGCACCTCGGGCACGTCGTAGCCGATCATGTTGGTCAGGATGCCGGCGAAGAAGTCGAGGTAGCTCTTGCCGTCGGCGTCGACGACCCGGTTGCCCTTGCCGCTGACGATCTCGATGGGCTCGTTGTAGTTGAGCGCCAGCCAGTTCGGCATCACTGCCCGATGGCGCGCTAGTAGCTCCGACATGCTATCGAGTATCCCGTCCCGCTCCCCGTCCTCATACGTGCAATGTGTCGGCTTACCGGAAAATCGGGTTACGAGCTGTAAACCGGCTCCTGCTCGGCGGCGGGCTTCGCCGGGCGCAGCACCGACACGGCGAGCAGGGCCGCCGCCACGCAGAACGCCGCGCCCACCCACGAGCCGAGATGCATGGCGGAGGTGAAGGCCGCGTTCGCGGGCTCGGCCAGGCCGGCGAGGTGCGCCCCGCCGATCGACTCCCTGGCCGCCTCCGGCAGACCGGCGGGCATCTCGGCGGTGTAGCGCCCGGCCAGCACGCTGCCGAGGACCGCGATGCTGAGCGCCACGCCGACCTGCTGGACGGTGTCGTTGAGCGCCGACCCCACGCCGGCGTGCTCGACGGGGATCGCGTTCATCAGCGAGGCGTACGCCGAAGGCCCGGCCAGCCCGCCGCCGACGCCCATGACGACCAGCCCGGCGAGCAGCCCGCCGTAGCCGGTGGTCAGGGCCATGACGACGAAGCCGCCCGCCATGAGCGCCAGCCCGGCGCCGACCAGCACCCGGTTGCTCACCCGCTGCCCGAGCCCCGCGCCCACGCCGTTGAAGACGGCGGCGGCCACGGCGTACGGCAGCATGGCGAGCCCGGCCTGGATCTCGGAGTAGCCCAGCACGAACTGCAGGTACTGGGTGAGCATCAGCATCACCGCGCCCGCGCCGAACGACATCAGCAGGATCGAGAACGACGCGCCGCCGAAGTTGCGGTCGGCGAACAAGTGCAGCGGCAGCATCGGCTGGTCCTGCCGGCGCTCCCACACCACGAAGGCGGCCAGCGCGAGCACCGCCACCGCGATGACGGGGATGTTCCACTCGCGCTCGATGATCACGTAGACGGCGGCGGTGAGGCCGGCGCTGGACAGCACGACGCCCACGGGGTCGATCCGCCGGCTCTCGCTGCGGCTCTCCGGCATGAGCACGAGGGCGGCGACGACGGCGACGGCCGCGATCGGCACGTTCAGCAGGAAGATCGAGCCCCACCAGTAGTGCGCGAGCAGGAAGCCGCCGAGGGTCGGGCCCGACACCAGGCCGACCAGCGCCACGGCGCTCCAGGCGGCCATCGCCTTGCGCCGCTCGTCCTCGTCGAAGACGGTCAGCAGGATCGACAACGTGGACGGCATGACGAGCGAGCCGCCGACGCCCATGAGCGCCCGCGCGGCGATGAGCTGCCAGGGCTCCGTCACCAGCACGGCCAGCAGCGAGGCGCCGCCGAAGAAGACCAGGCCGATGATGAGCAGGCGGCGGCGGCCGTACCGGTCGGACAGGGCTCCCGAGGTGAGCAGGAGGCCGGCGTAGGCCAGCACGTACGCGTCGATGATCCACTGGATGTCCGACGGAGTGGCGCCCATCTCCTTGTTGAGCGAGGGGATCGCCAGGTTCAGCACGGTGTTGTCGACGACCAGGACCAGCAGGGCCAGGCACAGGACGAGGAGAATCCACCAGCGACGAGGGTCTCGTACAGTGTTCGAGGTCACTCGCACACTGTACGACAGTCCTCGTACACCGTGCGAGTGGATTTATCCTGGAGCCATGAGCAGGCAGTTCACCTCCGTCTGGACCCGCGAGCCGCGCAGCAAGCCCGCCGGCCCCGGACGCAGCCGCGAGGAGATCGTCAGGGCTGCCGTGGAGCTGCTCGACGCCGAAGGGCTCAAGGGGCTCAGCATGCGCAAGCTCGGCGCGAAGCTGATGTCCGGCGCCACCAGCATCTACTGGTACGTCGCCACCAAGGACGACCTGCTGGAGCTGGCCTACGACGAGGTGTGGGCCGAGATCACCGTCCCCGACCCCGACGAGGCGCACTGGCGCGAGGTCTCCTCCGTCCTGGCCCACAGCATGCGCCGGGCGATGCTCAACCACCCCTGGTCGGCCGACCTCCTCGGCCGCCTGCCCGCGCTCGGCCCGCACGCGATCGGCGTCAGCGAGCGCATGCGGCGCACGTTCAGGCTGGCCGGGTTCGCCGGCGCCGACATCGACTTCGCCGGCGCCACGCTCACCGCCTACATCTTCGGCATGACCATCCCGGAGATCGCCTGGGACACCACGGTGGAGGGCGTCTGGGACACCGCCGCGGCGCAGGCCGCGCTCGCGAAGGTCGCCGCCGGGCACCCCGAGCTCATGAAGGGGATCGAGACCGTCGCCCCCGAGGACCCGAGGGTCATGCGCGCGATGGCCTTCGACTTCGGCCTGGTGTCGGTGCTCGACGGCCTTGAGCGACGGCTGCCGGCGTAGCAGGATCCCGGACATGAGCGATTTCCGCGCCGCCCGCGACCTCCTGCTGAACGCCGACCCCGCCACCGCCCGCCGCGACTTCCGCTGGCCGGAGCTGACGGAGTTCAACTGGGCGCTCGACTGGTTCGACGGGGTGCTCGCCGCCGAGACCCCCGACGCCGTGGCGCTCAAGATCGTCGGTGACCACCCGGCCCGCTACACCTTCGCCGAGCTGTCGGCCCGCTCCGGCCAGGTCGCGACCTGGCTGCGCCGCCAGGGCGTGCGCCGCGGCGACCGCGTCCTGCTCATGCTGGGCAACCAGCCCGAGCTGTGGGAGGCGCTGCTGGCCGCGATGAAGCTGGGCGCCGTCGTCATCCCCGCCACCACGCTGCTCACGGCCAAGGACGTCGCCGAGCGGATCGAGCGCGGCGGCGTCGCGCACGTGATCGCGGGCGCCGAGGACGCCGGGAAGTTCGGGCCGGGCGAGTTCACCAGGATCGCCGTCGGCGACGCCTACAACTGGCTACCCTTCCACGAGGCGTACGACACCCCGCCCGGCTTCGAGCCCGACGGGCCCACCAGGGCCGGCGACCCGCTGCTGCTCTACTTCACCTCCGGCACCACCTCCCAGCCGAAGCTGGTCGAGCACACCCACGCCTCCTACCCGGTGGGCCACCTGTCCACGATGCACTGGATCGGCGTCCGCCCGGGCGAGGTGCATCTCAACGTCTCCTCGCCCGGCTGGGCCAAGCACGCCTGGAGCAACGTCTTCGCGCCGTGGAACGCCGGCGCGACCGTGCTGGTCCACGACTACCGCCGCTTCTCCGCCCCTGCGCTGCTCGAAGTGCTGCGGGACGAGCGCGTGAGCACGTTCTGCGCCCCGCCGACCGTCTGGCGGATGCTCATCCAGGAGGACCTCGCCGCCTGGAAGCTGCCGCTGCGCGCGGCCGTGGCCGCCGGCGAGCCGCTCAACCCGGAGATCATCGACCAGGTGCGCAAGGCGTGGGGCATCACCATCCGCGACGGCTACGGCCAGACCGAGACCACCGCGCAGATCGGCAACCCGCCCGGCGAGCCGGTCAAGCCGGGCTCGATGGGCCGGCCGCTGCCCGGCTACGAGATCGTGCTGCTCGACCCGCACACCGGCGTGGAGGGCGACGACGGCGAGATCTGCCTCCCCCTCGACGGCCGCCGGCCGATGGGCCTCATGGCCGGTTACGTGGGCGGCTCGACCGAGGCGATGCGCGACGGCTACTACCACATGGGCGACGTCGCCACCCGCGACGCCGACGGCTACATCACGTACGTCGGCCGCACCGACGACGTCTTCAAGGCCTCCGACTACCGCATCTCGCCGTTCGAGCTGGAGAGCGTGCTGCTGGAGCACGAGGGGGTGGCCGAGGCCGCCGTGGTGCCCGCCCCCGACCCGGTGCGCCTGGCGGTGCCCAAGGCGTACGTCACGCCGGCCCCCGGGTTCGAGCCCGGCGAGGAGCTGGCGCGGTCGATCTTCGAGCACTGCCGGCGGGGGCTGGCCCCGTACAAACGGGTGCGGCGGCTGGAGTTCGGCGAGCTGCCCAAGACGATCTCCGGCAAGATCCGCCGGGTCGAGCTCCGGGTGCGCGAGCCCCGCGGGGAATACCGCGAGGACGACCTCGGCTCCTGACAGAGCGTAAAGTGACGCATTCCCGTTCTTACAGATCGATCGGCTAGGCTCTGCCCCGTGCTCCCCACCATCGCCGACGTCCTCGAACTCGAAACCGTGCGCCGGGGTGGCCCGCGCGTGGTCGCGGGCGCCGACCGGCTGGACACGCGGGTGCGGTGGGTGCACGTCGGCGAGATCGCCGAGATCGCCGGCCTGCTGCGCGGCGGCGAGCTGGTGCTGACCACCGGCGTGGCACTGCCCGACGACCCCGACAAACTGGCCGACTACATCGGCGCGCTGGCCGACGTCGGCGCCTCCGGGCTGGTCGTGGAGCTCGGCCGCCGGTTCGTCCGCGAGCTGCCGCGGGCGGTGCTCAAGGCCGCCGAGGAGCACGGGCTGCCGGTCATCGTGCTGACCAGGGAGACTCCGTTCGTCCAGATCACCGAGTCGGTGCACGCCCGGATCATCGACATCCAGCTTGAGGAGCTGCGGGCCTCCGAGCAGCTCCACGAGGTCTTCACCGAGCTGTCGGTCGAGGGCGCCTCGCCGACGGAGGTCCTCGCCCAGGTGGCCAGGCTGGCCGGCCGCCCGGTGCTGCTGGAGAACCTCGCCCACCAGGTGCTGGCCTGCGAGTCCGCCGGGCGCGACGCGGGCATCCTGCTGGCCGGCTGGGAGACCCGGTCGCGGGCGGTGGCGCCGCCCGGGCGCACGGCCTACGACCCGGCCTCCGGCTGGCTCGTCACCACCGTCGGGGCGCGCGGCCAGGACTGGGGCCGGCTCATCCTCGTCTGCGACGCCCCGCCGTCGCCGCGCGACCTGGTGCTGGCCGAACGCGCCGCCACCACGCTCGCCCTCGGCCGCCTGCTCGAACGCCACCAGGAGTCGCTGGAGCGCCAGGCCCACGGCACGATCATCACCGGCATCCTCACCCACGCCTACGCCGACCCCGACGAGGCCGCCGCCCGCGCCCGCGCCGTCGGCGTGCCGCTGACCGGACGCAAGCTGGTCAGCGTCGTCATCAGGCCGACCGACCCGGCCGACCAGGCGCTCGACGGCCAGGCCCAGCTCGGCGAGCTGGCCGAGGCCACCGCCGGGGCCTGCAGGGACGCCCGGCTGCCCGCCCTCGTCGGCGCGCTGGACCAGGAGCGGGTGGGCGTCCTGCTGCCGCTGCCGCCGCGCACCCAGGCCGAGGCCGCGCTGACCACCCTCGCCGACCGGCTGCGCATGCTGTGGCCGCCCGGGGCGGCGTTCGTGCTCGCCGCCGGGTCCGTGGTGGAGTCCATCCGCGACGTACGCCGCAGCTTCCTGGAGGCCGAGCAGGTCGCCGACGTGGCCGTACGCCAGCCGGACGGCCGCGCCTTCTACCGCCTGCCCGACCTGCGCCTGCGCGGGCTGCTCCACCTGCTGCGCGACGACGCGCGGTTGCAGACGTTCGCCGAACGGGAGCTGGGGCCGCTGCTCGCGCACGACGCCCAGCGCGGCGGCGACCTCACCCGCATCCTGCGCGTCTACCTCGACTCGGGGCGTAACAAGGCGGTCGCCGCGCAGAAGGCGCACCTGTCCAGGCCCGCCTTCTACGACCGGCTGCGCCGGCTCGAACGCATCCTCGACACCGACCTCGACGACGTCGAGTCGTGCCTGTCGCTGCACGTCGCGCTCCTCGCCCTGGAGTCCTTCCGCCGCGACAGCCGCACCTAAAGGCCCGTCTCAGCACCCGTGTCAGCACGGCGGCGGCCCCGTGTCAGCGCGCCCCGCGATGGTGAATGCCAAGAACACGGCAAGAACCTGAAGGAGCGCACATCATGTCCCTCACCCTCACCGGCCAGGACCGTCCCGAGCTGCGGCAGGCCATCCAGGAGATCACCGACTCCGGCTTCGTCGGGTTGCAGCTGCGCGTGCACGACGCGCGGGGCGAGTGGACCGGCAGCGCCGGCGTACGCAAGCTGGGCGAGAGCGAGCAGCCGCCGACGGACGGGCGCTTCCGCATCGGCAGCGCCACCAAGCCCTTCGTGGCGGCCACGGTGCTGGGGCTGGTGGCCGAGGGCAGGGTCGGGCTGGACGCCCCTGCCGGCGACCACCTGCCCGAGTTCGGCCTGGACCGGCGGATCACGGCGCGGATGCTGCTGCAGCACACCAGCGGCGTGTTCAACTTCACCGGCGAGTACTACGACGACGGCACCTTCGCGCCGGGCATCCCCTGGTCGGGCCGGGAGTGGGTGGACAACCGCCTCAAGACCTACCAGCCGGAAGAGCTCGTACGGCTGGCGCTGTCCAAGCCGGCCCGCTTCGAGCCGGGCGCCGACTGGAGCTACTCCAACACCAACTACGTGGTGGCCAGGCTGCTGATCGAGCAGGTCACCGGCCGCTCGTTCGCCGAGGAGCTCCAGCGGCTGATCCTCGGGCCACTCGGCATGACGGAGACCGTGGCGCCGGGCACCGCCACGGAGATCCCCGGGCCGCACTCCCACAGCTACTACCGCTACGAGGACGCGGGCCAGGAGAAGACGGTCGACGTCACCCGCCAGAACCCGTCCTGGATCTCCGCGGGCGGCGACCTGATCTCCACCACCCGGGACCTGCACACGTTCTTCTCCGCGCTGATGGGCGGCAGACTCCTCCCGGCCCCGCTGCTGGCCGAGATGCGCCGGCCGGACCCGAAGATCGGCTACGGCCTGGGGGTGTTCGCGCAGGAGACGGAGTGCGGCGGCACCATCTTCCACCACAACGGCGGCATGGCGGGCTCGGCGGCGCTCATGTACAGCACGCCCGACGGCGGCACGACCATGACCGCCGGGCTGACCTACGTGGACGACGCCGCGCTGTCGCTGTCGGAGACGTTCCAGAAGGCGACGCAGCGGCTCGTCGACGAGGTGTTCTGCGGGCGGACCGGCGCGGCCGACGACGCCGAGCCGGTCCGGTAGCAGCGGCAGGGCTCTTCAGAAGCCCATCGCGCCGCGTACCTCGCGCAGGGTGTCCGCGGCCCGCTCGCGGGCCCGCGCGTTGCCCTCCTCCAGCACCCGCCGCGCCCCGGCGGCCGAGAGCTCGCGCCGCCGCGCCCGGATCGGCCGCAGGAAGTCGTTGACCGCGTCGGTGGTCAGGCGCTTGAGCGCGAGGCCGCCGCCGTCGCCGATCTCGTCGGCCAGCTCCCGCGGCTTGCGGCCGAGGCAGAGGCCCGCCAGCGTGAGCAGGTTCGCCACCTCGGGGCGGCGCTCCTCGTCGAAGGTGATCAGCCGGTCGGCGTCGGTGCGGGCCTTCCTGATGAGCGCGGCCGTCTCGTCCTCGGTGGCCTTCAGCGCGATCGCGTTGCCGCGGCTCTTGCTCATCTTGCCGCCGTCCAGGCCCTTGAGCAGGGAACGCTCGCCCATGACGGCCTCGGGCAGCGGGAACACCTCGCCGTAACGCTCGTTGAACCGGCGCGCGATCAGCCGCGTCACCTCCACGTGCGGCAGCTGGTCCCGTCCGACGGGCACCAGCGTGCCCTTGCAGAACAGGATGTCGGCCGCCTGGTGCACCGGATAGGTGAACATCAGCCCGCTCACGGCCGCCTGCGAGCTGTGCGCGATCTCGTCCTTCACCGTGGGGTTGCGGCTCAGCTCCGACACCGACACCAGGCTCAGGAACGGCAGCATCAGCTGGTTGAGCTCGGGCACCGCGCTGTGCTGGAAGATCGTCACCTTGGCCGGGTCGAGCCCCACGGCCAGGTAGTCGAGCAGCAGGTCGGTGATGTTCGCCTGGATCTCGCCGGGCTTGTCGCGGTCGGTGATGACCTGGTAGTCGGCGATCAGGACGTACATGGGGTGCTCGTCCTGCATCCGCACCCGGTTGGCCAGCGAGCCGAAGTAGTGGCCGAGATGCAGCGGCCCGGTCGGGCGGTCGCCGGTGAGCACGACGTGGTCCATCGGGGTCTCCTCCTTGGTCGATGCCGTCCCAGGAGGACCCCGGCGCATGGTCGGCGGGCCGTCCGGAGACGGCCCTCTGCATGCGGTGTCAGCGGCCGTCCGTCGGCCGCCACCACAGGCAGATGCGCTTCATACCGAAATTGTAACCAAGGTGGCTGTCTCTTTCGTAATCCCTGCGGCCAATTCGCGTGTTCGCCTGTCCTGCGAACCTTGATCTCGTCAGTATGGTGCGGTCCCTTTTCGTGCCCTCTGGAGAGTTAATGTCTCGACGCACCCTCGCCGGCGGCCTGGCCATAGCCGCGGCGATCACCGTCACCACGCTGCCCGCCGCCTCGGTCGCGGCGGAACAGGCGGCGGTGGCCTTCCCGTCGGCCAGGTTCCCGCTGGGAGCCAAGTCCGTGCCGACCAAGGCGATGACCGCCGTCGCGCCGGGCATCGACCTGTACGACGTCAAAGCCGGCAGCGCGACCGACGGCTACACGCTCACCCTCCTGATGCCGAGCGGCCGCGACTACGGCACCCGGCCGACCGCCGAAGCCGTCGCCGCCGAGGTCGAGGCCGCCGGCCAGACCCCGAGCGTGCAGGAGGTGATCCGGCCGAGCGTCGCCGACGCCCCCTCGCAGACCGTCTACATGGTCCGGGTCGGCCTGTGGTCGCTCAAGGACAAGAAGAAGGCCGAGGAGGCGGCCAAGACGCTCAAGGAAGCGGGCCTGAAGGTCAAGGTCGACTACCTCGGCGACGACGGGCTGCAGACCACCGGCCCCTGGGACGTCAAGGTCGTCATGATCGACGCGAAGGCGTTCCGCGGCTCGTACGCGGCCTCGCTCGGCGCGAGCGTCGCCAAGCGCGAGACGGTCTCCGCGATGGCCAAGGCCGCGGGCGCGATCGTCGGCGTCAACGGCGGCTTCTTCAACATCCACACCGCCAGGAACCTGCGCGGCGAGCCCGTCGGCGCGTCCGTGGTCGGCGGCAAGCTGCTCAGCGAGGCCGTGCCCGGCCGTACCGCGGTCGTCCTCCAGGGGCGCTCCGTCAGGATCACCGAGCTCGCCACCACCGTCACCGTGATCTCCCAGGACGGCGAGAAGGCCCAGGCCAACGGCGTGAACCGGGCCGCCGCCGTGGACGAGCTCATCCTCTACACCGAGGAGTACGGCGCCAAGACCCCCACCGGCGGCACCGACGCCGTCCTCGACGCCAACGGCAAGGTGCTGGGCCTGCGCGCCTCCGGCGCCGCCATCGCCAAGGGCACCCGGGTGCTGCACGGCAACGGCGTCTCGGCCGACTGGCTCAACCAGCACGCCTGGCAGGACTGGACCGTACGCGTCGACACCAGGGTCGTGGACCTGCGTACCAGGAAGGCGCTCAAGCTCACCCCCGACCTCCACGTCATCGCGGGCAACGTCAACCTGGTCCGCAACGGCCAGGTCCAGATCACCGCCAAGCGGGACGGCCACGACTCGATCAACATGATCCTGCGCCGCCACCCGCGCACCCTGCTCGGCGTCACCAAGAACGGCAGCCTCATCCTCGCCACCATCGACGGCCGCCAGCCGGGCGTCACCGTGGGCGCGAACTTCCACGAGGCCGCCCAGCTCATGCGCTGGCTCGGCGCCCGCCAGGCGGTCAACCTCGACGGCGGCGGCTCGACGGCCATGGTGGTGAAGAACAAGCTGGTCAACCGGCCCTCGGACGGCGTGGAACGCGGCGTCGGCGACTCCCTGCTCATCCTCCCCCAGTAGCACCAGCCGCTGAAGCGCTCAGCCAGCACCAGCCTGCTGAAGCGCTCAGCCAGCACCAGCTCGCTGAAGCGCTCAGCAACCGGGCACCTTGCGCCGGGCCACCCGCTCACCGGGACGGCCCGGCGCAAGGCCCGCCTCCACCCGGCCCGGCCTTCCTCCCGCACCCCATGAGCTCATAGCCTCGGCCGCATGAGCGATCATCCCTTCGTCCCCGACGACTTCGCCGTCCCCTCGCACCTGGTCACCCCGCGGTTCCGGCTGGAACCCCTGGGCCCGCAGCACAACGCCGCCGACCACGCCGCCTGGGCCGGCAGCATCGAGCACATCCGCGCCACTCCGGGCTTCCACGACCGAGAATGGCCGCCCGTGAACGGCATGACCCTGGAGGCGAACCTCGCCGACCTGGAACGCCACGCCGACGACTTCGCCCGGCGCCGGGGATTCACCTACACCGTCCTCGACTCTGCCACCGGCGACGTGATCGGATGCGTCTACATCTACCCCACCCGCCGCGACGACCACGACGCCAAGGTGTCCTCCTGGGTCCGCGCCGACCGGGCCGAACTGGACCTGCCCCTGTACGAGGCCGTGACGGCCTGGCTCTCCACGCACTGGCCCTTCCAATCGATCACCTATCACCCGCGCTGAGCCCCGCGCCGTCGCCCATCGCCTTGCCCCCGCAGGCCACGCCACTCATCGTGCTCGTGCGGGCCAACCAACCCCCTTCACGAGGATCCCGCTCTGCGTGACCTCTATTCGGCCGCGCTCACCCGGTCCCCCGGGCACTGCACGATCCAGAGATCCGCGACGCGTTCGACTACGTGAGGGTGAAGCCGCTGCACCTCCGCCTGGTGATGACGGAGCAGGCGGCCGAGGTCTTCGCGGCCGTGCCGGCCCCGGCCCAGGAGCCACGGACGGGACCTTCTCCTCCCCGGCGCCCCGCATCGGCGTCGCCGCGCCCCTCATCCTGACGGGACTCGGACTGCTCGTGCTTGGCGTGGTGACGGCGGACTGGCACGTGCCCGTGGTGCTCGACCTCGCGGTGCCCTAGTACGTGATCCTGGCGCGTGCGCACGTCTGGGCGAGAACCCTCGACCGGCTGCGGTCCTTCCCCCGTACTCCCCCGCCCAGGTACAGCTCGTGCGCGGTCGATCTGCTCCACTCCCAGACCCATCGCCGTGCTGACCGCACACCTCGCGAGCTCGCGCACAGCCTGCTGAACCGCCTCTTGGATGGGCCCGCTCTCGAGTTCGCCGCCGCCTACTCCTACTTCTGCGCGACCCTGAAGAGGTCTTCACCGGCGAGCTCACCGGGTTACGCAGAGCTGAGACCTTCGACGACCTCCCTGCCGCCCGCCACGCTTTCGCCATCGACACCGGCCTCGCTCGGCGGACAATCTCCGCAGCCCGGCGAGCCTGCGCTCTCAAGCCGAACGACCTGCCGCCTGAGTCCCGAAGCCGCAGCCAGAAATGCAGAAGGGCCCCGACTGAACCAGTCGGGGCCCTCCATAAAGATTGTCCGGCGGTGACCTACTCTCCCACACCCTCCCGAGTGCAGTACCATCGGCGCAGAGAAGCTTAACTTCCGGGTTCGGAATGTAACCGGGTGTTTCCTTCCCGCCATAACCGCCGTAACCCTCCGAAACAAACAAACACAGCCGTGTTTGCAGTCTCAGAATTGCCTAGTGGACGCGAGCAAAAACTTAGAAAGTAAGTATGCTTTGAGGTCAAGTCCTCGGCCTATTAGTACCGGTCAGCTCCACACGTTACCGCGCTTCCACCTCCGGCCTATCAACCCGGTCGTCTACCGGGAGCCTTACCCCCTCACAGGGTGGGAGACCTCATCTCAAGGCGAGCTTCCCGCTTAGATGCTTTCAGCGGTTATCCCTTCCGAACGTAGCCAACCAGCCGTGCACCTGGCGATACAACTGGCACACCAGAGGTTCGTCCGTCCCGGTCCTCTCGTACTAGGGACAGCCCCTTTCAAGTCTCCTGCGCGCGCAGCGGATAGGGACCGAACTGTCTCGCGACGTTCTAAACCCAGCTCGCGTACCGCTTTAATGGGCGAACAGCCCAACCCTTGGGACCTACTCCAGCCCCAGGATGCGACGAGCCGACATCGAGGTGCCAAACCATCCCGTCGATATGGACTCTTGGGGAAGATCAGCCTGTTATCCCCGGGGTACCTTTTAGCCGTTGAGCGACACCGCTTCCACACGCCGATGCCGGATCACTAGTCCCAGCTTTCGCTCCTGCTCGACCCGTCAGTCTCACAGTCAAGCTCCCTTGTGCACTTACACTCAACACCTGATTGCCAACCAGGCTGAGGGAACCTTTGGGCGCCTCCGTTACCCTTTAGGAGGCAACCGCCCCAGTTAAACTACCCACCAGACACTGTCCCCGATCCGGATCACGGACCAGAGTTAGACGTTCAAAACGACCAGAGTGGTATTTCACCAATGACTCCACCCGAACTAGCGTCCGAGCTTCCCAGTCTCCCACCTATCCTACACAAGACGCTCCAAACGCCAATGTCAAGCTGTAGTGAAGGTCCCGGGGTCTTTCCGTCCTGCTGCGCGAAACGAGCATCTTTACTCGTAGTGCAATTTCGCCGGGTCTGTGGTTGAGACAGCGGGGAAGTCGTTACGCCATTCGTGCAGGTCGGAACTTACCCGACAAGGAATTTCGCTACCTTAGGATGGTTATAGTTACCACCGCCGTTTACCGGCGCTTAAGTTCTCACCTTCGCCAACTTGCGCTGACTAAGCGGTCCCCTTAACGTTCCGGCACCGGGCAGGCGTCAGTCCGTATACATCGTCTTACGACTTCGCACGGACCTGTGTTTTTAGTAAACAGTCGCTTCCCCCTGGCCACTGCGACCCCCACCAGCTCCGAGTGCAAGACTCATCACCAGCAGAGGTCCCCCTTCTCCCGAAGTTACGGGGGCAATTTGCCGAGTTCCTTAACCACAGTTCACCCGATCGCCTTAGTATTCTCTACCTGACCACCTGAGTCGGTTTAGGGTACGGGCCGCCACAACACTCACTAGAGGCTTTTCTCGGCAGCATAGGATCATCCACTTCACCACAATCGGCTCGGCATCACATCTCAGGATTAGTGCGAGGCGGATTTGCCTACCTCGCTCCCTACATGCTTACCCCAGGACAACCATCGCCTGGGCTGGACTACCTTCCTGCGTCACCCCATCGCTTACCTACTACCCGATCGGACCGAGCGTTCAGCCTGACACCCGCCCCGAAGGGCCGGCCGACTTAAGGACTCTTAGCATCACGAGGTTCAGTATGGGCGCATTGAAGCGGGTACGGGAATATCAACCCGTTGTCCATCGACTACGCCTGTCGGCCTCGCCTTAGGTCCCGACTTACCCTGGGCGGATTAGCCTGCCCCAGGAACCCTTGGTCATCCGGCGCGAGGGTTTCTCACCCTCGATTCGCTACTCATGCCTGCATTCTCACTCGCACAGCCTCCACGACTAGATCACTCTGCCGCTTCACCGGCTGCACGACGCTCCCCTACCCACCAACAAGAACGATGTCTCATCAGTGCCACGACTTCGGCGGTGTGCTTGAGCCCCGCTACATTGTCGGCGCAGAATCACTTGACCAGTGAGCTATTACGCACTCTTTCAAGGGTGGCTGCTTCTAAGCCAACCTCCTGGTTGTCTCTGCGACTCCACATCCTTTCCCACTTAGCACACGCTTAGGGGCCTTAGTCGGTGATCTGGGCTGTTTCCCTCTCGACTACGAACCTTATCGCCCGCAGTCTCACTGCCACGCTCTCACTTACCGGCATTCGGAGTTTGGCTGACGTCAGTAACCTTGTCGGGCCCATCGGCCATCCAGTGCTCTACCTCCGGCAAGAAACACGCGACGCTGCACCTAAATGCATTTCGGGGAGAACCAGCTATCACGGAGTTTGATTGGCCTTTCACCCCTACACACAGATCATCCCCCAGGTTTTCAACCCTGGTGGGTTCGGTCCTCCACCCAGTCTTACCTGAGCTTCAACCTGCCCATGCGTAGATCACTCCGCTTCGGGTCTACAGCATGCGACTCAAACGCCCTCTTCAGACTCGCTTTCGCTACGGCTCCCCCACACGGGTTAACCTCGCCACACACCATAACTCGCAGGCTCATTCTTCAAAAGGCACGCAGTCACATCACAGCCGATCCGAAGACCAGCTAAGCTCCTACGGCTTGTAGGCACACGGTTTCAGGTACTATTTCACGACCCCTCACCGGGGCACTTTTCACCTTTCCCTCACGGTACTCGTGCACTATCGGTCATCAGGGAGTATTTAGGCTTACCAGGTGGTCCTGGCAGATTCACACAGGATTTCTCGGGCCCCGTGCTACTTGGGATCCCCTCCAGGAGTCCATCTGATTTCGTCTACCCGGCTCTCACGGTCTACGGCGCCCCTTCCCAGAGGCTTCAACTATCAGACAGATTTATAACTCCTCGAAGCAGCGGCAGCCACTTCAAGAGGGTCCCACGACCCCGGACATGCAACGCCTGCCGGCTATCACACACGCCCGGTTTAGCCTCATCCGCTTTCGCTCACCACTACTCACGGAATCACTCTTGTTTTCTCTTCCTACGGGTACTGAGATGTTTCACTTCCCCGCGTTACCACCAACCGCCCTATACATTCAGGCGGAGGCAACACCACATGACTGGTGCTAGGTTTCCCCATTCGGACATCCCCGGATCAACGTCTGGTTGGCGACTCCCCGAGGCTTAACGCAGCCTCCCACGTCCTTCATCGGCTCCTGATGCCAAGGCATCCACCGTGTGCCCTTAAAAACTTGGCCACAAAGATGCTCGCGTCCACTATGCAAATCTCAAACAACAAACAGCAACCAGCTCCACACCCACACGTGGTGGATGTCTCGCTGGTCCTGTGCTCCGAAGAAGACGAGCACAACGTGCCCGTTCCTTCAGGACCCAACAGTGTGTTACAGACCCGGCCCGAACCCCCGGCGACCCCGTTCCCACTCCCTGATCCCCTCGCGAGAGGGGCTGGGCGGTACTTGCGGCCCGGCGACCCGGTCCGGCTGACTAGCCAGTGCTCCACTAGTGAGCTGTCACCCCACCACACGTTCGGTGGTGACGGGTGAGAGTGCTCCTTAGAAAGGAGGTGATCCAGCCGCACCTTCCGGTACGGCTACCTTGTTACGACTTCGTCCCAATCGCCAGCCCCACCTTCGACCGCTCCCCCCAGCAAGCTGGTTGGGCCACGGGCTTCGGGTGTTGCCGACTTTCGTGACGTGACGGGCGGTGTGTACAAGGCCCGGGAACGTATTCACCGCAGCATTGCTGATCTGCGATTACTAGCGACTCCGACTTCATGGGGTCGAGTTGCAGACCCCAATCCGAACTGAGACCGGCTTTTAGGGATTCGCTCCACCTCACGGTATCGCAACCCTCTGTACCGGCCATTGTAGCATGTTTGCAGCCCAAGACATAAGGGGCATGATGACTTGACGTCATCCCCACCTTCCTCCGAGTTGACCCCGGCAGTCCCCCATGAGTCCCCAACCACCCGAAGGTGTTGCTGGCAACATGGAGCAAGGGTTGCGCTCGTTGCGGGACTTAACCCAACATCTCACGACACGAGCTGACGACAGCCATGCACCACCTGTCACCCAGCCCAAAAGGGAAGCCCCATCTCTGAGGCGGTCCGGGTGATGTCAAACCTTGGTAAGGTTCTTCGCGTTGCGTCGAATTAAGCAACATGCTCCGCCGCTTGTGCGGGCCCCCGTCAATTCCTTTGAGTTTTAGCCTTGCGGCCGTACTCCCCAGGCGGGGCGCTTAATGCGTTAGCTCCGGCACGGAACCCGTGGAAGGGTCCCACACCTAGCGCCCAACGTTTACAGCGTGGACTACCAGGGTATCTAATCCTGTTCGCTCCCCACGCTTTCGCTCCTCAGCGTCAGGTAAGGCCCAGCAAGCCGCCTTCGCCACCGGTGTTCCTCCTGATATCTGCGCATTTCACCGCTACACCAGGAATTCCACTTGCCCCTACCTACCTCTAGCCGGCCCGTATCCACCGCAGACCCGCAGTTAAGCTGCGGGCTTTCACGGCAGACGCGACCAGCCACCTACGAGCTCTTTACGCCCAATAATTCCGGACAACGCTTGCGCCCTACGTATTACCGCGGCTGCTGGCACGTAGTTAGCCGGCGCTTCTTCTGCAGGTACACGTCAACTTCGTCCCTGCTGAAAGAGGTTTACAACCCGAAGGCCGTCATCCCCCACGCGGCGTCGCTGCGTCAGGCTTCCGCCCATTGCGCAATATTCCCCACTGCTGCCTCCCGTAGGAGTCTGGGCCGTGTCTCAGTCCCAGTGTGGCCGGTCGCCCTCTCAGGCCGGCTACCCGTCGTCGCCTTGGTAGGCCACTACCCCACCAACAAGCTGATAGGCCGCGAGCCCATCCCCGACCGAAAAACTTTCCACCACCATCCGATGCCGGAGGCGGTCATATCCGGTATTAGACCCAGTTTCCCGGGCTTATCCCAGAGTCAGGGGCAGGTTGCTCACGTGTTACTCACCCGTTCGCCGCTCGAGTACCCCGAAGGGCCTTTCCGCTCGACTTGCATGTGTTAAGCACGCCGCCAGCGTTCGTCCTGAGCCAGGATCAAACTCTCCAAACAATGCTTTTCAAGGCTTGTTCGGATGAATCATCCAAGCAAGAATCCGTCAAAAATGACGGGGTCATACATGTGTGATGCACATGCACTGGCTTTTAACACACTGTTGAGTTCTCAAGAAACGGACGCGTACTTCCTCGTCGGATTCCCTTGCGGGCCCCGCCTCGGAGGCGTTCATTTCGTCTTCGTTGTGTCTTAATTCTTTCAGCCGTTCAAGTCTCTGTCAAATTGACCGGACTTGCTCGACCTGCTGGAATTAATCCGCGCCCCGTTTCCGGGGCAACCCCTCTAACTTACCAGCCGATTCGCATGGACGAGTACGTCCACCGAAGCGGAGGTGTCTGGAGGTCGTCCCCGAAGTGAGGTCGGCGATCAGTGCCGTCCTCTCGGGACTGGTGAACTCTATGTACGGTCCTCGCAACCGTCAAATCGACGGCTCCTTCGGCGGGCTCGGGGTAGGAACCGGGCGTGCGAGATCAACCCCTGCCCAGGGCACTCATCATTCTCGTGGGCATCGCCGGTGCGGTGGTCGCCCTGTTCGGCCTGCGCGAAGTCAGCTCGATCATCGGGCCTGTCGTGCTGGCCCTGGTCCTCGTCATCGCGGTCGCGCCCGTGCGCAGCTGGCTCGCCGCCAAGAAGGCGCCCGCCTGGCTGCAGGTCGCCGTGCCCTTCCTCATCGTGGTGATGGTGCTGCTCGCCATGGTGGGCATCCTGACCATCTCGATCATGCAGCTCACCTCGCTGCTTCC
Organism: Nonomuraea sp. B208; assembly: GCF_057536035.1. Lineage (NCBI taxonomy): Bacteria > Bacillati > Actinomycetota > Actinomycetes > Streptosporangiales > Streptosporangiaceae > Nonomuraea > Nonomuraea sp. B208. The sequence continues at coordinate 79,971 of NZ_BAAJOU010000020.1, forward strand.
CAGCTACACCGAACAGTTCCAGCAGCTGCTCGCGGAGACGCAGAAGCAGGCGGCCTCGTACGGGCTCAGCAACGACGTGCTCAGCCGGGCGTTGCGGGCGTTCGATCCCGGCGCTCTGCTGGGGGTGGCGCAGACGCTGTTGGGGAGCCTGGTCGGAGCCCTGACGGGGTTGTTCCTCATCGTGGTGCTGTTGCTGGCGATGTGCCTGGACGCGCCGGTGACGGCGAAGATACTCGCCGCCGGCATGCGCAACCGGGGGCAGTTGGTGACGGCGTTGGCGACGTTCGCGCACAAGACGCGGCGGTATCTGATCGTCTCCACGATCTTCGGGTTGCTCAACGCGGTGCTCGACGTCATCGCGCTGTCCATCCTGGACGTGCCGCTTCCGCTGCTGTGGGGGGTGCTGGCGCTCATCACCAACTACATCCCGAACGTGGGGTTCGTGATCGGGCTGCTGCCGCCCGCGATGCTGGCGCTGCTGGACGGTGGGGTGAAGACGATGGTGCTGGTGATCATCGCTTACGTCGTCATCAACGTCGTCACGCAGTCGTTCATCCTGCCCAAGTTCCTGGGGGACGCGGTGGGGCTCTCGACGACGATGACGTTCATGTCGTTGTTGTTGTGGACGTTCGTGCTCGGGCCGCTGGGTGCGATTCTGGCCATTCCGTTGAGTTTGCTGGCGCGGGCGTTGCTGATCGACAGCGATCCGAGTGCGAAGTGGGCGGCGGCGTTGGTGTCAGGCAAGCTGCCGCAGGACGGATGACGTCGGTGGGGGCGCGGCCGGCGGGCTAAGGGTGCTGGTTGGGTAGGGCCAGGGTGCGCAAGGAGACGCCGCTCAGGCGTTTGACCTCGTGGGAGAGGTGGGCCTGGTCGGCGTAGCCGGCTTCGGCGGCGACGGTGGCGAGCGGGACGCCGGCGCGGGCCAGGCGCAGGGCGCGCTGGAAGCGGACGATGCGTTGCAGGGTTTTCGGGGCGTAGCCGAAGGCGGTCAGGCTGCGGCGGTGGAGCTGGCGTTCGCTGAGGCCGAGGTCGCGGGCCACCTCTGACACCGACCGGCCGAGCCGCAGGGCACGGGCGATGAACGGGGCAGCGGGGTCGGCCAGCTGGGCGGCGGCGTTAGTCAAGCGGGCCGCGGCGGCTGAGCGGGCGGGGGTGGTCAGGTGGGTCAGCAGGGTGCGGGTCGCGGCGGTCAGGGCGGCGTGCTTGGCGGCGAGGTCGGGTGTGGTGCGGGTGGCGGAGAAGGCCGACTCGGTCGGGAGAGCCGGCCGGGGGTGCGGAGTGGTGAAAGAGGCGCCCAGGGCGGCTGGGTCATTGGTGGTGAAGGAGGCAGGGAGGGCGGCGGGGTCAGGCCTGTTGACGGAAGCGTGGAAGGCGGCGGGGTGAGCGGTGGTGGAGGAGGTGAGGAGGGCGGTGGGGGCGAGGGGGGCGAGGAGGGCTGCGGCCGGGAGGTCGGACAGGTGGATGCGTTGGTCGCGGAGGGTGTGGAGGGGGACGCCGAAGAGGTCGGCAGCCGCGCCCGGGCGGAAGCGGATGCCGACGAAGACGTCTCCGGCCGCCATCTCCGTCGGCATGGGGCCGGTGTCGGGACCGGCGACGAACAGGCCGCCGGGGCCCCAGATGAGGTCCACGCAGGCGTCGGGCACCACGAGCTGGGTGCTGCTCGACTCGCTGACCTGGTGCCAGTGGCAGGCCACGCGGGCGGCGAGGTCGGGTGCCGGCGGCCGTTCCTCGTACATGCGTTCAACGTACGGGACGGCTCCGACAGGAAGCGTGTCAGGAGGATGGGAGCCGGCCGTACGCGCGGAGGGTCTTGAGGTTGTGGACCGTGATGTAACCGCCCCATTCGTGTTCGACCAGGGGTGTCCACATCTGCCAGTTGCCGGTCCAGCCGCCGTCGGCGGACTGCCGGGCGAGGAGCGCGTCGAGGTGGCGGTCCAGGACGTCCTCGCCGAAGAGCGGCAGCCGGAGCGGGGCTGGGGCGAAGTCCAGCGGGAAGTGGACGGCGCCGGGCGTGTCGGGGTCGAAGGCGACCGTGGCGAGGATGGCCTCGCGCAGCCGCGCGAACTCGCGTTCCGCGCGGTCGCGTTCGGGTGTCAGGTCGAGGAAGGTCACGATGGCGCGGGCCTCGTACGGGCTCGGCTGCGTGACGGCGGCGATCGCGGACCAGCAGAACGCCGTGGCGGGGGCCAGCCACGGGTGGGTGACGCGGTGCTTGTGGAGCAGCCCTGCGATGGACGCCGTCGGCACGAGGCTGCCGGGCGGGTCGTCCCCGGTCTGCCACCAGGGCGCGCGGGGGTCGTTCCGTACGGAGGGCAGGACGAACGGAACCCCGCCGTCGGGCGTGGTCACGCGGGCGAGGTAGTCGCAGGCGGCGGTCACCATGGGCGAGTCGAAGGCGTCCAGCTCGTCGAGGATCCAGAAGGCCACCTCGACCGGCTCGGGCTGGCTGCCGGGGCCGCGCAGGTCGGGTTCGAGGGCGTGGCCGAAGCCGCCGTCGGGGTTCTGGTAGCAGCGCAGCGTGTCCAGCACCCGCCGGGGGTCGCCGTCGCGGAAGAGCGCGGCGAAGCGCAGCCGGTCGAGGAGCCTGGCGTTCAGGTGCAGGTAGTTCTCGGCGCGGTCGAGCACGTCCATCGTCAAAGGTCCTCTCGTAGGCGGATCCGTTGGAGGCTAGCCGCCGCCTCTCGCCGCGTTCTTGTCGGAATCGGACGCGGGCGGCGGGCCGGAAATTGCGTTGCCCGGCCGCGAGGGGCGCTCCTAGGGTGGCGCCATGACCTCGATGTTCTGCTGCCAGGTTTTCATCCGCATCCGCCGCGGCCGGGCTCTGGCCCGCTAGCGGACGCGTCGAACACGAGCTGAGGCAGCGCGTCCGCACGCGTGCCCAGGGCCCTTCGAGACCCGTTCACTCTCGAGGACCCGAAAGGGCAGTGCTGTGGCGCAGAATTTCGCACACGGAAACTATTCACACACTCAGAAGAAGGCCAGGAACAGCGGCGGCGGCCGTACGCCCCGGGATCGGGCGCGGCGCACGCTCTCGCAGAACTTCCTGGTGGACCGGCATGCCGTCGATCTGGTCGTGAAGGCCGCCGCCCCGGAGGGGCTGGTGCTGGAGCCGGGGCCGGGCGAGGGGGCGCTCACCTTCGCGCTGGCGGAGGCGGGGGCCCGCGTCCTCGGCTATGAGCTCGATCCGCTGCTGGCCGGGCGGCTGGCCGCGCGCACCCGTTCCGACCCGCGGATCGACGTGGTCAGGGGCGACTTCACGGCGGCGCGGGCGCCGCGCGAGCCGTTCGCGGTCGCGGGCAACATCCCGTACGCGGCCACGTCGCGGATCGTTGACTGGTGCCTGCGGGCGCCGGGGCTGACCGGGGCGACGCTGCTCACGCAGCGCGAGTACGCCCGCAAGCGGACCGGCGACTACGGCCGCTGGAGCCTGGTCACGGTGGAGTCGTGGCCGTGGTTCGACTGGCGGCTCGGCGACACGGTCGGCAGGGAGAGCTTCCGTCCCGTGCCGTCGGTGGACTCGGCGATCCTGCTGATCCGGCGGCGGCCTGAGCCGCTCGTCCAGAGCCGCCGCTCCTGGCAGGAGCTGGTGGACCTGGGCTTCGGCGGGGCCGGCGGGTCGGTGCGCGCCTCGCTGCGCGCCCGCTACGAAGGGGTGGACGCCGCGCTGCGCGCGGCGGGGGTGGACCGCGACGCCGTCGTGGGCCACGTCCACCCCGGCCAGTGGGTGACGCTGTGGGAGCGGCTATGCCACTGAGGTGACCTTGGCCTGCTCGGGCGAGCGGGGCAGGGCGGGGGCCGTCGCGTCGCGGCGGCCCCACGGCATGGCCAGCAGCAGGATCGGCAGCAGCACGATGGAGGCGCGCGACCACAGTGAGTGCAGGTGCCACCAGGTGTCGGTGTCGAACTGGGTCATGTAGAGGTAGCCGTAGCCGGTCCAGAGCGAGACGGCGATGATGGCCGGCCAGGCGAACCGCGTGGGCCGGGCGACCAGGAACGGCATGAACCACAGGAGATATTGGGCGCCGAGGCGCGGCGTGACCACCATGAAGATCAGCAGGATGGCGGTGGTCATGTCGATCGGGTCGGCCCGGTGCCAGAGGAGGACGGCCGCGACCACGCAGACGTAGATGAGGTTCGTGCCGAACGAGGCCAGGTCGTCGCGGAGCGCCCAGTCGCCGCCGGTGAACCACGGCGTCCAGCCGTATTCGCCGACGATCGGGCGGATGGACCGGATGGTGTCGATGACCTTGGGAAGCTCGTCGATCGCGGTGCCGGCGAAGACCGGCAGCGTGACGAAGAAGAACACCGGCACGACGCCGGTGGTGAACAGCGCGGCGATGCGCGAGCGCAGGCTGGGCAGGAGCAGCAGCATGCCGGGGACCAGCCAGATGGGCCAGCTCTTGGCACACAGGGCGAGGCCCATGAGCACGCCGGCGAGCGCCCCGCGCTTGAGGTGGGCGCGGTCGTCCGGGCCGGGCTTCAGCGCGGAGTGCAGCAGGCCGCCGGGGCCGAGCACGCGCACGACCGCGGCCTTCAGACCGTGGGCGGCCAGGCCGGCCCGCGCCCTGCCGAGGACGTCGGTGGTGATGCCGGGCCGCTCGGGCGCGCCGGGGCCGCGGGCGACCACGAAGGCGGCCACGCCGAACACCAGCGCCACCGGCTCGACCTGGCCGTGCACGCAGGCGACGAGCAGGGCGAGCGGGTTGAGCGCGTACTGGAGGGCGCGCAGGTTGGCCTTGGGGCCGCCGGCCAGCTTGGCGACCAGCGGGATGAGCACGATGTCGGCGACGACGGTGACCAGGCGACCGGCGTATTCCCAGGGGATGCCGAGCCAGAGCAGGATGCCGTAGACGTAGGGGATGGTCGGCAGGAAGTGCCAGCCGCCCTCGCTGGCCAGCACGGGGTCCTCGCCGCGGAGCACCGCCTCGCCCGCGGGCTTGAAGCTCTCGACGAAGTCGACGGGCTGCCAGGAGTCGATCGCCGAGGTGTACATGATGAGCACCCGCACGGCGACGCCGACCACGATGGCGACGGCGAGCGGCGGGCGCCAGTCGCGCCACTGCGCGACGAGGGCGGACAGGACACCGGCGACGAGGACGATCCCCGTGAGGACTGCGTAATCCATGGCGGGACTAGCCTGCCGCATCAATCCGGGTGCTGCCACCTGGGGTTCCGATTCTTATCCCCGACATGCCGACACGTATCGCGATACGACCTCACGCTGTGTGTTCAACTTTTTGCATGGGGGGATCGCAGGTCAACCAGGCACTGGTCAGGCTCTATTTCGAGGTGAGGGATGGGCTGCCCGACCCCGTCGCGGCGTGGGCGAAACTCACAGGCAACTCTCAGCAGTACGCCGGGACGCGCGGCGAGCGGCGGGTTCCGCTCGACGACGGCACCGCCGCCGAGATAGCCGCGGCGGCCATCGTATACACGGCGGCCGAGCACGGCCGCGAGCGGGTGGCGGCGCTGGCGACCTCGCCGCTGGCGGAGCTGGTGGGCGGGCTGGGCGGGGCGGTGCTGACCGAGCATCCGTGCGCGCCCGAGCAGGTGCTCGGCGGGCGGTTCGGCGGCGCGCCGCGGGCGGAGGAGTGGGCGCGGGCGGCGTACGTGCTGCTGTGGGGGGAGAACAACCGGCTGGCGCGGACCGCGGACACGCCCTGGGTGATCGCCGGGCGGTACAAGGGGCAGAAGGTGGTCGCGATCGGCACGCATCCGACCCGGCTGTCGGACGAGACGCTGGTGGTGCGGCCGGGCACGGACGGCGCGCTGGCGATGGCCATGGGGCACGTGCTGCTGAAGGAGTTCTTCCTGGACCGCACGCCGTTCGACGGGCACGCGGCGGAGTTCACGGACCTGCCGTTCCTGGTGCGGCTGCGGGAGCGGGAAGGCGCGTACGTGCCGGACGAGGCGACGGGGCAGGTGTGCGACCGGCTCAGCCTGTACGACCGCGAGGGGCCGGGCGAGGCGGTGGAGGTGCTGCTGCCGCGCTTCGACGACGGGCCGGGCGTGCTGCGGCGCGGCGTGCCGGTGCTGCGGGACGGGGATGAGCTGCTGACCACGGTGTTCGACCTGCTGCTGGCCGGTTACGGGGTGGCCAGGCCAGGTCTGCCGGGGCGGTGGCCCGACGGGTACGGCGACCGCGCGGAGCCGTACACGCCGGCCTGGCAGGAGGCGTGCACGGGGGTGCCCGCCTCGCGGGCGGTGAAGATCGCCCGTGAGCTGGGGGTGACGGCCGAGAAGACGGACGGTCGGTGCGTGATCGTGCCGGGCCGGCTGGACACGCCGCACGCCGACACCGCCTACCGGGCGATGCTGGCGTTGCTGGTGCTGACGGGGTGCGGCGGCGGGTGGGCCCAGGTGGGCACGGCGGGGATTCCGCTGGTGCCGTACCTGTGCCTGCACGCCTGCGGCGAGGACCGCTCGGACGTGGGGGCGCTGAGCTGGGCGCTCGCCGAGGGGCTGTTCGCGCGCCGCACGTCGCGGTCGGTGCTGCTGGAGGCGGTGCGCGACGGCTGGCCGATGGCTCCGCCGCCGCGCGTGCTGGCGCTCCCCCGGCCGATCTATCCGCTGCCGCCCGACGTGGACCTGCTGATCGGGCCGGACGACCACTGCGACCTGGCGCCGCCGAGCCCTGAGCTGGTGGGCGCGGCGGTCGCCAGGCTGGGCGGGCGACCGTCCGCGGCCGGGCCTGCCGGCCGGGCCGCGGACGGGCGCATGCGGTTGCTGGTGGACCACGCCTGGATGCGCGAGTACGGCGAGGCCCTGCCGGTCTACCGGCCGCCGGGTCTCGGCGTGCCGCTCAAACCGACGCAGCTGGTCAGAAACCGGCGGTGATCCTGGTGAAGTCCCAGTCGGACTGGGAGATGCCGCTGCAGTTGGACGTCACGCCGCCGCCGGGGCAGCCCCGGTCGCGGTTGACGGCCCAGTACGCGAGCCTGGTCAGGCCCTTGGACTTGGCCCAGTCGCGGATCTGCGTCCAGGCGGCGGTGGTGGTCAGCTCCTGCTGGTCGGACAGGCCGTTCATGCCCGAGATGCCCATGTGCGCGTACGCCTGGGCGTCGGTCCAGCCGTAGGCGTTCTTGAGCGCGTTCTTCAGGCCCTCGGAGGCGTTGACGGTGTCCTGGTAGATGTTGGAGCTGCCGAAGTCGAACGGCATGATGGTGAAGTTGTCGATCGGCACGCCGAGCGCCCTGGCCTGGTTGATCAGGCGGACGCCGTGCGCGTTCGGGCCGGTCGTGGTGGTGCCGAAGGTGACGACGGCCTTGACGTTCGGGTTGTTGGCCTTGATGATCTTGATGCCGTTCAGGATGCGGTCCTGGACGGTGTAGTTCTCGAACTCGTCGGTGTTCTCGATGTCGAAGTCGACGACCGCCGGGCCGACGGCGTTGATCACCTGCTGCACGGCGCCGGCGAACGCCTCGGGGCTGCCGCAGTTGGGGCCGAGCTTGTTGCCCTGCCAGCCGCCGAAGGAGATCTGGACGCTGCCGCCCTTCGACTTGATCGTGTTGATCGCCTGCTGGTCGGCGCCGCCGGTCAGGGCGCGGTTGCCGTCCCAGGCGGGGGTGCAGCCGCCGCTGGAGAGGATGAACGCCATCGTGAACGACTTCACGCCGGTCGCGTCCATGACGGTGGCCGGGTTGGGCGGGTTGCCCCAGCCCATGTAGAGGTAGGGGGCGCCGGCCATCTTCGCCGGGTTGCCGGTGCAGCCGCTGGTGGTGGCGGTGGCGTCACGGCCGGCCGACTCGCCCGCCGAGTTGTACGCCTTCACGGTGTAGGTGTGGGTCGTGCACGCGCCGAGGCCGGAGATCGTCGCGGACGTGCCGGTGACCTGCGCCTTCTGCGTCGAGCCCTCGTAGACGCGGTAGCCGGTGACCGTGCCGGAGGAGGCGCCCCAGCTCAGCGAGACGCTGGAGTTGGTGACCGAGGTGCTGACCGTGCCGGGCTGGCCGGGCGCGCCGGTGTTGCCGCCCGAGGTGGTGGCGGTCACGGAGTTGCTGACGCCGGAGAGGTTGCCGGCGGCGTCGCGGGCGCGGACGGTGTAGGTGTAGGCGGTGTTCGCGGCGCGGCCGGTGTCGGTGTAGGTGGTGCCGGTCACGGTGGTGACCAGGCTGCCGCCCCGGTAGACGTTGTAGCCGGTGACGCCGACGTTGTCGGTGGAGGCGTTCCAGGCGAGCGAGACGCTGCTGGAGGTGACGCCGGTCGAGCGGAGGTTGCCCGGCGTGGACGGCGCGGTCGTGTCGGTGCCGCCGCCGGTGGAGACCTTCCAGAGGGCGGGGACGTTCGGCGGCTCCCAGCCGGGCTGGGAGGTGTGGCCCTGGAGACAGACGTAGTCGACGCCGTTGTAGGTGACGACCGCGCCGGTGGCGTAGGCGGTCCACGGGGCCCAGGCGGCGGCGAGCAGCCGGGCGCTCTGGCCGGCCGTCTGGCTTTCCGCGTGGGCGACCGGGAGGCCGGCGCCGGTCAGCGCGAGGACCGCGCAGGCGAACGATGCGGCGAGTCTGCTGCGAAATCTCATGGCATTCCCTGGAGGTGCGGCTTGACGGTCTTGCTGAAGGACCAGTTGGCGCTGGCGTCCCAGTTGATGGACCAGGTCATCGCGCCCCGGATATCCGGGTACGCGCGGGGCGGCACGAAAGATCCGCAATTGGTACGCCGAGCCAGGCAGTCGAGCGCCTGGTTGACGAGGGCGGGAGCGACCACGCCTCCGCCCGCCGCGCCCGGCCCGGCGGGCAGGCCCAGCGCCACCTGGTCGGGGCGCAGGCCGTTCTCGAGCTGGATGCAGGCCAGCGCGGTCATGAAGTTGACGGTCCCCTGCGTGTACGCCTGCGCCTGGTCGCAGCCGAGCATGGAACCGGAGTTGTAGAACTGCGTGTGGACGACCGTGAGGATGTCCTTGATCGACAGGGCGAGCTTGAAGTACTCCATCCCGGTGCTCTGCATGTCGATGGTCTGCGGGGCCATCGTGATGATCAGGTCGGCGCCGGCCTTGGCGCGCAGCGACCGGAGCGCCTGGGCCATGTACGTGGCGTTGAGGCCGTTCTCCAGGTCGATGTCCACGCCGTCGAAGCCGTAGCTCTGCATGAGGGCGTACACCGAGTCGGCGAAGCGGGTCGCGGCGGCCGCGTCGGCGACCTGCACCCGCCCGGCCTCGCCGCCCACGGACAGGATGACCTTCTTGCCCCGCTGGTGCAGGGCCTGGACGTCGGCCCTGAACTGGGCGTCGGTGTAGCCGCCGAGCGCGGCCGACAGGCCGGCGTCCACGGCGAAGGCGACCTGCCCCGCCGTGGCCGTGGCCTCGCCGAACGCGACGGCGACGAGGTCGTACTCGGCGGGGACGGCCGAGAGCCTGAGCTCGGTCGCGGCGTTGACGAAGTTGTGCCAGTAGCCGGTGAGGAAGTGCTTCGGCAGGGTGCCGCCGCTTCCCGTGCAGCCGGTGGTGGTGGCGGTCACGGGGTCGCCGGCCGCCGACTCGCCCTGGCCGTTGTACGCCTTGACCGTGTAGGTGTGGCTCTCGCAGGCGCCGAGGCCGGCGATCGTCGCGGTCGTGCCGCTGACCGTGGCCTTGACCGTGGCGCCCTCGTAGACGCGGTAGCCGGTGACCGTGCCCGACGACGCGCCCCAGGAGAGGGTGATCGAGCCGGCCGTGGAGGTGGCGGAGGCGGCGCCCGGCCTGCCGGGCACCCCGGGTGACGGTCCGCCGCCGCCGCAGGGTGATCCGTTGAGCGTGCAGCCGGTGATGCCGGGGAAGCCGCCGGGGCTGCCGTTGAAGCCGAAGCTCGCGCTGCCGCCGGCGGGGAGTGCGGGGGCCCAGGACGGGTTGGTGAAGGTGTAGTGCTGGCCGCTCCTCGTCATGACCGCGTCCCACGCGGACGGGATCGAGTAGCCGGCGGGGACGTCGAACTGCACGTTCCAGCCGTTCATGGCCGTGGTGGTGGCGTTGGTGACGGTGACCTTGCCCTCGAAGCCGGAGCCCCAGTCGGAGACCTTCGTGAAGGTCGCCGTCGCCGTGGCGGCGTGGGCGGGGGCAGGGGCGGCGATGAGGGCGAGGACGAGGCTCGCGAACGCCAGGAGGGTCGCGCGGTGTCTCACGGGCTCTTCCTTACGGGGGGTGACGTGCCGTACGCCTCGCGCCGGGGGGTGAGAGAGCGAGCCGTACGGCACGAGCCACGCGTTTGCGGGGGCTGTAAGGTTTTGTCCGGTCGGTCGTTTACTGTTAGGAAAGTTTCCTAAGAGTTGTGGGCCGATCGTAGCCTTGACACTTCGCCCTTACAAGACCCAAAAAAGGGAGGCTCCCTGTTACCTTCTTCCGCCGGCGCTCGTCATGGGATCGACGAGTGAAAAGAGGACAGGAATGCTGACCACCATCATGTACGTGACGATCTACGTCACCGACCAGGACCGCGCGCTGGAGTTCTACGCCGGAGGACTCGGGCTGGAGAAGCGGATCGACGTCACCGGGCCCGACGGCCGGTTCCTCACCGTCGGCGTGCCCGGCAGCCCGGTGCAGATCCTCCTGTGGTCGCACGCGGCGGGCACGGGGCTGCCGGGCGGCGTGCCAGGCCCGGTGATCCTCGAATCCGACGACCTGCGCAAGGATTTCGAGATCATGCGCTCGCGCGGCGTCACCTTCGAGGGGACCGAGCCCGAGGACTATCCGTTCGGGGTCCGCGTCGAGGCGGTGGATCCCGACGGCAACCGGATCTCGCTCCGCCAGCAGCGCAAGCCGTGACCGCGCGCCCGTCCGGTCCCGTGACCGAGGCGTTCGAGGCCCAGCGCGATCGGCTGCGCGCCCTCGCCTACCGCGTGCTGGGCTCGCACGCCGACGCCGAGGACGTGGTCCAGGAAGCCTGGGTGCGCCTCGCCCGCCAGGACGAGGCGGCCATCGGCAACCTGGCGGGGTGGCTGACCACCGTGGTCGGCCGGATCAGCCTGGACGTGCTGCGGTCCCGTCAGGCCCGCCCCGAGACCGCGTACGGGCACGAGTTCGCGGACCTCGTGGTGACGCCCGCCGACGAACCCGCGCCGGACGAGCAGGTGGCGCTGGCCGATTCGGTCGGCTTCGCCCTGCTCGTGGTGCTCGACTCGCTCACCCCGGGTGAGCGGCTGGCGTTCGTGCTGCACGACATGTTCGCGGTGCCGTTCCACGAGATCGGCCACATCCTGGGGAAGTCCGCCGACGCCGCCAAGATGATCGCCAGCCGGGCCCGCCGCAAGGTCCGGGGCGCGGACCGGCCGGCCGGCGCGGGCCGCGAGCACCAGGAGGTCGTCCAGGCGTTCCGCGCGGCCGCCGTCGGCGGCGACTTCGAGGCGCTCCTGCGCGTCCTCCACCCGGACGTGCGGCTGACCGTCGACACCCCCGGCGGCGTGGTCGTCACCCTCGGCGCCACCGAGGTCGCGGCCGGCGCCCGCAGGTTCGCCGGCGAGGTCGCCCGCCAGCGGGCGGTGCTGGTCAACGGCGTTCCCGGCCACATGTCGTGGCGTGCCGACGGGACGCCGCTCTCGGTCATCGCCTTCGCCGTCGGCGGCGGCCGGATCACCGGCATCCACGTCGTCGTCGATCCGGCCAAGCTCGCGGCGATCCACCTGGACTGAGCTCCCGCCGTACGGGACCGTACGGCGGGAGGCAGGGGCAGGTCAGGGTTGCTGGGTGATCCTGACGTCGTCGATGCCGGCCTCGACCAGGGAGGCGGTGCCGGCGTCGGCGGCGTCCACGACGATGCGGACGGTCTGGCCGGCGAAGGCGTTCAGGTTCGCGGTGGCCGTGGCCCACGCGCCGTTGCGGTTGGAGGCCGCGCCCGCCTGGTTGAGCACGGTCGCGGTCGAGCTCCCCACGACGCGGACCCGCAGGTAGTCGGCGCTGGAGGCGTTCGAGCCGTGCGCGAGGTACCACGACAGCGAGAGGCTGAGCGTGCCCGAGGACGGCAGCGTGATCGGCGGGGACTGGATCGTGGTGACGCCGCCGTCCACGTCGTAGTCGCCGGCGGCGCTGCCCGCGAGGCGGCCGGTCACCAGGTCGTTCGTGCCGCTGACGGTCGTGCCGAGCTGCTTGGCGCCCGAGGACGTGGTGTCCTGCGGGTCACCCCGCTCCCACTGGCCGGCCGTGGCGGTGTCGGTGCCCGCCGGGTTGACGGTCCAGCCGGTGGCGGTCTCGAACGTGTCGGAGTAGACGGTCAGCGGCGGCGTGCCGGTGCCGCAGTACTGGCTCTCCTTGCCGATGATCCGGTAGACGCAGTCGGAGTATTCGAGGAAGCGGAGCACGGCCTCCTTGTTGCGCGTGGTCTGCGGGACGATCTGCTCGTCGGGCGGGTAGAAGCCGGGGCTGGCGCCGGTCGGGTACATCTCGAACGTGAAGCTGAAGATCTTGTACTGGCCCCACAGCCAGTCGTCGATGGTGCCGTCGGTGATGTAGAGGTCGCTGGCCTGCTGCGGGGTGTAGTTGTTGGTGGAGGCCATGTTCTGGCCGAGCGTGGCGTGCGCGTCGCGGTCGTCCTGGGTGAGGCCGGGCGCGGTGTTGTTCAGGGTGTAGCCGTACGGCCAGAGCACCAGCTCGCTGTAGGTGTGCCAGTCGATGTGCGACTTGAGCTGCTGCACGCCGCCGATGACGCGGCTGCGCACCCAGTCGGCCGTCGCCCGCACCTCGGGGGCGGACTCGGCGCTCGGGCCGCGGTAGGTCTCGCTGGAGGTCGTGCCGGAGGAGCCGCCGCAGCAGCCCCAGTTGTAGGCCCAGTTGCGGTTGAGGTCGGTGCCGACGGCCGAGGAGCCCGAGTTGGGCTGGCGGTTCTTGCGCCAGGAGCGGTAGCTGCCGGTGGCGATGTCGTACTCGCCGCCGTCGGGGTTGAGGTCCGGCATGATCCAGATCTCGCGGGTGTTGACCAGGTTCGTGATCCGGGAGTCGGTGCCGTAGTTGTCGGCGAGCAGGTGCATGATGTAGAGCGCCATCTCGACCGTCAGGTGCTCACGGGCGTGCTGGTGGGCGGTGAACAGCACCTCGGGCTCGGCCTCGTCCGTGCCGACGTTGTCGCTGATCTTGACCAGGCGCAGGGCGCGGCCCTCGTACGAGGTCCCGTACGTCGACTGGCTGACGATGTTCGGATGGGCCGCGACCAGGGCGTTGATCTCGGCGTTCATCTCGGCGTAGTTGTGGTACGCCGAGTCGGCGGGCGGGAAGTCGAACGCCTCGACGCTGGACGGCGTCGCCGGCCGGGGCACCTCCACGACCCGGTAGCCGAGCTTCCTGATGGCGGCCACCTCCGCCGTGGTGGCCGTGACCAGCACGGAGCCGGTGGCCACCTCCTCGATGGCCGCGCCGGTGGCGGCGACGGCGCTGCGCTGCTGCGCGTCGGACGGCCCCTGCACGCGGTACTGCTTGTTGGGCGGGGGCTCGGCGGCCGCCCCCACGCCCGTCATGCCGGTGAGGCCGACGAGGCAGAGGGCGGCGAGCAGGATGACGATACGGCGTATCACCTGGTCCTCCTAGGGCGCTCGGGATGGGATGGTGCCGGCGCCTGAACCGAGAGTGAGGATCTACCGATCTCCCGCAAAGGCCCAAAGTTGCGGACATCCGGATCCCTGACAGGTGACTGTCAGGACCATCCCTCGCGGTACCGTGAGAGACGTGTTCTTCGGCATCACCGATTTCTGGGCCTACGTGATCGGCGCCTTCCTGATCATTCTGCTGCCTGGACCCAACTCGATCTACGTTCTCAGCTTCGCGGCGCGTCACGGTGTCCGGCAGGGCTACCGGGCCGCGGCCGGCGTCTTCGTCGGCGACACGGTGCTGATGTTCCTGGCCGCCGCCGGCGCGGCGTCCCTCCTGCGCTCCAACGCCGTCCTGTTCATGGTCGTCAAGTACGCCGGCGCCGGCTACCTCGCGTGGATCGGCTTCCAGATGATCAGGGACGCCTGGCGTTCCTGGCGGGCGCGAGGCGCCGAGGCCGTCCCGGCGAAGGCGGCGAAGGAGGCCGTGGAGAAGGCCGTGGAGAGCCGGCCGCGGCCGTTCCGCAAGGCCCTGACGATCAGCCTGCTCAACCCGAAGGCGATCCTGTTCTTCGTCTCGTTCTTCGTGCAGTTCGTGGATCCGGCCTATCCGGCGCCGGCGCTGTCGTTCCTGATCCTCGGCGCGGTGATCCAGGTCTTCAGTTTTCTCTACCTGACGTCGCTGATCTTCGGCGGCACGTTCCTGGCCGCCCAGTTCCGCAGCCACAAGCGGCTCAGCGCGGGGCTGACCTCGTGCGTCGGCGCCGTCTTCCTGGGGTTCGGCGCGAAACTGGCCACCGCGTCACTGAGCTGAGTCACTGAGCTGAGTCACTGGGCTGAAAGTTCGGTTCAAGGACATGCTGGTTCGGTAGGGCACAGATGGAGCGTGTCGAAAGAGGCGGTCGCACCGCCGGCCCTCGGGTACGGTAGGCCACCGGCGTGCTTCCCGGGACGCCGGTGCGGTGCCCGCCTCGGTAAGTGCGAGCGGTCCATCAGGGTAGCCCTGGTCCCTCGAAGCCCGGGTAGTCGCTGATCGTCGGCCTATCTGCGGAGCAGTCTTGAACCATCCGCCCGTGACCCTCCCCCGCCTCGGCGCCCTCGCCCGCGAGGCGGCGCCCAAGCTGCTCGAAGCCGTGGTCGCCCCCCTGGCGGTCTTCTACCTCGCCATGGTGGTCCTCGGGATCAAGTGGGCGCTGATCGCCACCGTCGCCTGGGTCTACCTCGGCGTGGCCTGGCGGCTCGTCCGGCGGGTGAAGGTGCCCGCCACCATGTTCCTCGCGGCGTTCGCGATCACCGTGCGCGCCCTGGTGTCGCTCTGGACCGGCACCTGGATGTGGTTCTTCATCCAGCCCGAGCTGGGCACGATCTGCATCAGCATGGCGTTCCTCGCCTCCGTGCGGCTCAACCGGCCGCTGGTGCAGAAGCTCACGCTCGACTACATCCACCTGCCGTCGGCGGTGCTGAAGCACGAGCGCATCCGCCGGTTCTTCGCCAGGATCACGCTGCTGTGGGCGTTCGTGCTGCTGATGAACTCCACGCTCAGCATCGCGCTGGCCGTCTACGAGAGCCTGCGCGGCTCGCTCGGCGCGTTCATGATCCTGCGCACCTCGGCGGTGGCCGTGATCAGCGGGCTGGCGATCGCGTTCTCGATCTGGGCGTTCAAGCGGGTGCTGCGCCGGCTGCACGTCGCGCACGCCTGACCCGCGCCCTTCAGGGGAGTTCCACGACGAGCTCGTAGCCGCCGTCCACCGCTCCGGCGGTGAGCGTGCCGCCCGCCAGGCGGGCCCGTTCGGCGAGGCCCGCCAGCCCCATGCCGCCCCGCCTGGCGACCGGCCGGCCGCGCGCGGGCCCGTTGCGCACGCTCACCCGGCGGGGGCCCACCGAGATCCGCACGGCGGCCCCCGGCGCGTGCTTGGCCGCGTTGGTGAGCCCTTCCTGGACGACGGCCCCGGCCAGCGCGGGCGCCGGCCCGGCGGCCACGTCGAGGTCGATGGTCATGCCGGAGTCCCTGGCCCGGCGGACCAGCTCGGTCACGTCCTCGTTCACCGGCTCAAGCGGCGCGGCGTCGGAGTCCTCGCGCAGCAGCCCGATGATCTGCCGCAGCCGCTCGGTGGCGTCGCCCGCCGCCTCCCGCAGCTCCCCCGCCGCCCGCGCCTGCGCCGGGTCCAGCCCGGGGGCCAGCTCCAGCCCGGCCGCCCGGACCGCGATCAGGGCCAGGTCGTGGCCGAGCGAGTCGTGCATGTCCCGCGCGATCCTGGCCCGCTCGCGCAGCCGGGCCTGCGCCTCGGCCGAGAGCCTGGCCTGGCCCCGCTGCCGGATCACCAGCCGCCGCACCAGCCCTATCAGGTACGGGATCAGATAGGTGCCCACCAGCCCGGTCACCATCGACACCCACAGGGCGATGTCGCCGCCCGCCGCGAGCACGACCGCCACGCCGACCGCCGTGATGAGGCCGAACGCGGCGACCGGCGGCCACGCCGCGCCCTCCCGCCGGCCGGTCAGGTAGGCGTACCCCATGATGAACGGCGAGGCCGGCACCAGTGGGAGGATCTTGACGCCGGTCCGGGGCAGCAGCCAGCTCAGGTCCACGGTGGCGAACCCCTCGCTGAAGCGCCACGGGCCGAGCGGCAGCAGCAGCACCAGGGCGACGAGCGGCCGGCGGCGGCCCACCAGCACCACCGCCGACGCCAGGGCGAGCCGCGGCCCGGTCACCATCCCGAACGCGGCCGGGTCCCGGAGGGGATCGGGCCCCGCGGCGGCGACGAAGGCGCACAACAACATCCAGAGCAGCAGGTCGACGACCACCTCACGGCGGCTCTGCCTGCGGATCGACGGCGGGATTCTCACGTCGTCGAGCCTATGGGGGCCGGGCGGAGGCCCGCCCTCGTCCTCCGGCAGGAGACGACCCTGACGAAAGTCAGGGTAGGGCGCGTGGCACCGTCCTGGTAGTGCTAGCCCCACCCCCGATTCGCCTACCTCCACTCCTGCGCCGGCCTGCGCGAACGGGTTGGATCGAAGGTGTCGGCCGGGGCAGGCGGCACCGCCCCCGACGAAAGTCGGGGGCACCCGCTGCCGATCGGCCGATGTGCCATGACCAGCGGAGTTTCTAGCTTCATGAGCTACGGCCCTGACCCGATTAGGGGACGGGTCCGCGTTCGACCGGGGGCATCCCCGATGCCCCGGGACCCCGCGTACCGAGACGCTGTCCGTGTGCCGTGAAGATCGGAGTCAACGCCCCATGTCACATGCCATCCTCGACCTGGTCCAGCAGGTCATGTCATCCCCTTGGCTGTACGCGGCCCTGTTCGCCCTGGCCGTGCTCGACGGGTTCTTCCCCATCGTCCCGGCCGAGACGTCGGTGATCACGGCGGCGGTGTTCGCCGCTTCCGGGGAGACGAACCTCGCCCTGGTGATGGTGGTCGCGGCGCTCGGCGCGTTCGTGGGCGATCACGTGTCGTACCTGATCGGGCGCATGTCCGGCGGGCGGCTGCGGGACAAGAAGGCGTTCGTCTGGGCGCGCGGCGCGCTGGAGGAGCGGGGCGGGCTGGTGCTGGTCGTGGCCAGGTACATCCCCGGCGGCCGGACGGCCACCACGCTCACCATGGGCGCGGTACGCCACCCGCTGCGCTCGTTCACCTTCTTCGACGCGATCGCGGCGAGCTCGTGGGCGGTCTACTCCGGGCTGATCGGGTTCTTCGGCGGGATGGCGTTCGAGAACGACCCGATCAAGGGCCTGCTGCTGGGCCTCGGCATCGCGGTGTCCGTCACGGCGGTGGTCGAGCTCGTGCGGTGGGCGCGGAAGCGCCGCGCCACCCAGCCTTCCCCGGAAGTCCTTCCCGTGGACACGTCCGTTTGACCCTGCCGGGCGACCATCCGATTCGAGAGGAGTGCGCATGACTGTGCTGGCCGCGGCGATCGCCCTGGTCGGGTCGCTGTTCTTCGCCCTCGGCGCCGCCCTTCAGCAGTTCGAGGCCGCCGGCTCGGCGAAGCCGGGGCTCCTCGCCCTGCTGCGCCGGCCGCGCTGGCTGATCGGCGGCGCGTCCATCCTGGCGGGTGGCGGCCTGCACATCGTCGCGCTCGGGCTCGGCCCGCTCACCGTGGTGCAGCCGATGGGCGTGGCGAGCCTGCTGTTCGCCCTGCCGCTCGCCGCCACGCTGCACGGCCGCCGGCCCACCCGCAAGGAGCTGGGCGCGGCGGCGGTCGTGGCGGCCGGGCTGGTCGGGCTCGTGCTGATGGTCCCCGAGTCCGAGGGGCCGACCCGGCTCGACCCGGACGGCGTCCTCCTCCTGCTCGGCGTGGCCGGGATCGCGGCGGTGCTGCTGTGGGCGGGCGCGAAGGCGGCCTCGCCGGCCTGGCGGGCGGCGCTGCTGGCCACCAGCTCCGGCGTCCTGTACGGCGCCACCGCCACCCTCATGCGGGTGCTCGTCGACGGCGGCTGGAACTGGTGGTACCTGCTGGCCCTGCCGGTGCCCACGCTGCTCGCGCTGATGATGCTGCAGCGGGCCTACGCCGTCGGCCACTTCGGCGTGTCGTTCGCCTCGCTGCAGGTCGCCGATCCGCTGACGGCGGTGGCGTTCGGCGCGCTGCTGCTCGGCGAGCCGCTGCCCACCGGGGCCGCCCCGGTCGTGGCCGCCCTGCTGACCGCCGCCGGCACCGTCGCGCTGGCGCGTACCAGTCCGCTGGAGGCGCGCAACGATCTCGCCTGACCCCGACCCCGTTCCCGGCTCGTCGTCCCCTGTTCCCCCTCCGGCCCTCCCCGGGCCGGGTTCCCTTGCGATTGTGGAGTCACCGTCATGGCCATGCCCCTGCACAGCGTCACCGACCGCGCCCGGCTCGCCCCCGCCCCCGAGCGCCCGCGCCGGGTGCTGATCTCGACCGACACCTACCCTCCCGACGTGAACGGCGCCGCCTACTTCACCCACCGCCTGGCCACCGGCCTCGCCGCGCGCGGCAACGAGGTGCACGTGGTCTGCCAGTCGGAGCACGGCCCGGCCAGTGCCGACGTCGTGGACGGCGTCATCGTGCACCGGCTGCGCTCGGCGCCGCTGCTGGTGCACCCGACCATGCGCGTCACCGTGCCGACCCGGCTGGACCGGCTGGTCGCCGACATCAACCCGGACGTGCTGCACACGCAGGGCCACTTCGTGGTCGGCCGGGCCGCCATCGCCGCCGCCCGGCGCGCCGGCGTCCCCGTCGTGGCCACCAACCACTTCATGCCCGACAACCTCTTCCAGTTCGCCCACATCCCCGACCGGCTGCGCGTGAAGGCGGGCCGGCTGGCCTGGCGCGACTTCAGCCGCGTCTTCAACCGGGCCGACCACGTCACCACGCCCACCCCGCTGGCCGCGCGGCTCCTCGCCGACCAGGGGTTCGCGCGGGAGGTGGAGCCGGTGTCCTGCGGCATCGACCTCAGCAGGTTCCACCCGCACGCCGAGCCCAAGGCGTGGGCGCGCAAGCTGTTCGGCCTGCCCGACCGGCCGACCGCGCTGTTCGTCGGCCGCCTCGACGAGGAGAAGCGGATCGACGAGCTGGTCAGGGCGCTGCCGCTGGTGCTCAACGAGACCGACGCCCAGGTGGCGCTGGTCGGCAAGGGCAACCAGCGGGCCGAGCTGGAGCGGCTGGCCGCCAGGATCGGGGTCGGCGACCGGGTGTTCTTCCTCGGCTTCGTGCCCGACGAGAACATGCCGCAGGCGTACGCCGCCGCCGACGTCTTCGCCATGCCCGGCGTCGCCGAGCTGCAGAGCATCGCGACGCTGGAGGCCATGGCGAGCGGCCTGCCCGTGGTGGCCGCCGACGCGATGGCGCTGCCGCACCTGGTGGTCTGCAACGGCCACCTGTTCCAGCCGGGCGACGTGGTCGAGCTGGCCCGCCACCTGACCCGCGTGCTCGGCGACGACGAGCTGCGCGCCAGGTACGGCAAGGCCAGCAGGGAGCTCGCCCTCACCCACGACGACCAGGCGTCGCTGGCCCGGTTCGAGGCGATCTACGACGAGGTCGCGCGATGATCCCTCGGTGGAGCCTGTGGGCCACGGCCGGTGGCACGGCCGCCTCGGCGGCGGCGCTCGCCTGGACCGAGCTCACCCTGCCCGCCCAGCCGCTGATCAGCGACTACGCGCTGGTCGCCGGCGGGCTGGTGCCGGTGCTCGTCGGGATGCTGGCGCTCGCGGGGGCGTGCCTCAGCCTGGCGTACGGGCTGGTCGTGGCCGACCCGGCGCGCACCGCGGCCACCCGGGTGCTGCTGCTGGCCGGGGCCGCCGGGCTGATGCTGAGCGCGGTCTTCCCCACCGATCCCGGCTCCTCCCAGATCGGTACGCTCGCCGGGGAGATCCACCGCTGGGCGGCCGCCGTGGTGTTCACCGCGCTGCCGGTCGCCGGGTGGACGTTCGCCAGGGGACGGGCGGGGGCCGCCCGCTGGAACGCGGTGCGGGCGATGAGCGTGACGGCGGGGCTGACGCTGGCGGCGTACCTGGCCGCGCATCCGGCCACCGTCACCTCGCCGCTGATCAACGGGGTCGCCTACTACGGGCCGCTGGAGCGGGCCGTGGTGCTGGCCGAGATGGTGCTTCTCGTGACGATGGCGGTGGCGGCCGCGGCCGGTCGCCGGGTCTCCGCGCACGCCGCGGCCGCGACCGCCGAGAGTGCGCCCGCGCCTTCCGCGCTCGGCGAGAGCGCCCCCGCTCATTCCGCGCCCGCCGGGTCCGCGCCTGTCGGGGACGCGTCCGCCGAGGGCGCGTCCGAGCTGGCCGCCTGAGGGCGGGCACGTTTCGGCCGCCGCCGAAGGATCGCGCTCCTAGCGTGGACCGCATGCACATCACCCGTCACGCCGAAGCCCTGGCGGTGCTCGCCGACCCCCGGTACGTGCCGCCGCCCGTGCGCCAGGACGCCCCCGAGGGGACGCTGGCCTGGCTGCGCGCCCACGTCTCGCGGTTCAGCTCCGGCGCGGAGCACGCCGAACGCCGCCGCCGCGTCGTCGAGCGGCTGGCCGCCCTGGACCCCGTACACCTGCGCGCCGCCGCCAAGGCCGCGACCCTGGAACGGCCCGACGAGTGGCGTGCCGTGCCCACGCGGGTGCTCGGGGCCGCGCTCGGCGTCGCCGACACCACGCCGGTCGCCGCCGCGGCGGCCGGATACCTGTCGGGCGAGGAGAGCCCGCAGGCGGACGCCGCCGTCGCCGCCCTCCTGGACCAGACCGACCTGCCGGCCGTCACCCTGCTGCTCCAGGGGCACGCCACCACCGAGGCGCTGATCGCGGGCGCCCTGCCGCGGCTCGCCGAGCACGACGACGTGGAGGCGGTGCTGCGCGAGACGCTCCGGCACGATCCGCCGCTCAAGGTCACCCGCAGGCTGGACCTCCACAGCGGCGAGGAGGTGACCCTCGACCTGGTGGCCGCCAACCGCGACCCTGACGTCTTCCCCGATCCCGGCCGGTTCGACCCGGCGCGCGGCGAGACGCCGCATCTGACGTTCGGCGCCGGGGTGCGGCCCTGCCCGGCGCCCGCGTACGCGCTCGCGCTGGCCGCCGGCGTGCTGGAGGGGCTGCGGGAGGGTGAGCGCCCGTGAGCTTCCGCGACCTGCACCGCCCCGGCCAGCCGTTCCTGCTGCCGAACGCCTGGGACTACGGCTCGGCGGCCGCCCTGGCCGCGCTGGGCTTCCCCGCGATCGGCACCACGAGCCTCGGCGTGGCGGCCGTGCACGGCCGGCCGGACGCGGCCGGCGTCACCCGCGCCGAGACCGTCGAGCTGGCCGAGACCATCAAGGACCTCGGCGTGTTCGTCACCGTGGACATCGAGGGCGGCTTCAGCGACGATCCCGCCGAGGTGTCGGACCTGGTGGCGAGCCTGGCCGCGCTGGGCGTGGCGGGCGTGAACCTCGAGGACGGCCGGCCGGACGGCACCCTGCGCCCGATCGGGCTGCACCAGGAGATCATCGAGGCGGCCAAGGGGCACGGCGTGTTCGTCAACGCCCGTACCGACACCTGCTGGCTGCGGACGGGCGACACGCTGGAGCGGGTGCGGGCGTACGCGCACGCCGACGGCGTCTTCGTGCCCGGCCTGACCGGACTGGACGCGATCGCCGAGGTGGCGGCGGCCACGCCGCTGCCGCTCAACGTGCTCCTCCAGCCGGACGGCCCCACGATGGCCGAGCTCGGCGCGGCCGGGGTGGCCCGGGTGAGCACGGGCTCGCTGCTCTACCGGGCCGCGCTCCAGGGGGCGCTGGCGGCGGCGCTCGCCGCCGAGGGCAGGCCCGCGCCCCGCGTCCCGACCTATGAGGAGACGGCCGCGCTGCTGCCGAAAATTGGATAATCGAGGCATGCGCTTCCAGATCCTGGGGCCCACCACGGTGCTGGGCGACGACGGCGAGCCCGTCGCGCTCGGCGGCCCCCGGGTGCGGGCGCTGCTCACCCTGCTGGCCCTGCACGCCGGCCGCGTCGTCGGGGCGGACCGGCTCGCCGCCGGCCTGTACGGCCCCGAGCCGCCCGAGGGCGTGGCCAACGCGCTGCAGTCCCAGGTGTCCCGGCTGCGCAGGGCGCTCGGCAGGGATCTGGTCGAGTTCCATCCGGCGGGCTACCGGCTGGCCGTCGAGCCGTCCGACGTGGACGCCCACCGCTTCGAGCGGCTGGCGGCGGCCGGTCGCCGGGCCCTCGCGGCCGGCGATCCCGGCCGTGCCGCCGGGCTGCTGCGCGAGGCGCTGGAGCTGTGGCGGGGCGCGCCGCTGGCCGACGCCCCGCACGCGGAGGACGCGGCGAGCGCGCTGGAGGAGCTGCGCCTCGCCGCGACGGAGGACCGGGTGCAGGCCGACCTGGACCTCGGGCGGCACCGGGAGCTCGCCGCCGAGCTGCGCGGCCTCGTCGCCGCCCATCCGCTGCGCGAGCGGCCACGCGCCCAGCTCATGCGGGCGCTCTACGGCAGCGGCCGCCAGGCGGAGGCGCTGACCGTCTACGACGAGGCCAGGAGGTTGCTCGACGAGGAGCTGGGCGTAGCGCCCGGCCCCGAGCTGGCCGCCGCGCACCTGGCCGTGCTGCGGGCCGACCCCGCGCTCGGCGCGCCCGCTCCGGCCGCCCCGCAGCGGCAGGGGCTGCCCGCGCAGCTCACCAGCTTCGTCGGCCGGGACCGGGAGCTGGCCCAGGTGAGCGCGCGGCTGCGGGCCGACCGGCTGGTCACGCTGATCGGCCCGGGCGGGGCGGGCAAGACGCGGCTCGCGGTCGAGGCGGCCGGACAGGAGCCACAGGATGTCTGCTTCGTCCCGCTGGCCCCGGTCACCGAAGGCGCGGACGTGGCCGCCGCGGTGCTGGCCGCGCTCGACGTCCGCGACGCCCTGCGCCCCGCCGCCGACCGGCCGGTGGATCCGCTCACCCGCCTCGCGACCGCGCTCGCCGGGCGCGAGCTGCTGCTCGTGCTGGACAACTGCGAGCACCTGGTCGAGGCGACCGCCGAGCTGACCGATCTGCTGCTGGCCTCCTGCCCCGGCCTGCGGGTGCTGGTCACCGGGCGGGAGGCGCTGGGCATCACCGGCGAGTCGATCCTCCCGGTCGCGCCGCTGCGGCTGCCGCCGGCCGAGGCCGTCGAGCCGCTGGACTATCCGGCCGTGCGGCTGTTCGCCGACCGGGCCGGCGCGGTGTCCCCCGGTTTCGTGGTGAACGCCCTCAACGCGGGGCACGTCGTACGGATCTGCCGGGCGCTCGACGGGCTGCCGCTGGCGATCGAGCTGGCCGCGGCGCGGCTGCGGACGATGTCGGTGGCCGACGTGGCGGCGCGGCTGGACGACCGGTTCCGGCTGCTGGCCCGCGGCAGCCGTACGGCGCTGCCCCGCCACCAGACGCTGCGCGCGGTCGTGGCCTGGAGCTGGGACCTGCTGGACGCCGACGAGCAGCGCATGGCCCGGCGCTTCAGCGTGTTCGTGGACGGGGCGCGCCCCGAGACTGCCGAGCGGGTGTGCGGGCTGCCGGAGGAGGTGCTGTTCTCGCTGGCGGAGAAGTCGCTGGTGGAACGGGTGGACGGGCGCTACCGGATGCTGGCGACGATCCAGGCGTTCTGCGCGGAGCGGCTGGCCGAGTCGGGCGAGGTGGCGGCGGCCCGCGACGCCCACGCCGCCTGCTGCCTGGACCTCGTGCTCGCCGCCGACGAGCGGCTGCGCACCCGCGAGCAGCTGGAGTGGCTGGCCCGGCTCGACGAGGAGAGCGACGACGTCAACGCCGCCCTGCGCTGGACCACCGAGACCGGCCAGGTCGAGACGGCGCTGCGGCTGCTCGCGCACTGCGCCTGCTACTGGTGGATGCGCGGTCACCGCGTCACCAGCGCCGACCTCGCGGCCACGCTGCTGCTCAGGCTCGGCGCGGCCGTCCCCGAGGGGCTGGAGGAGGAGTACGTGACCTGCGCGGTCGTCACCGCCTGGCGGGGCGAGGTCGGCGACGAGGTGCGCGACCTGATCGCCCACTCGCGCACGCTGCTGCCGTGGAACCACCTGCCGCGCCGGGTGGAGTTCCTGATGATGCTGCTGTCGATGTACAACGGGCCGCGCGGCGACTTCGAGCAGGCCTATCTCGACGTCCAGCGCACCATGGCGGGGCTCACGCCCTGGCCGCGGGCGCTGGCGTACGCGGGGGCGGCCTTCGTGCTGCAGGTGCTCGGCCGGGTGGAGGAGGCCGCGGGCCACTTCCACGAGAGCCTGGCCAGGTTCAAGGCGATCGGCGAGCGCTGGGGCACGGTGCTGGTGCTGTCCGGGCTCGGCACGCTCCACCAGGAGCAGGGGGACTACGCGACGGCGTACGCGCTGGCGGACGAGTCGCTGGCGATCGCCCGCGAGCTGAAGGCGACGACGGAGATCGCCGAGTCGCTGTGCCGGCGCGGCGACGCCCTGCAGTGCCTGGGCCGGCCGGAGGAGGCGCGGGCCGACTATCTGCCGGCCGCCGAGCTGGCCGGTCGCAACGGCTCGGTCGAGATCCTGGCCTGGGCGCTGCTCGGGCTCGCCGAGGTGGCGCTGCGCGGCGGCGCCGCCGAGGAGGCGCGCGGCCTGCTGCTGCGGGCCCGCGCGGAATGCCCGGACGACTGGTACAGCACGGCCGACACCCGAGCCCGCATCGCGGCGGCGCTGACCGAGCTCGACGGTCAGGTCAGCGGGGCGGTCAGCGACCGGTAGGCCCGCGGTCAGAGGCTCCCGCCACGCTGGCCCGCATGACGAACAAATGGTGGTGCCTGGCCGTCGCCTGCCTGGCCACTCTGCTGCTCTCGCTGGACCTGACGGTCCTGCACCTGGCGCTCCCCCGGCTGACCGCCGATCTCGGCGCGAGCTCCACCCAGCTCCTCTGGATCGGCGACGTGTACGGCTTCGCCCTCGCCGGCCTGCTGGTCACCATGGGCAACCTCGGCGACCGCATCGGCCGCAAGCGGCTGCTGCTGATCGGCGCCGCGGCGTTCGGCGCGGCCTCGGCGCTCACCGCGTACGCGACGAGCCCGGAGCTGCTGATCGCGGCCCGCGCGCTGCTCGGCGTGGCCGGTGCGACGATCATGCCGTCGACGCTGTCGATCGTCAGGAACGTCTTCACCGAGCCGGGCGAGCGCACCGCGGCCGTCGGCATCTGGAGCGGGATGAGCGCGGCGGGCTTCGCCGTCGGGCCGGTCGTGGGCGGGCTGCTGCTGGACCACTTCTGGTGGGGCTCGGTGTTCCTGATGAACGTGCCGATCATGCTGCTCGTGCTGGCCGGCGGCGTGCTCGTGCTGCCCGAGTCGCGCAACCCGGCGGCCGGCCGGCTCGACCTCCTCAGCGCGGCCCTGTCCACGGCCGGGGTGATCGCGGTCGTCTACGCGGTCAAGGAGGCCGGGCACCAGGGCCTGGCGCACGAGAACGTGCTGGTCGCGGGCGTGGGCGGGGTGGCGTTGCTGGGCCTGTTCGCCTGGCGGCAGGCGCGGCTGCCCGAGCCGCTGATCGACGTGCGGCTCTTCGCCCGGCGGGCGTTCAGCGCGTCCATCGTGACGAACCTGCTGGCGATCTTCGCCATGTCGGCCATGATGCTGATGTTCGCCTGGTATCTGCAGCTCGTGCTGGGCTGGTCGCCGCTGCAGGCGGGGCTGGCGCAGCTCCCTGGCGGGCTGGCCGGCGCGGCCGGCGGCGTGCTCGCGGCCGGGCTGATCCGGCATCTCGGCCGGGGCGGTGTGGTCGCGCTGGGCCTGGCCATGCAGGCGGGCGGGTTCCTCTACTACACGACGCTCGGCCTGGAGCTGACCTACGTGACGCTGCTGCCCGCGATGGTGATCGGCGGCGTGGGCGTCGGTTTCGCCTTCACCGTGAACAACGACAACGTGCTGGCCACCGCGCCCAGGGAGCGCGCCGGGGCGGCGGCCGCGGTGTCGGAGACCGCGTTCGAGCTGGGGGCGGCGCTCGGCATCGCGATCCTCGGCACCGTGCTCACCAGCACCTACCGGGTCAACCTGGAGCTGCCCGCCGGGGTCGCCGGGGAGGAGGCCGGGGAGTCGATCGCGGGGGCCGCCCACGTGGCCGCCACGCTGCCCGCCGAGCAGGCCGGGGCGCTCATGCGGGCGGCGCGGGAGGCGTTCCTCGCCGGTGTGCACGTGACGTCGCTGGTCACCGGCGTGCTGCTGGCCGCGGTCGCGGTGCTGGCGCTGGTGGGCCTGCGCGGCGTGCCGAAAGAGATCCCGGAGGAGGTGCCGGCCGCCCGCTCCTGAACCGCGGGGGTTCACGGGAGGGGGTTGGTCGGGCAGGGGCGGCGGGTGGTCGGGGTGAGGCCGTCCCAGCGGGTGCCGATCATGCGGGCCACGCCCTCGACGGTCTCGATGCCCGCCCCGTCCCCCGGCTGCAGGTCGGTCTGCACCGACAGCAGCAGGTCCCGTCCCGGCCCGGCGATCCTGCCGTAGCTGCTGACGGCCCAGGTGCCGTGGACGAACGGGCGGGGCGTCCAGCCGTTCTTGAGCGCCACCCGGTCGCCGCGCCGCGCCGCCGCGCTGACGCCCCACGTCTGGTCCTCCTGGACGCGTCCCATCAGGCCGAGCACCAGGTCCCGGTCCGCGGCGCTCAGTCCGCGGCCGCCCTTGACCAGCACCTTCAGCAGCCGGATGCGGTCGGACGGGCTGCTGGTGGTGCCGCCCCAGTAGATGCCCCGCCCCGGCGTGGTGTGGCGCAGCCCGATCCGACGGTAGAACGCGCTCATCGCGCCGCTCCCGCCGATCCGCGCCCACATGATGTCGGCGGCGCGGTTGTCGCTTTCCGTGATCATGCGTACGGCCAGGTCGCGCTCGTCCTCGTCGAGCCTGCCCGCGCGGCGGGCCAGCAGCGCCATGACGATGTCCACCTTGGCGCCGCTGGCCGTGATCAGCTCGTCCCGATGCCGGCCGTATCCCAGCGTGACCCCGCTGACCAGGTCGTGGACCGCGTAGACGATCCGGCCGGGGCGGCGCGCGAGGTAGCGGGCGATGTCGTCGGCGAGCCGGGCCCTGGCCAGGCGCGCGCCCCGTACGTCGGGAAAGCTCATGACGCAGCGGGCGACCTTGACGGCTGGCGGCGCGGCGGGCAGGACCTGGACCTGCCGGCTCCCGCAGCCACCGGCCAGCAGCAGCACGCCGACACCGGCGACCAGCCTCGCGCGCACCTCGCGACCCCCACTTCGGTGGTGTTGGGGGTCGCCAGGCATCATGCCCGAGAGATCAGGAGTCGAACCCCAGCCCCATCCTGTCGAGCGTGCGCAGCCACAGGTTGCGCCTACCCTGGTGCTGGTCGGCCTGGGCGATCGACCAGCGGGTGACCTGGATGACGCCCGAGCGCACCGGCTCCGGCGGGAACGGGACCGGCTTCTCCTTCACCATGCGCAGCTCGGTCCGCTCGGTCGGCTCACCGGACAGCAGGTCGAGCATGACGTTCGCGCCGAAGCGGGTGGCGCCCACGCCCATGCCCGTGTAGCCGACGCCGTAGGCCAGCCGCCCGCCGTGGGCCTGGCCGTAGAAGGCGCTGAAGCGGCTGCAGGTGTCGATCACGCCGCCCCACCGGTGGGTGAAGCGCACCTCGTCGAGCTGCGGGAAGGTGTCGTAGAAGTGCTGGGCGAGGGTCACGAACGTCTCGTCGCGCTGGTCGTACTCGGGCTTGACCAGGCCGCCGTTGTAGTAGACGGCGTCGTAGCCGCCCCACAGGATGCGGTTGTCGTCGGTGAGGCGGTAGTAGTGGAAGCGGTTGCCCGAGTCGCCCACGCCCTGCCGGTTGCGCCAGCCGACCGCGGCGAGCTGGTCGCCGGTCAGCGGCTCGGTCATCAGCGCGTAGTCGTAGACGGGGACCACGAAGTGCTTGAGCCGGCGCAGCAGCGGCGGGAAGACGCCGGTGCCGAGCGCCACCTTGGCCGCGCTGACCCCGCCGTACGGGGTGCGCAGCTCGATGCGTACGCCGTCGTCGCGCAGCGAGCGCACCGGGGAGCGCTCGTGCACCCGCACCCCGACCCGCAGGCACGCCTCGCGCAACCCCCACGCCAGCCGCGCCGGGTCGAGCATCGCGCAGCCGCTGCGCTCCCAGAGCCCGCCGAGGTAGGTGGGCGAGTTCACCTCCGCCCGCACCTGCTCCTGGTCCAGGGGCACGTAGTCGAGCCCCAGGTCCGAGATGAGGTCCAGGTGCTCGCCCAGGGCGTCGAGCTGCCAGGGCTCGGTGGCCACGTGCAGCTCGCCGGTGCGTTCGAAGGAGCAGTCGACGCCGTAGCGCTCCAGCGTGGCCTCGATCTCGTCGAGGTTCGCCACGCCCATGCGCTCCAGGCGCCCGATGTCGTCCGGCCACCGCTCCAGGCCGTTGGCCAGGCCGTGGGTGAGGGTCGCCATGCAGAACCCGCCGTTGCGGCCGGTGGCCGCCCAGCCGATCCGGCGGCCTTCCAGCAGGACGACGTCCAGTGAGGGGTCGCGTTCCTTGGCCATCAGCGCGGTCCACAGACCGGAGAAACCGCCGCCGACGACGGCCAGGTCGGCGGTGGTGTGATCGGTGAGCCGCGGTCGCGGCTCGGGTCTGGCCGGGCTGTCCAGCCAGTACGGCTTGCGCTCCGCGTCAGCAAGCGCCTTCAGCGGATCCACAAATCCCACTTCCCTACGAAGGTCTCAGTTGCGGCGCCGCGCCGCGATCGCGTTGCCGATCGCGATCAGCACCCCTATGCCGAAGATCAGCGTACCCATGACGTTCACCTGGGGCGGGATTCCCGTCTTCACCGCACCCACGATCCACAGCGGGAACGTCACGGTCGAGCCGTTGACGAAGCTGGTGACCACGTAGTCGTCGATCGACAGCGCGAACGACAGCATCGCCCCCGCCGCCACGCCCGGCATGATCGACGGCAGCGTGACCTGCCGGAACGTGCCCCACGCCGTCGCCCCGAGATCCCGCGCGGCCTCCTCCAGCGACGGGTCGAGCCCGACGACCCGTGCCCGTACGGTGACGACCACGAAGGACAGCGAGAACAGCACGTGCGCGACGATGATCGTGACGGAGTCGCGCGGCACGTTCCCCGAGACGAACAGCGACAGCAGCGAGGCGCCCATGACCAGCTCGGGCGTGGAGATCGCGGCGAAGACCAGGAAGTTCGTCGCGCCGAGACCGCGGAAGCGGTGCCGGCCGAGCGCGAGGCCCAGCATGGTGCCGATCACGACCGTGACGGCCGTGCTCGCCACCGCGATGACCAGCGTGTTCCTCAGCGCCGTGGTCAGGTCGGCGATCTCGAACAGCTCGCCGTACCAGCGGAGGGTGAACCCCTGCCAGGTCGTGTTGGACTTGCTCTGCTTGTCGTTGAAGCCGAACAGGACCATCACCGCGATCGGCGACGACAACCACACGATGACGAGCCAGGTCCAGACGTGCAGCAGCCGGTCACCCAGCCGGATGCCCCTCATCGGGCCGCCGCCTCGAGGACGTTCTCCGTGCCGAGCACGCGGGCGTAGACGAAGATGCCCACGAGCAGCACCCCCATCAACGTGAACGACAGCGCCGAGGCCGTCGGGTAGTCGAGGTTGGTGAGGTACTCGGTCTGGATGATGTTGCCGATCATGGTGTTGGCGGTGCCGCCGAGGATGGCCGCGTTGACGGGGTCCGCCGTGGCGGGCACGAACGTCATCAGCACCCCGGCGAACACCCCGGGCAGCGACAGCGGCAGCACCACCCGGCGGAAGGCCGCGGCGCGGGTCGCGTAGAGGTCCTGGGCCGCCTCCACCACCCGCGGGTCCACGCGCTCCAGCGCCACGTAGATCGGCAGGATCATGAACGGCAGCCAGTTGTAGGTCAGGCCGCCCACCACGGCGAACGTGGTGGCCAGCACGTGGAAGTCGGCGGGCAGCAGCCCCCAGCCCTTCAGCGTCCCGAACAGGATGCCGTTGTCCGCCAGCAGGAAGTTCCACGAGATCGTCCGCAGCACGAACGACACGAAGAACGGCAGCAGGAGCAGGAACAGGTAGACCGACTTGCGCCGGCCGCCCTTGAAGGCGATCCAGTACGCCACCGGGTAGCCGATGACCAGCATCGCCACCGTCGCCATCCCGCCGTACAGCAGGGACCGGACGAACTGGGTGCTGTAGCGGCCGAGGGCGTCGGTGTAGTTGGAGACGGCGAACGTCATCGCGTAGCCGTCGATGGCGTTGCCGGTCTGCAGCGACACCGACGCCATGGCCGCCATGGGCACGACCAGGAAGATCGCCAGCCACATCCAGCCCGGCAGCGCCAGCAGGTAGGGGGTGAGCCGCCGCATCGTCTAGGCCTGGGTGACGGACTGGAAGATCGGGTTGAAGATCTGCTGCTGCTTGTTGTCGAGCGGCGTGTAGCCGCGCAGCCGGGCGTAGTCGGCCTCGGTCGGGAACATGAGCGGGCTGTCGGCCATCTGCTCCAGCGCCTTCTTGTCCTCGCCCTGGGCGGTCTTCGCCTTCTCCCGCAGCAGGTCCTGCACCGCCGGGACCGGGGTGACGAACTGGATGAACTCATCCAGCTCGGCGGCCACGGCCGGCTGGTAGAGGTAGTCCATCAGCATCAGCGCGTCCAGCGGGTTGGCGGCGCCCTTGGGGATGAGCATGTTGTCGGTCCAGATCGTGCCGCCCTCCTCGGGCACCACGAACTTGACCGGCTCGCCCGCGAGCTGGCGCTGGAAGACGTCGCCCGACCAGGCCATGGTGATCCAGATGTCGCCCTTGGCCACGGCGTCGATGTAGCTCTGGTCGTAGTACTTGCGCACCAGGCCGTTGTCGCGCTGCTCCTTGAGCTTGTCGCCGGCCTTCTTCCAGTCGGCCTCGGTCGACTTCTCCGGGTCGATGCCGAGGGCGAACATCCCGAAGTTGCCGATCTCCTGCGCGTCGGCCATCATGCCGATCCGGCCCTTGTACTTCGGGTCGAACAGCGCCTGGATGCTGGTGATGTCGTCCTTGACGTACTTCGTGTTGTACGCGATCCCGGTCACGCCCGAGGTGTAGGGCACGGTGTACTTGTTGCCGGGGTCGTAGGCGCGTTCCTTGTACTTCTGGCCGGCGTTGGCCGCGAAGTTCGGCAGCTTGGAGTGGTCGAGCGGCACGCAGTAGCCCAGCTCGATCATGTGCTGGAGCTGGATGCCGTTGGTCATGACGACGATGTCGTAGCCCAGCGGCTGGCCGGCGCGGAGCACGGGGTCGGCCTTGCCGAAGAAGTCCGCGTTCTCCTGGATGACTTCTTTGTACTCGTAGGAGATGCCGGTGTCCTTGGCGAACTTCTCCAGAGGGCCCTTGTCCTCGGGCATGTACTCCGGCCAGTTGGCGAAGACCACCTTGCCGTTCTTGGTCTGCTTGGACCAGAAGTCCTGGACCTCGTCGGCCTTGGGCGGCGCGGCCTTCTGGCCCTGCACGCCGCAGGCGGCGAGCGCGAGGCCGGCGGCCGACAGGCCCGCGAGCCGGAACGCCTCACGGCGCGGCAGTCCGTGGCGTGGGAGGGGGAGACGGGGGTTCATGGCCTGCTATCAACTTCCAATCACGTACGAGTGCTGCGCCTGCCAGGACAGCCACACGGAGTCGCCCCGCTCCGCCGTGGCCGTCGCGTCATGGGCGTTCTGCTGGAACACCGTCATCTCGGCCCCGTCGGCGAGACGCACGGCATAGCTGTTGTAGGTGCCGAGGTAGACCACCTCGGAGACCGTGCCGGCCAGCGCGCTGAGTCCCGCCTCCGGCGCGTCCGTGCCGATGGTGATCTTCTCGGGGCGTACGGTGACCGTCACCTCGCCGTCCTGGCCGGGCACCAGCACGCGGCCGTCGCCGATCCGCAGCTCGCCCGCGCTGGCGGTCCCGGTGAGCAGGTTGGAGGTCCCGATGAAACCGGCCACGAAGGGCGTCGCCGGCCGCTCGTAGATCTCCCGCGGCCCGCCGAGCTGCTCGACCAGGCCGTCGTTCATGACCGCGATGCGGTCGCTCATGGTCAGCGCCTCGTTCTGGTCGTGCGTCACGTACACGAACGTGATGCCGACCTCGCGCTGGATGCGCTTCAGCTCGATCTGCATGGCCTGGCGCAGTTTGAGGTCGAGCGCGCCGAGCGGCTCGTCGAGCAGCAGCGCCCGCGGCCGGTTGACCAGCGCCCTGGCCAGCGCCACCCGCTGCTGCTGGCCGCCGGACATCTCGCGCGGCCGGCGCTTCTCCCTGCCGACCAGGTCGACGATCTCCAGGATGTCGCCGACCCGCCGCCTGATCTCCTCCTGCGGGGTCTTGCGCTGCTTCAGCCCGAAGGCCACGTTGTCCCAGACGCTCATGTGCGGGAAGAGCGCGTAGGACTGGAAGACCATGTTGACGTCGCGCTTGTTGGGCGGGACGTTCGTGACGTCCTGGCCGTGCAGCTTGACCAGCCCCTTGGACGGCGCCTCGAAGCCGGCGATCATCCGCATGGTCGTGGTCTTGCCGCAGCCGGACGGGCCGAGGAGGGAGAAGAACTCCCCCTCCTCGATGTCCAGCGAGACGCCCTTGACGGCACGGACGAGCTCGCCGTGCGCGTGATATTCCTTGACGACGTCCTCAAGCTCGATGGCGCTGGTCATCAGCGCTATTCACCGATGTAGTGCATGACGTGCTTGACCCTCGTGTAGTCGTGCAGGCCGAAGACCGACAGGTCCTTGCCGTAGCCGGAGTGCTTGAAGCCGCCGTGCGGCATCTCGGAGACGAACGGGATGTGCGTGTTGACCCAGACGACGCCGAAGTCGAGGCGGTTGGACATCCGC
This sequence comes from Nonomuraea sp. B208, assembly GCF_057536035.1. Taxonomy (NCBI): domain Bacteria; kingdom Bacillati; phylum Actinomycetota; class Actinomycetes; order Streptosporangiales; family Streptosporangiaceae; genus Nonomuraea; species Nonomuraea sp. B208. Next base: position 112,627 of record NZ_BAAJOU010000020.1, read on the forward strand.
ATCGCGCGGCCGTGGTCGGAGGTCCAGACCGAGCCGCTCAGGCCGTAGCGGACGTCGTTGGCCTTGGCCAGCGCGTCGGCCTCGTCGGTGAAGGTCTGGACGGTGATGACCGGGCCGAAGACCTCGTTCTGCACCATCTCGTCGTCCTGCTTGAGGCCGTCCACGACGGTGGGGGCGAAGAAGTAGCCCCGGTCGCCGACGCGGTGGCCGCCGGTGAGGACCTTGGCGTGCGCCGGCACCCGGTCGATGAAGCCCTGGACGCGGGCGAGCTGGTTCTCGTTGTTGAGCGGGCCGTAGAGCGCGTCCTCGTTCGACAGGTCGCCGGTGACGGTGGCGGCCGCGGCCTCGCTCAGCGCGGCCACGAACTCGTCGTGCACGCTCTCCTGCACGAGCACCCGGCAGGCGGCCGTGCAGTCCTGGCCGGCGTTGTAGAGGCCGGCCGTGGCGATGTCGGCGGCGGCCTTGGCGAGGTCCTTGACGTCCTCGAAGACCACGACCGGGGCCTTGCCGCCGAGCTCCAGGTGCACCCGCTTGAGGTCGTCGGCGGCGCTCTTGGCGACCGACATGCCCGCGCCGACCGAGCCGGTGATCGCGACCATGGACGCGGTCGGGTGGCCGACGACGAGCGCGCCGGTCTCACGGTCGCCGGTGACGACGTTGAAGACGCCGGCCGGCAGCACCTCGCCGAGGATCTCGGCGAGCTTGAGCGTGGAGACCGGGGTGGTGTCGGACGGCTTGAGCACGATCGTGTTGCCCGCCGCGAGCGCCGGGGCGATCTTCCAGACCGCCATCATCATCGGGTAGTTCCAGGGCGTGACCTGGCCGATGACGCCGATCGGCTCGTGCCGGATGACGCTCGTGTGCTCGGCGAGGAACTCGCCGGCCGTCGGGCCCTCCAGCGTGCGGGCCGCGCCCGCGAAGAAGCGGAAGTGGTCGGCGGCGACCGGGGTCTCGTCCTCGGCCATGCGGGCGCGCGGCTTGCCGGTGTTGCGGCACTCGGCCTCGTTGATCTCGTCGGCCCGCGCCTCGATGGCGTCGGCGACCTTCAGCAGCAGGTTGGCCCGCTCGCCCGGTGTGGTCCTGCCCCACGAGTCGAAAGCTGCGGCCGCGGCGGCGTAGGCGGCGTCGACGTCCTCGATGCCGGAGACCGGGGCCTGGACGTACGCCTCGCCCGTGCAAGGATCGATGATGTCGGAGAATCGGCCGCTCTTGGCGTCCACGAACTCCCCGTTGACGAAGTTCTGCAGACGGGTGGTCAAGGTGACCTCCTCGTGAGGTGGCTGAAGATGCCGCGACTCTTACAGAGTGGAAGCATCCGGACAAGGGATTTCGTGGTGAAGATACCAAATTGCTACGAATTCGCTTGACAGACCGCCAGGAACTGACAACATGTCGCACCAGGACGGCAATCAAGCGGGAACGCCCCCGTAACGCCGGACCGCTAGGAGGATTCCCTTCGATGACGTCGCCGCCCCGCGTCCGCCGCAGCAATCCGGCCCAGGGTCCCGTCGTGCTCGACGAGCTGTCCAAGCAGATCATCGAGCAGCTCCAGGCGGACGGGCGGATGCCGTACGCGGCGATCGGCAAGGCAGTCGGGCTCTCCGAGGCCGCCGTGCGCCAGCGCGTGCAGCGGTTACAGGAGGCCGGCGTCATGCAGATCGTCGCGGTGACCGACCCCCTCACCCTGGGCTTCCCCCGGCAGGCGATGATCGGGGTCAACTGTGAGGGCGACCTGGACTCGGTCGCCGACGAGCTGGCCGCGATCGAGGAGATCGACTACGTCGTGCTCACCGCGGGCTCGTTCGACGTCATCGTCGAGGTGGTGTGCGAGGGCGACGGTCACCTGCTGGAGATCCTCAGCAAGATCCGCGCCATCCCCGCCGTGCGGGCGACGGAGTCGTTCGTGTACCTGAAGCTGCGCAAGCAGTCCTACTCCTGGGGCACGCGCTGACCCAGGCGGGCCACCGCGCGGACGGGAGCGCCGTCCGCGCCGGCCAGCCTGATCGGGAACAGTGACACCTCGATCGGCCGGCCGCTCTCCTGGGCCTGGAGCAGCCTGTCGAGGCCGGTCAGGTTCTCGGCGATGACCGCGTGCGCGCCGCACAGCACCCGGTGGGCGGCGAAGTCGGCGGCCGGCGTGGGGTCCACGCTCAGCGCGTCGATCCCGACCGTACGGACGCCCCGCTCCACCAGCAGCTCCGCCGCCTCCTCCGACAGGTAGGGGTGCTCCAGGTAGGCGGCGCTCCCCCAGTGCGCCGACCAGCCGGTGGCGACCAGCACGATCGTGCCCGCGCGCACCTCGCGGAAGGCCGCCGCGCCGATGCCCGACCGGGGCGCGAGGCCCCGGGCGTCCACCACCGTCGCCGGGCCGGCGAACCGGTCGAGCGGCAGGTCGTCCAGCGTGGGGAGCCCGTCGCCGAAGTGGTACGGCGCGTCCACGTGGGTGCCCGACTGGGAGCCCATGTGGACGGACAGGACGTTGACGCCGTCGCGGGCCATGGTGAGCGCCGGGCCGATCGAGACCTCGGGGTCGCCCGGATAGACGGGCATCCCGGTCTCGACCGGCACCGAAAGGTCGACGAGTTCCGTCATGGGGCAACCGGCTCCGTCGCCGTCGGCCGCGCGTCGATGATCGGCGGCACCGGGGTGTCGGCGGACCGGACCAGACGCGGGCCCCGCGGCCCGTAGACCTCGCGCGGCTCGGGGAAGACGGTCAGCAGCGCCAGGTAGAGCAGCGCGGCGACGGCCAGGCCGACGGGCAGCGAGATGTCCACGCCGCCGGCCAGCTCGCCGAGCGGGCCGACGAACTGCCCCGGCAGGTTGACGAACGACAGCGCCAGCGCCGCCGAGGCCAGCCAGGCGGACATGCCCCGCCAGTTCCAGCCGTGGGTGAACCAGTAGCGGCCGCCGCGCTGACGGCGGTTGAAGACCTGCAGGGCGTCGGCGTCGTACCAGCCGCGCCGCGTGACGTAGCCGAGCATCATGATCACCATCCACGGGGCGGTGCAGGTGATGATGAGCGTGGCGAACGTCGAGATGCTCTGCGTCAGGTTCGCGGCGAAGCGGCCGACGAAGATGAACACGATCGACAGCGTACCGATGAAGACCGTGGCCTGCACGCGGCTGAACCGCGGGAACACGCTGGAGAAGTCCAGGCCGGTGCCGTAGAGGGAGGTGCTGCCCGTGGACATGCCGCCGATGAGCGCGATCAGGCAGACCGGGACGAAGTACCAGGCGGGCGAGATCGCCAGCAGGCCGCCGACGTAGTTGGGGGCGGCCGGGTCCACGTACTGCGCCGCCTTGGACGCGATGATCGAGGCGGTGGACAGGCCGAAGAAGAACGGCAGGATAGTGGCGATCTGCGACATGAACGCCGCCGTCATCACCTTCTTGCGCGGCGTGTCCGCCGGGATGTACCGCGACCAGTCGCCGAGGAAGGCGCCGAAGGAGACCGGGTTCGACAGCACGATGAGCGCCGCGCCGATGAACGACGGCCAGAACAGCGGGTCACCGGCCGCGAGCGTGCCCGGGTAGGACGGGTCGAAGTCGCCGGCGAAGGCGAAGATCCCCAGCACGAACAGCAGCGACGCCGCCGCCACCGCGATCTTGTTGACGAACAGCATGAAGCGGAAGCCGTACACGCAGACGACCAGCACGAGGGCGGCGAAGATGCCGTACGCGACCGCGTACGACGCGTCCACGTCCGGCAGCCCGACCAGCCGGTGCGCGCCGCCCACGAGCGCGTCCCCCGACGACCACACCGAGATCGAGAAGAACGCGATCGCGGTCAGCAGCGACAGGAACGAGCCCACGACCCGCCCGTGCACGCCCAGGTGGGCCGAGGACGACACGGCGTTGTTGGTGCCGTTGAGCGGCCCGAACAGCGACAGCGGCGCCAGGATCATCGACCCCACCACCAGCCCGAGCACGGTCGCGGCCAGCCCCTGCCAGAACGACAGGCCGAACAGGATGGGGAAGGCCCCGAGCACGCAGGTCGCGAACGTGTTCGCGCCGCCGAAGGCCACCCGGAACAGGTCGAGCGGGCGCGCCGTCCGGTCGGCGTCCGGGATGCGCTCGACCCCGTAGGTCTCGATCTCGGTGAGGGTGTTGCTCATCTCTGCTTCTCCTGCCGCAACGCCAGCAAGCTGACGAGGTCGTAGGCCACGTGGGAGGCGGCGACCGAAGTGATCTCCGCGTGGTCGTAGGCCGGGGCCACCTCGACGACGTCGGCCCCGATCAGGTCGCAACCGGCGAGTCCGCGCAGGATCTCCAGCAGCTCGCGGCTGGTGAGCCCGCCGGCCTCCGGGGTGCCGGTGCCGGGGGCGTGGGCGGGGTCGAGCACGTCGATGTCGACCGAGACGTACAGCGGGCGCCCGCCGATGCGCTGCCGCAGCACGTCGATCACCTCGTCCAGGCCGCGCCGCAGCACGTCGGCGGCGGTCAGGATGCCGAACCCGAGCCGCCGGTCGTCCTCGAGGTCCTTCTTGCCGTACAGGGGGCCGCGGGTGCCGACGTGGCTCAGCGCCTCGGTGTCGACCAGCCCCTCCTCCACCGCCCGCCGGAACGGCGTGCCGTGCGTGTACTCCGCCCCGAAGTAGGTGTCCCAGGTGTCGAGGTGCGCGTCGAAGTGCAGCACCGCGAGCGGGCCGTGCTTCCTCGCGGCGGCCCGCAGCAGCGGCAGCGCGATGGTGTGGTCGCCGCCGATGGTGACGAGCCGGGCGTCGATCGAGCCCGCCGCCTCCTCGATCGCCTCGATGGCCGCGCCGATGTCGAACGGGTTCGCCGCGATGTCACCGGCGTCGGCCACCTGCACCTGCTCGAACGGCGACACGTCGAGCCCCGGGTGGTACGGCCGCAACAGCCGGGACGCCTCCCGGACGGCGGCGGGACCGAACCTGGCCCCCGGCCGGTAGGACACGCCGCTGTCGAACGGCACGCCCACGACCGCGACGTCGGCCCGCTCCACCTGGTCGAGGCGGGGCAGGCGGGCGAAGGTGGCGGGCCCGGCGAATCGCGGGACCCGGGAGGAGTCGACGGGGCCGATAGTCATGCCGACAGTGTTCGTCATGCCTCTGACCTGCGGCAATTGTAGTGGCCACGAAGTATTACGGTGTGTGTTGTGCCGGAACACAAACGCCCGGTCCCGGAACGTCCGGACCACAAGATCACCGTCGAGGACCTCCTCCGCTCGCCCGCCCTGCAGCTCCGGCTGCTGGCCGGCGAGGCGGGGCTGTCCCGGTCGGTGTCCTGGGCGCACGTCAGCGAGCTCGACGACCCGACGCCCTGGCTGCTCGGCGCCGAGGTCATCCTGACGACCGGACTGGGCCTGCCCCGCTCGGCCGCCCGGCAGCGCGCCTACCTGCGCCGCCTCGACGACGCCGGCGTCTCCGCCCTCGCCCTGTCCGCCGGGCTCCACGTGCCGCCGCTGCACCCGGCCTTCTTCGAGGCGGCCGAGGAGCGGGGCATCCCGGTGCTGGAGGTGCCGCTGGCGGTGCCGTTCATCGCGATCTCGCAGGAGGTGGCGGCGGCGCTGCAGGAGGACGCGAACCACCGCCTGGGCGCGCAGCTCCAGGTCTTCGGCGCGCTGCGCTGGCTCGCCGCCGAGGACCTCGACACCGCGACCCTCTTCAAACGGCTCGAACGGCTGTCCGGCTACGACGTCCACCTGTGCACGCCGCAGGGCCGGCCGCTGCTCAAGGGGGTGCCGGTGCCGCCCAGCCTGGACGTCCTGCCCGCCGAGCCGGACGCGCCGCCCACCATCCCCGGCGGCTTCGCCCTGCCGGTCTCCGCCCCGGGCGGCACCGCCGGTTTCCTCGTCGCCTTCGAGCGCGAGGGCGCCCGCCCGGCCGGGCTCGCCGTCGTCCAGCACATCGCCACGGTGGCGGCGCTGCAGGTGGCGATGGCCCGCCACGAACGCGAGACGCTCCGCCGCGAGGGCGCCGAGACGCTGGCCGAGCTGCTCCAGGACGTGCTGGACCCGCCGGCCGCCCGCCGCCGCCTGACCCGCCTCGGCCTCGACGCCGACCTGGTCCTGCTGGTCGTCCGCGACGCGCCCGACGACGCGCTGCGCCGCGCCCTGGACGAGTTGCCCCATCTGATGCTGCGCCGGGGCGAGGACCACTATGTGCTGGGGCCGCCCGCGGCCGGCCCCGCCGTCGCCACCGTCCCGGACGCCCGCGCCGGGGCGAGCCGCCCGTTCCCGGCCGGCGCGTCACTGCGCCTGCCGCACCGCGAGGCCGTCTGGGCCGCCTCGCACGCCGCCGAATCCGGCAAACCCCTGGTCCACTACGGCGAGGACACCACGGGCCGCTGGCTCCCCGAAGACCCGGCGACCCTGCGCGCCCTGGTGGACCACGTGCTCGGCGAGGTGGTCGGCTACGACGCCGCCCACGACTCGCGGCTGCTGGCGACCGTACGGGTGTGGATGGAGCACAACCGGCACACGGACGACGCCGCCGCGGCCCTGCACATCCACCCCAACACGCTGTCCTACCGGCTGCGCCGCTTCGCCGCGCTCACCGGCCGCGACCTCTCGTCAAGCGGCGCCTTCGCCGAGGTCTGGCTCGCCCTCCGCGCCGCCCGCCAACTCGGCCTCTTCGGCTAGGAACTCGGCATTAAGGCGTTTCTTCTTCAACCACTCGGCCTCCACCAGTTCCAGGAACAGACGCTGGTCCACGAGAAGATCCTCCGCCGCCCCTACGGCGTTGACCCTCTTGAGCCACAGCTCGAGGATGACCGGGTCGATGCAGTCCAGGATCCGGGCCCGGACGTCGTCGGGCACCGGCAGCCCACGGTCTTCCAGCTGCTCGACGACGGCCTCGGCCTCTTCACGCATCTCCGAGACGAAGAGCCTCTGGTAGGGATATGTCTGCTTTCGCATGGCGTCGAGCCAGCACATCCGCGGACTGCGGCCGGCGTTCTCGGCGATGACCTGCGCGCCATCCGCGCCCATGGTGATGCCGGCGTCAGTCAAAGAGAGCCTCCGCCGTGTCGGCGGTGAGCGCCCTCAGCACCCAGGCGTCAAGGGTCTCCTTGTCGTGACAGGCGAGGACCCGCTCCCGCACCTCGTCCGACACCGCGAGCCCTCGCCCCTGGAGAATCAGGAAGATGGCGTTGGCCTCGCCCTCAGCCCTTCCTTTGCGTTCTCCCTCTGAGAGCAGGCTTTCGGCGTACTCGCCCATATACGGATAAGTCATCGCCTTCATCTTTCTGTCCCACTCTTTCTGTGCGTCACCAGTCAGTGACACTTGGATATAGCGAGCGTAGCGCCCGGCGACTTTCGAATCGAGGTGGTGGAGTGCTTTCATCACCGCATCCTGGACGGCCAGGAACCGGGGATTCTTGCTCTGGATGATGGTGGACATGATCGCCAGACCGATGTTCTCCTTGGCCTGTTCCACATCGGTGATGAGGGGCGTGTTGTCGGGGTGAATGACCAGCGGGGTCAGTTCGAGCCCCGGATGCCCGGTTTCGATGACCCGCAGGGCCCATCGAGCCACCGTATGGTCAGGGCAGATGACGATTAAGCACACCGGGCATTTCTCGCGAGAACGGAAGTTCGCGATGTACTCCAGCCAGGCGTAGGGCTTCTCCTTGTCGGGGGCGCGCTGCGTCTCGACGATGATGCCGAACTTGTCCTCCCCGTCTCCGTAGAGCAGGGCGCCGTCGGCGCGGCACACCGCCGGGTCGGCCTCCGAGAGGTCGGGCGAGGCGAGGCGGCCCTCGCCCGACTTCGGAATGGGCAGGTCGAACAGTGCGAGCAGCATATGTCGGGTGTGATCCGGTTCGAAGGTCGCGACCTTGGTCAGACCCTCGTGTTGCGACGTGACCATGTCGCAGACATTACTACTCGCGTTCGATTCATTACTCAGAGTTTGCGGAACTGGATGGTGGCGATCTCCCAGGGCTTCAGGGGGAGGCGGAGCGTGCCGTCGGTCACCGGCAGTGCGTCTCCGGGGCGGCCGCGGAGGTCGGCGTGGCGGGCCTCGGTGAGGCCGCCCGCGACGACCGCCTCGGTGGCGTCCGGGGTGAGGGCGACGACGCGCAGCTCGTGCCAGTCGTCGCGCATCCGCAGCGACGTCATGGTCACGCCCTCGCCCGTCACCGACAGCCCGTACGCCGCCGCAGGCAGCGGCAGTGACGGCTCGCCGGCGCCCGCGACGGTCACCAGGTCGTGGCGGAAGATCTCGGCGGCGGGCGGCGCCTGCCGCCAGGACGCGCACGGCATCAGGGCGAGGTTGAGCGAGCGCAGCCCGCGCGACTGCGCGGCCGGGGTCGGGAGCTGGGGGCCGGCCGGCTCGGGGCGGAGGGCGTTGCGGTTGCGTGAGAGGTAGCCGGCCGAGCGGAGCAGGGTCAGGGCGAGCTCGCCGTCGCCGGTCAGCTCGTACTCGGTGACGTGCTCCAGCAGCACGGCGGCGCCGCCCGCGGCCACCCAGGAGGAGGCGGGGAAGGTGGGCAGCGGGGTCTCGCCGCAGCCGGGCTCGGCGGTCAGGCCGCGGGTGACGACCGCGAACTGGCCTTCGGCGTGGGACTCCGTGGCCGGCTCGGGCAGGGGCACGTGGAAGCGGACGCGGTGGTCGTCGCAGCGGTTGTCGAAGTCGAGCCGGAGCCGGACGAAGGGCTCGCCGGAGCGGAGCTCGACCCGGGTGGTGACGACGGTCCGCTCCGTGCGGGTGGTCCGCGACCTGGCCGGGAGCTCGGGGGTCTCGGCGAGGCCGTCGCCGGCGGCCGGCCACTCGTACGTCCTGCGCACCTCCACCACCGCCACCAGCGGCCCCGAGTGGATGAGCTCGGTCTCGACCGCGACCGGCTCGGAGACGAGCAGGTCGTGGGCGGGCGGCGCGTAGTTGTAGGTGTCGCCGACGTCGCCGCCGTCCACGATGCGGCCCGCGCCCGTGATGGTGGTGCCGTCCGCGCCGACGAGCGTGAGCGTGCCGTCGGCGGCGAAGGTGACGCGGACCAGCCCGTTGTCGAGGAAGTCCTCGTCGGCGCGCGCCGGGAGGGGGCTGACGTCGGAGGCGAGCCAGCACGCCGGGTCGTGGGTGGCGGTCTCGTCGTCCTCCGTGGGAGCGGGCGCGGTGAACAGTTGGGCGTGCGGCACGGTGCGCACGCTGGTGTGGCCGAGCGGCGGGACCTGGACCTGGGCGGCGACCGTGCGGCGGGTCTCGGCGACGATGCGGACGCGGGTGACGCCGTCGAGGGCGTCGCGCAGGTCGGCGACGTCGAAGGCGAGCGTGGTGGTGCGGGCCACGGTGAAGGTGAGCACGCCGTCCTCGACGGACCAGCCGGTGATGTGCTGGCCGTACAGCTCGGTGCCGTGGACGAAGGTGAGGGCCGTGGCGGGGTCCATCTCCTCGTCGAACAGCAGCGTGGGGGCGTACTCCAGGGGCTGGACCGGGACGACCGCGCCGGCGGGGTCCACCAGGGGGTCGAGGCCCGCGACGTCCAGGAGGACGACGCCGGTGCGGGCGGCGGGGGTGGGGTTGACCACGAGGATGCCCTCCGCCGGCACGGTGGCGGCGAGGCGGGCGGTCACCATGTCGCGTACGGCCTGGCCGAGGTGTTCGGCCTCGGCGATGCGGGCGGCCACCTGCTGGGCGGTCTCGTCCACGCCGCAGCCGGTCACCGAGTCGTGGCCGCTGGCGTCCACGAGCCGCCACCAGGCCATGTCGAGGAAGCGGCCGGGCCACTCGCCGCCCCAGAGCGCGGCGAACGGCTCGGCGTAGCGCTCGACCATGCGCTCGGCGCGGCCCATGGCCTGCTTGATGTGGGGGCGGATGGAGATGACGCCGGGCAGGATGTTGGCGCGGGCGTGGGAGCGGAGCTCCCCGGGCACGGCGGGCAGGCCCGTCACGTCGCCCGAGTACGCCCCGACGTAGCCGGACAGGGTGTCCATGCGGGCCCCGATCGCGGCCACCATCTCGGGCAGGCCGCGCACCGGCGCGGAGTGGTCGGTGCCGTACATCGCCAGCAGCGACCCCTCGGGCCCGTGCCAGCAGCGCATGGTGGTGACGAACGTCGCCGCCCGCTCGGCCAGCCCGTCGGGGTCGTGGAACAGGTGGGCGCCGTTGCCGTAGCCGCCGGCCGGGAGGTACTGGGTGCGGATGGCGGTGCCGTCGGGGGCGACCCAGGCGAAGGCGTCGGTGGTGACGGCGGACGGCACGCCCCGGTAGACGCACGCGTGCAGCAGCCCGGCCTTGCGCAGGATCTGCGGCATCTGGGCGGTGTGCCCGAACATGTCGGGCAGGTAGCCGACCGGCATCGCGCCGCCCAGCTTGTCGGCCCGGTCCATGCCGAGTTCGAGGTTGCGGACGATGTTCTCGCCCGAGCACAGGAACTCGTCCAGCAGGATCTGCCACGGCCCGATCGCCAGCCGTCCCGACTCGACGAGGGCGGCGATCCTGTCGCGGTTCTCCGGCCGCACCTCCAGGTAGTCGTCCACGCAGGCGAGCTGGCCGTCGAGGGTGAAGTGGTAGCCGGGCTCGCGCTCCATCGTGTCGAGCACCTCGTCCAGCAGCGCCACCAGGCGCAGCCGGAAACGCTGGAACGGCTCGTACCACTCGCGGTCCCAGTGGGTGTGCGGGACGACGACGATCTCCGTAGGCACGATCTCCGCGCTCACGCGGCCTCTCCTCCGATCGGCAGACCATGCTGCTCGGCGTAACGCGCGGCGATGCGCTGCGCGGTGACGATGTCCTCCAGCGCGCCGCCGGCGTCGGTGAGCGGCGGTTTGCCGTCGCTGACGAAGGCGTGGAAGGCGGCGAGCTGCACCTCGAACGCCTCGGTGACGTCGCGGTACTCGTTGCGGCTCTCGGCTCCCGACACGACGGTGAGCGTGGTGGGGGCGTTCATCAGGTAGGGCGCGGGGAAGACCAGCTCCAGCGTGCCGGTGTCGTGGTGGATGGCCACCGTCTCCCGATAGGCGGGGTAGTCCTCCAGGTAGTGCCAGCGGATCGAGAAACGCCCCTGTACGGGCAGCGCGCCGGAGATCTCCACCGAGCCGGGCGCGGGCCCCCAGGTCTCGACGTGCGAGATCTCGGCCGGCGAGCCGGTGAACCTGCGCAGCAGCGACAGGTCGTGGCAGATCGAGCCGAGAGAGATGCCGTACAGGCTGCGCACCGGCTCGGACTCGCCCACCGCGCGGATCGTCAGCTCGCGCTCGGCGGCCCGCAGGGAGTCGAGGAGCTCGGCGTCCACGTCGCGGGCCTGGGTGAGGTTGGCGAAGGCGAGCTGCGACTCCCCGCTCGGATGCAGCACGGTCACCTCGACGGCGCGGATCGCCGCGGGGCCGCCCAGCTCGGCCAGCAGTTCCTCGGCCCGGCGCACGGCGGGGTCGTACTGCTTCATGTAGCCGACCATGAGCCGCCCCTCGGGCAGCGCGGCCACCTCGGCGCGGGTGAGCGCGAGCGGCTTCTCGCACAGCACGGCGTAGCCGGCGGCGAGCGCGCGGCGCACGGTCTCGCCGTGGGAGCCCGAGGCGAGCACGAGCACGGCCTCGAAGCCGCCGGCGTCGAGCATGTCCTCCAGCGCGGTGTAGCGGCCGGGGGCGCCGAGCCGGTCGCCGACGGCGTCGGCCAGCGTGCGCGACAGGTCGCAGACGGCGGTCACCTCGAACAGGTCGCGGCGCCTGGACAGCAGCGGCACGTACACCGCCTGCGTGACGGCGCCGCATCCGATGAGCGCGATTCTCACAGTCCCAGTTCCTTCAGCTTGCGGCGGTTGGCGGCCTGGTCGGCGATGTTCTGCTCGACGGTGCGCCGGCCCGGCAGGGTGTCCTGCTCGATGACGACCCAGCCCGAGTAGCCGATCTCGGCCAGCGTGCGCACGACGCCGGGCAGGTCGAGCTCGCCCTCGCCGAGCGGCGCGAAGCCGCCGCGGCCCATGAGCTCGCGCAGGTCGACGCCGTCGGCGAGGGCGGCGTCCAGGATCTTGGTATCGCCGTCCTTGATGTGCACGTGGCCGACCCGGCCGGCCCAGGCGCGCAGCGCGGTCACGGGGTCGCCGCCGGCCAGCAGCAGGTGGCCGGTGTCCAGGCAGAGCTGGACGTCGGTCAGCTCCAGCAGCCGCTCGACGTCGTCGGGCGTCTCGACGTAGGTGCCGAGGTGGTGGTGGAAGACGGGTTCGAGGCCGCGCTCGCGGCAGCGGTCGGTGGCCTCCTGTACGCGGGCGGCGTAGGCCGGCCACTCCCCCGCCGCGAGCCCTGGAACGCTCCCGCCGGGCCGCGCGAACCGCTCCGCCGAGCCCGAGCAGGCCAGCGTGGGCCGGGGCGCGAAGCCGTCGGGCGCGGGGGGCGCGGCGGCGAAGACGTCCAGCGCGGCCTCCAGCGCGGGCAGTTGCCGCGCGTACGCCTCGGCGTCGCCGTAGCGCAGGTCGACCCAGCCGCCCGCGAGCAGCATCCCGTTGCCGGCGAGCCGGTCGGCCAGCTCGGAGCCGGTGCCCAGGTAGCCGATCGGGCCCGAGTCGATGCCTTCGTACCCGGCCTCGGCCAGCGCCTGGACCATGGTGTCCGGCCCGAGCGGCGGCGGCGCGTCGCTCAGCTCGAACACCCCGAAGCTCACCGGCGCGTTCGCGACCTTGACTAGTGACACAGCCCCATCACCTCGTTCTCGTACGTCTCCAGCCGGTGCGGCCCGTCCATGCCGCGCACCAGCACCCGGTCACCGCGGATCACCTGACGCTCGCCGGAGGGCCGGACCAGGACCAGCCCGTCGGCGTCCAGCGCCAGCAGTTCGTCGCCCAGCCGCAGCAGCAGCGGCCCGTCAGGACCCGCGGAGATCGCCACGCGCCCGGCGCGCACCCCGTCGAGCACCGTGGCGGGGTCCTCGGCCAGCACCCAGGTCGTGGGCTCGCCGGGCAGCCCGTCGGAGCCTGGGCGGTGGAAGTCGCTGCCGCCGATCGCGATCACGTCGTCGCGCCAGGACTGCGCCCAGGCGATCGGGGCGCCCCAGCGGCGGTCCCACCAGCCCGAGTGCCACACCTCGGCGTGCCGGGTGCGCCGGTCGAGCGGCAGCAGCCAGGCGCAGTCGCCGCCCAGCGGGTGGTTGACCGACATGATGCCGCCGGCCCGTTCGGCGTGCTCGGCCCAGGAGTCGGCGGGCTCGCGGAAGTCCACCCAGCCGACGTCGCCGAAGACGTTGGCGTGGCCGCGGTCGGTGGTGACCTCCTGGCCGGGGATGAGCGTGATGCCTCGGCCGGCCTTGGCCAGCCAGGGGTGGTGGCTCACGGTGTTGTGGTCGGTGACGGCCAGGAAGTCGAGCCCGCGCCCGTGAGCCAGCTCGGCCAGCTCGGCGATGCTGAGCGCGCCGTCGCTGTGCACGGTGTGGGCGTGGAAGTCGCCGGCGTGCCAGCGCAGGCCGTCGACGGCGGGGATGTCGCGCCGCGGCGGGCGCTCGCCGTGCGGCGGCTCCTCGGCGGCCGGCTCGGGCGGGACCGTGCCGGAGGTCTCGATCTCCAGGGTGAAGTCGAGGCCCTGCGGCGGGATGCGGTGCAGCCGCAGCCACACGTGCCAGGTGCCCGGCTCGGGCTCGCCGGGCAGGTAGCCGGGGGTGGCCCAGGACGGGGTGATCGTGTACGTGTCACGCGCGCCGCCCGACCAGCCCCGGAAGCCGCCGGGCGCGCCGCAGCCCAGGTCGAGCACGCCCTGCGCGCGGTCGTACGACAGCCGGACGGTGACGGCCGCGGTGCCGGGCGGGACCTCGAAGGGCACCTCGCGCAGGATCCGCTCCAGCCGGTCGTCCAGACTCCAGTGGCCCCTCATGACACCAGCTCCCCGTCCCGGTAGACCAGCGCGCGGTCGCGCCGGGGCACGGCGTAGCCGTCGTCGCCGACGGCGGGCTCGCTGCCCTCGGGCACGACGGCCTGCACGATCACGTCGTTGACGTCGAGCGTCACCAGGTGGGAGGCGCCGAGGTTCTCCACGATGGCCACCTTCCCGCCCATTCCGCCCTCCGCGGGCTCGTCCGAGTAGGTCATGTACTCGGGGCGGACGCCGTACACGATCTTCTCTCCGTCGCTCAGCCGGCCCTCCGCCAGGGCGGGGACGGCCACCTTGCAGCCTGCCACCTCCAGCGTGTCACCTCGGACCAGCCCGTCGAGCAGGTTCATCGGAGTGGAGCCGATGAAGCCGGCCACGAACGTGTTGGCCGGCCGCCGGAACACCTCGGCCGGCGTGCCGATCTGCCGGATGTGCCCCGCTTCCATGACGGCCATCCGGTCGGCCATGGCGAGCGCCTCGGCCTGGTCGTGGGTGACGAAGACGGTGGTGACGCCGAGCTCGCGCTGCAGCTTCTTCAGGAACGTACGCGCCTCCAGCCGCAGCCGGGCGTCCAGGTTGGACAGCGGCTCGTCGAACAGGAACGCCTGCGCCTGGGTGGCCATGACCCGGGCCAGCGCGACGCGCTGCTGCTGGCCGCCGGAGAGCTGGCCGGGCCGCCGGTCCATCAGGTGCTCCAGCCCGAGCCGCGCCCCGACCTCGGCGGCCTTGTCGCGGCGCGTGGCCTTGTCGACCTTCTTGATCCGCAGCGGGTAGGCGATGTTGTCGGTGACGTCCATGTGCGGGAACAGCGCGTAGTCCTGGAAGACCATGGCCACGTCGCGCCCGCCCGGCTGGGTGCCGGTGACGTCGCGCTCGCCGATCAGGACGGATCCGCCGGAGGCGGCCTCCAGCCCGGCGATCGTGCGCAGCAGCGTGGTCTTGCCGCATCCGGAGGGCCCGAGCAGCGCGAAGAACTCGCCGTCAGGGATGACCAGGTCGAGCGCGTCGAGCGCTTTCACTCCGCCCGGGTAGACCTTGGTCAGCCCGCGTAGTTCGATGGCGGCCATTAGCGCTTGATCCCTCCGTGGAAGCGGAAGCCGTATTTCTTGCTGACGAACAGGTACATGAGCACCACGGGGACCGAGTAGAGCAGCCCGAACGTGGACAGCATGCGCAGGTTGGCCTGCCCGCCCTCGGTGTACAGCGTGTACGTGATCACCGCCGCCGGCTGCTTCTCCACGTCGCTCAGCAGCAGGTACGGCATGAGGAAGTTCCCCCACACGTTGGCGATCGACCACACGGCGATGGTCGCCAGCCCCGGCCGTACGAGGGGGACGACCACGTGCCGCACGATCTGCAGCGGCGAGGCCCCGAAGACCCGGGCGGACTCCTCGTACGACTTCGGTGTGGAGTCCATGAAGTCCTTGAGCATGAAGATCGCCGCCGGCAGCAGCCCGCCGGTCAGGATGAGGATCAGCCCGAGCTGCGAGTCGATGAGGTTGAGCTCCACGGCGAGCTGGAACAGCGGCACCATGGCCGCGGTCCCGGTGATGATCGACGACAGCAGCAGCAGCGCGTACAGCAGCGCGTCGCGCCCCGGCAGCCGCACCCGGCTCAGCGCGTACGCCGCCAGCGCCGCCATCACCACGACCAGCAGCGCCGTCCCCACCGACAGCACCAGCGAGTTCCACAGCGACGGCAGCGCGTACGGATGCTCCAGGACCGCCTGGAAGTTCTCCCAGGTGAAGTCCGGCATCCGCACCTCGTAGGTGGGGTCGGAGGTGAACGGCGCGGTCACCAGCCACAGCAGCGGGATCGTGAAGAACGCCAGCAGCACCGCGATCAGCGTGTAGAAGCCGATCCGGCCGAGGACGAAGCGGGGCGTCATTTCTTGCTCCTCAGCAGCCGCAGGTAGAACACCGCCACGACCAGGTTGATGAGCAGGATGATCGTGGAGACCGCGGCCCCGTAGCCCAGCTCGCCGCTCTGCAGCGCGACCTTGTAGACGTGCACGGCCAGCACCTCGGACCGGCCGTCGGGTCCGCCCGCCGTGAGCAGGAACGGGCTGAAGTCGTTGAACGTCCACAGGCTGATCAGCAGCAGGTTCGTCAGGATGTGGCCGCGGATGTGCGGGAAGACCACGTCGCGGAGCTGCTGCCAGCCGGAGGCCCCGGCCAGCCGGGCGCTCTCCAGGTGCGAGGGCGGGACGTTGCCGAGGGCGGCGCCGTACAACATCATCGAGAACGCCGTGCCGCGCCAGGTGTTGAAGATGATGATCGACAACATCGGGTGGTCGAGCAGCCAGGCGAATCCGGGGATGCCGAGCAGCGCGTTGAGCGTGCCGCCGTCGCGGTCGAGCAGCGCCACCCACAGGAACGACACCACGGCGCTGGGCAGGATCCAGGCCAGGATGACCAGGCCCTCGACCAGCCGCTTGAGCGGCCCGCGCCGGTCGCGCAGCGCCCAGGCGATGGTGAAGCCGAGCACGACCTGGCCGATGACGGCCGAGCCGAGCACGAACTGCACGGTGAGCCAGGTGGAGTTCCAGAACGTCGGGTTGGCGACCGCGTCCAGGAAGTTGTCCAGCCCCACGAACTGCGGCTCGGCCGCGGCGGCGCCGGTCAGGCGGTAGTTGGTCAGCCCCAGGTAGAGCACCCAGAGCGCGGGGAAGACGAGGAACGCCGCGATCAGCAGGAGTGCGGGGGCCACGAAGGCCCCCGCGCGGAGCCTGCCGAGGCCCGCCGCGTCGGAGCTGTATCCGCCGCGGCGGCCTGACGGGTCGCCCTCGATGACCTCAGGAGGCGATATTGCCTGCGCCACCGACGATTCCTTCGAGCTTCTTCTGGTAGTCGGCCGCCGCCTGGTCGGGCGCGGTGCCGCCGACGACCGCCGCGGTGGCCTCCTGGAGCGCCACCGACACCTGCGGGTAGACCGCGACCGGCGGCCGGTAGGCCGTCAGCGGCAGCACCTTCTCCGAGATGAACGTCAGCAGCGGCTGCCCGGCCAGGATCTCCTTGTTGACGTCGGTGCGCGGGGTGATGCGCACGTTGCCGTCCTTGGTCTCCTCCTTCAGCGCCTCAGGGGAGAGCGTGAAGGCCAGCAGCTCGAAGGCTTCCTTCGGGTGCTTGCTGTTGGGGTTGACCGTGCGCAGCGCGCCGCCGGACATGCTGACGAAGTCCTGGCCGCGGATGCCCTTGCCGGGCTCGATGGCGGGGATCAGCGCGTAGCCGACGTTCTGGTCGCGGTCCTTCATGGGAGCGACGCCGGTGGCGGGGTTGACCACCCCGCGCCAGAAGTAGTCGCCCTCCATGAGGATGCCGACCTTGCCCTCGGCGAACTGCTGGAACGACTTGTCGCGGCCCTTGGCCTCCTGCTGGAGCTTGGGGTCGCCGAGGCCGCCGCCGTAGATCTTCTGGTAGAGGCCGAGCGCGTCCTTGAGCGGCTGCGCGGCGCCGGTCCACTTGCCGTCCTGCTCGACCTGGCCGCCCGCGCCGGCGAGCAGCGGCAGCACGCCCTGCATCGAGGTGGCCTCGCCCATCGCGGTGCCGGCGTTGATCTGGATCGGCACCGGCACGCCGGAGGACTTGAGCTTGGTGCCGGCGTCGAGGATCTCCTGCCAGCTCTTCGGCTGCCAGTCGGCGGGCAGGCCCGCCTTCTGGAACAGCGTCTTGTTGAAGTAGAGGACGCGGCCGTCGGTGCCGACCGGGAGGGCGTACTTCTTGCCCTCGTACGTGGCCAGCCCCTGCACCGACTCGGGGATCTGCGCCCAGCCGTCCCAGCTCTCGGCCTCGGGGCCCACTACGTCGGCCAGCGGCTTGATGTAGCCGGCCTGGGCGAACTCGCCGGCCCAGATGCCGTCGATGTCGATCACGTCCGCGCCCTTGCCCGACTTGAGGTCGAGGGAGAGCTTGGTCTTGTACTGCTCGTCGTCGACGCCGCTGGGGACGAACTTGACCTTGACGTCCTTCCCCTTGGCCTTCTGGGCGGCCTCGAACTTGGGGATCACCCAGTCGGCCACGAACTTCGCCGCCGCCGCGTTCTTGCCGCCGGCGATGGCGTTCTGGGCGATCGTCAACTCTATGGTGTCGCCGCTGCCGCCACCCGAGGACTGGCCGCAGGCGGCGAGCCCGAGGCCGGCCGCGGCTATGACCACAGCGAACTTCCGCATTGCCATGCAAACCCTCCGACACGTTCCTTGAGGAGGTGGGCCGAAAGCCAATATGTCATGACATGCAGATGACGTAAAGCTCTTGCCATGTTTCAGAGATATGTCGGCCTTCCTACCCTTGCATCCGGAAGCAGGGCTAGTAACGTGGCGGACATCTGTATGTCCTGACAATATGCCATAGTGTCGAAGGTAAGCTCCCCTTCAGGAGGTGCGTTGTACGACCTGATCACGATCGGCCGCTGCGGCGTCGACGTCTACCCGCTGCAGACCGGCGTCGGGCTGGCCGACGTCGAGACCTTCGGCAAGTTCCTCGGCGGCAGCCCGACCAACGTGGCCGTCGCGGCCGCCCGCCACGGGCTGCGCTCCGCGGTGATCACCGGCGTGGGCGACGATCCCTTCGGTGAGTACGTACGGCGGGCGATCCGCGGGTTCGGCGTGGACGACAGGTATGTGGCCACCTACCCCGAGGCGCCGACGCCGGTCACGTTCTGCGAGATCTTCCCGCCCGACCACTTCCCCATCTACTTCTACCGCGGCGAGCATCCACCCGACCTGCGCCTCACCGCCGGCTCCCTCGACCTGGAGGCGATCGGCGCGGCCCGGATGTTCTGGTTCTCGCTGACCGGGCTCAGCAAGGAGCCGAGCGCCGAGGCGCACGCCGCCGCGCTGGCCGTCCGGAACGACGGCTGGACGGTGTTCGACCTCGACTACCGGGCCTCGCTGTGGCCTTCCCAGGAGGCCGCCCGCGCGATGGCGGCGCGCATGCTGCCGCATGCGAACGTCGCCGTCGGCAACCTGGAGGAGGTCGAGACCGCGGTCGGCGTGCGCGAGCCCGAGGCCGCGGCCGAGGCGCTGCTGGCCGCCGGGGCGCGGGTCGCGATCGTGAAGCTCGGCCCCGAAGGGGTCTACGCCCGCACCCGCGAGGAGAGCTGCCTGGTCAAGCCGGTCGAGGTGAGCGTGGTCAACGGCATCGGCGCGGGAGACGCCTTCGGCGGCGCGCTCTGCCTCGGACTGCTGAACGGCTGGCCGCTGGAGCGCGTCATCCGCTTCGCCAACGCCGCGGGCGCCTTCGTGGCCGCCCGGCTGGCCTGCGCCGACGCCATGCCCACGACCGCCGAGGTGGAGGAACTGCTGAAGGGGGTGACCTCGTGAGCGACATCACGCTACCCGCTTTCAACGGGCCCGCCGTCACCGGGTACGAGCAGCTCACCCGCATCCGCGCCACCCGCCCCGAGGAGATCGCCGAGGCCGCGGCCCGCAGGCAGCGGCGCGGGCTGCCCGGCGACGACGAGCGCCTGCTCATCATCGCCGCCGACCATCCGGCCCGCGGCGCGCTGGCCGTCCGCGACCGCCCGCTCGCCATGGCGAGCCGCGCCGACCTGCTCGACCGGCTGCGCACCGCGCTGTCGCGGCCCGGCGTGGACGGCATCCTGGCCGCCCCCGACGTGCTGGAGGACCTGCTGCTGCTGGGCGCGCTCGAAGGCAAGCTGGCCTTCGGCTCGATGAACCGGGGCGGCCTCCAGGGCTCGGTGTTCGAGCTGGACGACCGCTTCACCGGCTTCGACGCCGGCTCCATCGACGCCATGCGGCTGGACGGCGGCAAGATGCTCTGCCGCATCGACCCGGCCGACCACGGCACCGTCAACACCCTGGAGTCCTGCGCCCGCGCGGTGAGCGAGCTGGCCAGGCGGCGGCTGGTGGCCATGGTGGAGCCGTTCTGGTCGGTGCGCACCGAGTCGGGAGCCCTGCGCAACGACCTGTCACCCGAGGCGGTGATCAAGTCGATCAGCATCGCCCAGGCCCTCGGCACGACCTCGGCCTACACCTGGCTGAAGATCCCCGCGATCGCCGAGATGGAGCGGGTGATGGCCGCCACCACGCTGCCCGCCCTGCTGCTCGGCGGCGATCCCCCGGACATCGACGCCGCCCTCGCCGACTGGGACCGCGCGCTGCGCCTGCCCGGCGTGCGCGGGCTCGTGGTCGGCCGGGCCCTGCTTTACCCTCCGGACGACGACGTGGCCGCCGCCGTGGACGGTGCCGCGGCCCTGGTGCGAGAGGCACGCGCATGACCCATCTTCCGTACGGCAAGACCGCGAACGGCCCCTGGTCGGTGGAGGTGACTCCGTCCCAGGCCGGCTGGACCTACTCCGGCCTGCGGATCCTCGACCTGACCGACGCCCCGGTGACGTTCTCCACCGGCGAGGAGGAGCTGCTGGTCCTCCCGCTGGCGGGCTCGTGCTCGGTGCGCCTGCCCGGCGACAGGTTCGAGCTGGCGGGGCGGCCGTCGGTCTTCGACGGGCCGTCCGACTTCGCGTACGTGCCGATCGGCACGGAGGTCACCATCGAGGGGGCGGGGCGGATCGCGCTGCCCTCCGCCCGCGCCACCGAGGCCTTTCCTGCCCGGTACGTCGCGGCGGCCGAGGTGCCGGTCGAGCTGCGCGGCGCGGGCCAGGCCAGCCGCCAGGTCAACAACTTCTGCGCGCCCGGCGTCTTCGACTGCCACAAGCTCATGGCGGTGGAGGTGCTGACGCCGTCGGGCAACTGGTCGTCGTACCCGCCGCACAAGCACGACACCCCCAACCCCGGCGAGGCCGTGCTGGAGGAGATCTACTACTTCGAGGTCGCCGACCAGGGCCTCGGCTACCAGCGGGTCTACTCCTCGGAAGGGGGGCGGATCGACACCCTCGCCGAGGTGTCCTCCGGCGACGTCGTCCTGGTCCCCCACGGCTACCACGGCCCGTCCATGGCCGCGCCCGGCTACGACCTCTACTACCTGAACGTGCTGGCGGGGCCGGACGAGGAGCGTTCGATGGCGTTCTGCGACGACCCGCGCCACGCCTGGATCCGCTCTTCGTGGGAGGGGCAGCGCATCGACCCCAGACTGCCCTTCGGGAGGACGTCATGACCCGGTTGACCGTCGCGCAGGCCGTCGTGCGGTTCCTGGCGCGGCAGTGGAGCGAGCGTGACGGGGTGGAGCGCCGCTTCTTCGCCGGCTGCGTCGGCATCTTCGGCCACGGCAACGTGGCGGGGATCGGGCAGGCACTCGCGGACGATCACGAGTTGCCCTACCTCCTGAGCCGCAACGAGCAGGCCATGGTGCACACGGCGGCCGGCTACGCCCGCGCGAGCAACCGGCTGGCCACGCTGGCCTGCACCACCTCGATCGGGCCCGGCGCGACCAACATGGTCACCGGCGCGGCGGGCGCCACCATCAACCGGCTCCCGGTGCTGCTGCTGCCCGGCGACATCTTCTCCACCCGGGTGGCGAGCCCCTTGCTGCAGGAGCTGGAGGACCAGCGCTCCTACGACGTGTCGGTCAACGACTGCCTCAGGCCGGTCTCCCGCTTCTGGGACCGCATCAACCGGCCGGAACAGCTCCCGTCCGCGCTGCTCGCGGCCATGCGGGTGCTCACCGACCCGGCCGAGACCGGCGCGGTGACGCTCGCGCTGCCCCAGGACGTGCAGGCCGAGGCGTACGACTGGCCCGACGAGCTGTTCGCCCGCCGGGTCTGGCACGTCCCGCGGCCCCGCCCCGAGCGGGCCGCCCTGGCGCGGGCCGCCGAACGCCTGCGCGCGGCCGAGCGGCCGCTGATCGTGGCGGGCGGCGGCGTGCTCCACAGCGAGGCCGCGGACGAGCTGCGGGCCTTCGCCGAGCGGTTCGGCGTCCCGGTGGCCGAGACGCAGGCCGGCAAGGGGGCGCTCCCGCACGGGCACCCGCTCGCCCTCGGCGCGGTCGGCGCGACCGGCACCACGGCGGCCAACGCGCTGGCCCGCGAGGCCGACGTGATCATCGGCGTCGGCACCCGCTACAGCGACTTCACCACCGCCTCGCGCACCCTCTTCGCCCCGGACGCGGCCTTCGTCAACGTCAACATCACCGGCTTCGACGCGGCCAAGCTGTCGGGCCTCCAGCTCGTCGCCGACGCCCGCGAGGGCCTGGCGGACCTGGCCGGCGCGCTGGGGAGCTGGCGCGCCCCGGCCGCGCTCGGCGAGCGGGCGGGCGAGCTGATCCGGGCGTGGGACGCGGCCGTGGACGCGGCGTACGCGCTGGAGGGCACGCCGCCGTCGCAGGCCGCGGTGATCGGCGCCGTCAACGCCGCCGCGGGCGAGGACGGCGTGGTGGTGTGCGCGGCCGGTTCGATGCCCGGCGACCTGCACAAGCTCTGGCGTCCGAGCGGTCCCGGCAGCTACCACGTCGAGTACGGCTACTCGTGCATGGGCTACGAGATCGCCGGCGGGCTCGGCGTGAAGCTGGCGGCGCCGGAGCGCGAGGTGTTCGTGCTGGTCGGCGACGGGTCGTACCTGATGATGGCGCAGGAGCTGGTCACCGCCGTGGCCGAGGGCGTCAAGCTGACCGTGGTGCTCGTGGACAACTCCGGCTTCGCCTCCATCGGGCGGCTGTCGGAGAGCGTCGGCGCGCGGCGGCTCGGCACCGCCTACACCGCCCGCGACGGCGGCCCGCTCCCGGTCGACCTCGCCGCCAACGCGGCCAGCCTGGGCGCGTCCGTGGTCCGCGCCGAGACGGTCGCCGACCTGCGCAAGGCGCTCGACGCGGCGCGGGCGGGCGAGACGACGACGGTGATCTACGTACGGACCGACCGGCTGGCCGACGACGTGCCCTCGTCGGAGGCGTGGTGGGACGTGCCCGTGGCGCAGGTCGGCCCGCCGCAGGAGATCCGGGACGAGTACGCCGCCGCCAAGCGCGGGCAGCACCTCCACCTCGGCCCTTCCTGATCCCTCGATGATTGCCCGGCACCGTGCCGGGTAGGCCCCCTCTCCGGGCTGTTGAGGGGGCCAGATCAGGGAGCAGTGGATGAGGCCGTGGCGCTTGCTGGGATGGGCCGGCGTGATCGCCGTGGCCGGCTTCTGCCTCACCAAGGTGGCGACGGTCGCGATCTCGGTCGTGATCGGCGTGTTCCTGACGGCGCTGCTCGCGCCGGCCGCCCGCAGGCTCTGGCGGCACGGCTTCAACCGGGCCCTCGCCACCACGGTCGTCTTCCTCACCGCGCTGGTGATGGCGGCGGCGTTCATCGCGCTGCTCGTGCCGCCCACGGCGGAGAGCGTGTCGGAGATGCAGGCCAGCGTCGGCAAGGTGCTCAACGACCTGCACACCTTCCTCGCCGGGTTCGGCATCAACGACCAGCAGCTGCTCAAGCAGGCCACCGACTGGCTGTCCGGCCAGAGCAAGACGATCACCACCGGCGCGCTGGCCGGGGTCAGGACGGCCGGCGAGATCGTGGTCGGCGCGGTGCTCGCGGTGATCCTGTCGGTGTACTTCGTGCACAGCGGCGACCACCTGTTCCGCTGGCTGGTGAGCCTCGCCCCCGCCAGGAGCAGGGGGCGGCTGATGTGGGCCGGCCGGCTGATCTTCTCGGTGATCGGCCGCTACGTCCGCGGCATCGCGATCGTGGGCGCGGTGGACGGGTTCTTCATCGGCATCGCGCTGTGGATCCTCGGCGTGCCGATGGCGCTGCCGCTCGCGGTGCTGACGTTCATCGGGGCGTTCCTGCCGGTGGTGGGGGCGTTCCTGGCCGGGCTGCTCGCGGCCGTGGTGGCCCTGGTGGCCAAGGGCTGGCTGGTGGCGCTCATCGTGGTCGCGGTGACCATCGCGGTGCAGCAGCTCGAAGGGCACGTGCTCGCGCCGCAGATCTACGGCAAGGCGCTCGAACTGCCCGGCGCGGTCATCCTGGTGGCGATCGCGGTGGGCAGCGTGGTCGCCGGGATCGTCGGGGCGTTCCTCGCCGCGCCGGTCACCTCGGTGATCGTGGCGCTGGTACACCGTCACGAGGAGCACACCGACGAGCCACCGGCCCCGCCGGCTCCTCCCGGTCCTCCCGCTCATGCCCCTCCGCAGGGCGCCTAGAGCAGGAGCTCCAGCTCCAGCTCGTGCCTGATGGGGATGCCGTCGGCCTCGCGCGGGATGGAGGGCTTCAGCCTCCTCGCCCGCTCCACGCCGTCGCGGTGCAGGGCCACGAGGTCGAAGCCGTACCGCTGGTAGAAGCGCAGGGCCCTGGTGTTGTCGTTGGTGGTGATCAGCCACAGCCGGGTGGCGCCCCGCTCGGCGGCCGCGGCCCGGACCGCGTCGAGCAGCGCCCGGCCCACCCCCTTGCCGGGCAGCAGGGCGTCGATCGTGAGGATCTCCACGGCGCCGTCCCGCTCCCTGTAGGTGACGACGCCGGCCGGCTCGCCGTCGAGCTCGGCGACGAAACCGGGCTGGGCGGCGGCGTCCACCAGCTCGCCCCGGCCCATGGCGACGAGCGTGGTGCCGCCCCAGCTCTCCCGCAGCACCGCCGACACGCGCTCCACGTCGGCGGGCCCGATGGGTCGTACGGACAGGGTCATGTCGCCCATTATGTGTCTATGAGATGGGTGACGTTCGACTGTTTCGGCACGCTCGTCGACTGGCGGCACGGCCTGCGCACCAGCGCCGAGCTGATCGCTCCGGGGCGGGGTGAGCGGCTGCTGGAGGCGTACAACCGGCACGAGCACGCGGTGCAGACCGAATCTCCGGGGCTCCGCTACCGCCACGTGCTGGCCGAGACGCTGCGCCGGGCCTGCGCCGACGAGCGCGTCGAGCTGGGCGACGACGACGCCGCGGTGCTCGCCGCCACGATCCCGTACTGGCCCGTCTTCCCCGAGGTCGGCGCCGAGCTGTCGGCCGTGCGCGCGGCCGGCTGGAACCTGGCGCTGCTCACCAACTGCGACCGCGACCTGATCGCGGAGACGCTGCGGCGGCTGCCGGTGCCGTTCGACGCGGTGGTGACCGCCGAGGACGTCCGCGACTACAAGCCGTCCCTGACGCACTTCACCACGTTCCGGCGCGTCCACGAGCCGGCCACGTGGGTGCACGTGGCGCAGAGCTACTTCCACGACCTGGTGCCCGCCCACCGGCTCGGCGTCCGCCGGATCTGGATCAACCGGCTCGGCGAGCGCGCCCCCGACGGCGGCGTCGTCCAGCGCGAGCTCCCCGACCTGCGCGGGCTGCTCGCCGCCGTGGAGAGCGCCTGACGTTCAGGACTGCCGCTGCTCCAGGACGTCGGCGATGCCCGCGAGGAAGGAGTCGACGTCCGCCATGAGATAGCCCGAGCGCACCAGCACGGCCGAGAACCGCGCCTCGCGCACCTCCTTCGCCGTCACCGGGAATTCGGTCGTGCCGCGTAAGGTGGCCACGATGCGGTCGAGGAAGGCGTCGACCTCGTCCTCGTTGTAGCCGGTGCCCATGCGGCCCGAGCGGAAGGCCACCCGCTCGACCCGGGCCGCCTGCGTCTCGAACCACTCCTCGCGCAGCAGCTCGCCGGTCGGCTCGGCGAGCGCCAGCCGGACCGGCCACTTGGCCTGCGTCTCCAGCGCCACCACGAACGCCTCCAGGGCGAAGTCGACCGCCGTCTCCTGGTAGCCGCCGCGTTTGGCGCGGAACGTGGCCGCGCGCACCTCGTCGGCGGTGATCGGCTCGTACGTGCGGGGACCCCGGCCCAGGGTCGCCTCGATGCGGCCGATCAGGGCGTCGACCTCGGCCGGGTCATAGCCTGAACGCATGCCCATGACGCGCGGAAAGCGGTTCAAGCTCACGCTCCTCTGAATCGTGCTGGGGGTGCCTCCATTGTGCTGTTCTTTATCTTGGTCAGGCACCCCGACATATACCGTTACACCACCATGCGACTGTCCAAGGTCTCTTTCCGCTACCGGCGACGTGACCCCTTCGTCATCCAAGGGGCCGACGCCGAGCTCGCGCCCGGCGACATCGTCGAGCTGACCGGGGTGAACGGCGCGGGCAAGTCCACCCTGCTGCGGCTGCTGGCCGGGCTGTACCGGCCCACTCAGGGGACGATCGGCGGGCGGCCGGTGGTGGTCGGGTTCGCGCCGGACCGGTTCCCGACGGGGCAGCCGTTCACGGTGGCGGCGTACCTGCGGCACGTCAGCCGGATGCGCGGCTCCCGGACGCGCGGCTCTGGGACGCGCGGCTCTGGGACGCGCGGCTCTGGGACGCGCGGCTCTGGGACGCGCGGCTCTGGGACGCGCGGCGGGGCCCGGTGGGAGCCCTGGGCCGAACGGCTGCACATGGAGCACCTGCTGGACACCCCGCTCGGCGAGCTGTCGAAGGGCGGCGGCCACAAGGTGGGGCTGGCGCAGGCGCTGATGGCCGACCCCGGGCTGCTGATCATGGACGAGCCGTTCGCCGGGCTGGACGCCGCCACCCGCGCGGTGCTGCCGGACCTCGCGACGGAGGTGGCCGGCCGGGGCGGCATCGTCGTCGTCAGCGACCACCAGGGCGGCCTGCGCGCGTTACCGGCGCTCCGGCACTGGACGGTCACCGACGGCCGGCTCCACGAGCCCTCCTCGCCGGTGCCGGTTTCTGACGAGCTGGTCACCGTGGCCGTACAGGTGCCCGCCGGCGAGCTGCCCCGCTTCCTCGCCCGGATGCGCGGCGAGGGCTACCCGGCCCGCGAGATCGAGGAGTCCGCCCGATGATCGCGCTCACCGTGTTCCGGCTGGCCGCCTACGTCCGCTCGCACCGCGTCTTCCAGAGCCTGCTGCTGACCCTCGCCCTGCTGGCGATCCTGCACAGCACGCGGGCGCCGCGCGGCGAGGAGGCGGGCGTGCTGGCCGACGCCGCCGTACTGATCGTCCCCGTGCTGGCCTGGTCCGCCAGGAGCCTGCTGGACACCGAGCCCGACCGGCAGCGGGAGCTGTCGGCGGTGACGGTGGGCGGCCGGGGCAGGGAGCTGGCGGCGGGCCTCGTGGCGGCGCTGGTGACCTGCGGGGCGCTCGCCGCCGCGGGACTGGCCGCGGCGCTGCTGCTCGGCACGAGCGCGCGGCCCTTGCCCGGCGTGCTCGCCGCCGGCGTGGCGATGCACGCCCTCGCGGCGCTGACCGGCACGGCGGTGGGCGCGCTCACCAGCCGGGCCGTGGTCCGCTCGCCCGCCCTGTCGATCATGGGGCTGGTCCTCGGGTTCCTGCTGATGCTGCTGCTCAGCGCCTCGCCGGCGTGGTGGCTGACGGTGCCGCTGGTGGTGTGGATGCGGGCGGCCAACGACGGCGACCTGGTCGCCCGTTTCCCCGAGCTGGCCGCCGTCTCGCTCGCGTGGTGCCTGCTCGCCCTGACGTGGTACGCCTGGCGCCGCCTGAGGCACTGACCGGGGTGTGCGGGGCTATTCGGCCGCGGCGAGCTGGCCGCAGGCGCCGTCGATCTCCCGCCCGCGCGTGTCGCGCACGGTCACCGGCACGCCGTGGAACTCCAGCCGCCGCACGAACGCCCGCTCGTCCTCCGGCCGCGACGCGGTCCACTTGGAGCCCGGCGTCGGGTTGAGCGGGATCAGGTTGACGTGCACCAGTTTGTTCTTGACCAGCTTGCCGAGCAGGTCGGCCCGCCACTCCTGGTCGTTGATGTCCTTGATCAGGGCGTACTCGATGGAGACGCGCCGCTTGGTCTTCGCCGCGTACGCCCACGCGGCGTCCAGCACCTCGGCCACCTTCCACCGGGTGTTGATCGGCACCAGCGTGTCACGCAGCTCGTCGTCGGGCGCGTGCAGCGACAGCGCCAGCGTGACCGGCAGCCCCTCGTCGGCGAGCTTGCCGATGGCCGGCACCAGGCCGACGGTGGAGACCGTCACGCCGCGCGCCGAGATGCCGAGCCCGTGCGGAGCGGGCTCGACCAGCCGCCGGACCGCCCCGATCACCTGCTTGTAGTTGGCCAGCGGCTCGCCCATGCCCATGAACACGACGTTGCTGACCCGCCCGGGACCGCCCGGCACCTCGCCGGCCGCCAGCGCCCGCGCGCCCGCCACGACCTGCTCGACGATCTCGGCGGTGGACATGTTGCGGGTCAGGCCCGCCTGTCCGGTGGCGCAGAACGGGCAGTTCATGCCGCAGCCTGCCTGCGAGGACACGCACATCGTGACCCGGTCGGGGTAGCGCATGAGCACCGACTCGACCAGCGCCCCGTCGAACAGCCGCCACAGCGTCTTGCGGGTGGTGCCGCCGTCGGTGGCCAGCTCGCGCACCGGGGTGAGCAGGGTCGGCAGCAGCGCGGACAGCTTCTCGCGGGCGGCGGCGGGCAGGTCGGTCATCGCCGAGACGTCCGTCGTGAGCCGTTCGAAGTAGTGGCGCGAGAGCTGGTCGGCGCGGAACGCCTTCTCGCCCAGCTCGGTCACCGCGGCCCGCCGTTCGGGCATCGGCAGGTCGGCCAGGTGCCGGGCGGGCTTGGCCCGTCGCGGCGCGACGAAGGTGAGCTGACCTGGGGGCTGGGACACGTTGCTGCCTTTGCTTCGGGTATGAGGACCAGGGTAATCAACGTTGGGGACGGAGGTGGCATTCCTGGTCAGGGTACGGCTCGCGTCATGGTCTCCGCCCGATCTACAGTGCACACGTATGGCGATTTTTCGGTCGGCGTCCGGGGAGGGTGGCGCCGAGGTGGTTCTCGCCGTCGGCAACCCGTACGGAAGCCGCACGCTCGTCGTCGAACGGGACGAGGACGCCTCGGTAGCTTACCTGTGCTCGCCCGACGGCACCGTCCACGGAGCCGTCTGGCTGGCCAACCACCGGCCCGCCCCGGCGGTCGTGGACCTCGCCCGGATCAACTCGGGCCTGCCGCCGCTCATGCCCCGGCCCAACACGCTCCGCCCGGAGGGCCGCCGTCCGCTGGGGCAGCTCAGCGCGCTGTGGTTCGAGGAGGGCGACGGCGTCGCGCTGTACGAGGACGACGAGTTGCTCGCGGTCATCCCCGGCTGGGCCGACATGAGCCGCGGCATGCCCGGCTACGCTCGCGACGCGGTGGGCGAGTCGCCGTTCGCGTGGGCGCTGTCGGAGGCGCTGGAGGGGCTCGAACCCCGGATCGCCAACGCCCGCTCGTACTGGCGCTGGCGGCACAGCGAGGGGTCGTGGCCGTCGTTCCAGCAGTTCGTCATGGGGCACCTGGACCGGGTGCTCGGCCCGGCCGGACGCTACTGGGACGCGAGCGGCGAGCGGCTGCCCACGGTCGGCATCACCGAGCGGCCACCCCACGACAAACGCGGCTACACCGTGCTGTCCACGGTCGGGATGAGCTGCCAGCGCATGCCGACGGTCGAGCAGTGGATCGACAAGCCCGGCGCGTTCGCCAGGATCGAGCTGGCCGTGGCCACCCGCGAGGACCCGAGGGACGCGGCGCTGCTGCTGGTGTGGCTGGCGCAGTATCCGTGGCACTCGGTCACCTGGCTGGGGCACGCCCACACCGCCAGGTGGTATCACGAGCCGGAGACGTTCCCGCTGGGGCCGAGGTACTCGGGGGTGCTGATGCTGGCCGACGCCCCCCACATGCCTGACATGTCGGGATTCGCGTTCGGGGGTGAGGCGGTCCGGTGGCTCTGGCTCACGCCCGTCACCGCCGAGACCCTGGACACCCACCAGTGACGAGGTGATCAGAAGAACAGCGTCAGCAGCAGCCAGACCGGCACCAGCGTCGTGACCAGGGAGTCCAGCCGGTCCATCAGCCCGCCGTGCCCCGGCAGGATCGTGCCGAGGTCCTTGATGCCGAGATCCCGCTTGATCATCGACTCGATCAGGTCGCCCATCGTCGCCAGCAGCGCCCCCAGGGCCCCGATCAGCGCGCCCTGCCAGAGCGCCCCGCCGAGCAGCCAGGTCACCAGCCAGCCCCCGACCGCCGTGCACGCCACGAGCGACCCGGCGAAGCCCTCCCAGGTCTTCTTCGGGCTGATGACCGTCATCCGGTGCCGGCCGAACAGCACGCCCGCCGCGTAGCCGCCGATGTCGCTGGCCACGGTCACCGCGATGAAGATCAGCACCCGGTGGGCGCCGTCCTCCTCCCGCAGCAGCAGCGGCACGAACGCGGCCAGCATCGCGGGGTAGAAGAGCGTGAACACCGACGCCGTCGCGTCACGTACGTAGCCGTCGGTGCCGTCGCTGAACATCCGCCAGGTGAGCAGCACGAACGCGAACACCGCGAAGCCCGCCAGCATCCACACCGGTCCGCCCCAGTAGGCGCCCGCCTGCATCGCCACGAGTCCCGCCAGCACCGGCGCGGCCGGGACCTTGATCTCGCGCAGCGCGAAGGCCTTGACCAGCTCCAGCACGCCGACGCCGACCGCGCCGACGACGACCAGGAGGAACAGCTCCTTGATCGTGTAGATCGTCCCGAGGACGAGCGCCCCCAGGATCACGCCCACGGCGATCGCGGCGGGCAGATTCCTCCCGGTACGGCTGCCGCCGCTCGGGCTGGTGCCGGCCGTACGTTCTTCCACTGCAACTCTCCATAGGGCCACGGCCCTCGCCGGGGGGCGAGGGCCGTAGGGCAAGACCCGCTGACCCGGCGGACCACCCGGAGGCGGCCGCCGTACGGGTCGCCGGGGGGCGATCCGGGCCGGGACGCGCCGCTCAGACTTCGAGCAGCTCGGCTTCCTTGTGCTTGAGCAGCTCGTCGATCTTGGCGACGTGCTTCTGCGTCAGATCGTCCAGCTCCTTCTCGGCGCGCCGGACCTCGTCCTCGCCCGCCTCGCCGTCCTTGACCAGCTTGTCGAGGGCGTCCTTGGCGGTGCGGCGGATGTTGCGGATGGAGACCTTCGCGTGCTCGCCCTTGTTCCTGGCGACCTTGATGTACTCCTTGCGGCGCTCCTCCGACAGCTCGGGGAACGTCACGCGGATGACCTGGCCGTCGTCGGTGGGGTTGACACCGAGGTCGGAGTCACGGATGGCCTTCTCGATCGCGCCCATCGAGCTCTTGTCGTAGGGCTGGATCAGCACCATGCGCGCCTCGGGCACGTGGAACGACGCCAGCTGCTGGATCGGCGTCGGCGTGCCGTAGTACTCGGCGCTGATCTTGTTGAACATCGCAGGCGTGACCCGGCCCGTCCGGATGGTCGCGAAGTCCTCCTTCGCGACCGAGACGGCCTTGTCCATCTTTTCCTCGGCTTCGAGGAGGGTTTCGTCGATCACAGCGGCTCCCTGTCGTCTTCTGGCTGGCGGTGTCGGGCTCGCTCCGTCATTTCCCCGCGGGACTCACCAGCGTGCCGATTTTCTCACCGCGTACCGCACGCAGGATGTTGCCCTCGCCCATCAGGTCGAAGACCACGATCGGCAGGTCGTTGTCCTTGCACAGGCTGATCGCGGTGGCGTCCATGACCGCGAGGTCACGCAGCAGCACCTCGCCGTAGTCGAGGTGGTCGAACCGGACCGCGTCCGGGTTCTTGCGCGGGTCGGAGTCGTAGATGCCGTCCACCTGCGTGCCCTTCAGCAGCGCCTCGGCGCCGATCTCCAGGGCGCGCTGTGACGCGGCGGTGTCGGTGGAGAAGTAGGGCGAGCCGAGCCCGGCGCCGAAGATCACGACGCGGCCCTTCTCCAGGTGCCGGATCGCGCGGCGCGGCAGGAACGGCTCGGCCACCTGCTGCATCGTGATGGCGGTCTGCACGCGCGTCTCGACGCCCCTGCGCTCCAGGAAGTCCTGCAGGGCCAGGCAGTTGATGACCGTGCCCAGCATGCCCATGTAGTCGGCGCGGGCACGGTCGATGCCACCCTGCGACAGGGTGGCGCCGCGGAACATGTTGCCGCCGCCGACCACGACGGCGACCTGCACGCCCTCCTTGACCGCCTCGGCGATCGAGTCGGCGAGATGGTCGACGATCGTCGGGTCGATGCCCAGCGGCTCGCTGCCGGCGAACGCCTCGCCCGACAGCTTCAGCATCACCCGCTTCCACCTCAGATGGCTGGTGGGCGGATGTGGAGATGAGTCGGCCGCCGTCCGTGTGGATTCGTGGGCTGACTCCCGGTGGTCCTGCACGGCGGCGGCCTCCTTCATTCGGTGGATCGATCCTGGCTTCTCGGCGTGCCTGATGGTGGCTTGCCTAAGCCTAAGCCTGACCGACCTTGAAACGGACAAAGGCCAGGACCTCGACGCCGTTCTCCTCGGCGTACTTGCCGACGCTCTTCTTGTTGTCCTTCACGAACGCCTGCTGGAGCAGCGTGAAGTCCCGGTACCAGCCGTTGAGGCGGCCCTCGACGATCTTGCCGATGGCGGCCTCGGGCTTGCCCTCCTCGCGGGTCATCTCCTCGAAGAGCTTGCGCTCCTTCTCGACGACCTCGGACGGCACGGAGTCGGCCTTGAGGTACTGCGGGGCCATCGCCGCGGCGTGCTGCGCGATGTCCTTGGCGACCTCGGCGTTCGGCTTGTCGAGCTGCACCAGCACGCCGACGGCCGGCGGCAGCGCCGGGTCGGTCTTGTGCATGTAGGCGCCGATGTAGCCGCCCTCGAGAACCTGGTAACGGCGGATCTCGATCTTCTCGCCCAGCGCGGCGTTGGCCTCGTCCAGGTGCTGCTTGACGGGCTTGCCGCCGAAGGAGGACTCCAGCAGCGTGGCCACGTCGGCCGGCTTGGTCTCCAGGATGTGCGCCACGACCTGGGACGCCAGGTCCTGGAAGCGCTCGCCCTTGGCCACGAAGTCGGTCTCGCAGTTGAGCTCCAGCAGCGCGGCGACCGAGTCGCCGTCCTGCTTGAGCGCGACCAGGCCGTTGGAGGCGGTGCGGGCCTCACGCTTGCCCACGTCCTTGGCGCCCTTGAGGCGCAGCAGCTCGACGGCGCGGTCGAAGTCGCCCTCGGCCTCCTCGAGCGCCTTCTTGCAGTCCATCATGCCGGCAGCGGTGATCTCGCGAAGCCGCTTGACGTCGGCCATGTTCACGGAAGCCATTGCTCTTTTTCCTCGTGGGATTTCGTCGTCGTCATCGTGGTCGTCATCGTGGTCGGACGGTCCGGGATCGGTCCGTCCGCCCTTTTCGTCGGTACGGCGGGCGCTTGCCGTACGGGCCGTTCAGGAGCCTTCACGCTGCTCCGGCGTCCTTGGTCCGGCGCGCTGGTCCGGCGCACTGGTCCGGTGTGCCGGGCCGTTCGCCGTCCGGCTCGCCGTTCTGGCGGGCTGCTCCGGCGTCCGGTCCGAGCCTCCGGTCTCACTCACCGTGGCTGGTGGCCGCCGAGGCTGGTGGGCACCGGGTCTTACGGCACCAGGCCCGGGCTGGCCACGGCTGCTTCGCTGCCATACTGCCCAGCCTCGCCCCGCCGTACCGCCCAGCCCCCACCGGGAGCCTTCGGCTGCGAAGCTCCGGTCGGAAGCTCCAGCTGAGAAGCCTCAACCCGAAACCCCGACCAGAAACCACCAGCCACAAGCCCCGGCCGGAGACCCGACCAGAATCACTAGCTGCAAGCTCCGGTCGGAGACCTCGGCCAGAACCCCGGCTGCGAGCTCCAGCCAGAACCATCGGCCATGAACTCCCGCTGGGATCTCAGCCCGAAAGCCAGGCGACAACCCGTACCTCTGCCGGCCTCGCGGCCCCGCGATCCGGGTGGCCGACCGATCCGTAACCCAGCCGACCTCCCGGCCGCCTGCGCAGGACCAGCAGCTCCTGGCTCGCCGTTCAGCGGACCGCCAGTCAGTGGTGCACCGTGATTCAGATGTCAGCTGACCTGGGCCCGGGTTTCACCCCTGGCCCAAGCCATCGTGCCCGCACCCCGGCCAGAACCGGGAAGCCCTCAAGCCCGGACCCGTAAGCCCGAGCCCTCGCGAACCCGAAGCCCGTGCCCTCGCCCCGGCCTGAACCCGAAGCCCGAGCTCTCGCCCGAAACCCCGGACCGGAGCCTTCGCCCGAGCGAGAGGCGACGGCCGCACCACCCCCGAAGCGGCGGTGGCGACCGTCACCATCCACACCCGTGCCAGCCAGCCCGCGCCTGTGCCCGTACGTTACGTGCGGGTCAGGCCTGCTGCTCGGCGTCGCCCTCGGCAGCCGGGGCGGCCGGAGCGCTCTCCTCGGCGCCGGCCTCAGCGGCCGGAGCCTCGGCGGCGGGCGCCTCAGCAGCCGGAGCCTCGGCGGCAGGAGCCTCAGCAGCCGGAGCCTCGGCGGCGCCGGTGCCCTGCTCGATGAGCTCACGCTCCCACTCGGCCAGCGGCTCGGCGGCAGCGGGCTTCTCGTCGCCGCGAGCGGCGCCGGAGCGGGCCATGAGACCGGCGGCGACACCGTCGGCGACGACCCTGGTCAGCAGGCCGACGGCGCGGATGGCGTCGTCGTTGCCCGGGATCGGGTAGTCGACCTCGTCGGGGTCGCAGTTGGTGTCGAGGATCGCGACGACAGGGATGCCAAGCTTCTTGGCCTCGCTGATCGCGATGTGCTCCTTCTTGGTGTCGACGACCCACACCGCGCTGGGCACGCGGCCCATGTCACGGATGCCGCCGAGCGTGCGCTCGAGCTTGTCCTTCTCGCGACGGCGCATGAGGAGCTCCTTCTTGGTGAGCCCCGAGGCGGCGACGTTGTCGAAGTCGAGCTCCTCGAGCTCCTTCAGACGCTGCAGCCGCTTGTGCACGGTGGAGAAGTTGGTGAGCATGCCGCCCAGCCAACGCTGGTTGACGTACGGCATGCCGACGCGGGCGGCCTGCTCGGAAATGGCCTCCTGAGCCTGCTTCTTCGTGCCGATGAACAGGATCGTGCCGCCGTGGGCGACCGTCTCCTTGACGAAGTCGTAGGCGCGGTCGATGTAGGAGAGCGACTTCTGCAGGTCGATGATGTAGATGCCGTTGCGCTCGGTGAAGATGAAGCGCTTCATCTTCGGGTTCCAGCGCCGGGTCTGGTGACCGAAGTGAACGCCGCTCTCGAGCAGCTGTCGCATGGTGACGACGGGGGCCATCTGCTGGTCCTCCAGGTCTGGGCGCCCTGCGGATGGGCGCGGTTCTCGGTTGTGCCGCGGCAGCGCGTTGTCTGCCGCCCTGATGCCCCGAACCCGCTCCAGCCGGGCACTGGGCCCGGACCGATGGGGCGGTCCGCAATGGGGCATGCGAAGTTGGCCTGTGGCTACAGGCCACCGAAAAGTCTACCTTGCACACCGCCCCCGCCTGACCGCCAGAGGTCAAACGCCCGCCCTCGGAAGCCCCTCTCCCCGCACCTCCAGAGAAGCCCCTCTCCCCACACTTCCAGCAAGCCCCTCTCCCCATACTTCTGGGGAGCCCGGGCAAGCCCTCTCCGGCCCCGCGAGTCCCCCTGCACCACCCTCTGGCTTCCCTGGACATCCCGGAAAACCTCCACCCTGGGCTCCACACAGGACCCTGGGCTCCACACAGGACCCTCGGCTCCACACAGGACCCTCGGCCCCGCACAGGACCCTCGGCCCCGCATGGACCCTGGGCCCCACATGGGCCCTGGGCCCCACACGGACCCTTGGCCCCACAGGGACCGTAAGCCCCGCACGGACCCTGGGCCCCACACGGACCCTGGGCCCCACAGGACCCTTGGCCCCACAGGACCCTTGGCCCCACAGGGACCGTGGGCCCCGCACGGACCCTGGGCCCCGCACGGAGACGCCTCACCCCTACGAGCCCTCTCCCTCCGCTTCCCCCGCCGCCCGTTCCGCCGCAGCGCCGCGTTGCGCGAGCCCGTGGTCCTCGGTCGGCAGCCCGGGAACCGGCCTCGTGATCACGGGGAACAGGTTGAGCTGCACCTCGGCGACCCTCGCCCCGTCCGGCACCCCGGTCTCCTCCCGCCTCCGTACGGCATACGGCTCGATCAACTCCTGGATCGTCTTGTAGAGCCGCGCCAGCTCCTCGGCGGTGACCTTCACCCGCGTCCGGTGGAACACGGTCGCGTCCTGCCATTCCTCCGGCTCCGTCTCGACGTTGGCCAGCGCCCGGTCGGCCTCCCGGTTCGCCTCGCGCCGAAACGCCGTCATCAGCGCCACCTTGGCGTCCCGCACATCGGGCTGATCCTCGGGCAGCAGCCCCACACTCAACTGCTTGCCGACGGCTCGCCACAGCCGCTCCCGCCCATCGCCCCTGGGCGGCGCATCCTCCACGAACCCGTACTTGGCCAGCATCCGCAGGTGATAGCTCGCTGCGCTGGGCGTGATGCCCGCGATCTCCGCCACCTCGGTGGCGGTCGCGCTCTCCTCCACTCCAAGCCGGTTGAGGATCTGCAGCCGCGCGGGATGGGCCAGCGCCCTCATCGCTTTGGGGTCGCTGAGCCCGTCGAAGTCCGCAGTCATGCGCCCAAGGTACCCGGCCCACTCCCCCATTCTGAAACATTGCTTTCACAACTCTGAAGGGATACCTTCATAATTGTGAAGCGAACCCTTCAGACCCCGCCTGCCTCCCCCGAACCGGCACCGCCGCCCCTGCGCAGGCAGCGCGACTACCGCCTCCTCTGGACCTCGCGCACGATCTCGATCACGGGGTCGGAGGTTTCCAAACTGGCCATCCCCCTGACGGCCGTCACGCTGCTCACCGCCAGCCCGACCGAGATGGGTCTGCTGACCGCCGCCGCCCCGCTCCCGGCGCTCCTGTTCGGCCTGCAAGCCGGCGCGATCGTCGACCGTCTCGTCCGCCACCGGCCGCTGATGATCGCCTGCGAGCTCGTTTCCTGCGCCGCCGCCGCGTCAGTCCCGCTGGCCTGGCTCCTCGGCCTGCTGAGCGTCCCGTGGCTCCTCGTGGTGGCTCTGGTCATCGGCACGACGGCGGTGCTGTTCAAGTCCGCGAACTTCTCGTACATCGCCGGAACGGTCCCGACCACTCAGCGCGTCGAGGCGATGGCCGGTCTCCAGGCATGCCACTCAGTGGCCTCGGTCGGCGGCCCGAGCCTCGCCGGTCTCCTCGTCCAGTTCTTCACGGCGCCGCTGGCCGTCCTCGCGGAGGCGATGTCGTTCCTCGCCTCCGCCCTGCTCCTGCGCTCCATCCGTACGGAAGAACGTAACGAGCCCGCCCCCTCCCGTGGCATGTGGCGCGACGTGACCGAGGGCCTTCGCTCCGTCCTCACCCACCCCACCTTGCGCGCCCTCCTCGGCGCCGGCGTGACGATTAACTTCTTCGCGATGGCGTACGTGGCCGTCTACATCCTCTACATGGTCAACACTCTGGGCATCCCCAAGGGCCTGATCGGCGCCCTCATCGCGATGGGCGGCGTGGGCGGCCTGATGGGTGCCTGGCTCACGACCCGCCTGACCAAACGCTACGGCGAGAACCGCATCCTGCTCGTCACCGTGATCTTCTTCCCCATCGAGGTCCTGACGGCCGGCCTCCTGAACGGCCCCCTCTGGTGGAACGTCACCGCGATGACCATCGTCGGTCTCATGACGGGCGGCGTCGTGGTCGCCTTCTCCACCTGCCTGGGCGTCATCACCCTCCGCGAGACCCCTCAGGAACTGCGCGGCCGCGTGAACGCCACCATGACCTTCGCCGTCCAGGGCGTCCTGGCGCTGGGCGGCCTGGCAGGCGGTGTCGTCGCCGACCAGATCGGCCTGCGCCCGGTGATCCTGCTTTGCGCCGCCGGCATGGCCCTCACGACGTTCTGGATCTGGCTCTCCCCCCTACGCCCCCGCACTCCCGAACGCCCTCGCCCCACACCCGCCCCCGCCACGAGCCCGGCCCCCCATGCTCTGACCCGCCACCTCATGTCCACAAAACGCCATCTCTGGCCCTGACCGTTCACACCCGTGTGCCCCCGGTGCCGTCCCCACCGACCCGGCCACCCCCGCGCCGCGAGAACGTAGATCCGCCGCCCGCCACGACAGAAATCCAAGCACCTCCCTCCGACAATTCCGCGCACGCAAGCCCCGCACCCACAGGCGCAGCCGACACGGACCCACCTCCACCAACAGACCCGGCGTCCGCCAACAGACCCCGGGCCCGCCGATGCAGCAGACGCGAGCGAACCTCAAGCCCGCCAGCGCACCAAACCACGAGCCCCGCATCCACAGGCGCAGCGAGCCGTGAACACCTTCATCCACAGAACGCCGTTCACCGCCACGCCCCCGCCGCACCCTGGCGGAAACTCCCGCCATGCACTCTCACTCCACAAGCGCCCAGGCGTCCCTCATCCACCGTCCTCCCACGCCGAGCAAAACCCTCCTTCCACGCCTCCATCACACCGCCGCTTCCCTCCTCCTGCTCCTGCTCCTGCCCACCGCGCTCGTCGCCCCCCTCCTGGCAACCGCCCTCATCGCCCTGACCGCTCCCCCGGCCAGAGCCTCACCTCCGGCCTGGCGCTGGCCCTTGGACGGCCACCCCCGCGTCCTACGACGCTTCACCCCACCCCCGGAACGCTGGCTGGCCGGCCATCGCGGCGTCGACCTGGCGGCATCGCCCTCCACGCCTGTCCTGGCAGCGGGCGCCGGCACGGTCCGCTTCGCCGGTCCGGTGGGAGGAAAGGGCGTGGTGACGATCGACCACGAGGGGGGCCTGCGGACGACGTACTTGCCGGTCATCCCCACCGTGAAACGAGGCCAGCCCGTCACCCCCGGCACCGAACTGGGCCTACTCCAAACCCCCACCCCGCACTGCCCGGAGTCCTGCCTCCACTGGGGCCTCCTCCGCGATTCCCGCTACCTGAACCCTCTTCTCCTCCTAGGCCAGGCCCCCATTCGCCTCCTCCCTTACTGGCCCGCACCACCCCAAGCCACCACTCTCGCGAAGAAGCCCCCCAGCACCACCCCACCGCACCCTCCCGCACGATTTCGAACACGCAGCAAAACCGACCACCCCAACCCGCCACCGCCCAAAACCACGCAGCCGAACAACTACCGCCTGAGCAAGTCCACCTCACCCACCACCGCCACCGCCCCCATTGCGATCTCACTGCCCGTCGCCATACTCACCGCACTTCTCCTGATCATCGGCCTGCACCACCGCCACCACCATGGCCGCACTTCAAACAGCCGACCACCTCGCCCAAACAGCGGCCAGCATCGCAGAAGGAGTGGGGGCAACCGCGGAATCAGAGCCAGCACCAAGCACCGCAAAGGCCCGCTCACCCCACCCTCGTCGTAAAGCCCGCAGCCATGACGACGATCCGCGTCATTTACGTCACTGGCGGTGCCGTTCGCGTCAGAAATCAGCAGGGCAAGAGCATGGAACCGCCACACCCGCTCACCGCTGAAGTCCCAAAGCCGCGACTCCGAAGCAGGCTCTTGCGGACCGTCGTTTTGCTCCCGCCAGCAACATCCGGTCAACCGCAATGGCATCAGTCACGCCCTGGGATGAGCCTGCCTGTACGCCGCCCGCAACCGCTCGATGGAGACATGGGTATAAATCTGTGTGCTGTTCAAGGACGCATGCCCAAGGAGCTCCTGCACACTTCGCAGATCTGCCCCACCCTCCAGCAGATGAGTGGCCGCACTGTGCCGCAGACCGTGCGGTCCCATGTCGGGAGCCCCCTCGACCTGCGCCAACGCCGCATGCACCACCCGCCGAACCGTCCCCGCGTCGATGCGCCCTCCCCGTACCCCGAGAAAAAGCGCCGGCCCGGACCCCGCCCGCACCCAGAGTGGCCGCCCATTGATGCACCACTTATCCAGCGCCCGCAGCGCGGGCAACCCAAACGGCACCGAACGCTCCTTGCGCCCCTTTCCCATGACGCGAACGACGTGCCGATCCCGATCCACGTCATCCACGTCGAGCCCGCACAGCTCACTCACCCGTACACCGGTGGCGTACAACAGCTCAAGAATCGCCCGATCCCGAAGTTCCTTGGGCTCCACGCCAGAAGCCGAATCCATGACTTCCTGCGCCTGTTCCTGATCGAGCACTGCCGGCAAGTCCCGTGGCGCCTTGGCACTCCCCAACAACAACCCGGGATCCGCGTCCAACCACCCCTGCCGGTGACAGTAGGCGGTGAAAGTCCGTGCACAGGCCGCCCGCCGCGCCAAGGTCGCACGCGCTTTCCCAGCGTCATGCTGTACGGCCAGCCACTCCCGCAACACCGCAATATCAAGGTCCTCAATGGAACCACTCAGCTGATCGAGCAAGCTGCTGACATCATTCAGATAGGCACGCACAGTATGCGGCGAAAGATCCCGCTCAAACCGCAGATACCGCCCGAACGCCCCAAGAACCTCGTCCCGCCCCAAGCCCGCCCCTCCCGACCGCAGCACCCACAAACGATCGTGCCACCCCAAGCCGCCCCCAAACCCAACTGCCACACCCGCAACATCGCACTGCCCTCACCACCCCACCCGCACGAACATCCAACCTGCAATAGCCTCCGAAGCCAGAGCCAGTAGTCCCACCAAGGCACACCCCGCCACCCACTGAGCACCGCCATTGCGAAGGCCACCACAGAGGACGCGAGGACGGACTGTGCTGCCTACGCTTCAGCCCGTCCCGGGCTTCGGACAAACCCCAGATAGCCGGTCACGCCAGAGAACAATCAGGTGCCGCCGGAGGACGCCGGAGGACGCCGGAGGACGCCGGAGGACGCCGGAGGACGCCGGAGGACGCCGGAGGACGCCGGAGGACGCCGGAGGACGCCGGAGGACGCGGCGAGGCTACGGTTCGTGGACCGCCGTACTTCACCTATCGCTGCCTGCTGCTGAGACGTCCCACGCGATCCGCGCCTCGTATCCACGGTCGGTCCACGGTCGGTCCACGCCTACATCCCGCACCTTCCCGCGGGCCGTGCTGCCGTGTGCCGACTACGCGGATGGCGTGGCCACGCCAGGTGGACGGCCAGCTTGATTTCTTGCCGGTCACCTTCCGTTCAGAGTGTTCCTTGGCGGAGCGGTGTGTCGTTCGGGTTCATTCGGCTTGCAGGCCGGGCGGGACTCTGGGGAGCCCTCGTCGGGGGTGGGGAGGTTGTGTTCGCGGCGTACGAGGTCGTCCTCGTCCGGGAAGGGCGGGTCCTGGGATGGATCGGCGTCGGCGTCGATGTGCGGGGGTTCAAGGACGGCGGAATCGGGGGCCTTGCGGTAGGAGGTCGTTTGTTTGCGGAGGCGCCAGCCGTCTGCCGCGCGTTCGATGTAGCCGGCGGCGGCAAGGCCGCCCAGGGCGCTGAGGGCGGTGCTCAAGTTCACGCCGGCCGCGACCGCTATTGAGGCGGGGCCGGCGCCTCTTCGCGTCGGTACGGCGTCCAGCACCCTCTTTGTCACGTCGTTGAGCTTGTCTCGGGCGACCGCCGGGGTGCGGGGTTGCGAGACCAGGTCATCGCCCATCACGCCGACGAGGTCGATGATCTCTTCAGGAGAGGTGACGCACACCGCCTTGCGTTCGCGGAGGAGGCGGTGGCATCCGTCCGACAGGCGGGAGGTGACGGGGCCGGGCACGGCGGCCAGGTGCCGGTTGAGCGCAAGGGCGTGGGTGGCGGTGTTGAGGGCACCGCTGCGCAGGGCGGCCTCCACCACCACGGTGCCTCGCGACAGGGCTGCGATCAGGCGGTTTCTGATGAGGAAGCGGGCCCGGGTGGGGTGCACTCCTGGTGGGCATTCACTCACGATCACGCCCTGGTCTCTGATCTTGGCGAACAGGGTGTCGTGGCTGCTCGGGTAGCAGACGTCGACACCGCAGGCCAGCACGACGACGGTCGGGGAGCCGGCGGTCAGCGCTCCCCTGTGCGCGGCACTGTCCACCCCGAAGGCGCCGCCCGACACGACCGTCCAGCCGGACTCGCCGAGGCCGACGCCGAACTCCGCCGCTATGTGCATGCCGTACGCGGTCGCTGAGCGGGCGCCGACCAACGCCACGGACTTGAGGCAGGAGAAGCGGAGGTCGACCGCGCCCCGCAGCCAGAGACCGAGGGGACGGCTCGGGCCTAGCTGGTCGAGCTGGGTGGGCCATTCGGCGTCGCCGGGGACTATGAGGCGGGCATCGCATCTTTCGCCGTTCTCGATGTCGGCGGCGGGGTTGGAGGCGGCCAA
Source organism: Nonomuraea sp. B208 (assembly GCF_057536035.1). Lineage (NCBI taxonomy): Bacteria > Bacillati > Actinomycetota > Actinomycetes > Streptosporangiales > Streptosporangiaceae > Nonomuraea > Nonomuraea sp. B208. Next base: position 154,186 of record NZ_BAAJOU010000020.1, read on the forward strand.
GCGGGCGTGCCAGGCGTTCAGACGGGCTGTCAGCTCGTCGCGGGGGCGGTCTCGTAGCGTCATCTCCTGCTCGATGAACTCGGGCGGGAGGGAACGGGCGCGGATCGCGTCGGCCGCGGTGGCCGCTCCGTGTTGGGCCACCAGGCGGCCCATGATCGGGTCGCCTACGTCTGCGGCGCGCATCAGCGCGGCGCGGGCTGCGTGCTCGGATCGAGCGGATGCGTTGGGCGGAACCCTCGTTGGTGATGCGATGGTCCGCCCCGGTGCCGACCGGTCTCGTGGCGCGGGTGGCCGTTTCGGCTCGCGTGCCTGGGGTGACGCTGTGGTCGGCTCCGGTACGGGCTGGTCTCGTGGCTCGGGTGAGCGTGTCGGGTCACATGCCTGCGGCGGAGCTGTGGTCGGCTCCGGCGCGGGCTGGTCTCGTGGCTCGAGTGACCGTGTCGGGTCACATGCCTGCGGCGGAGCTGGTGCAGGCGCACGCTGGCGGTTCCTCTGCGATAGGAGTCGCTCTGCGGTGGCGGCACCGGGAGTTGGCTGAGCTGGCTGTACCGGCTCTGATACCGATGCGGTCCGAGGGGCTGGCGCAGGCGGTCGGGCGTTTCCGGACGATGTTGATCGGATGGTCGGCGTGTGCCCGACGGTTGGCGGCTCGGTGGAGAGGGTCGGTCGGGCTGGCAGCGTCTCCTGGGGTGAGACGGCTGGCGGGGCGGGGTGGGCTGCGATGGAGGGCCTCTGCGGGTGGAGGAGGCGGGTGGGGGTGCAGGGGGTGTTGCGCATCAGGATGTCGCTCCGAGCCAGAAGTGGAGGGCGGTGGTTGTTTCGTCTTCGCCTGGGTGGTCCTTGTCGGCCAGGTCGGCCAAAGTCCAGGAGACGCGGACAGCCCGGTCGAGACCACGGGCGGTCAGGGTGCCTGAGTCCAGGCAGGCGGTCATGGGCTTCATCGCCTTAGGAGGCGGGCGGTAGTCGCTGTGCAGGACGGACGAGGGGACCTCGGCGTTGGTACGCCAAGGAGTGCCGCTGAGGCGTTTGGCGGCGCGGTCACGAGCCGCGAGCACGCGTTCAGCCACCGTTGCGCTCGATTCAGTGAATTGGCGGTCGGCCAGCAGCTCGCGCCTTGATGCCCGAGCCACGGTGACCTTCATGTCGACGCGGTCAAGGAGCGGACCCGAGAGCCTGCCGAGGTAGCGGCGTCTCGCGGTCGGGGAGCACTTGCAGGTCTCACCTTGGTCGTCGCTCTGCGCACAGGGGCACGGGTTCGCCGCCAGGACGAGCATGAATCGGGCCGGGAATGTGACCGAGCCGGCCGATCGTGACACCGTGACGCGGCCGGATTCCAAGGGCTGACGCAGCGCGTCGAGGACATGACGGGGGAATTCGGGAGCCTCGTCCATGAAGAGGACTCCTCTGTGGGCCAGGGAGACCGCTCCGGGGCGTACGATCGCGCTGCCGCCCCCGATGATCGATGCCGAGGTGGCCGTGTGGTGCGGAGCCACGAACGGCGGACGGCTCAGCATGGGCGCGCTGGGCGGCAGGATGCCCGCCACCGAGTGAATGGCGGTCACTTCCAGGGCGTGGTCGAGTTCCAGGTCGGGCAGGAGCGTGGGGAGGCGTTCGGCCAGCATGGTCTTGCCAGTGCCGGGCGGACCGAGCATCCACAGGTTGTGGCCGCCGGCGGCGCACACTTCGAGAGCACGGCGGGCCACGGGCTGTCCGACGACGTCCGCCAGGTCCAGGACCGGGCTGGCGGCCGGGGTTCTGGGCTCGGTGAGCTCTTCCGGTTCGGGCTCGGGCGCCTCCTCACGGCCCTTGCGCAGCCACTCGACCAGTTGGCGGAGGCACGCCATCGGGATCACCTTGACGTCGGGGACCAGGGACGCCTCCGCGGAGTTGGCCGAGGGGACGACGACCGTCGCGTCTCCGTGGTTCGCGGCGCCCAGGACGGCGGGCAGGACGCCGCGTACCGGTCTGATGCGGCCGTCGAGGCCCAGCTCGCCCAGGAAGAACGGGTCCGCGATGCGCTCGGCCGGAACCACACCCGCGGCTCCCAAGATCGCCATGGCTATGGCGAGATCGAATTGCGAGCCACGCTTGGGGAGGGTGGCCGGGAACAGGCTGACGATGATGCGGGCGTCGGGCCACGGGTATCTGCTGTTGACGACCGCCGATCTCACTCGGTCGCGGGCCTCGCTCAGCGCCGTGTCGGGCAGGCCGATCAGGTGGATGCCCGCCAGGCCGTTGCCCACGTCGGCCTCGATCTCCACCGTACGGCCCGTCACGCCGACCAGGGCCACGCTGCGGGTGCGCGCCACGGCCATCAGATCACTCCCCGGATGTGGCGCAGGGCGAAGTCGCCGGCGAAGCGTTCTATGGCGATGACGTCCACTCGTACGGAGTCGAAGGCGCGGGCCTGGGCGGACAGCCACTTGGCGGCGAGCGCGCGGAGTTTGGAGAGCTTTCTGCGGTCCACCGACTCCAGGGCTGTGCCGTGGGATCGGCTGGAGCGGGTCTTGACCTCGACGACGACGAGCGTGGGGCCGTCCTCGGCGAGGATGTCTATTTCGCCGTGGCGGCAGCGCCAATTGCGGTCGATGATTCTCATGCCCTTGGCTTCCAGGTAGATCGCGGCCAGTTGCTCGCCCTGTTTGCCGAGTTCGTCCTTCTTGGCCATGTGGTGCCTCCGTCCGAGATGCTGCTTTGGATGCTTCGGGCTTGACCTTGGCGGAGGCAGGGTGGGTCTCGTGCGGCCGAACGGGGTTCTGGGGATAGGGGGTGCAGAGTCTCGGGGTGACTGTGGATAACGGGGCAGCCGACCGGTGGGCTGTTGAGGAGGCTGCTGCGCCGACCGGTGGTTGAAGGGGGGTGTAGTGCCGTACCAGCGAGAGCGACGGCGGAGTCCAAGCGCGGTTAGGAGCACGCCTTCGCCCGCATTGATGGGAGCAGAGGGCGGCAAGCACGCCGACCTGGCGGAGTGATGACGCCGGACGTGCGATTCACAGGACTGGCGACGGGCGACGGCACTGCTTCCTGGATGCTCGCATCGCGCTGACAACTGGCGCTGGCATTCGAGAGCCCGCCGACGGGAGGCGCCGGGGTTGGAGAGCGAGGGCTCGCGCAAGGGTGAGGTGAGGCGGCGCGAGGCGCGGGGACGGGAAGCAGGGGTACGGGCAAAGAGGAAGGACGTGAGACCCGAAGAGGTGCGAGCACGTAGCGCCGGGAGCGCGAGCGCCTAGCGCCAGAGGTGAGCGCGGCAGCTCAGGCGGAGAGAGGGAGCGTTGATTTGCTCGGCCGGTAGATGGCGATAAGGCGATGTGGCCGTAGCAAGTAAGGGTGATGGCCGTCGGGCCGCCGTCGGCGGTCGGGCCGCGGGGCGGCGGTCAGGCCGCAGGGCAGCGGTCGATGGTCGCGCTCAGAACCAGGGGCCAAGTCCCGGACGGGACCGGATCGCCGTCGGCGGTCGGGTCGCGGGCCAGCGGTCGATGGATTGGTCGCGCTCAGGGCCGGCAACCAAGTCCCGGACGGGACCGGATCGCCGTCGGCGGTCGGGCCGCAGGCCAGCGGTCGACGGATTGGTCGCGCTCAGGGCCGAAACCCAGTCGCGATCGGACGCGAGAGTCAAAGGCCAGTTGCAGGCGGAAGCAAAGGCCGATCGGAGGCGGTAACCCGACGGTGGCAAGGACGCGACGGAGCGGCGGCACGGGCATGATCTGAGATGCCGTCACAGACCGGATCGAGGGCGCCGTCACGGAAAGGGATCGCGAGCAGCGTCGCGAGCGGGATCGAAGCGAGGATCAGCGTCGGCGCCGAACTGGGCGGCGGCGTCCCTGTACGGCCTTCAGGGCAGGGCCGACCAGGATGCAGGTGCCGGATCAGTGCGACGAGTCCATACAACCCGGCAAAAGCGGCCCCGCTCCAGGCATCTCCGCACCAGCCAGCGAACCAGCCAGCCAGCCGGTCGCCCCCGCTACCCGGAGAACCCTTCCTTGGGCATCTCGAGATCGGCCTTGGCCAGTTCTTCCACGTTCACATCCTTGAACGTGACCACCCGCACGTTCTTCACGAACCGCGCCGGCCGATACATGTCCCACACCCAGGCGTCCTGCATCTTCACGTCGAAGAACACGTCGCCGTTCTCGGCGGTGCGGACGTCGAGGTCGACCGAGTTGGTCAGATAGAACCGCCGCTCGGTCTCCACAACATATGTGAACAATCCGACGACATCGCGGTATTCGCGGTAAAGCTGCAGCTCCATCTCGGTTTCGTACTTTTCGAGATCCTCTGCGCTCATCGCGGTCCTCCTGTCGTACCGGTCCCCCGGTTTGCCTGCTCAGGCAACCCCGGCCCCCATTTCATTCTCACCCATCTCCCTGGCCACCGTGACGAAGGAGTAACGGTGGTCCGGGCACGGGCCGTGCGCCGACAGCGCCAGCCGGTGCCGCGGTGTCACGTACCCCTTGTGCTCGGCGAAACCGTACTGCGGGTAGCGCTCGTCGAGCGTCACCATCAGCCGGTCCCTCGTCACCTTGGCCACGATGGACGCGGCCGCCACGCACGCGGCCACCTGGTCCCCCTTCCACACGGCCAGTGACGGCGCGGGCAGCCCCGGCACCGGGAAACCGTCCGTGAGGATGTACTCCGGGTCACAGGGCAACTGCGCGACGGCTCGCCGCATTCCTGAGACGTTGCACTTGTGCAGACCTTTGGCATCGATCTCCCCCGGCGGGATGATCACTACGCCTACGTGGGAGACGCGCACGATGCGCTCGTAGAGGTGTTCGCGCACGGCCGGGGTCAGGAGCTTGGAGTCGCCCAGGCCGTCGATCTGCCTGCGCAGGACGACGGCCGCCACCACGAGCGGACCGGCGCAAGCGCCGCGCCCGGCCTCGTCGACGCCGGCGATCGGGGTGAGGCCGCGGCGGGCCAGTGCCCGTTCGTAGGCGTAGAGTCCGGAATCGCGCCGGACGACGCTCGGTCGAGGGCGGAACGCAACTGTCATGACAGAGGCAGCGTACGCCCCATTCGCCGCAACCCGCGACCGAAAGTCCGTCTACTTGATTTTGTCGAAAGTGTCGGGACGGGCGAACAAGTAGCCCCGCGACAGCGGCCAGTAGCGCACCACGGCCTTGCCGATCACGTCGTTCTCCGAGATGAAGCCCTGGCCGGGCTCCTCCATGTGGGCCCGCGAGTCGGCCGAGGCGCTGCGGTGGTCGCCCATCAGCCACAGCTTGCCGGCCGGAACCGTGACGTCGAACTTCTCGCCCGAGGCGAAATCGCCGGGATAGAGGTAGGACGTCTCGTCCAGCGCGGTGTCGTTGACCGTGATGCGCTTCTTGGAGTCGCAGCACTTGACGTGGTCGCCGCCGACGCCGATGACCCGCTTGATGGTGTCCTCGCCGTTCCAGCCCTTGAACACCACGATGTCGCCGCGCTCCGGCTTGCCCGAGAGCTTGTTGACGAACACGCGGTCGTTGATCAGCAGCGTGTTCTCCATCGACTGCGAGGGGATGTAGAACGAGCCGACCACGAACGCCTGCAGCAGCAGCGCGATGCCCACGCCGAGGATCAGCAGCAGCAGCGTCTCGCGGAAGCCGCCCTTCTTCTTCTCTTTTGCCACGCCCTCCGCCTTCTTGGTGACGGCCATTCAGCGCCTCTTCGTGCGCCGGCGCCGACGGACCAGGACCAAGGGTACGGCCAGCCCGAACCCGGCGACCAACGGGACCGCCCCGCCCAGCGCGTGGAGGGCGGGCTGCGCGAAGGTGTCGGGGATCTCCAGCACGCGGGCCCGGTCGAAGGGCCAGACGATGACGAAGGCCCGTCCGATGACCTGGCTCTCGGGGATGGAGCCGCCGCCGGGGTCACCCGTGTGGGAGCGCGAGTCGAGCGACACCGACCGGTGGTCGCCCATGACCCACAGCCGCCCGGGCGGCACGGTGACGTCGAAGAACCGGTCGGAGGGCACGTTGCCCGGATAGAGGTAGCTCTCCTCGTCGATGGGCGTGCCGTTGACCGTGATGCGGCCCTTGGGGTCGCAGCACTTGACATGGTCGCCGCCGACGCCGATGACGCGCTTGATGTAGTCCTTCTCGCCGGGCACGATGCCGAAGGCCGTGCCGACCCACCGGAAGAACCCCTCGACCGGGTTGGACGGCTCCTCCATCTGGAACTCGCCGTCCCAGGAGTCGACGCCGGAGAAGACCACGACGTCGCCCCGCTCGATGTCGCGCGTGTGGTAGACGAGCTTGTTGACCAGCACCCGGTCGTTCTTGAGCAGGGTGTTCTCCATCGACTCCGACGGAATGTAGAACGCCTGCACCACGAACGTCTTGATGATCAGGGCGAGCACCAAGGCCACTACTACCAGAACGGGAAGTTCTTTCCAGAACGACCCCTTCTTGTCCTTCTTGCCGCCCTTGGCCGGTTTCTGAGTCTCTTCCGCGACCACGTCCACCTCGTCCTCGACAGGGCGGCGCGCCGCGCCGTGCTCCTGGCTCTCGCTAGTCATCGCTGACGAGCCTAGATGATGTACGGGCTCGACAAGCCTCGACCGACGTTACACCCACGCACGGGTCGCTCCACATAAAAGAAACGCCGCTGTAAAAACCGAAAGCCCGCGCCACAAGGGCACGGGCCACGGAAGAGACGAAGGGCGCTTACTTGGCGGCCGTGGTCTCGCGCTTCTCGCGGATGCGGGCGGCCTTGCCGCGCAGGTCGCGCATGTAGTAGAGCTTGGCGCGGCGCACGTCGCCACGGGTGACGAGCACGATCTTCTCGATCACCGGGCTGTGCACCGGGAAGGTGCGCTCGACGCCGACGCCGTAGCTGACCTTGCGGACGGTGAAGGTCTCACGGGCGCCGCTGCCCTGCCGGCGCAGCACGAAGCCCTTGAAGACCTGGATGCGGGACCGGTTGCCCTCGACGACGCGTACGTGGACCTCGAGCGTGTCACCGGGGCGGAAGTTCGGCACGTCGTCGCGCAGGCCGGCCTTGTCGAGCTCCTGGATCTTCGTGTGCATGAGAGTCATTCCTCAAAGTTCGGGGGCACGCGGAGGTCCACTCGGCCGAGCTCTCACGAACGCGGCAACGAAGCGGACACGCCTGCTGTCTTCGGTGGTCCCGGATCGGATTCCGGGCATGCGCTAGCGGCCAACCTGAGTTGGGCAGCGATTCAGTTTGCCACATCTTCCCGTTCGATGCGAAACGACAGCTCCTCCAGGAGCTTCCTGTCGTGCTTGTCGAGCGTCTCCGGGTCGAGCTCCGCCGCGAGGTCGGGCCGGTTGCGCACGGTGCGCCGCAGCGCCTCGTCCCGCCGCCACCTGGCGACCTTGCCGTGGTGCCCGGACAGCAGCACGGCCGGCACCTCGTGGCCGCGCCAGACCGGCGGCTTGGTGTAGACGGGGCCCTCGACAAGGTTGCGCATGGAGCCGGGGGCGAAGGAGTCGTCGACGGCCGACTGGGCGTTGCCCAGCACGCCGGGCAGCAGCCGGCCGACGGCCTCCACCATGACCAGCACCGCGACCTCGCCGCCGGCCAGCACGTAGTCGCCGATGCTGACCTCGTCGACGCGCAGCCGCCCGCCGTACTCGGCCATGACGCGGGAGTCGATGCCCTCGTAGCGGCCGCAGGCGAACAGCAGCCACGGCTCCCCCGCCAGCTCCTGCGCCAGCTCCTGCGTGAACGGCCGCCCGCTCGGCGTCGGGACCACGAGCCGCGGCGCGCCGTCGCCGATCACCGCGTCGATCGCCTCGCCCCACACCTCGGGCTTCATGACCATGCCGGGGCCGCCGCCGTAGGGGGTGTCGTCCACGGTCTTGTGCACGTCGTGGGTCCAGTCGCGCAGCTGGTGGACGCGTACGTCGAGAGTGCCCCGCTCACGCGCCTTGCCGATGAGCGAGACGTCGAGCGGCGCGAAGTACTCGGGGAAGATCGAGATGATGTCGAGCCGCATCAGAGCAGCCCCTCCGGCGGGTCGACCACCAGCCGGCCGCCGGCCAGGTCGACCTCGGGCACCAGGGCCTTGACGAACGGGATGAGCGCCTCCTCCCGCCCCTCGCGGCGCACCACGAGGAGGTCCTGGCCGTGGTGCAGGACGTCCTCCACCTCGCCCACGGGCTCGCCGGCGACCGTCTCGACGGCCAGGCCGATGAGCTGGTGGTCGTGGAACTCGTCGGGGTCGCCGGTGGGCTCGACGTCGGCCGAGTCGATGACGAGCATGGTGCCCCGGAGGTCCTCGGCGACGTCGCGGTCCGTGACGCCCTCGAACGTCACCAGCAGGATGCCCTTGTGCCAGCGGCGGCCGGCGACGACGAGAGGCCCGGAGCCGGCCGGGTCGGTGGCGATCGACGCCCCGACGGCGAAGCGCCGCTCGGGCTCGTCGGTGCGCACCTCGACGGTGACCTCGCCGCGTACCCCGTGCGGACGGCCTATCCGGCCGACGACCAACTGCACGAACGTGCCCTTTCTAACGCGGAGCGCCCCCACCGGCGGTGAACCGGTGAGGGCGCGGAAAACCTGACGCTAACGGACTGCCTCGTGCAGGTCGAGCAGATCGACCCGCACGTACTTCCCGTCGGCCAGGGCGTTGACGACCGTGCGCAGCGCCTTGGCGGTGCGCCCGCCGCGTCCGATGACCTTGCCCAGGTCCTCGGGGTGCACCCGGACCTCCAGGACGCGCCCGCTGCGGATGCGGCGTGCGCGGACCCGGACATCGTCGGGATGTTCGACGATGCCCTTAACGAGGTGCTCGAGAGCCTCCTCGAGCACGTCAGCCCTCGCCCTCGGTCGGGGTCTCGGCGGGGGCCTCGGTCTCGTCCTTCTTCTTGGACTTGCGCGGCGTGGTGGCGGCCGTGCCGGTGTCGCCACCGGACAGGGCCTCCTTCGCCGCGGCCTCGTAGATCGCGTGCCGGTCGGGCTTGGGCTCGGCGACCTTGAGGGGCGCCGGGGCGGGCTCGCCCTTGAACTTCTGCCAGTCACCGGTGAGCTTGAGCAGCTTGAGCACCGGCTCGGTCGGCTGGGCACCGACCCCCAGCCAGTAGGCCGCACGCTCAGCGTTGATCTCGATGCGCGAAGGGTCGTCCTTCGGGTGGTACAGGCCGATCTCCTCGATCGCCCGGCCGTCACGCTTGGTGCGGCTGTCGGCGACGACGATGCGGTATTGAGCGTTGCGGATCATGCCGAGCCGCTTGAGCTTGATCTTGACTGCCACGGGTGTGGTCTCTCCTGCATTAGAGCGTGGGTGAGCGGCGCCGCGCCGAGTGGGGCACGACAGGACGACGCTCCAGGGACAGGCGTGCTCAGCGGGTCGGTGAGAGGGCGCCCACCTGAACACGATGTTCCAACATGCAATTGTGCCAGATCGCCGTCACTGTCCACGACACCTCGCGGGGCCACCCCCGCAAAGCCTCGGCAACGAGGCGACCCGGCGTCAGTTCTGGCCGGGCAGCTTCAGCTTGGACGGGTCGAAGCCGGGCGGCAGCTCGATGCCCGGGGGCAGCTTGCCGTGCAGGTTGCCCAGCATGCCGCCCTGCTTGGGCTGCGCCTGGCCGTCGCCCGCGCCCGCGCCGGACGACGACTTCTCCAGCGCCGCCTTGCGCGGGTCGCCGCTGACGCGCCGGCCCTTCTTGTTCTTCTTCTGCGCCTTGGCCGCCTTGCCCCGGCCGCCCGGCATGCCGGGGATGCCCATGCCGCCCGCGACCCGCTTCATCATCTTCTGGGCCTCGAAGAAGCGGGTGACGAGGTTGCTGACCGCGCTGACCGTGACGCCGGAGCCGGCCGCGATGCGGGCGCGGCGGGAACCGTTGATGATCTTCGGGTCCTGGCGCTCGGCCGGGGTCATCGAGCGGATGATCGCGGCGATGCGGTCGAGGTCGCGGTCGTCGATGGCGTTGAGCTGGTCGCGCATCTGGCCCATGCCGGGCATCATGCCGAGCAGGTTCTTGATGGGGCCCATCTTCTGGACCATCATCATCTGCTCGAGGAAGTCGTCCAGCGTGAAGTTCTCGCCCGAGGTGAGCTTGCCCGCCATCTTGGCGGCCTGCTCCTCGTCGAACGTCTTCTGGGCCTGCTCGATCAGGGTGAGGATGTCACCCATGTCGAGGATGCGGGAGGCCATCCGGTCGGGGTGGAAGGCGTCGAAGTCTTCCAGCTTCTCGCCCGTGGAGGCGAACATGATCGGCCGGCCGGTGATGTGCCGCACCGACAGGGCCGCGCCGCCGCGGGCGTCGCCGTCGAGCTTGGTGAGCACGACGCCGTCGAAGCCGACGCCCTCCATGAACGCCTGCGCCGTGGTGACGGCGTCCTGGCCGATCATGGCGTCGACGACGAACAGGACCTCGTCGGGCCGCACCGCGTCGCGGATGTCGGCGGCCTGCTTCATCATCTCCTGGTCGATGCCGAGGCGACCGGCGGTGTCGATGATGACGATGTCGTGCTGCAGCCGCTTGGCCTCGTCGATCGAGTGGCGGGCCACGCCCACGGGGTCGCCGACGCCGTTGCCCGGCTCGGGCGCGTAGACGGCGACGCCGGCGCGCTCGCCGACGACCTGGAGCTGCTGGACGGCGTTGGGGCGCTGCAGGTCGGCGGCGACCAGCATGGGCGCGTGGCCCTGCTCGCGCAGCCACCTGGCCAGCTTGCCCGCCAGGGTCGTCTTGCCCGCGCCCTGGAGACCCGCCAGCATGATGACGGTGGGCGGCGTCTTGGCGAGGCGGAGCCTGCGGGTCTCGCCGCCGAGGATCTCGATCAGCTCGTCATTGACGATCTTGACGACCTGCTGCGCCGGGTTGAGCGCCTGGGACACCTCGGCCCCGCGGGCGCGCTCCTTGACCTGGGCGACGAACGCCTTGACCACCGGGAGCGCGACATCGGCCTCCAGCAGCGCGATGCGGATCTCCCGGGTGGTGGCGTCGATGTCGGCATCGGACAGCCGGCCCTTGGATCGAAGGGAGGAGAAAACCGATGTGAGGCGGTCGGAAAGCGTCTCGAACACGTGGTTGGCCAGTCCTCGAAGCGAATGAACGTCTAAGACTCCAGACTATCCGCTTCCTCAGCCGCTCCAGCCTGGCACGGCCATCCGAACGGTGAGAGCGTGCTCGACGAGGTTGATCAGAGCGCTCTTGACGGAGTCCTTGGAGCGTGCGTCGAGCCGCACCATGGGAATGTGCGGGGCCAGGGTGAGGGCGTCGCGGACCTCTCCGTCGCTGTGGAGATACTGGCCGTCCCAGCCGTTGATCCCCACGATGAACGGCAGCTGCGCCTCTTCGAAATAGTCGATGGCGGGGAAGCTGTCGGCCAGCCGGCGGGTGTCCACCAGGACCACGGCCCCGATCGCGCCGCGCACCAGGTCGTCCCACATGAACCAGAACCGGTGCTGTCCGGGCGTGCCGAACAGGTAGAGGATCAGGTCGCGGTCGAGCGAGACGCGGCCGAAGTCCATGGCCACGGTCGTGGTCGACTTCAGCGGGGTCATGCCGAGGTCGTCGATGCCGGCGGACGCGTCGGTCATGACGGCCTCGGTCGTCAACGGCATGATCTCCGACACCGCGCCGACGAACGTCGTCTTGCCGACGCCGAAGCCCCCGGCCACGACGATCTTCGTCGAGGTGAGGCCGGGGCTAGAGCCTTCGAAGTCCACTGAGCACCCTTTCCAGCAGGTTGACGTCCGGCCTACCCGCCTCGAGCTGCGGCTGGTGCACCCGCACGAGACCCTCGGCCGCCATGTCAGCGATCAGGACACGCACCACGCCGAGCGGCATCCGCAGCAGCGCGGAGACCTCCGCCACCGACCTCACCTGCAGGCAGAGCTGGCTGATCGCCTTGTACTCGGGCGTGATGTGGGAGAACTCCCGGTGCTCGGCGGTCGCCGAGGACACCAGTGCCTCCATCGCCAGTTTGACCTTCGGTGCGGTCCGCCCGCCGGTGACGGCGTACGGGCGTACCGGTGAGGCAGGGTCGGCGGCCATGGGCTGAGGCGGCGGCGGGGGCTCCCAGCCGCCGCTGTTCCACCCGCCGCTGTTCCACGTGGGGTTCGTCATTCCATCACCTGGTCTGGCTGGCACGCAGCTCCGCGCGCACAGCCGGGGTCAGCACCTGCCCGGCGCGGTCAACCATCAGCGTCATCTGGTACGCCACCAGACCCATGTCGCAGTCGGGGGCCGCGAGGACCGCCAGGCACGAGCCGTCGCTGATCGACATGATCAGCATCAGCCCGCGCTGCATCTCCACGATGGTCTGGTTGACCGCCCCGCCCTCGAACACCCTGGCCGCGCCCTGCGTCAGGCTGATCAGGCCCGACGCGATGGCGGCCAGCTGGTCGGCGCGGTCCGCCGGGAAGCCCGACGAGGCGGCCAGCGGCAACCCGTCAGAGGAGACGACCACCGCGTGGGCGACACCCGGGACGGTGCTGACGAAGTCGGTGATCAACCAATCCACCCCGCGTGCCGCGTGGCTCAGGTCGTTCACGCGCCCTCCTCCCTGCTGTCACTCCTGGGGCCGGACCCGTACGTCCTGCCCTCGCTGATGTCATCGCGTGCGGCCCGGAAGCCCTGCTGGAAGCTGGACAGGCGGCTGCGCACCCGGTCCGGCGAGACGGCGGGCATGGGCGCGACGCCCTTCGGAGCCGAGACGGTGTCGGCCGAGCCGGGCACCAGGTTGGCCTTGGGCACCCGCTTGGGCAGACCGGAGGCCGTCGCCCCGTCGCGTACCGGCTCGACCACGGCCTTGGCCGCGCTCCAGCCCTCGTCGGCCTTGCTGGAGCCCCAGGTGGCCGCGTTGCCCTCGCCGCCGTTGTCGAACCAGGCGGACTCGACGGAGGCGAAGATCGGCAGGTACTCGTCCCCTGACGTGGCCGGCTTGACCACGGGGATGGGCCCCGTGGCGGCGGACTCGGTCTCGGGGAAGTCGAAGGACGGCGCGGGACCGCCGGACGGCCGCCCGGCGGGGCGCGTCCACGGGCTCGGCTCCTCGGCGGGGGCGCGGGTCCAGGGCGAGGGCTCCTCCGGCGGGGCGGCGCCCCTGCGCGGCAGCGCCGTGGTCTCGCCGGTCGCCGGGCCGCGCGAGGAGACCCAGACGTCCGAGGAGGGCGCGGAGTTGTTCGCCATCCAGTTGCTCGCGCCGTTGCCGGCGCCGCTTCCCATGCCGGCGCCCATGCCGTTGCCGGCGCCGCTGCCCATGCCCATGGCGCTGTCCGTGGAGGGCCACTGCGGCGCCGAGGCCCACGGGGAGCCTGCCGCGGCGGGCTCCGCCGACGGGTACGACGGGTACGACGGATGCCCGGGACCGAGCTGGTAGGACGTGGCCGGCCAGCCGGCGCCCGCGGGCTGCGGCGACGGGAACGCCTCCTCGCGGGACGGCTGCCCGGAGCCCGCGCCGGCGGGCGTGGCGGAGCCGGCGTACGAGGGGGCCTGCGCGCCGAGCAGCGACTCGGGGATGAGGACCATGGCGGTCAGGCCGCCGGAGCCGTGCGGGCGCAGCTGCACGCGGATGCCGTGGCGGTGCGCCAGGCGGGCGACCACGAACAGGCCCATGCGGCGGGACACCGACACGTCCACGGTAGGGGCGTTGGTGAGCCGGTCGTTGGCCTGGGTCAGCTCCTCGGCCGTCATGCCGATGCCGGAGTCGCTGATCGAGAGCATGATGCCGCCGCCGTCGATCCGGCTGCCCGAGACGGGGACGCGGGTCTCGCGCGGCGAGAACGACAGCGCGTTCTCGATCAGCTCGGCGAGCAGGTGGATGACGTCGTTGACGGCCTGGCCGGCGATGGAGACGCCCTCGGGCACCTCCAGCACGACCCGCTCGTAGTTCTCGACCTCGGAGAGAGAGGCGCGGGCGACGTCGACCAGCTTGACCGGCTGGCTCCAGCGGCGCGGCGGCTCCTGGCCGGCGAGCACCAGCAGGTTCTCGCTGTTGCGGCGCATACGGGTCGCCAGGTGGTCCAGCTTGAACAGGTTCCCGAGCCGCTGCTCGTCCTGCTCGCCCTGCTCAAGACCGTCGATCAGGGTGATCTGCCGCTCCACCAGCGTCTGACTGCGGCGGGACAGGTTCACGAACATCGCGTTGACGTTGGCCCGGAGCTTGGACTCCTCGCCCGCCAGGCGGACCGCCTCGCGGTGGACCTCGTCGAAGGCCCGCGCCACTTCACCGATCTCGTCCTTGGAGTTGATCTCGATGGGCGGCACGCGGAGCTTGTCGGGGCTGACGTCCGTCTCGCGGAGCTGGCGGACCAGGTCGGGCAGGGTCTGACCGGCGATCTTGAGCGCGTCGCCGCGCAGCCGGCGCAGCGGCCGGACCAGCGAGCCCGCCATGATGGCGGTGATCACGAGGACCAGGATCAGCAGGCCGACCACGATCGCGATGTTGATCGCGGCGGTCTGCCTGTCGGCGCTCGCGACGTCGGTGGAACGGGTCGCGACCTGCACGCCCAGGTTCTTCTGCACCTGGTGGAGGCGGTCCACGGTGTCGGAGATGGAGTCGAACCAGCGGCCCGCGTCGTCGTTGCTGCCGGTGTCGAGCCGGCGCAGGTAGCGGGTGCCGGCGACGTTGTTGCTGTTGGCGACGCCGACGGCGTTGTTGTGCAGCAGGATGGCGCGGTCGATGTAGAACTCCGCGCGGCCGATCTTGAGGTTCGCGACGGTGTCGTCGAACATCTGCCGCTGCTGGAGGGTGGCGGCGGAGCGGAAGGCCGCCCGCTCGCTGTTGCGCTTGGACCCGGCGTCGAGGAAGGCGTTGAACTCGGTCTCCTCGAACGACCCGCGCTCCAGCGCGATCGCCAGCAGGCCGCGCTGCTTGGACGCCTCCTCCTCGGCGCGCGCGACGGCGCGCAGGGCGGCGCTGGTGGAGATCAGCTGCTCGTCCGCGGCGCCCTGGGCCAGCTCGTCGTAGAGCTGCAGCAGCTCGGCGATGGTCTCGGAGTACTTCTCCATCGTCGGCAGCGGCGGGAGCTGCGTCTTGGTCACCGTGTCACGCAGCGAGCGGAGCTGGGAGAGCCGGGTCCTGGTCCGGTCGAGGGATCGGCGGCCGATCTCGGACAGGGACTCCTCGGTGGTCTTCGCGTTGGACAGCACGCGGCCCACGCTGACGTCGACGATGCGCTGCTGGCCGGTCAGCCGGTCCAGCTCGCCGTCGGAACGGCCGGAGGCGACGTAGCGGCTGGCCAGGTCGCGCTCGAGTCCGAGGTCGCGGACGAGCTCGCCGACCTGCGTGATGAGCGTGTTGACCTCGCCGACGACCTGGTACTGCTGGGCGCTGCCGATCGAGCTGGTGACGCGGAGCGCGCCCAGCACGACGGCCACGATCGTGGGGATGGCGATGAGGGCGATCAGGCGGGTGCGTACCCGCCAGTTGCGCAGCGCGAGCGGGCTGCCCGACTTGGGCAGCTGAACCTCTGGCACCTCGCCGCCCACTGGCTTTTCGGGCACGTCCGGGGCCCTACCACGACCGGTTTCGGTCGTTGTTGTCCTCACTGGTGGCAACCTCTCGCCATGGCCTGCTTTGTGGGGGTCTCAGCGGCTTCGTCTCTCGCACGAGTGATCGCAGGCAAGTTCGAGGCCCAATTTGAGCACAAACCTCATAGTTAGGCCAACGTATCGCCAGTTTTCAACCGTTCCAGATCACACATTGTTCACATGGCAAGCTCTCGACCACGGAGCGCAACCGGCACACCAATCCGGACATTCGACACATAATCGGTCTTTATCCCCATATTTACATCTATAGCCGTTTACAGTCTTATTTGACAGATAAACAGCATATACGCGGCATTGCGCCGACCTTCGGCGTTCCCTTCCGCTACGCTTCACGCCCGGTATCCTGTGCCGATCTCCAGAAGCTTCCCCCTGGTAGGAGAACCCCCCATGACACGCAAACTGCGCTGTTACGCCGTCGCACTCGGCGTCACAGTCGCTCTGACGCTTGCCGGCTGCGGTGGATCCGACGACGGCGGCACCACCTCAGCCAACAGCAAGGGCTTGGAGAAAACCACCATTAAGGTCGGTGCTCTTCCGATCCCTGACCCTGTATCGGTTTACATCGCGCAGGCCAAGGGCTTCTTCAAGGAAGAGGGCCTGACCGTCGAGCCCACGCCCATCACCGGTGGCGCCGTGGCCGTCCCGATGATCGAGAGCGGCCAGCTCGACATCTCGCAGACGAACTACGTCTCGACCTTCGCGGCCGTCGCCGGCGGCAAGAAGATCAAGCTCGTCGCCGACATGTACCAGGCGGGCGCGAACTGCTTCGTCATCATGGTGCCGGGCAACTCGCCCATCAAGACGGTGGCCGACCTCAAGGGCAAGACGATTTTCGTCAACAACCTGAACAATGTCGCCACTCTCGCGGTGGAGACGCAGCTCAAGGTCGCCGGTCTCTCCAAGGACGACGTGAAGTTCGCGGAGAAGCCGTTCCCCGAGATGGGCAACGCGATCAAGGCCGGTCAGGCGGACGCCGGCTGGATCACCGAGCCGTTCATCACCGCCAACCAGAGCGCCAACGGCTTCCGCAAGCTGGCCGACACCATGACCGGCCAGACCGAGGACCTGCCGATCGCCGGCTGGATGGCCACCGAGGAGTGGGTGCAGAAGTACCCGAAGACCCTCGCCGCCTTCCAGCGCGCGATCGCCAAGGCCCAGCAGCTCGCCTCCAGCGACCGCAAGGAGATCGAGGCCATGCTGCCGAAGTACACCAAGATCGACGCCAAGACGGCGTCCGTGATCACGCTCGGCACCTATCCGAGTGAGCTCAACGCCAACCGCCTCCAGAAGGTGGCCGACCTCATGCTCGAGTACGGGTACCTCAAGAACTCGATCGACGTGAAGTCCGTGATCGCGGCGCCCGCCTCAAGCGGATGACCGGTGCTCGCCTGCTCCGCGGCGCCGCCGGCGCCGCGGGGTTCTTCGTCGTCGGGGAGCTGGTCATCCGCTACGGCATCGGCGATGACATGGACTTCCCTCCCCCATCGACCATCCTGCTCGAAACCGGGCGCCTCCTGGCGGACCCCGACTTCCTCGCCGGAGTCGCCGCGACCCTCGCCAACTGGGCGCTCGGCCTGCTGATCGCGATCTGCGTCGCGGTGCCGCTCGGCGTGCTGCTGGGCTCGCTGCCGCCGGTGGAGCGCGCCATCCGGCCCATCCTGGAGTTCCTGCGCCCGATCCCCTCGGTCGCCATCATCCCGCTCGCCATCCTGCTCATCCCGGTGGACGAGATGATGAAGGTCTCGGTGATCGTGTACGCCTCCCTGTGGCCGATCCTCATCAACACCCTCTACGGCATGCACGACGTGGACCCGTTGGCCAAGGAGTCCCTGCGCAGCTTCGGCTTCGGCCCGCTCGCGGTGCTCTCGCGCGTGAGCGTGCCGAGCGCGGCCCCGTTCATGGCCACCGGCGTGCGCATCGCGGCCGGCATCGCGCTGGTCCTCGCCGTGAGCGCCGAGCTGGTCGCGGGCGGCGTCGCCGGCATCGGCGTGTACGTCATCCAGGCCGGCAGCGGCAACCGCATGGACCTCATGATGGCCGCGACCGTCTGGGCCGGGCTGTTCGGCGTGGCCGCCAACCTGGTGCTGCTGGCCGGCGAGCGCCGTCTGTTCCACTGGCACCGCATGCGGACGGGAGCGCAGTCGTGAAGGCACTCGCCCGGTTCTGGGTCATCCCGGTCGTGCTCGTCGCGTGGGAGATCGTCGCCCGCGCGGTGGAGGACACCGACTTCCCGCCGCCCACGACGATCGTCGCCCGGATGTACGAGCTGTGGTTCTCCGGCCCGGCCTCCCGTCTCTTCCTGACGGACGACGCGCTGGAGAACCTGCTGCCGAGCCTCGCCCGGATGTTCAGCGGCTGGGTGCTCGCCGCGGTGCTGGGCATCGTCGCGGGCGTGCTGCTCGGGCGCTCGCGCACGGCGACCGACTACGTGGACCCGCTGATCGAGTTCGGCCGGGCGATCCCGCCGCCGCTGCTGCTGCCGGTCTTCATCGTGCTGTTCCAGGCGAGCCTGCCGATGATGCTGGCGGCGATCGTGTTCGGCGTGATCTGGCCGGTGCTGCTCAACTCGATCGACGGCGTACGTGCGGTGGACCGCACCTACACCGAGACGGCCGTCGTCTTCAACCTGTCCAAGCAGCAGTACCTGCGGCTCGTGGTGCTGCCCGCCGCCTCGCCGAAGATCTTCGCGGGGCTGCGGCTGAGCCTGTCGCTGGCGCTGATCCTCATGGTCATCTCGGAGCTGTTCGGCAGCACCGACGGGATCGGCTACCAGCTGCTGCAGGCCCAGCGCAGCTTCGACGGCGCCGGGGTGTGGGCCGCGATCGTGCTGCTCGGAGTGCTCGGTTATCTCGTGAACTCCCTGTTCGTGCTGGTCGAGCGGCGTCTGCTCGTCTGGCACCGGCAGGCCACCCGCAACGCGACCTGACCTGGAAGGACGTATGCCGCATTCCGACGAGCTTCTCTGGGGAGCCGTAGGCGACATCTCCCGGCTGGCCGCCCTGCTCACCATGGCGGAGCTGGGCGTGGCCGACCACCTGGCGGACGGCCCGCTCGGCACCGCCGAGCTGGCCCGGCGCTGCGAGGCCGACGCGCCCGCGCTGCGCCGGGTCCTGCGCGAGCTGGCCGCCATGGACCTGGTCCGGCCCGCCGGTCCTGACGCCTACGACCTCGCCCCGAGAGGCACCGCGCTGCGCTCGGACGTGCCCGACTCGGTCCGCTCGTCGATCAGGATGCTCGGCGAGGAGAGCTTCTGGTACGCCATGGGCCTGCTCCCCGCCACGGTCCGCGAGGGCAGCTCGGCCTTCGTGAAACGGTACGGCCACCTCTACGACCACCTGGGCGCCGACCCGGCGCTCAGCCGCATGTTCGACGACTACATGAGGCGGCGGGCCCTGCCCTTCATCGAGGGCCTGGTCAAGGCGTACGCCTTCCCGCCGGAGGCGACGATGGTGGACGTGGCCGGCGGCAAGGGGCACATCCTGGCCTCGGTCCTGCACGCCAACCCGCGGATGCGCGGCGTCCTGCTCGACCTGGGCCACGTCACCGCGCACGCGGAGCGGACCTTCGCCGAGGAGGGGCTGACCGGGCGGACGGAGGTCGTGGCCGGCGACTTCTTCACCGCGGTGCCGGCCGGCGGCGACGTCTACCTGCTGGCCAGCGTCCTGCACAACTGGGACGACGACGACGCCGTCACCATCCTCGGCAACATCCGGCGCGCCATGAACCCGGACGGGCGGGTGCTCGTGCTGGAGGTGGTGCTGCCCGACGACGCGGCGCCGCACCTGGGCAAGGACATCGACCTGCGGATGCTGGCGATCTTCAACGGGGGCGCGGAGCGCACCCGGGAGGAGTACGCCGCGCTGCTCGGCCGGGCGGGCCTGGCCCTCTCCGAGGTCGTCGACCTGGGCTCCGGCGCGAGCCTCATCGAGGCCCTGCCCATCTGAGTCCTGCCCGTCTGAGCCGCCTGCGGACCCTGCCGCCGCCCTCCGTCACGGCGGCAGGACGCAACGGAGGGCGGGGCGGCGGATCCCTCGCGGTCAGCCGCCCCAGCCCGGCACGGCCATCCGCACCGAGAGGGCGTGCTCGACCAGCTCGATCAGCGTGTTCTTGACGGAGTCCTTCTTGCGGGCGTCGAGCCGCACCATGGGGATGTGCGGTGCCAGGGTGAGGGCGTCGCGGACCTCGCCGTCGCTGTGCGGATATTGGCCGTCCCAGCCGTTGATCCCCACGATGAACGGCAGCTGCGCCTCTTCGAAATAGTCGATGGCGGGGAAGCTGTCGGCCAGCCGTCGGGTGTCGACCAGCACGACCGCGCCGATGGCGCCGCGCACCAGGTCGTCCCACATGAACCAGAACCGGTGCTGTCCCGGCGTGCCGAACAGGTAGAGGATCAGGTCGCGGTCGAGCGAGACGCGGCCGAAGTCCATGGCCACAGTCGTGGTCGACTTCAGCGGGGTCATGCCGAGGTCGTCGATGCCTGCGGAGGCGTCGGTCATGACGGCTTCCGTGGTCAGCGGCATGATCTCCGACACCGCGCCGACGAACGTCGTCTTGCCCACCCCGAAGCCGCCGGCCACGACGATCTTCGTCGAGGTGAGTCCGGGGCTAGAGCCTGCGAAGTCCACTGAGCACCCTTTCGAGCAAGTTCACATCGGGCCGGCCGGCGTCCTCCAGCTGTGGCTGGTGCACGCGGACCAGGCCCTCGGCCGCCATGTCAGCGATCAGCACGCGGACCACGCCAAGGGGGATCCGGAGAAGGGCGGAGACCTCCGCGACGGACCGGACCTGCCGGCACAGTTGGCTGATCGCCTGGTACTCCGGCGTGATATGCGAGAACTCCCGATGCTCGGCGGTCGCCGAGGACACCAGGGCCTCCATCGCCAGCTTGACCCGCGGCGCCGTCCGCCCGCCTGTCACGGCGTAGGGACGGACGGGCGATGCGGGGTCCGGGTTCAGCTGCGACTGGGGCTGGGACTGGGGCTGCGACTCCGGCGCCCACCCGCCGCTGTTCCATCTGGGGTCCGTCATTCCATCACCTGGTCTGGCTGGCACGCAGCTCCGCGCGCACAGCCGGGGTCAGCACCTGGCCCGCGCGCTCGACCATCAGCGTCATCTGGTACGCCACCAGACCCATGTCACAGTCCGGGGCGGCCAGCACCGCCAGGCACGAGCCGTCACTGATCGACATGATCAGCATCAGCCCGCGCTGCATCTCCACGATCGTCTGGTTGACCGCCCCGCCCTCGAACACCCTGGCCGCCCCCTGCGTCAGGCTCACCAGACCCGACGCGATGGCCGCCAGCTGGTCGGCCCGGTCCGCCGGGAAGCCCGACGAGGCGGCCAGCGGCAACCCGTCAGAAGAGACGACCACCGCGTGCGCGACACCCGGCACCGTGCTGACGAAGTCGGTGATCAACCAATCCACCCCGCGTGCCGCGTGGCTCAGGTCGTTCACGCGCCCTCCTCCCTTTCGTCGTTCCGCGAGCCGGCGGAGAACGCCTTGCCCTCGGTGATGTCGTCCCGCGCCGCCCGGTAACCCTGCTGGAAGCTGGACAGGCGGTTGCGGACCCGGTCGGGCGAGACCGACGGCATCGGCGTCACGCCCTTGGGCGCGGCCGTGGTGCCCGCCGAGCCGGGCACCAGGTTGGCCTTGGGCACCCGCTTGGGCAGGCCGGCGGCCGTCGATCCGTCACGTACCGGTTCCACCACGGCCTCCGCAGCGTTCCATCCCTCGTCCGCCTTGCTGCTGCTCCACGTCTTGTCGCGGCCGAACCAGGCGGACTCGACCGCGGCGAAGATCGGTAAGTAGTCGTCGCCGCCGGCCGCCGGAGGGACCGCCGGGATGGGCCCGGTGTCCCCGGAGTCGTCGGTGAACTCGAACCCGGGGCGCTGCGGCGGCATCGTGTCGCCGCTCCAGCCGCCGGGCGGCGGTTGCGGTGGCGTGGGCCTTCTGGGCAGGCCGCCGCCGTTCCACGCGGAGGTCCGGGGCGGCGACCAGACGTCGGAGGCGTCGAAGCCGCGCGGTTCCGGCGCCGACCAGGAGGCCGCGTCGGGCTGCCAGCCTGGCACGTTCGGCCAGCCGTTGCCCTCGGAGGGACCGGAGGGGAAGGACGGGTGGCCGGGGCCGAGCTGGGCGGGCGGCTGCGGCCAGTCGATGGCGGGCGGGGCCGGGTGCGGGCCCGAGTAGGGCTCGTCCCCTCCCCCGCCGCCCGCGCCGGAGAAGGCGGGCGGCCGCTCGTACGGCTGGCCGAAGGACGGGTGCCCTGAGGACGGGTGCGAGGACGGGTGCGAGGACGGCTGGTCGAAGGCCGGCGGCGGGTTGTACGACGGCGGCTGGTTGCCGGTGAACGACGGCATCCCGGCCGCGTGCGCCGGGGCCTGGGAGCCCAGCATGTTCTCGGGGATGAGCACCATGGCGGTCAGCCCGCCGGAGGCGTGCGGGCGCAGCTGCACGCGGATGCCGTGCCGGTGGGCCAGGCGGGCGACCACGAACAGGCCCATCCGCCGGGACACCGACACGTCCACGGAGGGCGCGTCGGTCAGCCGGTCGTTGGCCTGGACGAGCTCGTCCTGGGTCATGCCGATGCCGGAGTCGGTGATCGACAGCATCACGCCGCCGCCGTCGATCCGGCTGCCGGAGACCGTCACCCTGGTCTCGCGCGGCGAGAACGACAGCGCGTTCTCCACCAGCTCGGCGAGCAGGTGGATGACGTCGTTGACGGCCTGGCCCGCCACCGAGACGCCGTCGGGCACCTGGAGCACGACCCGCTCGTAGTTCTCGACCTCGGAGAGAGAGGCGCGGGCGACGTCGACCAGCTTGACCGGCTGGCTCCAGCGGCGCGGCGGCTCCTGGCCGGCGAGCACCAGCAGGTTCTCGCTGTTGCGCCGCATGCGCGTGGCCAGGTGGTCCAGCTTGAACAGGTTGCCGAGCCGCTGCTCGTCCTGCTCGCCCTGCTCCAGACCGTCGATCAGGGTGATCTGCCGCTCCACCAGCGTCTGACTGCGGCGCGAGAGGTTCACGAACATCGCGTTGACGTTGCTGCGCAGCCGGGCCTCCTCGCCGGCCAGCCGGACCGCCTCGCGGTGCACCTCGTCGAAGGCCCGCGCGACCTCGCCGATCTCGTCGTGCGTGTCGACGCTGATCGGGGCGACCGGGCCCGGGCTGCCGTCGGTGCTCTCGCGCAGGGCCTTCACCGTCTCGGGCAGGCGCTGCCCGGCGATGTCGAGCGCCTCGCGGCGCAGCCGGCGCAGCGGCCGGATGAGCGAGCGGGCGATGAGCGAGATGATCGCCACCACGACGAGCAGCAGGAGCAGGATGAGGCCGCCGGAGATCATCGCCGCGCGGTTGGCGCCCTCCTCCAGGCCGCGGGCGCGCAGGATCACCGAGGAGGCGAGGTCCTTCTCCACCTCCCGCAGGGCGTCGATCTTGCCGGTGCTGACGTCGAACCAGGTCGTGACGTCCCTGCTGGGCGAGGCGCCGATGCTCAGCTCCTTGCCCTCGGACGCCTGCGCCATGGCGCGCAGCCGGAACAGGTCGGTCTGGTCCACGTCGCGGCCGACCACCGTGTTGCGGTAGAGCTCCAGCTGGTCGAGGTTGGCCAGCGTGGCGAAGAGGGTCTCCTCGCTCTCCTCGCGCGCCTTGGCGTCGGTCAGCGCGTCCAGCTCGCCGCTGTCGAAGGACTTCTTGTCCAGGGCGCTGGCGAGGATGCCGCGCTGCTTGGACGCCTGCTCCTTGGCCCGCGCGATGGCGGCCATCGCGCTCGCGCTGTGGTTGACCTGGTCGTCCACCGCGACCTGGCCGACCTGGTCATGGAACTGCAGGAGCGCGGAGATGATCTGGGAGTACTTGTCGATCATCGGCAGCGGCTGGATCTTGCCCTTGACGGCGGTGGCGCGCAGCGTCGGGATCTCCTCCAGCCGGCGCAGCACCGGCCGTACGGAGCCGCCGTGCGTGTCGGCGATGGCCTGTCCCCGCTGCCTGGCCTCGTCGATCAGCGCGTCCACGCCGCTGTAGGTGGTCTGGAGCTGCGCCTCGCGGCTGCCGGGCCGGCCCTGGGCGATGAACAGCGCGGTCTCGTCGCGTTCGAAGGCGAGCTCGTGGGTGACGGCCCCGAGCTGCTCGCTGAACTCGGCGACCTGCCGGAGGGTCTGGTAGGTGTCGGCGTCG
Source organism: Nonomuraea sp. B208 (assembly GCF_057536035.1). Classification (NCBI taxonomy): domain Bacteria; kingdom Bacillati; phylum Actinomycetota; class Actinomycetes; order Streptosporangiales; family Streptosporangiaceae; genus Nonomuraea; species Nonomuraea sp. B208. Next base: position 177,805 of record NZ_BAAJOU010000020.1, read on the forward strand.
TTGAGCGAGGTGATCACGCTGAGCCCGCCGAGCCCCACGGCCACGGCCGTGGGAACGACGATCAGCGCGATGAGGCGCGACCGCACGTGCCAGTTGCCCAGTCCGAACCTGCGTGAGGAGGGTTTGGCCGGCCGTTGCTTCTGGCGCTGCTTCTGGTGCGCGTGCGGCTCGCGGTCGGCGGAAGCTTCAGCGCTCTGCGTTCTCACTTGCCTTCGCAACCTCTCGCCCCGGGAGGGGAATTCTCGGTGACCCTGCAGGTAAATGCGCGTTGGGGCAATTTAGTACGTCAAGATAAGCGTCATTTGAGCACATGGCCCGAAGGCAGCCAACCACCGATTGTGCTCGATCGAGAAGTTTGTCCCAGAGTGTCCGAAAATTACGCCAGAATCGGTAAACAGCCGTCCATCTGCGGAAACAAGGTGTAAGAGATCGCCCCGCGGGCCTCTTCCTCACCCACAGGGGTTTCATCAGAACCGCCCCGCCAGTAACGTCGGTCTCGTTCACACCTCCATTCCCAAACTGGACAAACCTCCAGTTACTTGCCGGTCGTCAAATTTTCACGATATAGCGGCAAGCAGACATTGCAACCACAAGTGTTATCTTCTCGATAATGACCACTAATTTGGTGCTACGGTCGAGCCCTGTTGCGCGTCAGGCGCAAGAGCCGCCGGCAGCAGAAAGCCGCCCGGTCCCCCCTGGCTCCATCTGAAGGGAGTCCCTGACATGAGGCTTGGCCGTCCCGCCAGGGCCGCCATCATCGGATTCGCTTTGACCCTCGCCGCAGCCTGCAGCTCAGGCGGCGGCACGACCGCCAGCGCGCCACCGGCCGCCGCCAGTGGCGGCCTGGAGAAGACCAAGATCAAGGTCGCCACCCTGCCGGCCATCGACAGCGCCGCCCTCTACGTCGCCATCGACCAGGGGCTCTTCGAGAAGGAGGGTCTGGAGGTCACCCCGCAGGTGGTCCAGGCCGCGCCCGAGGCCATCCCCATGATGCTCAACGGCGAGATCGACGCGATGTTCGGCAACTACGTGTCGATGTTCCAGGCCCAGGACAAGGGCACGCTCAAGCTGCGCATCCTGGCCGAGGGCTCCCGCGCGGCCCCCGACTCGCTCAGCATCATGGTGCTGCCCACCTCGCCCATCAAGACGGCCAAGGACCTCGAAGGCAAGACGATCAACGTCAACGTCCTGCACAACTTCCAGGAGCTGGCCCTGACGCAGGTGCTCAAGGCCAACAACGTGGACCCGGCCTCCATCAAGTACGTGCAGGTGACGTTCCAGAACATCATGCCCTCGTGGAAGGGCGGCCAGATCGACGCCGCCTACCTCGGCGAGCCGATGGTCACCGCGGCCACCTCCACCATGGGCGCCCGCAAGATCCTCGACCCGGCCTCCGGCCCCGCCGCCGAGTTCCCGATCTCCGGCTACGTCAGCACGCAGGAGTGGTACGACAAGAACCCGCGCGTCGCGGCGGCCTTCCAACGGGCCATCCACAACGCGGCCAAGCTCATGGAGAACAACCGCGAGGTCGTCTCCAAGGTGCTGCCGACCTTCACCCAGATCGACGCGGCCACCGCGGCCACCGTCACCTTCCCCTACTTCTCCAGCAGCGACAACCCGGTGCGGCTGCAACGGGTGGCCGACTGGATGCTGGAGGCCCGCTGGCTGACCAAGGCGATCGAGGTCAAGACGCTCATGTCGCCGACCACGTCCGGGTGAGCGTGACCGCCACCGCCCTGGCCCCCGGCCGCCCGACCGGCGCCACCGCACGGTGGTCGCGGCGGGCGGCCGGGGCCCTCGCCTTCGCCGCCCTGATCGAGCTGGTCAGCCGTACCGGCCTGGCCGACCGCGAGTTCCTGCCGCCCGCGACGGAGATCGCCGCGCGGATGGGGGCGCTCGCGCTCGATCCCGCCTTCCGCGTGCACGCCCTGACCAGCCTGCTCGCCTGGGCCGTCGGGCTCGGGATCGCGGCGGTCGCCGCGGTGCCGCTCGGGCTGCTGCTCGGCAGCGTCCCCGTCGTGGACGCCGCCACCCGCTCGGTCGTGGAGTTCCTGCGGCCGATCCCGTCGGTCGCGCTGATCCCGCTGGTGGCCCTGGTCATCGGCACCGGCCTGCAACTGCGGATCTCGCTGGTGGTCTACGCCTCGCTGTGGCCGATCCTCTACAACACGATGTACGGCCTCCGTGGCGTGGACCCGCTGGCCAAGGAGTCGCTCAGGTCGTACGGCTTCGGCCCGCTGTCGGTGCTGCTGCGCGTCTCGCTGCCCTCCTCGGCGCCGTTCATCACGACCGGCGTCCGGCTGGCCGCGGGGATCGCGCTGATCCTGACCGTCAGCACCGAGATCGTGGCCGGCCGGGGCGAGGGCATGGGCGTGTTCATCTACTTCGCCGGCATCGCGGTGCCCGCCCGCATGACCGACATCCTGGCCGGGGTGTGCTGGGTCGGGCTGTTCGGCGTGGCGGTGAACGCCCTGCTGGTCGCCTTCGAGCGGCGCGCGTTCCGCTGGCACCACGCCCGGTTGGGAGAGCAGACGTGAAAGCGACAGCCGAGGTCGCGGCGAAGGCCACGGCGCCGCCGCGGATCGCCCGGCGGTCCCGGGCCGCCGCCCGCAGGCGAGGCGCGCGGACGATCGCGTTCCGCTGGCTCGTGCTCGCCGTGCTGGTGCTGCTGTGGGAGGTGGCGACCAGGGCGGCGGGCAGCGCGTTCTTCCCCACGCCCGGCACGATCGTGACGCGGATGCAGGCGATGTGGTTCTCGGGGCCGCCGCAGCGGCTGTTCCTGAGCGACGTCGCCGTCCAGAACATCCTGCCCAGCCTGGGCAGGATGGCCGCAGGGTTCGCCGGGGGCGCGCTGGCCGGGGTCGTGCTCGGGCTCGCGGTGGGGCTGTCGGCCCGCGTCTACGACTACCTCGACGGGGTGCTGCAGTTCCTGCGGGCCGTGCCGCCGCCCGCGCTGGTCACGGTGTTCCTGGTGGTGTTCGGGTTCGGGCTGCGCATGCAGCTCGCGTTCATCATGTTCAGCATCGTGTGGCCGGTGCTGCTCAACACCGCCGACGGCGCCCGCGCCGTGGAGCCGCTGCACCTGCAGACCTGCCAGGTGTTCCGGCTGTCGCGGGCCGAGCGGCTGTGGCGGGTGGTGCTGCCGTCGGCGCTGCCCAAGATGTTCGCCGGGCTGCGGCTCGCGCTGTCGCTCTCGCTCATCGTCATGGTCTTCTCCGAGCTGCTGCCGGGCACCACCAACGGGATCGGGTTCCAGCTCACGGAGGCGTACTCGATGTTCGACCTGCCCGCCATGTGGGCCGCGATCGTGCTGCTCGGGGTGCTCGGCTACCTGCTGAACGAGCTGTTCCTCGTCGTGGAGCGGCGCGTGCTCGGCTGGCACCGCGCGGCGCAGGAACCGGTCGCTTAGGGTGCGGACGGTGAGGACCATGGTCGTGGGCGGCGGCGTCGGAGGACTCGCCACCGCGTTGAGCCTGGCCGCGGCCGGGCTGGAGTGCGTGGTCGTGGAGGCCGCGCGGACGATCAGGCCGCTCGGCGTCGGCATCAACCTGCAGCCGCACGCCGTACGCGAGCTGACCGAGCTGGGGCTGGCCGGCCGCCTGGCCGCGCTCGGCGTCGAGACCAGCTCCATGACCTTCGCCGACCGGCACGGCAACGTCATCCTGGCGCTGCCACGGGGCCGCGCGGCCGGCTACCGGTGGCCCCAGTACAGCATCCACCGCGGCGAGCTGCAGCTCGCGCTGCTCGCCGCGGTCGAGGAGCGCGGCGTCCCCGTGCGCACGGGGGTGCGCTTCGAGGACTGCGCGCAGGACGGCGACGCCGTGCTCGTCACGCTGCGCCGGGCGGACGGGCAGGTGCTGCGCGAGCGGGTGGACGTGCTCGTCGGCGCCGACGGCGTGCAGTCGGCGGTGCGGGCCCGGCTGCATCCGACCGGCGACCCGCTGCTGTGGGCGGGCATCAGGATGTGGCGCGGGGTCGCCGAGGCCGACCCCATACTCGACGGCGCGACGGTGCTGGTCGGCGGCTCCAACACGGCCGGCAAGTTCGTCACCTACCACATCTCGGCGGCCAACCCGCGGCTGGTCAACTGGGTGGCCGAGGTGAAGGTGGCCGAGCCCGGCCAGGTCGGCGCTGCCGACTGGAGCAGGAAGGGCCGCCTGTCCGACGTGGCGCCGCACTTCGCGCACTGGACCTATCGCCCCGCCGACATCCGGGCCCTGCTCGCGGCCACCGGCCGCATCCTCGAATACCCGATGGTCGACAGGGAGCCGCTGCCGCGCTGGGGCGAGGGACGGGTGACGCTGCTCGGCGACGCCGCCCATCCGATGTACCCGATCGGCTCGAACGGCGGCTCCCAGGCCGTGCTCGACGCCCGGGTGCTGGCGCGGTGCCTGGCCTCGTACGACGATCCGGCCGAGGCGCTGCGCGCGTACGAGGACGAGCGTCTTCCGCCCACCTCGGCCCTGGTGCGCGCGCACCGAGCGCTGCCCGTCGAGGAGACGATCGCCCTGGTGACCGAGCGGGCGCCCGACGGCTTCCGCGACGTCGCCGACGTGCTGACCGAGGCCGAGCTGGCCGCCATGGCGGCCGCGCAGCGGGCCATCTCGGACGCCGACGTGCGGGCGCTCAACGAGCGGGAGTCGTGGAGCGTACGTGCGCCATGACAGTGCCGGTCTCCCCGAGTAAGATCACGCCCGGAAGAGGTTTACCTGACCGACTCCTCCAGCTTTGCCCGCTCCGCTAGAGTCGAATTCCGACCCTTCCGGAGTCGCGGTCCTCCTCCGCGGTCTCGCCCCCCTAGGAAGCACATTGCTCGAGATAGACAATCTCTCCCATGTGTACGGCGCCGGCACCCCCAACGAGCACCGCGCCATCGAAGGTCTCAACCTGAGCGTCGCCGAGGGCGAGCTGCTGTGCATCGTGGGGCCGTCGGGCTGCGGGAAGTCCACGCTGCTGCGCTCGATCGCCGGGCTCATCAGCCCGACCGGCGGCCAGGTCAAGGTCGAGGGCAAGCTCGTGCGCCAGACCCCCGACAACCTCGCCGTGGTGTTCCAGGACTACAGCCGCTCGCTGTTCCCCTGGATGTCGGTCGCCGACAACGTCGCGCTGCCGCTGCGCCGCAGGGGCATGGACAAGAAGGCCCGCCGCGAGGCCGCCATGGAGGCGCTGGAGTCGGTCGGCCTGTCCGCGGCCGAGCGCAAATACCCGTTCCAGCTCTCCGGCGGCATGCAGCAGCGGGTCGCGATCGCGCGGGCGCTCGCCTACCGGCCGACGCTGATGCTGATGGACGAGCCGTTCGGCTCGGTGGACGCCCAGACCAGGGAAGACCTCGAGGACCTGGTGCTCAAGGTGCGCGGCCACCACCAGATGACGATCGTGCTCATCACGCACGACATCGATGAGAGCGTCTACGTCGGCGACCGCGTGGTGGTGCTGTCCAAGGCGCCGGCGCACGTCGTGGGCGACCTCAAGGTCGACCTGCCCGGGCCGCGCGACCAGATCACCACCCGCGAGCACCCCGACTTCGTGCACCTGCGTGCCGAGGTGGGCCGCCTGGTCCGGGGACACGCCGCGGTCGTCTGATCCGTCGCCTCCCGCGACGGAAAACCTGTTGCGCGGTTCGGGAAGATGGCGGGATGGACCGACAGCTCATCAGCGCCATCGCGCACACCGACCACCCGATCGCCGCGCCCGTCTCCGACGCCTCGCTCGACCGCCTGCTGCGGCGCGCGGCGCTGCCCGAGGGCGCGCGTGTCCTCGACCTCGGCTGCGGGCCCGGCGTGTGGGCGCTCCGCGCTCTTGAGCTGGTGCCGTCGGCCGTCGCCGACGGCGTGGACCTCTCCCCGCACGCCGTGGCGGCCGCCGAGCGCGAAGCCGAGGCCCGCGGCCTGGCCGGCCGGTTCACGGCGCGGCTCGCCGACATCAGCGCCTTTCCCGCCGGTGAGCCGTACGACCTGGTGCTCGCCGTCGGCTCCACGCACGCCTTCGGCGGGCTGAAGGGCACGATGGAGGCGCTCGCCAGGTTCGTCCGCCCCGGCGGGCTGGCGCTGGTGGGCGAGGGGTTCTGGGAGCGTCCGCCGACGCCGGAGCTGGTCGCGGAGATCGGCGCCTTCCCCGACCTCGCGGGCACGGTCGCGGCGGCCGAGTCCAGTGGCTGGCTCACCGTCCACGCCCACGTCAGCGACCGGGCCGAATGGGACGACTACGAGTTCTCCTGGACCGGCAGCCTCGCCCGCTGGGCCGCCGAGCACCCCGGCCCCGACGGCGACGAGGCGCTGCGGGCCGCGCGGGAGCACCGCGACATGTGGCTCAACGGCTACCGCGACCTGCTCGGCTTCGTCACCCTCCTGCTGCGCCGCTCCTGACCACCCCGCGTTCCTCCTCCTCGCGCAGCCGCTCGCAGGCCGTGCGGATGACGGCGACGGCCTCGTCGATCCGGCCGCGGTGGGTGCGGTGGCTCAGGACGCACACCCGGATCATGTACGTGCCGCCGATCGTGGTGCTGGACAGCAGCACCCGCCCGGCGGCGTTGATCCGGCGCAGCAGGCGGGCGTTGAAGGCGTCGGCGTCGCCGTGCTCGGGGACCCAGCGGAAGGCCACGGTGGTGAGCCGCGGCTCCCACGGCACCTCGAACCCCGACTCCACCAGGGCGTCGTGCACCACGCGGGCCAGGTCCAGCTTCTCGTCGAGCGCCTCGCGGAAGGCGGCGAGGCCGTGCAGCTTGACCGGCAGCCACAGCCGCAGGCCGCGGAAGTCGCGGCTGAGCTCGGGCGAGTACTCGGTGAAGTTCGGGATCTCCTCCTCCGCGGCGAGGTCCTGGAGGTAGTCGGCGCGCAGGTGGTGTGCCGCGCGCAGCCGCGCGCCGTCGCGGACCAGCAGCGCCCCGGTCCCGTACGGCAGGAACATCGCCTTGTGCGGGTCGAGCGTGATCGAGTCGGCCCGCTCGATGCCGCTCATGAGGGCCCGGCCGCGCGCCGTGAGCTGGAACGGCCCGCCGTAGGCGGCGTCCACGTGGAACCAGAGCCCTTCGGCCCGCGCGATGCCGGCCAGCTCCGTCAGGGGGTCCATGGCGCCGGTGTTCGTCGTCCCCGCGCTGCCGATCACGAGGAACGGGCGCAGGCCGGCCGCCCGGTCGGCCGCGATCAGGCCGGTCAGCGCGGCCGGGTCCATGGCGAGCGACGGCAGCGTGGGCACGGTGCGGAGGTTCGCCCGGGGGAAGCCGGCCAGCAGGGCGGCCTTGGCGGAGGAGGCGTGCGTCTGGTCGGTGACGTAGAGGACGCCGTCCAGGAAGCGCTCGCCGAGCAGCGCCGTACGCGCGGTGACGATCGCCGAGAAGTTGGCCATCGAGCCGCCGGAGGTCAGGATGCCGCGTGCCCCTTCCGGGTGGCCGAACAGGTCGCACAGCCAGCGGACGACGGTCGCCTCGATCTGGGCGCAGGCGGGCGCGAGGTCCCAGACCGCCACGTACTTGTTGAGCGCGGCGGCCAGGAAGTCGGCCAGGGCGGCGGCGTACAGCCCGCCGCCCGGCACGTACGCCAGGTAGCCCGGCCCCGCGCTCGTCCCGCCCTGCCGGGCCGCCGCGGCCACCGTCCGCAGCAGAGCGGGCAGGGGGCTGCCGTGCTCGGGGGCCGGCTCCCGCAGGCCGGCGAGCAGGCCGGCGTCGCTCGGGGCGAGGGCGGGCAGGTCCGGCAGGTCGCGCAGGAAGTCCTCGACGAGGGCCAGCGCGGCCTCGCCCATCTCACGGGTCTGCTCGGGGCCGGGTTCGAGTGGGTACGGGGTCACGTGCATGCCCGCATCCTGTCACCCGGACGGGCGCCGCCCGGGGATCCGCACCCGGGAGGCGCCCGCGAAGCCGGGTTATACCGGCTCGTGCATGTGGCGGGTCAGGGCGTGCTCCACGAGGGTGATCAGGGTCGCCTTGACCGACTCGCGCTGCCGGGCGTCCAGCCGCACGATGGGGGTGTGTCCGCCGATGGACAGCGCCTCGCGGATCTCCTCCTCCTGGTGGGCGAAGTGCCCGTCCCAGCCGTTGATCCCGATGACGAACGGCAGCTTCGCCTCTTCGAAGTAGTCGATCGCGGGGAAGCTGTCGGCCAGGCGGCGGGTGTCGACCAGCACGATCGCGCCGATCGCGCCGCGCACCAGGTCGTCCCACATGAACCAGAACCGGTGCTGGCCCGGCGTGCCGAACAGATAGAGGATCAGGTCACGGTCCAGCGAGACGCGGCCGAAGTCCATCGCCACGGTCGTGGTCGTCTTGTTCGGCGTCAGCGAGACGTCGTCCACGTGGGCGGACGCGTCCGTCATGACGGCTTCCGTGGTGAGGGGGAGGATCTCCGAGACCGCACCCACGAACGTCGTCTTGCCAACGCCGAAGCCCCCCGCCACGACGATCTTCGTCGAGGTAAGGCCGGGGCTAGAGCCTTCGAAGTCCACTGAGCACCCTTTCGAGCAAGTTGAGGTCCGGCTTTCCCGCCTCCAGCGCAGGCTGGTGCACGCGGATCAGGCCCTCCGACGCCATGTCGGCGATCAGCACCCGGACCACTCCAAGGGGCTGGCGTAAAAGGGCGGAGATCTCAGCAACCGACCGCACGTTACGAGTCAGTTGGATGATCGCCTGATACTCCGGACTTAGTAGGGAAATGTCTTGGTATTCCGACGTCACGGAGGACACCAACGCCTCCATGGCGAACTTCATCCGTGGCGCAGTGCGCCCGCCGGTCACGGCGTACGGCCGTACCAACGAGCTCTTGCGCGACTGTGGCGCCGCCGGATGCGGCGGAGTGCTATCACCAGCCCAACCCTGACCTGTCACCATGATCTCCTGTCGACGCCCCCAGGCTAGCGGGGACGGGCCGCCTGCAGTTCAGCGCGTACGGCCGGCGTCAGCACCTGCCCGGCCCGCTCGACCAGCAGGGTCATCTGGTAAGCCACCAGACCCATGTCACAGTCGGGGGCGGCCAGAACCGCCAAGCAGGACCCATCACTGATGGACATGATCATCAAGAGCCCGCGCTGCATCTCGATGACGGTCTGGGTCACCATACCGCCCTCGAAGACCCGGGCGGCGCCCTGAGTCAGGCTGATCACACCGGAGGCGACGGCCGCGAGCTGGTCGGCCCGGTCCTTCGGGAAACCCTCCGAGTACGCGAGCGGCAGACCGTCCGACGAGACCACGACCGTGTGCGCCACTCCGGGCACGTTGTTCACGAAGTCAGTGATCAGCCAGCTGATGCCGCGCGCTCCCTGGCTCATCTCTCTCATTTGTCCTCCTCATTCTCTTCTCCGCGCGTGAACGCTCGGCCCTGGCGGACACCCTGCTGGAAGCTGGAGAGCCGGCTGCGCAACCGCTCGGGCGAGATCTGTGGCGGCGGAGACGTGGGCTGGGGCTCGGCGAGGCTGGCCGTGCCGGGCACCAGGTTCGCCTTGGGCACGCGGCGCGGCAGACCGGAGCTCGTGGTGCCGGCCTGCTGCGGCTGCGCGGCGGCCTGCGCGGCCTGGAAACCGGCGTCAGCGGGCGAGGACCAGCTGGCGCCGGCCCCCGACGCGCCGGGCCGGCGCTGCGGCAGCCCCGACGACCTGGACGCGCTCGCGGCCGGCGGCATGGCGGCCGGCTGGACCGGTGGCGGCGGCGCGGTGGCGTCGGCGGGGATGGCCGGGTGCACGGCGGTCACCTCGGGCTCGTCCTCCACCGGTTCGATGCGCTGCCTGACCTGCTCGGGCTCCGGCCGCCGGAACCAGTCGGAGCCGACCGAGGAGAAGATCGGCAGGAACTCCTCGCTCTGCTCCTCCAGCGGCGAGTTGCGCACGACCGGCAGCGGGCCGGTCATGTCCTGGGAGGTGTAGTTGCCGGCGCTGAAGGCCCCGAGCCCGGAGTGCCCGTTCTGCTCGTAGCGGTCGGCGGGCTTGGGGTCCTCTTCGAAGGGCGAGGCGTAGTCGGGGCCGAAGGCCGGCCGCGGCCGGTCGACCGACTCGAACAGCCCCCTGCGCGGCAGCGGGTCGGCGAAGGAGGACCAGCGGGACGCGTCGTCCGGCTGCTCCTTGGGCGGCTCGGTCGCGAAGGACGGCCAGCGCGGCTCGTCGTCCTGCGCGGGCGGCGGCTGCTCGGCGAAGGACGGCCAGCGGTTCTCGGCGAACGGCTGCTGCGGCTGCTGCTGCCCGGGAGCGGGCGGCTCCTCGGCGAACGACGGCCAGCGGGAGGTCTCCTCGGAGTGCCAGCGCTCCTCCTGCCGCGCGGGAGCCGGAGGCTCCTCGGCGAAGGACGGCCAGCGCTGCTCGTCCACTCCCGGGCCGCCCGGCGTCGCCGCGGGCGGCTGGTCGAAGCCGGCGCGGTCGAACGGGCCCGGCCGGTCGCCGCCGAAGGCGGCCGGCTGCTGCTCGCCGAAGCGGGGCTGGCCGAAGGGCGACTGGCCGAAAGAGGGCTGGTCGAAGGAGGGCTGGTCAGTGGAGGACGGGTCGAACGACGGCTGCTCGCCGAAGGACGGCCAGCTCGTGCCGGTGCTGCCCGGCGCGGGCAGCGAGCCCGGCCACTCGGTGTCGAGCACCTGGTTGACGGAGGGCTGCCCGCCGTTGGCCGAGGGCTGGTTGAACATGCTCGGGTCGAACGAGGTGAACGCCTCGTACTGGCCGCCCTGCTGGGGCACCCCGACGCCGCCGCTGATGAGCATGTCGGGCATCATCACCAGCGCGCTCAGGCCGCCGTTCTCGCGCTGGCTGAGCTGGACCCGGATGCCGTGGCGCAGGGCCAGGCGGCCGACCACGAACAGGCCCATGCGCCGCGAGACCGACACGTCCACGACCGGCGGGTTGGCCAGGCGCCAGTTGGCCTCGCCCAGCTCGTCCTGGCTCATGCCGATGCCCTGGTCGTTGATGGTGACCAGGACGCCGCCCTCGGCGGGGGTGCTGGTCACGGTGACCTTGCTCTCGCGCGGGGAGAACGAGATGGCGTTCTCGATCAGCTCGGCGAGCAGGTGGACGGCGTCGGTGACGGCCGGGCCGACGATCAGCGTGCTGGACGCGATCGAGATCTGGACCCGCTCGTAGTTCTCGACCTCCGACAGCGAGGCGCGGGCGATGTCGACCAGCGGCACCGGCTCGCTCCACTTGCGCGCGGCCTCCTGGCCGGCGAGGACCAGGAGGTTCTCGCTGTTGCGCCGCATGCGGGTGGCCAGGTGGTCGAGGCGGAACAGGTTGGCCAGTCGCTGCTCGTCCTCTTCGCCCTGCTCCAGACCTTCGATGAGCTGGAGCTGCCGTTCGACCAGCGTCTGGCTGCGGCGGGAGAGGTTGACGAACATGGAGTTGACGTTGGCGCGCAGCTTGGCCTCGTCGCCGGCCAGCCGGATCGCCTCGCGGTGGACCTCGTCGAAGGCCCGCGCCACTTCCCCGATCTCGTCGCGAGTGTTGATGCCGATGGACGGGACCTCCGGCACCTGCGCGCTCTCGCCGGACTCGCGCAGCACGCGGACGGTCTCGGGCAGCCGGGTGGTGGCCACCTGCAGCGCCTCGGCCCGGAGCCGGCGCAGCGGGCGGACCAGCGAACCGGCCACGCGGGTGGTGATGACCAGGACCAGGAGCAGCAGCACGAGGATCATCGCGCCGGAGATGATGGCGTTGCGCTGCTCGCTGTCGCTCAGCTCACGGGTGCGGGTCACGATCTTCGTGGCCAGGTCGTCCTCGACCTTGCGCATGGCGTTGGCGGTCGCCGTGGTGCTGTCGTACCAGAGGCTGAGGTCGCGGGAGGTGGTGACGTCGAGGTCGCCGAGCTTGTTGTACTCGCGCATCTGGGCGAGCGCCCGCTGGCGCATGGCGTCGGCGCGGTCGATCTGCTGGCCCCTGATGCCCTGCTGGTAGGCCTTGAGCTCCTCGGCGGACGCCTCGGCCTCGAACGAGGCCAGGGCGGCCTGCTGCTTGTCCCAGGAGCCCAGGAACTCGGTGAGGGCCTCGCCGTCCAGCTTCCGCTCGGCCAGCGCGACGATGAGCATGATCTGCTGGCGCGAGACCTCCTCCTTCATCGACTGCAGCGAGCCGAGCGACGCGATGTCCCTCTGGAGGCGGTCGTCGTTGACGCCGTCGGCCAGACCCGCCTGGATCGACGAGAAGATGCCGATCATCGTGGTGTAGGTCCGGATGGACGCCTGCGGCGGAACGTTCCCGACCATCGACGTCCGGAGGCTGTCGAGACCTTCGAGCCAGCGGGACATCTCGGCCACGCCCTCGCGGACGCGGCTGGTGTGGGAGTCGTCGATGGCCTTGGCGGCGGTCTCCACCTGCGCCTTGACCTTGTCCGTGGCCTGGCGCTGGTTCTTCAGCTGCAGCGTGCGGCCGGCCCGGTTGCCCGTGGCGACGGCCCACGCGGTGAGCGTGCGCTCCTTGGCGAGCTCGTGGTTGAGCGCGCCGACCTTCTGGACCAGCTCCGCGACCTGGGTCAGGCGCCGGTACTCGGCGCTGGTCCCGATGGCGTCGGCCAGCTGGATGCCGGCGAGGAGCACGCCCACGACCGTGGGGATGAGGATCAGAGCGACCAGCCTGGAGCGCACACGCCAGTTAGCCAGCCGGAACCTGCCGCCTGTGTACTCCCCCGACTTCGTATGCCTGGGGTTTTCCGTCCTCACTGACTCTCGCAACCTCTCGCCGGTACGTGCTCGAAAGAAATCAGACACGCGTGTGGCGCATGGGATTCCGTCCGGCTGGGTAATTGGAACACAGTCCGTACCAGATCGGCCAACCCGACATATCCCATCAAACACGCCCAAAGCTCTGCTTTAGGGTGCATTTCGCCGTACACGTTTTCAAGCGGGCCGGAACGAATCCCGCTCGGCGGGTGCCGCGTGCTTCACCATCAGATGACGCGTCACCGAATACTCCAGGACCGCCTCCTGGCTCATGTCCTTGCCGAACCCGCTGCCCTTCACCCCGCCGTGCGGCGCCTCACTGGCGATGGGAAGGTGGTCGTTCACCCAGGTCACACCCACGTCGAGACGGTGCGCCACGCGCATCGCCCGCGAGACGTCGCGCGACCACACCGACGAGGCGAGCCCGTAGCGGGTGTCGTTGGCCAGCCGGACCGCCTCGTCCTCGCCGTCGAACGGCAGCGCCACCAGGACCGGCCCGAAAAGCTCGCCCTGGACCATCTCGCTGTCCTGTGCGACATCGGTCACAAGGGTGGGCGGGTAGTAGAAGCCGGGCCCCTCGGGCAGGGCGCCGCCGTGCCGCACCCGGCCGCCGGAGCGCTCCACGAACCCGTGCACGCGCTCCCGGTGCGCCGCCGAGATCAACGGGCCGATGTCCGTGGCCGGGTCCCAGGGGTCGCCGTAGGTGATTTCGGCAAGAGTTGCCCGCAGCGCCTCCACGGCGTCGTCGTAGATCTCGCGGGCGAGGTAGACCCGGGTGGCCGCGGTGCAGTCCTGCCCGGTGTTGTACGTCGCCCCCATCGCCACGCCGTGGGCCATCTCCGCCAGGTCGGCGTCCGCGAAGACCAGCGCCGGCGCCTTGCCGCCGAGCTCCAGGTGCACCCGCTTGAGCGTGGCCGCCGCGCCGGTCATCACCGCGCGGCCGGTCTCCGTGGAGCCGGTGACGCTGACCATGTCCACGCCGGGGTCGGTGACCAGCGCCTGGCCGACCTCGGCGCCGCCGGTCACCGCCTGGACCAGCCCCTCGGGAGCGCCCGCCTTGGCGAACAGCTCGGCCAGGCGCAGCGTCGTGCGCGGCGTCTGCGGCGCCGGCTTGATCACCACGGCGTTGCCCGCGGCCACCGCGGGCCCGACCTTCCACACGGCCATGATGAACGGGAAGTTCCATGGCGAGATCGACCCCACCACCCCGACGGGGCGGCGCAGCATGACCGAGGTGTAGCCGGAGCTGAACACCCCGGCCCCCGAGCCGTCCAGCGAGCGGGCGGCCCCGGCGAAGAAGCGCAGGTTGTCCACCGCGAACGGCAGCTCACCGTCACGGAAGACCGCCGCCGGCTTGCCGGTCTCCTCCACTTCGAGCCTCGTCAGCTCCTCGGCGTCGGCCTCGACGAGGTCGGCCAGCCGCAGCAGCAGCCGGGCGCGCTCGGCCGGGGTGGTCTCGGACCACTCGGCGTAGGCGGCACGGGCGGCCGTCACGGCCGACGCCACGCCCTCCACCGGGGTGTCGGCGACTTCGGCGCACGGGAGCCCGGTGGCGGGGTTGATCAGTTCACGCATGGAAGGTCTTGTCCTTACTGGCCGAGCTGCTCGATCAGGTCCGCGGCCTTGCGCAGGCCGTCGCGACGCCGGATCTCCTCACCCGCGGCGGCGAGCCGCTCGCGCAGCTCGGTGTCGCCGAGCAGCCGGGCGATCGCCCCCGTGAGTTCGTCGTCCTCGAAGGTGTAGGTCGAGAGCCTGACACCGTAGCCCAGCTCGGAGACCCGCTGGGCGTTGTCGTACTGGTCCCAGAACAGCGGCAGCACGATCATCGGCTTGCCGAAGTGCAGGGCCTCGGTGGTCGTGTTGTTGCCGCCGTGCGTGATGACCAGATCGCACTGAGGGACGATCTTAGTCTGCGGCAGGAACTCCGCGCCCCACATGTTGTCGGCGAGCTTGATCTCCTCGTGCAGCGGGCCCTTGGAGACGATGTACTGGTGCGGGGTGGTGGCCAGCACGTCGATCACCCGCTGCATCAGGCCGACGTCGGCCGAGCCGAGCGAGCCGAGCGAGAAGTAGATCAGCGCGGTGTCCGGCCGGCGCTCGAAGGGCAGCGTGAAGTCCTCGTCGGTCTCGCGGACCGAGGAGTCGAGGCGGTGCCACGACGGGCCCAGCGGGCGGCGGTCCACGTAGTCGAGGATCTCCGGGTACACGTAGAGGTTGAGGTCGCCCTCGTGGATGAAGTCGAGGTCGGGCAGCGGCTCCGTGCCCTGCTCGACGCACCACTCGTTGTAGGCGCTCCACAGCTCGCGGTGGGTGCGGTCGTACTCGGCGCGGAAGTCGTCCCACTCGCTGCGGTCGTCGGCGGGCAGGCCCGAGAAGACCGGCGGGACGTCGGGGCCGCGCACCTCAAGGGGCTGGCAGGAGACGATCCTGACGAACTTCTTGCCGGCCGTCAGGAGCGCCGGAAAGGTGATCACGTTGTCCTCGATGATCACGTCCGGGTCAACGCGCTCTATGATGGCCTTCAGCTGCGGCTCGCAGTACTTCGCGCCGTCGATGAGCTCGCCCCAGATCGGCCTGGTGACCGTGTCGAGCTGCTCTTTGGTGCTCTTGCGGTACTCCGGGGCCGTGTCGCGGATGAAGTCCTTCCAGAACTGGCCGGCGTCCTGCTCCTCGGGGTTCTCGGGCGGCGGGGCCAGGTCGACCAGGTCCTCCTCGAAGCCCAGGGCCTCCAGCTTGCCCTTCCAGGACGACTCGGCGGCGAAGACGACGCGGTGGCCGCGGCGGCGCAGGATGTCGCCGATCCCGATGGAGTTGTTGGTCGGGCCGTACGCGCTTTCCGGCATGAACAGGAACGTGAGTGACATCGGAACTCCGAGGAGAGGGATTCGAAGAGTTGAAGGCTAATTCAAAAACGTGGCTGGCGTGATGGTCAAGTAACGGGCACTATGGACACGGCTAACTGAACGGAAGCCCAACGAGTGAAGGTGGTGAGGGTGGCTCAGCGTAAAAGCCGGAGTGACCGGCGCATCGACTTGATCGAGGCGGCGCGCAAAGCCATCATCCGCCACGGCGTCGACGGCGTGCAGCTCTCGCACGTCGCCGAGGAGGCGGGGCTCACCTCCGGCGCCGTGCTCTACCACTACCCCGACCTCGGCGAGCTGCTGGTCGAGGCGCAGCACGCCGGCATGGAGCGCTTCTACGAGCAGCGCCTGCGCCGCCTCGCCGACTTCACCGACCCGGCCGAGAAGCTGGTCGTCACGATCCGCTCCGGGCTGCCGACCGGGCCGCTCGACCCCGACGTGCGCCTGCTCAACGAGCTGGGCGGGGCCGCCGGCCGCAACCGCGTCTACGGCGTCCTGCTCACCTCGCTCTACGACCGCCAGGTGTCGATGTACCAGGCGATCCTCGACACCGGGGCGGCCCTGGGCGTCTTCACGCTGGCCGCCGACTCGCTGTCGATCGCGCGCAACCTCGTGGCGCTGGAGGACGCCTACGGCTACCGCATCACCGCCCGGCACCCCGTGATCGGGCCCGCCGAGGCCGCCGAGCTGATCCTGTCGTACGCGCGGGCGGCGACCGGCAACGATCTGTCTCACTGAGGATCCGCCATGATGACGGCGTCCTCGGCGTTCCAGCGCACCTTCACCTTGGCCCCGGGGCGGACCGTCCCGGCCCCCTGAACGGCCGCCAGGACGGGCTTGGGATGGCCGGGGACCTCCACGGAGACGTGCGAGACGCCGCCGTAGAAGCTGACGTCCACCACGCTGCCCGCCATGCCCCTGACGGAGCTCTCGTCGGCCAGCTCGACCCGCTCGGGCCGCACCGCGAGCAGCGCGGGCTGGTCCGCCTCCAGCTCCTCCAGCGGCGTGCCGGCCAGCATGCCGAACTCCTCGCTGCGCAGCGCGTCGAGCCCGGTGGAAAGGCCGCGGAACAGGTTGTTGGCACCCACGAAGTCCGCCACGAACGGCGTCCTCGGCCGCTCGTAGAGCGCCACGGGCGCGTCCACCTGGCGCACCCGGCCCGTGTCGAACACCGCGATGCGGTCGGCCAGCGACATCGCCTCCTCCTGGTCGTGCGTGACGACCACGAAGGTGATGCCGACCTCGTGCTGCAGCCGCTTGAGTTCGAGCTGCATGTCGGCGCGGACCTTCTTGTCCAGGGCCGACAGCGGCTCGTCGAGCAGCAGCAGGCGGGGCCGCTTGACGATGGAACGCGCCAGCGCCACCCGCTGCCGCTGGCCGCCGGACAGCTGCGCGGGCTTGCGGCCGGCGTGCGCCGACAGCCCGACCGTCTCCAGCACCTCGCCGACCCGCTGCTTGATCTCCTGCCGCGGCAGGCGCTCGCGCTCCAGCCCGTAGGCCACGTTCTTGGCCACGGTCATGTGCGGGAACAGCGCGTACGACTGGAACATGAGGCTGATCGGCCGCCGGTTGGGCGCCTTGGACAGCAGGTCCTCGCCGTCGAGCGTGACCCGCCCGCTGTCCGGCGTCTCGAACCCGGCGATGATGCGCAGCAGCGTGGTCTTGCCGCAGCCCGAAGGGCCGAGCAGGGCGAAGAACTCGCCCTGCTCGATCTGGAGCGAGACGTCGTCCAGCGCGGTGACGCTCCCGAAGCTGCGGGTGACGCCGTCAATCTTGAGCACGTGACTCCCCGATCCTGGTCATCCGCTGACCGGCGATCACCGCGGTGAAACTCACCAGGAGCAGGATCGCGGCCAGCGCGTTGATCTTCGGGGTCACCCCGAAACGAACCATTGAGTAGATGACGATCGGCAGCGTCGGCTCGGCGTTCCCGATCGTGAAGAAGGCGATCACGAACTCGTCCAGCGACAACGTGAACGCCAGCAGCGCCCCGGCGATGATCCCGGGCGTGAGCTGCGGCAGCGTGACCTTCATGAAGGTGACCACCGGCCCGGCCCCGAGGTCGCGCGAGGCCTCCTCCAGCGAGGTGTCGGCGCCCGTGAGCCGGGTGCGCACCACCGCCGCGACGAACGCCATCGAGAACAGCGCGTGCGCGAGCGTCACCGAGTACAGCCCGAGCGTGAGCTGGATGGCGCTGTAGAACACCAGCAGCCCGATGGCGAGCACCAGGTCGGGCAGCACGGCCGGCATCAGCGCGAGCGCGTCGAGCGTCTTCGACCTGGTGAAACGGGCCAGGCCGACCGCGAGCAGGGTGCCGAGCACGGTGGCGATGACGGTGGAGCCCGCGGCCACGATGAGCGTGTTGACCAGGCCGGTCCTGATGCGCTCGTCGCCGGCCAGCTCGCCGTACCACTTGAGGCTGAAGCCCTCGTAGGTGTACGCCGAGTCGCCGGAGTTGAACGACATCACGACGAGCACGACGATCGGCAGGTAGAGGAAGACGTACGTGGCCCAGAACGGGACGTACAGCAGCTTGGACCTACGCACGGCGGGCCGCCCATGCCTGCACGATCAGCAGCACGACCAGCACCGCGATGAGCGCCAGCGCCAGCGTCGAGCCGAACGGCCAGTCGCGCGCCTTGAGGAACTGGTCACGGATGAGGTTGCCCACCATGATCGTCTTGCTGCCGCCGAGCATCTCGGGGATGACGAAGTTGCCGAAGCTGGGCACGAACACGAACAGGCAGCCGGTCATGACGCCCGGCACGCTGAGCGGCAGCGTCACCTTGCGGAACGTGGTGAACGCCGAGGCGCCCAGGTTGGCCGACGCCTCGCGCAGCTGCGGGTCCAGCCGTTCGATGGCGGAGTACAGCGGCAGCACCATGAGCGGCAGGTACGAGTACAACAACCCGGTGACGATGGTCCCCTCGTGGTAGAGCAGCTCGTACGGCCCCAGCCCGAGCTTGCCGAGCGCGCTGTTCACCAGCCCTGGACCGCTCAGCAGCATGATCCAGGCGTAGACCCGGATGATGAAGTTCGTCCAGAACGGCAGCACGACCGCGACCAGCGCGAGCGTCTTCCATCTGGAGGGGAGCTGCGCGATCAGGTAGGCCGTCGGGTAGCCGATCAGCAGCGCGATCAGCGTGGTCAGGGCCGCGATGCGCAGGGAGTTGCCGACCACGCCCAGGTAGAGCGGGTCGATCAGGCGGGTGAAGTTCTCGGTGGTGAACTCGTACACCACGCCGCCGAAGCGCCCGCGCTGGAAGACCGTGTAGCTCAGCACCAGGCCCAGCGGCACCAGCAGCAGCACCACCAGGTAGGTCAGCCCGGGTGACAGGAAAACGAATGCGCCCAGCCGGCGGCCCCGCACGCGGGGCGCCGGCCGGGCCTTTGCCTCAGACTTCACTGCACTGACTACGACTGCGCCGTGACTTCGCTGGAAAGCCGGGTGTACTTGGTGGACGCCTGGCCGAGGTCGATGATCGACTCACCGGCGAGCAGCTCGGCCGGCTTGACGCCGAGCAGCGAGCCCTCGGGGGCCTTGACGCGCTCCATGGCGGCCTTGTTCGGCACCTTGTAGTTGATGTTCTCGGCGGCCCAGCTGTGGATCTCGGGGTCGAGGATGTAGTTGATCAGGGCGTGCGCGGCCTCCTTGTTCTTGGAGGACTTCATGATCACCATGGTGTCCACCCAGAGGTCGCTGCCCTCCTTCGGCACCGCGAACTTGATGTTCTTCTCGGTGGTCGGGCACCAGCCGTCCCACGCCTCGACCATCACGGCCTCGCCGGACTTCAGCTTCTCGCCGAACGTCGTGTCGTCGTAGGCGAGCAGGTGCGGCTTGGCCTCCAGCAGCAGCTCCTTGGCCTTGGCGATCTCCTCGTCCTTGTCGGTGTTGACCGAGAAGCCGAGGGACTTGAGCGCGGGCAGGGCCAGCCAGCGCTCGGTGGTCATCATGGTGACCTTCTTGTCGGCCCAGGCCGGGGGCTTCAGCAGATCGTTCCAACTGGTGGGCACGCTCTTCACCAGGTCGCTGCGGTAGCAGATGCCGGTGGTGCCCCAGGTGTAGGGCACGGAGTACTTGTTGCCCTTGTCGTAGGAGAGCTGGCTCGCCTCCGGGAAGAGGTTGGCCAGGTTGGGGACCAGCTCGGCGTGGATGGGCTCCAGCAGGCCCTGCTCGTTGAGCGCCTGGGCGTACTGGCCGGAGACGAAGGCCACGTCGATGCCACTGTCGCCGGAGGCGGTCAGCTTGGCCATCGCCTCCTCGTTGGTGGCGTGCAGGCCGACCTTCACCTCGGAGACCTTGAGCTTCTCCTTGGCCTTCTCGGGCAGCTCCTTCGGCGTGTAACCGTCCCATACAGTGACCTGGAGCGACTGCTTCGACAGGTCGGCATTGGGCTTGAGCTGTTCTGCAGCCGCCGCGGTCGCGCCGTCTGAGCTGTTCGACGACTCACCGCCGCACGCCGCGACGGCAAGCGCGAGGCCGGCCGCCGCGACGGCGGCCGGAAGACGACGGGTGAACCGGATACGGGACACGGCCGCTACTCCTTCTTGATGTGCGATGTACGAGGGGTCGCGCGACCTTACCGGACACAGCAGACCAGGCTGAGAGTGTTGCAGCACGAATCAACATGAGCAAGACTTTTCACCACATTGCTACCTGGAAGTTTGGTCCACCAGTTGAATTGGGATTCAATAGCGCAGCGGTTGGTCTCTCTCGGTGAGAAACCCCTTACCGCACGAGATCGCGGGCTCACCGCCGCGCTTCTCACGGTGTTGGAGGGAGAGGTGCCGGCGCCCTTCAGCGTGCGCCGGTTCCTGCCGCTGCCAACCCTCTCGTACGACCCGGCATGTCCGCACATCGGGGTCCCGCGTGAAAGGGACTTCGGCGCCCACGTGGACCAGACGAACTACTCGGTGGTGGTGGCCGAGAAAGTGGTCGTGAAGTGGCTGACCCCACCCGTCCCGCTGCCCCATCCCACCCCGGAGATCCTCTCCCACCTCGTTGAGGCCGGATTCAACGACACAGCTCCCCCTTACGCGGCTCTGACCGGCCCTGTCGACGGCCGGGAGTGCCTGCTCGCCCTCGCCACGGGCTACCTTCCGGAGGCCAGGGACGGCTGGGAGTGGTGCGTGGACGAGGCCGAGGCGGGCGAGACGGCGTTCGCCGCCGACCTCGGCCGCCTGGCCGCCGACCTGCACCTCGCCCTGTCCACCCTCCCCCGCACCGCGCCGGCCACGCCGCCGTCACCGCCGTCGCCCGAGCCGCCATCACCCGAGCCGCCGTCGCCCAAGCCGGCTGAGCTGCCGCCGCCCGCCGCCGTGCGGGCCGCGGGGGCGCTGGCCGAGGCGCTGGAGCTCACCGGCGGCGAGGACGGGCGGTGGCTGGCCGGCCGCGCCGACCGGCTCAGGCACGAGCTCGAACCCCTCGACGCCCCCATCGCCTCGCCCCTCATCCGCATCCACGGCGACCTGCACGTGGGCCAGATACTCCGGTGGCGCGACGGCTACGCGGTCATCGACTTCGACGGCAACCCCACGGTCACCGACGCCGACCCCTGGCAGCCGGCCGCCCGCGACGTCGCCCAGCTCACCACGAGCCTGGAGCACGTGGCCCAGGTCGCGATCAAGCGCCGCGGCACCCCGCCCGAGCGGGCCGCCGCCTGGGCCGAGGCCGCCCGCGCGGGCCTGCTGGCCGCCTACCGGGCCCGCCTGGCCGCGCGCGGCCGCCCCGATTTGCTGGACGAGGGCCTGATCCGCCCGTTCGAGATCGAGCAGGAGTGCCGCGAGCTGATCTACGCCGCCCGTCACCTGCCCCGCTGGCGCTACGCCCCCATGGGCGTCCTGCGCACCTGGTACACCGAGGAGAACCCGTCGTGAATCCCGAGCTCTACCTGTCCGACCTGGAGGCCAAGCCCGCCGCCCTGGAGGGCCTGGCCGCCGCGCTCGCCGCCGCCGACCCCTTCGCGGAGCTGCCCGCGAACCCGCGCCGGGTGCTGTTCCTCGGCATGGGCAGCTCCCGGTACGCGGCCGGGGTCGCGGCGCTGCGCCTGCGCGCCGCCGGCGTGGACGCCTACGCCGACTACGCCTCGGCGGCGGCGACGTACCCGGCCACCCCGGACACCCTGGTGATCCCGATCTCGGCCACCGGCGGCAGCAGGGAGACCATGGACGCCGTGGACCGCTACGCCGGCGGCCCGGCCTTCGTCGCGGCCCTCACCAACCGGCCGGACTCCGCGCTCGCCGGCCTGGCGCACGCGACCATCCCCATGCACGCCGGCGAGGAGCGCGGCGGCGTGGCCTGCCGTACCTTCCAGCACACCCTGGCGCTGCTGCTGGCGCTGGAGAGCCGGCTCACCGGGCGGCCCCTGGACCTGGCCGGGCTGCTCGGCCGCACCGCCGAGGCCACCGCCGACCTGCTCGACCGCAGGGACGAGTGGCTGCCGCTGACCATGGAGCTGCTGGACGGCCCGCACGGCGTCTACACGATCGCCCCCGCCGAGCGGCTGTCGTCGGCCGAGCAGTCGGCGCTCATGCTGCGGGAGGGCCCGCGCCGCGCGGCCGACGCCTGCGAGAGCGGCGACTGGTCGCACGTGGACGTCTACCTCACCAAGACCCTCGACTACCGCGCCCTGCTCTTCCCCGGCTCCCGCTACGACGAGCAGGCCATGGACTGGGTGCGGCAGCGCGGCTCCACGGTGGTGAGCGTCGGCGCCGAGGTGAAGGACGCCGCGGCCGCCATCCGCTACGCGCACGACGACGACCCGGACGTGGCGCTGCTCACCGAGACGCTGGTGGCCGAGCTGGTCGCGGCCTACTGGTGGGCCGCCCAGTCCTAGCCGGCGGAGTCAGCGGGCGCGGGCGGCGAGGGCGTGCTCGACCAGCGTGATCAGGGTGCTCTTGACCGCCTGCCGCTCGCGCGCGTCGGTGCGCACGATCGGCACGTGGGCCGAGAGCGTCAGCGCCTCCCGCACCTCGTGCTCGACGTGCGGGAACTCGCCGTTCCAGCCGTTGAGCCCGACGACGAACGGCATCCCCGCCTCCTCGAAGTAGTCGATCGCGGGGAAGGCGTCGGCGAGGCGCAGGGAGTCGACCAGCACGACCGCGCCGATCGCGCCTTTCACCAGGTCGTCCCACATGAACCAGAACCGGTGCTGCCCGGGCGTCCCGAACAGGTAGAGGATCAGGTCGCGGTCCAGCGAGAGCCGGCCGAAGTCCATGGCCACCGTGGTGGTGGTCTTGCCAGGGGTGTGCGCCAGGTCGTCGATGCCCTGCGACGCCTCGGTCATCACCGCTTCGGTGGTGAGCGGCATGATCTCCGAGACCGCACCGACGAACGTGGTCTTGCCCACCCCGAAGCCGCCGGCCACCACGATCTTCGTCGAGGTGAGCCCGGCGTCAGAGCCTGCGAAGTCCACTGAGAACCCTTTCGAGCAGGCCGCGATCCGGCAGGCCCGCCTCAAGCTGCGGCTGGTAGACGCGGACCAGACCGTCCGCCTCCATGTCGGCGACCAGCACCCGTGCGACGCCGAGGGGAACACTCAGCAGAGCCGAGATCTCCGCCACGGATCTTACCTGGCGGCACAGCTCGCTGATCGCGCGGTGTTCGCGGGGGTAGGTGGGGCCGAGCTGCGCCGACGTGGCAGAGGACACGAGCGCCTCCATCGCCAGGGCGCTGCGCGGGGTGGTGCGGCCGCCCGTGAGGGCGTACATGCGCACCAGCGAGCTGCGCTCAGGCTCGGCCTCACCGTTGTGCCACGATGCCACGATCGCCTCCCCCTACCACGGACGCCCGGACAGCTCCGCCCGCACCGCGGGCGTGAGCACCTGTCCCGCGCGCTCCACCAGGATCGTCATCTGGTACGCCACCAGCCCCATGTCGCAGTCGGGCGCGGCCAGCACCGCCAGCGACGAGCCGTCGCTGATCGACATCACCAGCAGCAGGCCGCGTTCCATCTCGACCAGGGTCTGGGTCACGCCGCCGCCCTCGAACACGCGGGCCGAGCCCGCCGTGAGGCTGACCAGGCCGGCGGCGATGGCGGCGAGCTGGTCGGCGCGGTCCTTCGGGAACCCGCGGGAGAACGCCATGGGCAGGCCGTCGGCGGAGACGACCACGGCGTGCGCGACGCCGGGCACCTCGTCGACGAAGCTGCTCACCAGCCAGTTCATGTCCCTGGCAGCTTGACTCAGCTCCTTCATGAGTCCTCCTCAAGCTCGGACCGGCCCTTGCGCACGCCCTGCTGGTAGCTGGCCAGTCTGCTGCGTAACCGGTCGGGGGACACCGGAGGAGCGGGAGCGGGCGGCGGTTGCGGGTTCGCGGTGCCCGGTACCAGGTTCGCGCGCGGCGTGCGCTTCGGCAAGCCGGAGCTCGTGGTCCCGCCCTGCACGGGCTCGGCGGCGGTGCCGGCGGCCTGCCAGCCGGTGTCGGCGGGCGAGGACCAGCCGAGGTCGCGCTCCCGGTGGTCGGCCGTGGGCGCGGGCTTGCTGAACCAGCTGCTCTCGTCCTCGACCGAGGCGAAGATCGGCAGGAACTCGTCCTTGGACGGCTCGGGCGGGTACGACGGCAGCGGCGTGGCGAACGACGGGTACGACCCCGTCACGTGCGGCGCCTCCAGCGAGGAGGAGCCGGTGCCCGTGTGCGGCGAGCTGAACCAGGACGACGGCTCCGGCAGCGCCGCGTCGAACGACGGATGCCCGGCGAAGGGCGCCATCGGCGCGGCGGGCTGCCGCGGCGCCGGCGGGACGGGCGGCGCGGGCGGCACGGGGGACGCGACCGGCGCGGCCGGGATCGACGTCATCGGCGGCCCGGAGGGCATGGCGGCCATCGGCGGCTGCCCGTGCTGGAGGCCGTGCTGCAGACCCTGTTGCTGGCCGTGCTGCAGGCCCTGTTGCTGGCCGTGCTGCTGGCCGTGCTGCTGGCTCTGGCCCGGCAGCGCGCCGTTCACCGCCGTGAGCAGCATCGGCGGGACGAGCACCATCGCGGTCAGCCCGCCGACGTCCTGGCGGCGGAGCTGCACCCGGATGTTGTGCCGCAGCGCCAGCCGCCCGACCACGAACAGGCCCATGCGCCGCGACACCGACACGTCCACGACGGGCGGGTTGGCCAGCCGGTGGTTGGCCTCGGCCAGCTCCTCCTGGGTCATGCTGATGCCGTTGTCGGTGACCGACAGCAGCAGCGAGCCGCCGTCGATGCGGCTGCTGGAGATGATCACCTTGGTGTCGCGGGACGAGAACGACACCGCGTTCTCGACCAGCTCGGCGAGCAGGTGCACGACGTCGGTGACGGCCTGGCCGGCGATGGCGACGTCCGACTGCACCTGGATGCTGACCCGGTCGTAGCTCTCGACCTCGCCGAGCGCGGCGCGCACGATGTCCATGACCTCGACCGGCTCGCTCCACTTGCGCGCGGCCTCCTGCCCGGCGAGGACCAGCAGGTTCTCGCTGTTGCGGCGCATGCGGGTGGCGAGGTGGTCGAGCTTGAACAGGTCGGCCAGCCGGGCGTCGTCGCGCTCGCCACGCTCCAGCTTCTCGATGAGCGTGAGCTGCCGCTCGACCAGGGTCTGGCTGCGCCGCGACAGGTTGACGAACATGGCGTTGACGTTGGAGCGCAGCCGGGCCTCGTCGCCGGCCAGCCGCACGGCCTCGCGGTGCACCTCGTCGAAGGCGCGGGCGAGCTCGCCCACCTCGTCCTTCGTGAAGATGCCGATGGGCGGGACCTCGGCCGCGATCTCGCCGTCCCGGGACTCGCGCAGGTGCTGGACGAAGGCGGGCAGCCGGTGCCCGGCGATCTCCAGTGCCTCGCTGCGCAGCCGGCGCAGCGGGCGCACCATCGAGCGGGCCACGCCGGTGGTGACCAGCAGCACGGCCACCAGCAGGGCGAGCACGGCGCCCGCGACGACCCAGGCGCTGCGGCGCTCGGCGGCGCTCAGCTCCTCGCTGCGGGCGAGGATGCCGGCGGCCTGGCGCTTCTCGACCGTGCGCATGGCGTCCACGACGGCCTTGGACGCCTCGAACCACTCCCTGGCGTCGTCCTTCTTGGACAGGTCCAGGCCGCGCAGCGGCAGGCCGTTCGTGGACCTGATGAGCACGAGTTCGCGCAGGAACAACATGCGCTCGGCGACGTTGCCGTTGACGGTCTCGTCGAAGAAGCGGCGTTCCGCGGCGGTGGCCTCGGCGGCGAAGGCCCTGCGCTCGGCGGCCTCGCCGGCCTGCCGGCCGAGGAAACGTTCCAGCTGCTCGGGGTCGAAGGCCCCTTCGGTGAGCACGACGGTGACCAGGGCCTGCTGGTAGGCGACGCTCTCCTTGACCCGGGCGAGCGCGTCGAGCATGCGGGTCTGGCGGAACAGCTCGTCGTCGGAGCTGCCCTTGATCAGCTCGTTGTGCGTGGCGAGCAGGTCGGCGATGACCGTCGTGTAGAGCTCGACGGCCGGGCCGGGCAGCAGGTTGGCCTCCAGGGCCTGCTTGCGCAGCGCGATCAGGTCGTCGAGCCGGTTGAGCAGCTGTTCGAGCTGGTCGGCGGTGCGGCCGGTGACCTCGCCGAGGAGCTCGCGGGCGATGGCGCGGACGTCCCTGGCCGCGAGGTCGCTCTCGTCCATCTGGTTCTGGACGTCGTTCAGGGCGCTGGCGGGCCGGTTGCGGGCGATGTACCAGGACATCCTGGCGCGTTCGCCGGAGACGGCGTGCGTGAGCGCGCCCAGCTCCTCCGAGAGACGGGCGAACTGGTTCGTCCTGGCGTAGTCGCCGGCCGCGGAGGTGGAGGCGAGCACCTGGATGCCGCCCAGCAGGACGGCGGCGGCCGTGGGGATGAGAATGAGCGCCACGAGCCGTGCCCGTACCCGCCAGTTGCGCAGCCGCCAGTTGCCTTCGCCGGTCTGCCTCCTCTGGCTCAGCTGTGTAGTCACCGGAACGCACCTCGCCCGAATCGGCGTATAAGGGAGGGGCCTGTGTCCCCTGAGGAAATCAGCAAGTGCCGGTAATTGGAACACATCACGTGGCAGGGAAGCTACCCAAACATATCGCGACAAAAATCTATCTGTGTGGTACGCCGGGAAAATCTGGAGTTCCAAGTTCCGGACCGGTCCAGCCGGAAATGCACCTCTGACTCACCCGCTGTCGCCTGATGGGCGGTTTGAACGTTTCAAAGCAATAACGCCCCGGAAGCACGCCGGTCTCCGGACGGTCACACCGTTGAGATCGACATTAATCACGCCATATGTTGAGCGACGGCAAACGAGGAGGCGAGTAGTGGGGGATTCTCCCGACAGCGCGGCAATCAGCGTCACGGGCCTTTGGAAGATCTTCGGATCCCGGGCGCGCAAAGTGCTGGACAGTGAGGACCGGCACCTCGAACCCGCCGCGCTGCGCGAGAAGACCGGCTGCACCGCCGCCGTACGTGACGTGAGCTTCGAGGTGCGCCCCGGCGAGGTCTTCGTGGTCATGGGCCTGTCGGGCAGCGGCAAGTCCACCCTGGTCCGGTGCCTGACCCGGCTGATCGAGCCCACGGCGGGCACGATCACGATCGGCGGCGAGGACGTCGGCCGCGCCTCGCCCGCCCGGCTCCGCGAGATCCGCCGCCACCAGGTCAGCATGGTCTTCCAGCACTTCGGCCTGCTGCCGCACCGCAAGGTGGTCGACAACGTCGCCTACGGCCTGGAGATCCAGGGCACGCCCAGGGCCGACCGGCACGCGCGGGCCGGCGAGATCCTCTCCCTCGTCGGCCTCGACGGCTACGCCGACGCCTACCCCGACCAGCTCTCCGGGGGCATGCAGCAGCGCGTCGGCCTGGCCAGGGCGCTCGCGGTGGACCCGCAGGTGATGCTGTTCGACGAGCCGTTCAGCGCGCTCGACCCGCTCATCAGGCGTGACATGCAGGCCGAGGTCATCCGCCTGCACCGTGAGGTCGGCAAGACGATGGTGTTCATCACCCACGACCTGTCCGAGGCGCTCAAGCTGGGCGAGCGGATCGCGATCATGCGGGCCGGCTCGATCGTGCAGCTCGGCACGGCCGAGGAGCTGGTGGGCGCGCCCGCCGACGACTACGTGGCCGACTTCGTCCGCGACGTGCCGCGCAGCCACGTGCTGACCCTGCGCTGGATCATGCGCTCCCCCGAGCCCGGCGAGGCGCTGGACGGGCCCGAGCTGCCGGTGACCACCCTGGTCAAGGACGCCATCGGCGTGGCCTCGGCCTCCGCCCGCCCGATCCGGGTCGTGGACGGCGGCGAGCTGGCCGGCGTCGTGGACCGCGTGGACCTGCTGACGTTCCTGTCCGGCGAGGACGTGCCGGTCAAGGCGGGGGCATGAGCAGCACCACGGCGGTCGGCGCGCCCTCCAGGCTCAGGCTCCCCCGCTGGGCGGCCCCGGCCGGCGTGGCGGTGCTGATCGTCGTGGCCTACCTGGTCTTCCGCGGCACGGGCACGCTGCCGCACGACAAGGAGGCCCCGCAGTTCCTGGCCGTCACCGACCTGCGCGAGTGGATCGACGGGCACCGCAACGAGAGCCCGCTGTTCCTCTACTTCCTCAACTACATCCGGCTCTTCGTGGGCTCGCTCTACGACCTGTTCTCCGGCGCGCTGGCGGCGCTCGGCTGGCCCGGCCTGACCGGCGTGCTGGGCGGCCTGGCCTGGCTGGCCGGCGGCTGGCGGATCGGGCTGCTCGCGGTCGCGGGCGTGAGCACGTTCGGCGTGCTCGGGCTCTGGCAGTCCAGCGTGGACACCCTCGCCCTGGTCGCGGTGGCGGTGCTGCTGTCGCTGGCGATCGGCGTCCCGATCGGCGTCTGGGCGGGCCGGTCGGCACGGGTGCGGCGGGCCGTCACGCCGGTGCTGGACGTCATGCAGATCATGCCGACGTTCGCCTACCTGGCCCCGCTCGCGCTGTTCTTCCACATCGGCGCCCCGGCCGGGGCCATCGCCACGATGATCTACGCGATCCCGCCGGCCATCCGCATCACCGCGCTGGCCGTCTCGGAGGTCTCCCCCACGGCCGTCGAGGCGTCGGGGTCGCTCGGCGCCACCGGCCGCCAGACGCTGTTCAAGGTCGTCCTGCCGCTGGCCCGGCCCACGATCGCGCTGGCGGTCAACCAGACGATCATGATGGCCCTGTCCATGGTCGTCATCGCGAACCTGATCGCCGCCCCCGGGCTCGGCGGCGACATCATCCGCGGCCTGTCGCGGGCCCAGGTCGGCATCATGCTGCCGGCCGGGGTCGCTGTCGTCGTCATGGCGATCGTGCTCGACCGGATGACGACGGCGCTGGCCCGCCGGGGCCCCCACGCCCGGCTGCGCCGGCTCGACCTCGCCGCCGCGGGCGCGCTGGCCGCGGCCGGCCTCGCGCTGATCCCCGTGCTGCCGCGCGCCTGGCCGGAGGGCTGGACGCTCAACGTCACGGCCGAGATCAACGCCGCCGTACGGTGGGCCGAGACGAGCTGGTACCCGGTCACCACGTTCGTCAAGGACCAGACCTCCGTCCTGCTGCTCAACCCGCTGGAGTCGCTGCTCACCTCGGCCCCCTGGTGGCTGGTCGCGCTGACCGTGCTGGCCGTGGCCTGGCGGGTCAGCGGCCCACGGGCGGCGCTGACCGCGCTCGGCTGCCTGCTGGCGATCGCGCTGCTCGGCACGTGGGAGCACGCCATGCAGACGATGACCACGGTGGCGCTCGCGGTGCTGGTCACCCTGGTGATCGGCCTGCTGCTGGGGGTGGCCGCGGCCCGCTCGCCGCGCTGGTCCGCCGTCCAGCGTCCGCTGCTGGACGCCGCCCAGACCATGCCGGCCTTCGTCTACCTGCTGCCCGCGCTGGCGCTGTTCGGGACCACCAGGTTCACGGCCATCTTCGCCTCGGTCATCTACGCCGTGCCGCCCGTGGTGCGCCTGGTGGAGGACGGCATCAGGGCCGTTCCCGCCGAGGTCGTCGAGGCCGCCGTGTCGGCCGGCTCCACCCCGGGCCAGCTCCTGTGGAAGGTGCAGCTCCCGATGGCCCGGCGGGCGATCCTGCTGGCCGCCAACCAGGGCATCGTGATGACGCTGGCCATGGTGGTCGTCGGCGGCCTGGTCGGGGCGGGGGCGCTCGGCTACGACGTGGTGGTCGGCTTCTCCCAGCGCACCGACTTCGGGCTGGGCTTCGTGGCCGGCGTCGCGACCGTGCTGCTCGGAGTCATGCTCGACCGCATCACGCAGGGCGCGGACCGGCGCCCTTCCCCCCACAGAAGGAAAAGCACATGAAGATCCGCCTGCTCGCAGGCTTGCTCGCTCTTGGGATGGCCGCCGCGGGATGCGGCGGAGCCACGGTCGAGACCTCCCCCAGCGCCTCGGCCGGCGCCCCGCAGGGCGGCACCGGCAGCTCGACGGGCACTGTCAAGATCGCGATCAACCCGTGGGTCGGGTACGAGGCCAGCGCGAACGTGGTGGCGTACCTGCTGAAGAACGAGCTCGGCTACACCGTGGAGCTGCCCGAGATCAAGGAGCAGCTCGCCTGGGAGGGCTTCGAGAACGGCAGCGTCGACGTCATCATCGAGAACTGGGGCCACCCCGACCTCAAGAAGTCGTTCATCGAGGAGAAGAAGGTCGCGGTCGAGGCCGGCTCCACCGGCAACAAGGGCGTGATCGGGTGGTACATCCCGAAGTGGATGGCCGACAAGTACCCCGACATCACCGACTCCAAGAACCTCAACAAGTACGCCGACCTGTTCAAGACCTCCGAGTCGGGCGACAAGGGCCAGCTGCTGTTCGGCGACCCGTCGTACGTCAGCAACGAGGATGCCCTGATCAAGAACCTCAAGCTGAACTACAAGGTCGTGGTGGGCGGCAGCGAGGCGGCCCTGATCAAGAGCGCCCAGCAGGCGCAGGAGCAGCAGAAGCCGCTGCTGTTCTACTTCTGGGACCCGCACTGGCTGTTCAACAAGACCCAGCTCGTCCGGGTGAACCTGCCCGCCTACACCGAGGGCTGCGACGCCGACCCGAAGAAGGTCGCCTGCGACTACCCGGAGATGGACCTCGACAAGATCGTCAGCAAGAAGTTCGCCGACACCGGCGGCAAGGCCTACGAGCTGGTCAAGAACTTCAACTGGACGAACGAGGACCAGAACGCCGTCGCCAACGACATGACCAACAACGGCATGACCGGCGAGCAGGCCGCCAAGAAGTGGGTCGAGGCCAACACCGCCAAGTGGCAGGCCTGGATCCCCAAGTGACCCCTTCTGGCCGCGGCCCCTCGGTCGGGCCGCGGCCCCGGAGACTCTCATGCGCTTGAAGACGCTCGCCGCGCCGCTGGCCGCGGCCGTTCTGCTCCTGACGTCCTGCTCCAGCGAGGAGCCCGGCGCCGCCACCGGCGCCAAGAAGACCGTCAACCTCGACGTCCATGCCTGGGTGGGCTACGAGGCCCAGGCCGCCGTGCTGAGCTACCTGCTGGAGCACGAGCTGGGTTACACGGTGAACACGCGGAAGATGAAAGAGGAACAGTCCTGGCGTGATTTCGAGACCGGCAAGGTCGACGTCATCATCGAGAACTGGGGCCATCCCGACCTGAAGAAGCAGTACATCGAGCAGAAGAAGGTCGCGCTGTCGGCCGGGCTCACCGGGAACAAGGGAGTGATCGGCTGGTACGTCCCCGAGTGGATGGCCAAGAAATATCCCGACATTACGGACTACCGAAACCTCAATAAGTACGCAAGCCTCTTCCGGACCGAAAAAACCGGAAACGCCGGTCAGATCCTGGACGGCGATCCGACGTTCGTGACGAATGACGAGGCTCTGGTACGCAACCTCCGCCTGAATTACAAGGTCGTCTACTCGGGCAGCGAGGACGCGTTGATCAAGGCGGCCCAGGACGCGACGAAGAATCGGACGCCGCTGCTCATGTATTTCTACGAGCCGCAATGGCTGTTCACGAAGGTGAAGCTGGTCAAGATCGCGTTGCCGGCGTACGCCGTCGGCTGCGACGCCGACGCGGCCAGGGTCGCCTGCGACTATCCGCCGTACCTGCTGGACAAGATCGTCAGCCGCGGCTTCGCCGAGAAGGGCGGCCGGGCCTACGAGCTGGTCCGCAACTTCACCTGGACCAACGACGACCAGAACCGGGTCGCGAGCGCGATGATCAACGACAGCAAGACGGCCGAGCAGGCCGCCGCCGAGTGGGTGGCGGAGAACAAGATCGTGTGGAAGGACTGGATCCCCCGGTGAGGTTCGACTTCGTCATCGTGGGCGGCGGCTCGGCCGGTTGCGCCCTGGCCAACCGGCTCAGCGCCGACCCCGCCACGTCGGTGCTCGTGCTGGAGGCCGGGCGCCCCGACAGCCTGTGGGACGTCTTCATCCACATGCCCGCCGCGCTGATGTTCCCCATCGGCAACAGCCGCTACGACTGGAAGTACGAGTCCGAGCCGGAGCCGCACCTGAACGACCGGCGCGTCTACCACGCGCGGGGCAAAGTGCTCGGCGGCTCCAGCAGCATCAACGGGATGATCTTCCAGCGCGGCAACCCGCTGGACTACGAACGGTGGGCGGCCGACCCTGGCATGAAGCACTGGGACTACGCCCACTGCCTGCCCTACTTCAAGCGCATGGAGAGCTGCCTCGCCGACCCGGGCACCGACTACCGCGGCGGCGAAGGGCCGCTCAAGCTGGAGCGCGGGCCGGCCGAGGGGCCGCTGTTCGAGGCGTTCTTCGCCGCCGTGCAGCAGGCCGGGCACACGCTGACCGACGACGTCAACGGCTACCGCCAGGAAGGCTTCGCCGCCTTCGACCGCAACGTGCACCGGGGCCGCAGGCTCAGCGCCGCCCGCGCCTACCTGCATCCGGTGCGCCACCGCCGCAACCTCACGGTCCGCACCCGCGCCTTCGTCGAGCGGGTGCTCTTCGAGGGCACCCGGGCGGTGGGCGTACAGGTCGGCGGCGAGCGCATCGACGCCGGCGAGGTGATCCTGTGCGGCGGCGCGATCAACTCCCCGCAGCTCCTCCAGGTCTCGGGCGTCGGGCCGCGCGCGCTGCTCGAACCTCTCGGCATCGACGTGGTGCACGACCTGCCGGGGGTCGGCGAGAACCTCCAGGACCACCTGGAGGTCTACGTCCAGCACGCCTGCCTGCGGCCGGTGTCGCAGCAGCCGTCGCTGCAGCTGTGGCGGCGGCCCTTCATCGGCGCGAACTGGCTCTTCCTGCGGCGCGGCCCCGGAGCCACGAACCACTTCGAGGCGGGCGGGTTCATCCGGTCCAACGACGACGTGGCCTACCCCAACCTGATGTTCCACTTCCTGCCGCTCGCGGTCCGCTACGACGGCTCGGCCCCGGCCGGGGGGCACGGCTACCAGGTGCACATCGGCCCGATGTACTCCGACGCGCGCGGCTCGGTCCGCATCACCTCGGCCGACCCGCGCGTCAAGCCCGCCCTGCGCTTCAACTACCTGTCCACGGAGCAGGACCGGCGCGAGTGGGTGGAGGCCGTCAGGCACGCCAGGACCATCCTGTCCCAGCCCGCCTGGGACGGCCTGGACGGCGGCGAGATCTCCCCCGGCCCCGAGGTCGAGACCGACGAGGACATCCTCCGGTGGGTGGCCAAGGACGCCGAGACCGCGCTCCACCCGTCGTGCACCTGCCGGATGGGCACCGACGAGCTGTCCGTCGTGGACCCGGACACCATGCGCGTGCACGGCCTCGACGGGCTGCGCGTCGTGGACGCCTCCGCCATGCCCTACGTCACCAACGGCAACATCTACGCGCCGGTCATGATGCTCGCCGAGAAGTCCGCCGACCTCATCCTCGGCAACACCCCGCTGCCGCCCGAGCCGGTGGAGTTCTACCGGGCTACGTAGCGCGGCGCTCGACCAGGGCCTGGATGCCGTCCAGCACCCGCTGCAGGCCGAACTCGAAGGCGTGCTCGGGGCTGTAGGCGGCGTTCATGGCCTCGCCGGCGGCCTGGCCGACGCGGGTGGCGACCGGCCAGCGCTCGGTGTCGGCGATGCGCGCGAAGAAGGGCCCGTGCGCGGCCCACCACTGCTCGTCGGTCAGGCCCGTCTGGCTCTCGACCTGGGCCGACTCGACCGCTCCCCTGGCCGTGCCGTGCACGAAGCCGGTGATCAGGGTGATCACCGCGTCCATCTCCACGTCGCTCAGGCCGATGCCGTCCACGGCGCGCAGCTCGTAGTCGTACTTGGCGGTCACGTTGGGGCCGAGCACCGGGCGGCTCGCGGCCACCTGGAGCAGCCAGGGGTGGCGCAGGTAGAGCGCGAAGTTCTCGCGGGCGATCTGCTCCAGGCGGCCCCGCCAGCCGCCGGGGACGTCGTCGGGGCGGGCGGTCTCGCCGTAGACCGTGTCGAGCATGACGTCGAACAGCTCCGGCTTGCCCGGCACGTACGTGTAGAGGGACATCGTCCCGACGCCCAGCCGCTCGGCCACGCGGCGCATGGACAGCGCCTGCAGGCCCTCGGCGTCGGCCACCTCGATCGCGGCGCGCACGATGCGCTCGACGCTCAGCTCCGGCTTTCCCTTGCGGCTGGCCCGCTCGCTGGTGCGCCAGAGGAGGGCGAGGCTGCGGGCGGGGTCGCCCTTTCCCGGGTGTTCGACGGTCACCTTCGTACGGTACACCGTACGGTTGCCCTTTTGAATCGTAGACTGTACGGTACGGCGTACGTTTGGGAAGGAGAGCGTGATGACGGCGGTGCTGGCACGCGGGTTGCGCAAGACATACGGCGACAAGACGGCCTTGGACGGCCTCGACCTGGACGTGGGCGAGGGCACGGTCTGCGGCCTGCTCGGCCCCAACGGCGCGGGCAAGACCACGGCCGTGCGCATCCTCACCACGCTCCTGCGCCCGTCGGGCGGCCGGGCCGAGGTGGCCGGGCACGACGTGGTGCGCCGGCCGCGCGAGGTGCGCCGCAACATCGGCCTGGTCGGCCAGCACACCGCCGTGGACGAGCTGCTGACCGGCCGGCAGAACCTGGAGCTGTTCGGCCGCCTGCACCACCTGGGCGCGGCGGCGGCACGGGCGCGGGCGGGTGAGTTGCTGGAGCGGTTCGGGCTGCGGCACGACGGCCCGGCCAAGGACTACTCGGGCGGCATGCGCCGGCGGCTCGACCTCGCCGCGAGCCTGATCCTGGCGCCGCCCGTGCTGTTCCTCGACGAGCCGACGACGGGCCTCGACCCGCGCAGCCGTACGGAGATCTGGCGCGCGGTGCGCGAGCTGGTCGCCGGCGGCACGACCGTCCTGCTGACCACGCAGTACCTGGAGGAGGCCGACCGGCTCGCCGACCGGATCGCGGTCGTGGACGCGGGCCGGGTGGTGGCCGAGGGCACGCCGGACGAGCTGAAGTCCCGGCTCGGCGGCGACCGGCTGGACGTGGTGATCCATGCCCCCGAGCGGCTGGCGGAGGCCGCGGGGATCGCGGCCCGCGCGGCCGGCGGGCCGGTCGAGTCCGACCCCGACGCCCGCCGCGTGTCCGCGCCCGTGGCCGACCGGGTGAAGGCCCTCACGGAGGTCCCGGCCGCGCTGGCCGCGGCCGGGATCGAGGCCGAGGACATCACCGTACGGCGGCCGACCCTCGACGAGGTCTTCCTGACCCTGACCGCCACCCCCGTGAGAACCGGAGGAGAGCACGCATGACCGCGCTGCGATGGGCGCTGGCCGACGGCTGGACCGTCGCCCGGCGCGACCTGATCCACTGGCGCAACCAGCCGATGACCGTGGTCTTCGGGATCGCCTTCCCGATCATGATCACGCTGGCCTTCGGCTACCTGTTCGGCGGCGCCGTACGGGTGCCGCAGGGAGCCGGCTACTTCGATTTCCTCATGCCCGGCATGTACGGCATGACGATGCTCTTCGGCCTGAGCGCCACCATGGTCGCCGTGTCGGCCGACGCCGCCAAGGGCGTCACCGACCGGTTCCGCTCGCTGCCCATGTCACCCTCGGCCGTGCTCGTCGGCCGGGCCGTCGCCGACCTGCTCCACTCGGCGCTGATCCTCGCCGGCCTGCTGGCCTGCGGGCTCGCCGTGGGCTGGCGGCCGGCCACGGCCGGCGGGGCGCTCGGCGCGGTGGGCCTGCTGCTGCTCCTGCGCTTCTCGCTGCTGTGGGCCGGGATGTATCTCGGCCTGGTGGCGCGCGAGCCGGGCGCGGCGGTGGTCGTCCAGACCCTGGAGTTCCCCGTCGGGTTCCTGTCGAACGCCTTCGTCGCCCCCGGCACCATGCCGGGCTGGCTGGGCGCGATCGCCGAGTGGAACCCGCTGTCGTCCACGGTGGCCGCGGCCCGGCAGCTCTTCGGCAACCCGGGCTGGGGCGGCGGCTCCTGGGTGGCGCAGCACCCGGTGCTCATGGCCGTGGCGTGGCCCGTGGCCATCACCGCCGTGTTCTTCGTCCTGTCGGTCCGCCGCTACCGGCTGCTGGACCGGTAGGCGCTCAGTGGACGGCGGCGCGCAGGCGTACGACGTGCTCGACGAGCGTGATCAGCGTCGCCTTGACCGACTCGCGGTTGCGGGCGTCGGTGCGGACGATCGGCGTGTGCGGCGAGAGCGCCAGCGCCTCCCTGACCTCCGGGTCGGAGTGGACGAACTGCCCGTCCCAGCCGTTGATGCCGACGACGAACGGCAGCTTCGCCTCCTCGAAGTAGTCGATGGCGGGGAAGCTGTCGGCCAACCGGCGGGTGTCGACCAGGACCACGGCCCCGATCGCGCCCTTCACCAGGTCGTCCCACATGAACCAGAACCGGTGCTGCCCGGGCGTGCCGAACAGGTAGAGGATCAGGTCCCGGTCCAGCGAGAGCCGGCCGAAGTCCATCGCCACGGTCGTGGTCTGCTTGTTGGGGGTCATCCCCAGGTCGTCGATGCCCGCGGACGCGTCGGTCATGACCGCTTCCGTGGTGAGCGGGAGGATCTCGGACACCGCCCCCACGAACGTCGTCTTGCCGACGCCGAAGCCCCCGGCCACGACGATCTTCGTCGAGGTGAGGCCGGGGCTAGAGCCTGCGTAGTCCACTGAGCACCCTTTCGAGCATGTTGAGGTCTGGCTGTCCCTGCTGGAGGCGTGGCTGGTGCAGGCGGACAAGCCCTTCGTCGGACATGTCCGCCACGAGCACCCTCGCCACGCCCAGCGGGACGCGGAGCAGGGCCGAGATCTCGGCGACCGACCGGAACGTCCTGCAGAGCTGCATGATGGCCTCCTGCTCGGGGGTGAGCAGAGCCATCTCGGCGTCCGGGATCGACATCGAGGAGATCAGGGTCTCCATCGCGAGGTGGTACCGCGGCTCGGAACGACCGCCCGTCACCGCATAGGGACGGAACAGGGGCTCTTCTTCCCCGATCCCGTCACTGCCGTACACGGCCCGCTCCCATCAGTTCCATCACATCACCGCGCCCTGGCTGCCTGCAGTTCGGCGCGCAGGGCGGGCGTGAGCGCCTGTCCCGCCCTGTCTACCAGCAGCGTCATCTGATACGCCACCAAACCCATGTCACAATCCGGACCCGCCAGCACGGTCAGCACCGAGCCGTCGCTGATGGCCATGACGATCAGCAGCCCGCGCTGCATCTCGACGACGGTCTGCGTCACCGCGCCGCCCTCGAACACCCGGGAGGCGCCCACGGTCAGGCTCAGCAGGCCCGCGGAGACCGCGGCGAGCTGGTCGGCCCGGTCCGGCGGGAACCCCTCGGAGGCCGCCAGGCAGAGCCCGTCGGCCGAGACGACCACGGCGTGCGCGACTCCGGGCGTGTTGCGGACGAAGTCGGTGATCAGCCAGTCGAAGCGGTGCGCCTCATGGCTCAGCGTAGTCACGCATCCTCCCCGGCGGGACGCTTACTCACTCTGTTCCTCCTGTCGACGTACTTCCTGGCGGCCCCGTCGCACACCCTGCTGGAAGCTGGCCATCCGGCTGCGCATCCGGTCCGCGGAGACCGGAGGCGGCGCGGGGGCCTGCGGCTGCTGCTGCGCCGGCGACGGCTGGGCGGCCGTGCCGGGCACCAGGTTGGCCTTGGGGGTCCGCTTGGGAAGCCCGGCGGCGGTGATGCCGCCGAGGCTGGGCTCGCTGGCCTTGGCCGCCGCCTGCCAACCGGCGTCGGCGGCCGTTCGCCACGATTCCTCCCCAGAGGGTACGGCTTGCGCGGACGTGGCCTCACCCCCGCCCGTCGTCTCCGACGGGGCCGGGCTTTGCTCGCCCGGCGGGCGCCGGAACCAGGCGGACTCCACCGACGCGAAGATCGGCAGATATTCCTCCTGGTCAGGCTCCATGGGCGACACGTCCACGGACGGGGCGGGGTCGGCCCTGCGCACGTCGTTGGTCGGGTACACGGGTGGCGGCGGCGTCTGGAACGCACCATTTCCCGATGCGTGGTGGACGCCGTTGACCGGCCGGGAGCCGCCGCTCGGGTACGACGGGTAGGACCCGGAGTCGAAGGAGGCGGGCGGCCGGCCGCGGTAGGAGCCGCCGTCGGTGTCGGCCGTGAAGGCGTTCACGCCCGGCTGGGCGGGGTCGGAGCCGTACGTGCCGTAGGCGTGCCTGGGCGTGCCCGGCGTGCTGTCGTAGCCACCGGGACCGGGCTGGGCGGGGCCGGGGCGGGCGGGGCCGCGCGGCACGTCCATCGACTCGAAGCTGCCGAACGACCGGAACGTCCCGTTGGGGACCGAGCCCGCCGGCCCCGAGTGCCGCCCGCCGAACCCCTGACCGGCTGCGGGGGCGGGGGCGGTGCCGCCGCCGAAGGCGGGCCGCTGCGGCAGCGGCTGCTCGCGGCCGTCGGCGATGAGCGCGGGCGGCAGCAGCACCATCGCGATGAGCCCGGCGCCGTCGCCCTTCCTGAGCTGGACCCGGATGCCGTGGCGCAGCGCCAGGCGGCCGACCACGAACAGGCCCATGCGCCGCGACACCGACACGTCCACGACGGGCGGCTCGGCGAGGCGGCGGTTGGCCTCGGCCAGCTCCTCCTCGGTCATGCTGATGCCGGTGTCGCTCACCGACAGCAGCGCGCCGCCGCCCTCGATGGGGCTGCTGGTGACGACGACGGGCGCGTTGCTCGGGGAGAACTGGATGGCGTTCTCGACCAGCTCGGCGACCAGGTGGACGAGGTCGTTGGCGCAGCTGCCGAGCACCGACGTGCCGCGGTTCACCCGCACCTGGACCCGCTCGTAGCCCTCGACCTCCGACAGCGCGGCGCGCACGACGTCGACCAGCTTGGCCGGCTGGCTGCGCCGCCTGGTGGCCTCGTGGCCGGCGAGGACCAGCAGGTTCTCGGAGTTGCGGCGCATGCGGGTGGCGAGGTGGTCGAGCTTGAACAGGTCGGCCAGCCTGGCGCCGTCCTGCTCGCCCTTCTCCAGGCCGTCGATGAGCGAGATCTGCCGCTCGACCAGCGTCTGCGTGCGGCGCGAGAGGTTGACGAACATCGAGCTGATGTTGCCGCGCAGCTCGGCCTCCTCGCCCGCCAGGCGCACGGC
This sequence comes from Nonomuraea sp. B208, assembly GCF_057536035.1. Classification (NCBI taxonomy): domain Bacteria; kingdom Bacillati; phylum Actinomycetota; class Actinomycetes; order Streptosporangiales; family Streptosporangiaceae; genus Nonomuraea; species Nonomuraea sp. B208. The sequence continues at coordinate 216,659 of NZ_BAAJOU010000020.1, forward strand.
CTGCCGGTGCACCTGGTCGAAGGCGCGGGCCACGTCGCCGATCTCGTCGTTGCCCTCGACGCCGATGGGGCGCACCTCGCCGACCTGGGCCTCGCCGTTGACGCGGAGCTGGCGCACCACGTCGGGCAGGCGGAAGCCGGCGATCTCCAGCGCCTCGGTGCGCAGCCGGCGCAGCGGGGTGACCATGGAGCGGGCGATGGCGACGGTGAGGAGCAGCACGAGCAGAAGTAGCGCTACGATCATGACACCGGCGATGATCGCGTTGCGGATCTCGGAGCTGCGCAGCTCCTGGCTGCGCAGGTTGACCTTGTCGGCGAGGTCCTTCTCGACGCCGTGCAGGACGTCGATCACGATCTGGTTCTGGTCGAACCACTCCTGCCGGCTGGCGCGGGCGGAGATCAGGTTGTCGGTGATGCGCACGCCGGGAGCCCGGCCGCTGGCCAGCGTGATCGCGCGTGACTTGGTGAGCTGGACGTTGACGTACTCGGGCTTGGCGGCCAGCGACTTGGACAGGTCGAGGCCGATCTCGGCGCCGGCCTCGGCGCCGACGGTGCTGATGTCGCTGAGCTGGCGGGCGTTGGAGGTGATGAACTGCTCGACCGTCTTGGCGTCCACCTTGGCGGTGTCGTAGCTGGCCTGCAGGAGCTGGACGCGCTGGCGGGAGACCTCCTCCTTGGCCGCGGCGAGCGCGCTGAGCGCGCGGAACTGCCCGACGGTCAGGGAGTCGTCCGACAGCAGGCCGAGCTCGTCGTGCAGGGCGAGGAGACTGTCGGTCAGGGTGTCGTACTGGGCGGTGTTGGTCTGGCCCTCGGCGCGGATGCGGGGCAGGCGGGCGAGGACGGACTTCGCCCGGTCGGCGGCCCTCACGGCGCGGGGGCCGTAGGAGTCGTCGATGGCGTTGAGATCGGTGCGCACCTGGGCGGCGAGGCCGTCGACGGCGGCCTTGCGCTGGGTGAGCGGCGTGGCGAGCGTCTTCTTCATCGCGCGACTGGCCCCGATCCAGCCCGCGGTGTCACGCTCCAGCCCGATCGCCTGCAGCAGGTCGCGGATGTGGCCCGCCTGTTCGGCGGCGGTGGCCGTACGGTCGTAGTCGGCGATGCTCTGCACCGACTCGACCACGCGGGAGCCGCCCAGCACGACGGCGGCCACGGTCGGGACCAGGATGAGCGCCGTGAGGCGCCAGCGCACACGCCAGTTGCGCAGTCCGAAGCGCGACAGCGACCGTCCGCCGCGCTCACGCGGCGCGGCTGAGCCGCTGACGGAGTTCCCCGTAGTCACTGGTTCCGCTACCCCTCAATCATCCCGTGGTGATGTGCTCCAAAGCCGCCCAAACCATGAAGCCGGTCCACAAGGTATCCGAGCAAGTGTCACAACCGGCAATTCGGACACAATCGTTACAGTGGTGACCGACAGCCGTGCGCTGCCGGTTATCGCAGTGCGGCGAGCACGTGATCGCGGACTTGTGCCCGCTGCGCGTCGTCGCTGAGGGGGCGACCGGCGCGATCAACCACGTAGAAGACGTCCACCGCCTCCGCGCCGAGAGTCTCCACGCGAGCGGCCCGGACGTCAAGACCGCACTCCCCGAACGCCCGCCCGATCCGCCACAGCAGCCCCGGCCTGTCATGGGCCCTGACTTCCACCACGGTGGCCGTCGCGGAGGCGTCGTCGACCAGCGTCACCCGAGGTGGGGCCACCGGTACGCGGGGCGGTCGCACGGCCCGCGTGCGCCGCGCCAGCCGCTGCTCGATGTCAAGACGGCCGGCAAGGACGAGACGGAGATCGGACTCCAGGGTCGCCGGGTCGGGAGGGGAGCCGTACTCGGGGACCACGGAGAACTCGATCACCGCCGTGGAGCCGGCGGAGGCCGACGAGGCGGAGCGCACGATGAGCCGGTGCGCGGACAGCACGCCGGCCGCGCTCCACAGCAGCCCCACCCGGTCGGGGGCGACGACGGTGACGTTGCCGCCGGCCACGCGGACCGCGCCGCCGCCGTGCCGGGCCAGCGCGGCCTGCTCGGGCGACAGGGTGGGCGGTTTCGGCGGCGGCGAGCCGGACAGCACGGACCGCACCCGGCGTACGAGGTCGGCGACGAGCCCGGCCTTCCAGGAGTTCCAGGCGGCCGGTCCTGTGGCGTTGCCGTCGGCCACGGCGAGCGCGGCCAGCAGGTCGAGCACCTCACGGCTGCCGACGGTGGCGGCCACCTTCTCGATGGTGACCGGGTCGTCGAGGTCGCGGCGGGTGGCGGTCTCGGGCAGCAGCAGGTGGTGGCGTACGACGGTGGCCAGCGTCTCGACGTCCCGCGGCGGCAGGCCGATCCGGGTGGCGATGTCGCGCACCACGACCTCGCCGGTCGCCGAGTGGTCGCCGGGCCAGCCCTTGCCGACGTCGTGCAGGAGCGCCGCGATCAGCAGGAGGTCGGGGCGGGAGACCTCGCGAGTGTGGCCGGCGGCGTTGGCGGCGGCCTCGATGAGGTGCCGGTCGACGGTGAAGCGGTGGATCGGGTTGCGCTGCGGGCGGTGGCGTACGCGCTCCCAGTCAGGAAGCAACTTGACAATGATCCCGGCCTGGTCCAGCTCCTCCCAGACGGGCACGGCGGCGCGGCCAGCGCCGAGGATCGACACCAGCGCGTCGCGGGCCTCCTCGGGCCACGGCACCGGCATGGGAGGTGACTGAGCTGCGAGAACGGACACCGTGGCGGGCGCCATCGGCAGCCCGGAGTCGGCCGCGGCGGCGGCCGCGCGCAGCACGAGGACGGGGTCCGTACGCGGGTTGACGCCCCTCGCGAGCACGACCTCGCCGCCGTGCTCGACCACGCCGTCGGCGAGCGGGCGGCGGCCGCGCGGGGCCGGCCCTGACAGGAGTCTGTCAACCGTGCGCCAGGTCGCGTCGAAGGCGTGGGAGACGGTGCGGCCGGCCTCGGCGAGGCGGCGCATGAGCGCCTCGGCGTCGAGCAGGCCGAGCAGCCCGGCGACGGCGTCCTGCTCCTGCAGGACCAGCCGGTCGGTGCCGCGGGCGGTGACGACGTGCAGCGCGTGGCGCACGTCGAGGATGAACTCGTGGGCTTCGCGGGCCCGGGGGCCGGGCGCGGAGGCGACCCAGGCCGCGGCCACGGCCTGCATGGCCTGGACGTCGCGGAGCCCGCCGCGGCCGTCCTTGAGGTCGGGTTCGAGCAGGAACGCCAGCTCGCCGCTGACCTGGGCGCGCTGGTCGGCGGCCTCCCGCAGCTCGCCGAGCCGGCGCCGGGAGTCAGCCCGCCACTCGGCGAGCACCGCCTCCCTGGCCTTCCTCGTCAGCTCGGGATCGCCCGCGACGTGACGGGCCTGGATGAGGCCGAGCACGGCCTTGAGGTCCTGGCGGGCGACCGCGACGGCCTCCTCGACCGTGCGGACCGAATGATCGAGACCGACCGAGGAGTCCCAGATCGGATACCAGATCCGGTCGGCGATCCTGGCGACGTCCGGGCGGCCGTTGTGGAGCAGGACCAGGTCGAGGTCGCTCCCGGGAGCCGGCTCGCCCCTTCCGAGACTGCCGACGGCGACCAGTGAGACGTGGTCGCCGTCGCTCGCCGTGCGGAAGAGATCCTTGAGCCAGCGGTCGGTGTCCGCGGTCCGCTCCTTGCGGGCCGCGGCGTACGAACGGGCCTCTCCCCTCACCTCAGTGCCCCCTCACCTCAGTGCCCCGCCTGCCGGGCTCCGCCCGGCGAACCCTGTGTCCCGCTCCGACGCCGTTGTCGGAGCTCCTCCGGAACATCACAGGGCCTCCGGGCCCCTCTCTCCCGTGCGTACGCGGATCACGGTGTCCACGGGCACGGACCAGACCTTGCCGTCGCCGATCTTGCCGGTGTGGGCGGCCTTGACGATGACGTCGATCACGTCCTCGGCGTCGTCCTCCTCGGCGAGGACCTCCAGGCGCACCTTGGGCACCAGGTCGACCTGGTACTCGGCGCCGCGGTAGACCTCGGTGTGGCCGCGCTGGCGGCCGTAGCCGCTGGCCTCGCTGACGGTCATGCCCTTGACGCCGAACTGCTCCAGCGCGGCCTTGACGTCGTCGAGCTTGAAGGGCTTGATGATCGCGGTGATGAGCCTCATGCGTCCACCTTCTTGGGAGCGGGAGCCGTGGGACCGTTGGAGGAGGCCACGCCCGAGGCGTAGACCGTGCCGAGGTCGTACCCGGTCTCGGCGTGCGTGGTGACGTCGATGCCGGTGACCTCGTTCTCGGCGGGCACCCGGAAGCCCACCGTCTTGTCAATGATCTTGCCGATGATCCAGGTGAGGACGAAGGAGTAGCCGCCGACCGCGATCGGGCCGAGCACCTGCAGGCCGAGCTGGCCGAAGCCGCCGCCGTAGAACAGGCCCTCGCTCTGCTGGTCGAGGAAGGGGTAGGCGGCCAGGAAGCCGAGCGCGACGGCGCCGATGACGCCGCCCACCAGGTGGACGCCGACCACGTCGAGCGAGTCGTCGTAGCCGAGCTTGTACTTCAGGCCGACGGCGAAGGCGCAGATCGCGCCGGCCAGCAGGCCGATGACCATCGCGGCCCACGGGTCCACGAAACCGCACGCCGGGGTGATGGCGACCAGACCGGCGACCGCGCCGGAGGCGACGCCGAGGCTGGTGGCGTGACCGTCGCGCAGCTTCTCGACCACGAGCCAGGCGCCGGCCGCGACCGCGGTGGCGACCTGCGTGTTGAGGAAGGCCAGGGCGGCGGTGCCGTCCACGGCCAGCTCGGAGCCGGCGTTGAAGCCGAACCAGCCGAACCACAGCAGGCCCGCGCCGAGCAGGACCAGGGTGAGGTTGTGCGGCCGCATCGGCTCCTTGCGCCAGCCCTGCCGCTTGCCGATCACGAGGGCCAGGGCGAGGGCCGCCGCGCCGGCGTTGATGTGGACGACCGTGCCGCCCGCGAAGTCCTCGATGCCCATGGTGTTGAGCCACCCGGTGCCCCAGACCCAGTGCGCCACCGGGAAGTACACCACCGTGGCCCACACGACGGTGAAGAGGATCCACGCGCCGAACTTCGCCCGGTCCGCGATCGCGCCGCTGATCAGGGCGACCGTGATGATGGCGAACGTCATCTGGAAGGCGGAGAAGATGAGACTCGGCATGCCGGTGCCGTCGTCCTTGGTGGCGGTGTCCACCAGGCTCTGCAGACCCAGTGCGTCGAATCCGCCGACGAAGTTGTTGAGTGCCGAGCTGGGGTTGTCGGTGAACGCGAGCGAGTGACCGAACAGCATCCAGGTGATGGACACGGTGATGATGGCGCCGAACGACATCATCATCATGTTCAGGACGCTCTTGGCCCTGGTCATGCCGCCGTAGAAGAACGCGAGGCCGGGAGTCATCAGCAACACCATGGCGGTGGCGACGATCATCCAGGCAGTGGTGCCGCCGTCGATCTTCACGAAGCGACCCTCCTTACGTGTGACGTGTGGCCACAGCGTGTTCGCCCGGGGTTTCGTGCCACGACCAGGTGTGTTTCACATCTGTGAAACTCGCCACACAGGTGTTTCCGCCGCGTTTCGGACGTCTCACCTGTCGGAAAAGGGAAATGCGCAATCGGCGGCGCGCGGCGGTCAGCCGAGGCGTACGGGGTCGCCCTTCCTGATCCGTCCGGGGTGCGCCACGCGGGCGTACACGCCGGCGCAGGGCTGCGGGTCCGTGCCGAACACCGGCACCCGGTTGTGCCTGGCGACCGTGCGCAGCGCGTCGGGGTCGCGTTCCAGCGCGCCGTGCGCGAGCGTGGGCACGGCGCAGCGCGGGCTGGCGACGATGACCTCCAGCACCACGTCCGCGCCGACGCGCAGCCGCCGGCCCACCCAGTCGTTCTCGGGGAAGCCCTCTCCCTCGGTCGCGATGACGAGGTTGGGCCGGTAACGGGCGGCCTCGACCCGTCCGCGCGGGCCGAGCGCGCCGATCCTGTCCAGGGCGGCGGTCGTGATCAGGTGGATCGGCGCGAAGTCGAAGAACGTGCCGGGGGGCGCGCCCGCGCCCAGCGTGCCCACGGTGTACGGGACCTCCGCCTCGATGCCCTCGGCCAGCACCCGCTCCGGCACCGACCGCTCCAGCTCGGCGCCCTCCGGCGGCACGTCGATCAGCCGCACCTCGCGCCCGAGCAGCCGCGACAGCTCCTCGTCGCCGGGCGGGGCCGCGCCGTCCAGGGTGAGCAGGTCCCGCCAGAGCCGGGGGTTCTTGGCGCTGGCGATCTTGCCGGTGGCGACGTCGAGCACCGCCCGCGCCCGGTCGCCCGCCAGGCCGCGCTCGTCCACCTCGCTCTCCGCGAGCTCCTCGCCGAGCAGCGATTTGACGGGATAGCGGCGCAGTGTCTGGATGTGCACGCGACCCAGCCTAGGGCCCGGCCTCCATCAGGAAGCCGGGCACGACCGTCACCGGATCAGGTGGCCGTCACGCCGAGGTGGCCGTCAGGCGGCGGCGGGTCACGCGGCGGCGGTCGCCATCTTGCGCAGGCGGGCCAGGGCGTCGCGCTCGATGCGGCGGGCGCGGTCACGGCCGATGCCGTAACGCTCCCCCACCTCGGTCAGCGTGTGCTCGCGGCCGTCGACCAGGCCGTAACGCCAGCGCAGCATCTCGCTCGTCGGCCCCTCCAGCCCGGTGAGCCACTGGTCCAGCCGCTCGCGCTCCAGGATGTCGATGGCCTGCTGCTCGGGGTCGGCCCAGGTCTCGTCGGCGATCATGTCGCCCAGCTCGGTCTCGTCCTCGTCGCCCACGCCGAGCTGCAGCGACACCGGGTCGGAGGCCCAGCGGCGCAGCTCGCGCACCCGCTCGATCGGCAGTTCGAGGATGTCGGCGAGGTCGTCGTCGGTCGGCTCGACGTCGAACTCGGCGAGCATGTCACGCCGCACCCGCATGAGCCGGGTCATCTGCTCCCCCGCGTGCGTGGGCAGCCGCACCGGCCGCGCCTGCTCGTGGATGGCCCGCCCCACCGACTGCCTGATCCACCACGTGGCGTAGGTGGAGAACTTGTAGCCCCGCCGGTAGTCGAACTTCTCCACCGCCCGCACCAGGCCCAGATTGCCCTCCTGGACCAGGTCGATCAGCGGCATCCCCCGGCCGGAGTACTTCCGCGCCACCGCCACCACCAGGCGCAGGTTGGCCTGGATGAACTCGTCCTTGGCGCGCCGGCCCGAGATGGCCAGCCGCTCCAGCTCCTCGTCCGCCGCGTCCCCGATGCGCGGCTCCGAGCCCCCGCTGTCGAGCAGGTGCTCCGCGAACAGTCCCGCCTCGATCCGCTTGGCGAGCTCCACCTCTTCCTCCGCGGTGAGCAGCGGGACGCGGCCGATCTCGGCCAGGTACGTCCCCAGCAGATCGCGGTCCGCGACGTGCTGCTCCTGCGTGCGACTCCCCGTAGGCCTTGCCATCCCCTGGCACCTCGTTCCGCAGCTGCGTCCTATACCCGGCCAACGAGCGGCACCGGGCAAAGATTCCCTAAAGCGCTACGACCGAGGGAGGGTTCTGGATGTCCTCCTGAAGGAGGAGACCACCCTGGAAGACCTGGTGGACCAGGGGGACGCCGGGACGGTAGGCCAGGTGGACGTAGGACGGGGCGTCGAGCACGACCAGGTCGGCGCGGGCGCCGGGACGCAACCAGCCTACGTCCGTGCGCCGCAGCGCGCGCGCCCCGCCGTACGTGGCCGCCCGGATCGCCTCCAGCGGCGTCATCCGCATCTCGCGCACCGCGAGCGCCACGCAGAACGCCATCGACGAGGTGTAGGACGATCCCGGGTTGCAGTCGGTGGCGAGCGCCACGGTCACCCCGGCGTCGAGCAGCCGGCGCGCGTCAGGGTACGGCGAGCGCGTCGAGAACTCCGCCCCCGGCAGCAGCGTCGCCACCGTCCCCGACCCGGCGAGCGCGTCCACGTCGGCCGCCGTGAGGTGCGTGCAGTGGTCGGCCGAGGCCGCGCCCAGCTCGCAGGCGATGCGCACCCCCGGCCCCTCGCCGAGCTGGTTGGCGTGCACCCGCACGCCGAGCCCGGCCCGCCGGCCGGCGGTCAGGATCTCCCGCGTCTGGTCGCCGTCGAAGGCCCCCCGCTCGCAGAAGACGTCCACCCACCGCGCGAACGGCGCGCACGCCGTCAGCATCTCCCCGGCCACCAGCCGTGTGTAGTCGTCGGCGTCCACGCCCTCCGGCACGACGTGCGCCCCGAGGAAGGTGGTCTCGTCGGTGAGCGCGGTGGCGAGCTCCAGGGAGCGGCGCTCGTCCTCGACGGTCAGGCCGTAGCCGCTCTTGATCTCGACCGTGGTGGTGCCCTGCCTCGCCATCTCGCGGACCAGCGCGAGGGCGTGCGTGGCCAGCTCGGCGTCCCCGGCGCGGCGGGTGGCGGCGACGGTGGTCCTGATGCCGCCGCCGGTGTACGGCTCGCCGGACATGCGGGCCTGGAACTCGGCCGTGCGGTCGCCCGCGAAGATCAGGTGGGCGTGGGAGTCGACGAAGCCGGGGATGACGGCCCGCCCGGCCACGTCCACGCGCTCGTCGGCGCCTCCCGGGGCCTCGGCCGCCGGGCCCAGCCAGGTGACCGCGCCGTCCTCGACGAGCAGCGCCGCGTCCTGGATCTCCTCGCGTTCGGGGTCGCCGGTGTAGAGCAGCCCGATCCCGTCGAACAGGGTCGCGGTCATGGCAGGGCTCCGATTCTCGATGGGTCGGGTTCTCGATGGGTCGGGTTCTCGATGGGTCGGATGTGGTCAGCGCAGGGCTCTGATGGCCTCGGACAGCAGCGCGCCGGCGTCGCCGAGCACGTGCCGCCCCTCGGTGACCACCCGCCGCCCGCCGGAGACGACGGAGTGCACGTCGGCGGCCGTGGCCGCGAACACCACGGCCTCCAGCCCGGCCGCGCCCGCCGTGCGCACGCTGTCGAGGCGTACGGACACGAGGTCGGCCCAGGCGCCCGGGACGAGCAGGCCCGCGTCGGGGAAGCCGAGCGAGATGTGGCCCGCGCAGGTCGCGGCGGACAGCAGGTCGGTAGCGCTCCAGTGGCCGCGCCGGCCGCTCGCGAGGCGCTGGTCCAGCTCGACCGCCCTGGCCTCCTCGAACAGGTCGACGACGGCGTGGCTGTCGGAGCCGAGGGTGATGGCCGCACCCCGGTCGGCGAGCTCGCGGGCCGGGCCGATGCCGTCGGCGAGGTCGCGCTCGGTCGTGGGGCACATGCACACCGCCGTGCCCGACTGGGCGAGCAGCTCCACGTCCACGTCGGTGAGGTGGGTCGCGTGCACGGCGGTCGAGCGCGGCCCGAGGACGCCGTGCTCGTGCAGCACGCCGACCGGGGTCGCGGCGTACATCTCGACGCAGGCCGCGTTCTCGGCCCGCTGCTCGGAGACGTGCGCGTGCAGCGGCGCGGCGTGGTGGCGGGAGAACTCGGCGACGTGCGGCATCTGCTCGGGCGGCACCGCGCGGACCGAGTGCACGGCCGCGCCGATCTCCACGTCGGGCTGCCCCTCGTAGGCGGCGGCGAGGGCGTCCGCGCGGGCCGCCCAGCGCTCGGCGTCGCCGTCGCCGAAGCGGACCTGCGGGCCGGACAGGGGGGCGCCGATGCCGCCGGTCAGGTAGCAGGTGTCGAGCAGCGTCACGCGCAGCCCGGCCGCGCGGGCGGCCTGGACGAGGGCGTGGCCCATCGCGTTGGGGTCGTCGTACGGCGTGCCGTCCGGCCCGTGGTGCAGGTAGTGGAACTCGCCCACGCAGGTCACCCCCGCCAGCGCCATCTCGGCGTAGACGGCGGTGGCGAGGCGCAGGTAGGAGTCGGGGTCGAGGCGGGCGGCCACCTCGTACATCCGCTCGCGCCAGGTCCAGAAGTCGCCCTTGCCCTCCTGCGCGACGCCGCGCAGCGCCCGGTGGAAGGCGTGGGAGTGGGCGTTGGCCAGGCCGGGGACGGTGAGCCCGGCCAGCCGCTCGGCCCCGGGCGGCGGCGGCCCCTGGCCGATCCTGGTGATGCGGTCGCCCTCGACGACGACGAGCACGCCCTCGGCGACGCCGTCGGGCAGCCATGCCTGCTCGCACCAGTACGTCAGCGACACAGATCCTCCAGCACGTCCGCCAGCGCGACCACTCCCGCCTCGCAGTCTGCCTGCTCGGCATGCTCCTCAGGGCTGTGGGACACGCCGGTGGGATTGCGGACGAACAACATCCCGGCCGGCACCCCCGCCGCCGCCAGGATGCCCGCGTCGTGCCCGGCCCCCGTGGGCAGGACGGGCGCGGGCGTGCCGCCGCCGCCCACCACCCGGGCCAGGCGGTCCCTGAGCGCCGGGTCGAAGCCGACGACCGGCGTCCAGGACTCCTCGCTCACCTCGTGGCCCCCGGCCAGCTCGGCCAGCTCGGCCACCAGGGCGCGGACGTCGTCCTCGGCCGGGCCGCGGGCGTCCAGCCAGGCGGCCACGTGGCCGGGGACGGCGTTGGCGTTGCCGGGACGGACGCGTACCTTGCCGACCGTCGCCACCACCTCCCGCCGCTCGGCGGCCGCGCGGGCGGCCAGCACCATGCGGGCGAACGGCAGCATCGGGTCGTCGCGGTCGGCGAGCCTCGTGGTGCCCGCGTGGTCGGCCCGGCCCCGGAAGTCGAAGCGCCAGCGGCCGTGCGGCCAGATGGCGGCGGCCACGCCCACCGGGCGTCCGTGGGCGACCAGGCCGCGGCCCTGCTCGACGTGGAGCTCCACGTACGCGCCGACGCCGGCCAGCGTCTCGTCGTCGCGGCCGACCGACTCCGGCCTGCGCCCCGCCCTCTTCAGGACGTCGGCGAGGGTGTCGCCGTCGTCGTCGGTGAGGGCGAGCGCCCGTTCCGGTTCGATCGCCCCGGTGAGCAGCCGCGACCCCATGCACGGCACGCCGAACCTGGCGCCCTCCTCGTCGGTGAAGCACACCACGCCGAGCGGCCTGCCTGGGGTCCCGCGCTCTTTGAACAGGCCGCGCTCCCTCAGCAGGTCGAGGGCGGCGAAGGCGGAGACGATCCCGAGCGGGCCGTCGTACGCGCCGCCCTGGCGCACCGAGTCGAGATGGCTGCCGGTCACGACGCCGGGGCTCCGCGACGGGTCGCCCCACCAGGCCCACAGGTTGCCGTTGCGGTCCTCCCGCAGGTCGAGGCCGCGCCGGGCGGCCTCACCCGCGAACCACTCCCGGAGCTCCATGTCCGCCGGCGACCAGGCGTCCCTGACGTAGCCGCCGGTCGCCGCGTCTCGTCCTATGTGCGTGAGTGGTTCGAGCATGGCCCCACTGTAGTGAATGGATCCATTCAGTTGACCGGGCCGGCCGCGGGACGCAGCGTCAGCTCGGTGAGATGGGCGTCCGGCCCGGCGTTGACCGCGGCCATCACGGCGCGCGCCACGCTCTCGGCGGTCAGGTATTTGTCGGCCTCGAACGGGCCGCCCTCGTACGCGCGGACCTGGTGCTGCATGTCGGTGGCGATCCGGCCCGGGTAGACGGTCGTGACCCGCACGTCGCGCTCCTCCTGCCGCAGCGCGTCGGCGAACGCCTTCAGCGCGAACTTGCTGGCCGCGTACGCCGCCCAGTGCGGGTTCGCGCGCTGGCCCGCGCCGGAGTTGACGCACACCACCTGCCCCTTGGCGCGCCGCAGCGCGGGCAGCAGCAGCCGGGTCAGCTCGGCGACGGCGACGACGTTGACCTCGAACATTTCCCGCCACACGGCGGCCGGCTGCTCGGCGATCAGCCCCATGCGGGTGATCGCGGCGCTGTGCACGAGCAGGTCCAGCCGCTCGACGCCGGCCACGTCGGCCTCGGTGACCCCGGTCAGCTCCACCGGCCACGGCCGCGCGTCGGGCAGCTCCGCCGCCACGGCGGCCAGCGCGCTCTCGTCCCGGCCGCCCAGGATGACGTGGTGAGTGGGCCCGAGAGCCCTGGCGACGGCCGCGCCGACACCTCGGGAAGCGCCGGTGACCAGCGCCGTCGGTCGTTCAGTCATGGAGATCAGCATATTGACCCGCCCGCCCGCCGGCCGCGCCCCCCGCGCGGCCGGCGGCGGGTCATCCGGTGAGGTGGCCGTCGCTGCCCGCAAGGGGCGGTGGCGGGTCGCCGGGGAGGAACGTGCCGGTCTCGTCGGTCATGCGTTCGTACTCCTCCAGGCGGGCCCTGGTGCGCAGCGGCGCCGCGTCGGCCATGGCCTCCACCAGGGCCATCGCCAGCAGCAGCGGGGCCGCGTGCGAGTCGAACACGAGCCGGTCGCCGACGGGCGCGTCCAGCACCACCTCCGCCGGGAAGCCGGGCTTGTCGGTGATCGCGGCCACCCGGTAGCCGAGCTTCTCGGCGTACTCGAGGGCCTGCACGGCCTCGCGCGGGTAGCGCGGCAGCACCACGGCCACCAGCCATTCCGCGCCCGCGCGGCGGCAGGCGTGCAGGCCGTCGGCCAGCTCGGAGCCGCCGTGCGTGAGCAGGCGTACGTCGGGGTGGATGCGGCGGGCGTAGTCGGCGAAGGTGGTGGCCAGGCCGCAGGAGACGCGCAGCCCGACCACCGGCAGCGGCTCGGTGGCGGCCAGCTGCTCGCCCAGCTCCTTCAGCGGGAACGCGCTCAGGCGCTCGCGCACGACGGCGAGGTTGCGGATCTCGATGTCGATCGCGCCCCGGAGCAGGCTCTCCTGCGGCTCTCCCGTGCCGGTGCTGCCCAGCACGAGCGGGCGCAGCGCCTGGCGCAGCTCCGGGTAGCCGCCGAAGCCGAGGACCATGGCGAACCTGGTGACCGACGGCTGGCTGACGCCGGCCCGTTCGGCCAGCTCGACGCTGGACAGGAAGATGGCCTCGTCGAGGTTCTCGCTGAGGTAGTGGGCGATCCTGCGCTGCACCGGGGACAGCCTGCGGCCGTTGAGCAGCACGTCGAGTCCGCCGAGATATCCGTCCGCCACGCCTCCTCCAACGTCTCCCGCCCTTCGTTCTCATCCCGCAGGGCTCATTCCACGGGAGGGGCCGGGTCAGGACTCGCGCATGGGGATGCGGACGCCGCGGGTGTCGGCGACCTCGGTGGCGCGCTCGTAGCCGGCGTCCACGTGCCGCATCACCCCCGTGCCCGGGTCGTTGGTGAGGACGCGGGTCAGTTTCTCCCGCCCCAGGGCCGTGCCGTCGGCCACCGTCACCTGGCCGGAGTGGATGGAGCGCCCGATGCCGACGCCGCCCCCGTGGTGGATGGACACCCAGGCGGCCCCGGAGGCGGTGTTGAGCAGGGCGTTGAGCAGCGGCCAGTCGGCGATCGCGTCGGAGCCGTCGGCCATCGCCTCGGTCTCGCGGTAGGGGGAGGCCACCGATCCGCTGTCCAGGTGGTCGCGGCCGATGACGATCGGCGCCCGCAGCTCGCCCGACGCCACCATGTCGTTGAAGCGCTCGCCCGCGAGGTTGCGCTCGCCGTAGCCGAGCCAGCAGATGCGCGCCGGCAGCCCCTGGAAGCGCACCTTCTCCCCCGCCGTACGGATCCACCGGGCGAGCGGCTCGTTGTCGGGGAACAGCTCCAGGATCGCCCGGTCCGTCGCGGCGATGTCGGCCGGGTCGCCGCTCAGCGCCGCCCACCGGAACGGGCCCTTGCCCTCGCAGAACAGCGGCCTGATGTAGGCGGGCACGAACCCGGGGAAGTCGAAGGCCCGCTCGTAGCCGGCCAGCCGCGCCTCGCCCCTGATGGAGTTGCCGTAGTCGAAGACCTCGGCCCCCGCGTCCTTGAAGCCGACCATGGCGGCCACGTGGCGGGCCATCGACTCCCGCGCCCGCTCGGTGAAGCCGGCGGGGTCCTTGTCGCGTTCGGCGGCCATGTCCTCGAAGGCGACGCCGGCCGGAAGGTACATCAGCGGGTCGTGCGCCGAGGTCTGGTCGGTGACGATGTCGATCTCGGCGCCGCGGGCCAGCACCTCGGGCAGGACGTCGGCGGCGTTGCCGACCAGCCCGATGGACAGCGGCCGGCGGGCGGCCCGCGCCTCCTCGGCCAGGCGCAGCGCCTCGTCCAGGGTGGCGGCCTCGACGTCGAGGTAGCGGTGCTCGATGCGGCGGGCGACCGAGCGCGGGTCGCAGTCGACGCAGATGGCGACGCCGCCGTTCATGGTGACCGCGAGCGGCTGCGCGCCGCCCATGCCGCCGAGACCGGCGGTGAGCGTGACGGTGCCGGCCAGCGAGCCGCCGAAGCGCTTGGCGGCGACCGCGGCGAACGTCTCGTACGTGCCCTGGAGGATGCCCTGCGTGCCGATGTAGATCCACGACCCGGCGGTCATCTGCCCGTACATGGTGAGCCCGGCCGCCTCCAGGCGGCGGAACTCCTCCCAGTTCGCCCAGTCGGGCACCAGGTTGGAGTTGGCGATGAGCACCCGGGGCGCCCACTCGTGGGTGCGGAAGACGCCGACGGGCCGCCCCGACTGCACGAGCAGGGTCTCGTCGCCCTCCAGCGTGGTGAGCGTCCTGACGAGCGCGTCGTACGACGCCCAGTCACGCGCCGCCCGTCCGGACCCGCCGTAGACGACGAGCTGCTCCGGATGCTCGGCGACCTCGGGATCGAGGTTGTTCTGGAGCATCCGGAGCGCCGCCTCCTGCGGCCAGCCCTTGGCGGTGATCGTCGTGCCTCGCGGCGCGCGCACGCTGCGGCCCATCGTGACCCTCCTGAATGAACACATTCATCTTTGTCACCCGCAGACTACAACGCAGCGGCGCGCGTCACCCCACGAGGAACTGGGTGGCCGCCAGCTCCCGGTAGAGGTCGTCCTCGCCGACCAGGTCGGCGTGCGTGCCGACGGCCCGTACGCCGCCCGCCTCCATCACCACGATCCGGTCGGCGCCCGTGACCGTGGAGAGCCGGTGGGCGATGACCAGCACGGTCGTCTCCCGCGCGACCTCGGCGATGACCTCGCGCAGCCGCAGCTCGTTGACCGCGTCGAGCTGCGAGGTGGCCTCGTCGAGCAGCAGCAGCCGGGGCCTGCGCAGCAGCGCGCGGGCGATGGCGACGCGCTGGCGCTCGCCGCCGGACAGCAGCACGCCGCGGTGCCCGACCGGCGTCTCCAGGCCGTCGGGAAGGCGGGACACCAGGTCGTCGAGGCGGGTGCGGGCAATGGCGCGGGCCAGCTCGTCCTCG
Organism: Nonomuraea sp. B208; assembly: GCF_057536035.1. Lineage (NCBI taxonomy): Bacteria > Bacillati > Actinomycetota > Actinomycetes > Streptosporangiales > Streptosporangiaceae > Nonomuraea > Nonomuraea sp. B208. The sequence continues at coordinate 231,698 of NZ_BAAJOU010000020.1, forward strand.
GTGACGTCGTGGGCGGCGAAGAGCAGGTTCTCGCGGAGGGTGCCGGCGAGCACGGGGGCGTCCTGCTCGACGTAGCCGAGCGCGGCCCGCAGCTCGCCGAGCGGCCAGTCGCGGATGTCCCTGCCGCCCACGGTGATCGTGCCGCCCTGGTGCTCGTAGAAGCGCTCGATGAGGCCGAACACGGTGGACTTGCCCGCCCCCGACGGCCCGACCAGCGCGGTCAGCCCGCCGGGCGGCACCTCGAAGGTGACCCCGTCGTGGACGAGCGGGCGGTCCTCGCCGTAGCGGAACACCACGTCCTGGAAGGTGACGCCGACCGGCTCGCGGCCGTCGCCGGTCCGCTCGGCGGGCTCGGCGGGCTCGGCCGGCAGCCCCTCGATCTCCTTGATCCGCTGCATCGCGGCCAGACCCTGCTGAAGTTGCACGCCGCCCTGGACGAGCTGCCCGATCGGCGAGACCAGGTAGAACAGGTAGAGCAGGAACGCGATCAGCGACGAGACCTCCAGCGCCCCCGAGGAGACCCGGGCCCCGCCGACCCCCAGCACGGCGAGGAAGGCGATCTGCACCGCCATGAAGGTCGCGACCCCGGCGAGCGAGGTCCAGACGGCGACCTGCAGCCCCCGGTCGCGGGCCCGGGTGGCGGCCTCGCCGACCTCGGCGATCTCCCGGTCCTCCGCGCCGCTCGCCTTGACCGTCCGGTACGCCTGCAGCGCCCGGTCCAGCACGGACCCCATCTCGCCCACGGCCTCCTGGGCCTGCGCCTGGGCCCGCTGGATGCGCGGCATGATCAGCGCCACGAGCCCGCCGACGACCACGATGACGCCGAGCGTGACGAGCAGCAGCACGCCGTCCATGGTCGCCATCATGACGATGGCCCCGACCAGCATGAACACCGCGCTGATGGACTCGACGATGCCGTTGGTGAGCACCGCGCGCAGCAGCGTGGTGTCACCGGTCACCCGCGAGAGCAGGTCGCCGGGCTTGAGCCGGTCGACGTCGGCGACCTTGAGCCGGAGCATCCGGTCCACGAGCTTGCGGCGGGCGCCGAGCACGATGCCCTCGCCGGTGCGCTCCATCAGGTAGCTGCCGCCGGCCGAGACGACCGCGCCGACCAGCACCGCGGCGGTCAAACCCAGCAGCGGCCCGGCCATCGACCCGTTCGAGCCGAAGGCGTCCACGACGTATTTGGCCAGCAGCGGCATCGCGAGCCCCGCGACCGAGCCGATCAGCCCCAGGAACCCGCCGAGGAACAGGATCCTCCGGTACGGGCGGACGTAGGCCAATAACTCCTTGAGCACGGCATCCCCCTCCATGAACTTTCCACTGTGCGCAACGAACGAAGCGGCGCGATCCGCACCGCCCGGACAGGGTCAACCTAAATTGACGACCTAAGTATGTCAACTTCGGTTGACTTCTCCTCCTTGAGGAGGAGAAGGAACTCGTGACATCCGCGCGCACCCGGCGGACGAATAGGCCGTCGAGGAACCCGGCCGGACCTCGCAGCACCGGAACAGCACCGAACCAGCGCCGGAACAGCACCTGCGAAAGGACCACCATGGAGCTCCGGATCACCCGGCGCGCTCTGGTCGGACTCGGCCTCGCCGCAGCGGTCGCCGCGTCGTCGATGGCCGCGCTCCGCACCGACCCCGGCACCGCCTCCTCGCACCGGGAGGCCCCGAAGATCCTGGGGATGCCCCAGGTCGACAACACCGACGTGTACGCGTTCGTCAGCCCCGACAAGCCGGGCACCGTGACGCTGCTGGCCAACTGGATCCCGTTCCAGGAGCCCCACGGCGGCCCGAACTTCTACCCCTGGGACACCGCCGCCCGCTACAACATCAAGATCGACAACGACGGCGACGCCAGGACCGACATCACCTACCAGTGGACGTTCCGCGACGAGGACAGACGCGGCAACGACACCTTCCTCGCCAACAAGGGCCCCGTCACCTCGCTGAACGACCCGGACCTGCTCTACCGCCAGCGTTACACGCTGAAGCGCGTCACGCCCCACGGCACCAGGACCCTGGTCTCGAACGGCATCGCCGCGCCCAGCAACCTCGGCCCCGCCTCGATGCCCGACTACGGCGCCCTGCGCGCCCAGTCCATCGCCGGCGTGCCGGGCGGCGGCCGGACGTTCGCCGGCCAGTCGGACGAGGCGTTCTTCCTCGACCTGCGCGTGTTCGACTTCCTCTACGGCGGCGACCTGTCGGAGGTCGGCCAGGACACCACCCGCGGCTACAACGTCAACACGATCGGCATCCAGGTGCCCCAGAAGGACCTGGCGCTCAGGGGCGACCCCGAGCGCAACCCGGTCATCGGCGTCTGCTCGACCACCGACAAGTTCAACGGCCACAAGTACGTGCAGGTCTCGCGCCTGTGCAACCCGCTGGTGAACGAGGTCGTCGCGCCCGCCGGGCTCAAGGACGCCTACAACGCCCTCGACCCGTCCGGCGACGCCGACGTGGCTCCGCTGGTCAAGCGGGTCAACGACCCGGAGGTGGCCCGGCTGCTCCAGGCCGTCTACGGCATCAAGGCCCCCGCCACCCCGCGCGACGACCTGTTCCAGATCTTCCTGACCGGCGTCGCCAAGCGGACCGGCCCCATCAAGGCCGACCTGAACTCGCAGGTGCTGAACAAGGACGCCGGCCGGCTGCGGCCGTCCGAGATGCTGCGACTCAACATGTCGATCCCGCCCAGCAAGGACCCGAACCGGCTCGGCGTGCTCGGCGGCGACCTCCAGGGCTTCCCGAACGGCCGCCGGCTCATCGACGACGTCGTCGACATCGAGCTGCAGGCCGTGGCGGGCGCCGCGCTGAGCGGCAAGCTCGTGCCCGGCCTGACGGACAAGGTGGACAGGAACGACAAGCCGTCGCTGCAGACGTTCCCGTACATCCCGTTGCCCTCCAACGGGGCCGTCAACCAGCGATGAGTCCCCGACCGGCCGGCACCCTCCCCGAGCCGGCCGGTCGTCCGGGGCGGCGGGCTCCTCTCCCGTCGTCCGCCGCCCTCGCGGGCCGGCCGGCCGCGCTCCCCGTCACGGCCGGCCGGCCCGCACCGTCCGACCCCGGAGCTGCCGTCATGCGCACGTTCTTCGCCGGTTTCGTCCTCCTCGGGACGATGATCTTCACGATCGCCTCCTTCTCCGCGGCCCCGTCCGCCGCGCCACCCGCCACGGCGGCCGCGCAGCCGCTCGAAACCCTCCAGGAACGGCTCAAGCGCCTCCCCCGCGACCACCGGGGCTGGGCCGAGCTCGCCTCCCAGTACGTCGACCAGGCCCGCGTCACCGGCGATCCCTCCTACTACGTCAAGGCGGAGGGCGCCGCCCGCACCGCGACCGGGCTGGCCCCTGACGACGACGCCGTGCTCACCGCGCGCGCCGCCCTCGCCGCGGGCCGGCACGAGTTCGCCGAGGCGGCGCGGCTGGCGGGGAAGGCGGTCGCGGCGAACCCGTACAGCGCGGCGGCCCATGGCGCGCTGGCCGACGCCCGCACCCAGCTCGGCGACCTGAAGGGGGCCGCGCGGGCCGTGGGCCGGATGTTGGAGCTGCAGCCGGGGGTGGCGGCGTTCGCCCGCGCGTCGTACGCGGCCGAGCTGCGCGGCGACCAGGAGGGCGCCCGCCGCTACCTGGAGTACGCGCACGAGGACGCCTGGCTGCCCGCCGACCTCGCCTACGTCCGCCACTACCTGGGCGAGCTGGCCCTCCACGCGGGCGACCTCGCCACCGCCAGGAGCTGGTACGCCCGCGCCCTCCAGGCCGACCCCTCCTTCACCCCGGCGCTGGCCGGCCAGGCCAGGGCGAGCGCGCTCGGCGGCGACCTCCGCCAGGCGCTCGACCTCTACCAGCGGGTCGTCACCCGCCTGCCGCTCCCCCAGTACCTGGTCGAGCAGGGCGAGGTCCAGCTCAAGGCCGGGCTGCGGCCGGACTGGACGCTGCTCGACGCCCAGCGGCGGCTGCTCGCGGCGGCCGGGGTGGGCGACGACCTGACGGCGGCCGAGTTCGAGGCCGACCACCGCGACCCGGAGCGGGCCGTCCGGTACGCGCGGGCCGAGTACGCCCGCCACCCCAACCTCGTCGCCGCCGACGCCCTCGCCTGGGCGCTATTCCGGGCCGGTGAGCCGGAGGAGGCGCTGAAGTACGCGGAGCGGGCCACCGCGACCGGCTGGAACAACCCGCTCCTCCGCTACCACCGGGCCCGCATCGAGCGCGCCCTCGGCCGGCCCGCGCGCGTGGACCCCGGCTTCGACCCGTCCCTGCCGTCCCTCGCGAGGCTCTCATGAAGGCGATCCGCTCCAGGGTGATCCGCTTCGTCCTGCTGTCCGCGCTGGCGGGCCTGCTGCTGCCGGCGCTGTTCGCGGGGCCGGCCGCGGCGCACCCGCTGGGCAACTTCACCGTCAACCACTACAACGGGCTGGTGGTCACGCCCGGCGGGATCGGCAACCTCGCCGTCGTCGACCTGGCCGAGCTGCCGACCCTGCAGGCCGGTCCCGCCGTGGACGCCGGCTACGCGGGCCGCCGTTGCGCCGCGCTGGCCGCCGCGCAACGCCTGGTCGTGGCGGGGACGGCGGTGCCGTGGCGGGTGTCGGAGGCCGGGTTCGCGTACGCGCCCGGCCTGGGCGGGCTGCGGACCAGCCGCCTGACCTGCCGCCTCACGGCCGCCGTCCGGGCCTCGGGCCCGGTGGAGTTCACCGACGCCTTCGAGCAGGACAGGATCGGCTGGCGGGAGATCAGCGCGGCGGGCGACGGCGTACGACTGAGCGGCTCCACGGTGCCGGCCGCGAGCGTCAGCGACGAGCTGCGCGCCTACCCGGAGGACCTGCTGTCCGACCCGCTCGACCAGCGGACGGCCACGTTCACGGCCTCGGCGGGCGGGCCCGCCACGGGCGGGAGCGGCACCGCGCCCGGCGGCCTCGCGACCGGCGGGCCCGTCGGGGAGGCGTTCGCCGCCCTGGACCGGACGTTCACCGGCCTGATCGGCTCGGACGCGCTGACGCTCCCGCTCGGGCTGCTCGCCGTCGGGCTGGCCGTGGTGCTGGGGGCCGGGCACGCGCTGATCCCCGGGCACGGGAAGACGGTGATGGCGGCGTACCTGGCGGGACACCGTGGCCGGCCGCGCGACGCGGTCGTGGTGGGGGCCACCGTGACGGCCACGCACACGGCCGGGGTGCTGGTGGTGGGGCTGGCGCTGACGGCCTTCACCACCCTCGCCGGGGAGACGGTGCTGTCCTGGCTGGGGGTGGCCGGCGGCGCGCTGATCGCCGTCATCGGTGTCCGCCTCCTCCTGAACGCCCGCCGCCCCCGCACCGGGCACGGACATGGGCACGGTCACGGGCGGCGGGCCGGGCTCGTGGGGCTCGGGGTGGCGGGTGGCCTGGTGCCGAGCCCGTCGGCGCTGATCGTGCTGCTCGGCGCGATCGCCCTCGGCCGCACCTGGTTCGGCGTCGCGCTGGTGACGGCGTACGGCGTCGGCATGGCCGCCACCCTCACCGTCACCGGCCTCCTGCTGGTCAAGCTGGTGGACCGCCTGGAACGCCGGGCCGCCTCGGGACGCCTGGCCGCCCGCGTGTCCGGCCTGGCCCCGCTGGGCACGGCCGCGATGGTCGTGCTGCTCGGCGCGGGTCTCGCGCTCCGCTCGGCCGTCGCGCTCTGAGCGGGTCACAGGGTCGAGGTGAGCCCTTCCGCGATCCTCCTCAGCTCGGCGTTGACGGCCTCGGCGCCGGAGAACTCCTTGACGTACGAGGGACTGAACATGATCTCGGCGCGCTGCCGGTCGCCCATCCTGAGGAAGAGCGTGGGGGTGCCCTTCATGCCGTCCTCGCCCACCTCCTGGACGACGAGGTAGCCGGTGCGGTCGCCGATGGTCACCTCCTCGCCTTCGCCCTCGTCGCGGAGCCGCTGGATCCGCTCGTCGAGCTCCTGGACGGCGGCGTCCTCGTACATGTAGATCTGGACGCAGTAGAAGCCGTTCTTGTCGCCGTCGAAGTTGTACGAAGTCGAATAGCTGTCGCCGAAGTCCACCGACCAGTGCGACCATCTCAGCCCGTCGGGCAGATATCCCACCTTGACGTGCCTGAACGCCTTCCCGTCCCCCAGGTCGCCGAGCTCCGGCGGGTCGGAGGGGATCGGCGGGGTGTCGTCGATGGCGGGCGGCTCCAGCGTCGTGGCGGTCGTGGGCTCCACCACCGCCGGGGGCTCGCCGCTCGTGGCCGTCGAACCCAAGGTCACGTACCCGATGGGCGCGGCGGCGATGACGGCGGCCGTCGCGGCCAGCGCCACGCCCCTGATCCTCGTCCGCCTGCCGCCGGCGGCGCGCATGACCCGCTCCGCCAGGTCGGGCGCGGCGTGCAGTCTCGCGGTCTCGTCCGCCATGATCTGGCGGAGCTCCTCCTCAAGCGCGGGCATTCCTGATCACTCCTTCCGCTGCTTCGCGGCCGAGCACCGAGCGGAGCTTGGCCATGGCCTTCGACGCCTGGCTCTTGACGGTGCCGACCGAGCACCCGAGCACCTCGGCGGTCTGCGTCTCGCTGAGGTCCTCCCAGTACCGCAGCACGACCACCGCGCGCTGCCGGGGCGGCAGGGCGCGCAGCGCCTCCATGAGCACGTGGCGCAGGTCGACGTCGGTGACGCGGGCCGGTCGCTCCGGCGGCCGGTGCGTCGGGATGATGCTGAGGATCGCCCGGCGGCGGGCGCGGCTGATGGCCGCGTTGACGATGACGCGGCGTACGTAGGGCTCGGGGTTGTCGTAGCGCACCCGGTCCCAGCTCCGGTACGTGCGCTCCAGCGCCGTCTGCAGCAGGTCCTCGGCCTCTGTCTCGTCGCCGCAGGCGAGATAGGCGACCCGCAGCAGACTTGTGGCACGCGCGGCCACGAAGGCGCTGAAGTCGCGCTCCGCGCCGCTCATGGCTGTCTGTCCGATTTCACGCCTCCTAATACGCCCCGGCCGTCCCCGGCGTTGCCCGCCGGCGAAGAAAGTCTCGCGGGCAACGTTCTGGCGGTCCCAGGCGTATTGGAGATCATCACGTCGAATTCACGGAGGATCCCTATGAAGCTCGCGACCGCGCCGATCCGGCCGCTGGTCTCCCTGGGCGTCGGCCTGGCCATGGGCGCCACCGCCCTCCTGGGCGCGCCGGGGGCGGCCGCGGCGGCTCCGCCCGAGGGCGCCTACTGGCACTCCAGGTCGCTGATGACGCTCACGCACCCTTGGCGGTTCGGCTCCAAGTCGGATTCCTACGCGCTGGTCCAGCGGCGGGTCTCGGAGACCTGGCAGGCGCCCGACGGCAGAACGTGGTACGGGTACCGGGAGCTCGGGGCGCTGCCGAAGAGCGCGGCGGACCGTAAGGCGTGGCAGCGTGACGGCTCCCCGTCCAAGTGGAGCGAGTCGATCGACGGCAAGACCGTGAAGCTGTCCGCCGCGCCCGCCAAGGGCAGCACGGGCCCCGTACGGGATCAGAACTACTTCTTCCTCGGGGGGCAGCACCTGACGTACGACGAGGTCCAGCGCCTGCCCGCGGACCCGGCAGTTCTGAAGGACTGGCTCAGAAGGGCGGGCCAGGCCAGCCGCGTGCCGGACTACGCCCTCGACGGCTGGGTCGCGGGGACCCTGCCGTACCTCCTGCACTCCCTTCCCGTCACGAAGGAGGTCCGCGCCGCCGCCTACCAGGCGCTGCTGACGATGCCGGGCGTCCGCGCGGACGGCCTCGCGAAGGACACGCTGGGCAGATCCGGCGCCGTGGTCCTGATCGACAGGGCGGACAAGAAGACCAAGTCCTCGGCCAGGACCAGGCTGATCGTGGACACCGGCACGATGCTGCTGCTGTCGCGGGAGCAGAAGGCACTGAACGACGGCAAGCAGGTCCCGGGCAAGGAGCACACCGAGACCCTGGTGAAGGTCGGCTGGACCAACGACCCGCCCGCCGTCCCCGCCCTGCCCTAGCGTCACGCGCCCGCCCTGCCTATAGTCATGCCCATGACTACTCATGGGCATGAGTGACGATGGCCCTCCGCCATGCCGTCCTCGCCGCCCTCCTCAGCGGCGAGCACAGCGGCTACCAGCTCACCAAGATCTTCGACGTCGGCGTCGCCGACTTCTGGTACGCCTCCCCCCAGCAGCTCTACGCCGAGCTGGCCAAGCTGGAGGCCGACGGCCTGGTGGCGGGCCGCGAGGTCGTCCAGCGGGGCCGCCCCAACAAGCGGGTGTTCAGCGTCACCGGCGCAGGCCTCGACGAGCTGGCCGCCTTCGCCGCCGCCCCGCCCAAGCCGCTGCTGCTCCGCGACGACCTGGTGGTGCGGGTGCACGCCGTGGACGCCCTCGACCCCGCCCCCGTCATCGCCCAGCTCCGCGAGCGGGCCGCGGCGGCCGCCGCCAAGCTGGCCCTGTTCGAGCGCACGCTGCTGCATTTCCGCGGCGACCTGGACGAGGAGACGTTCCTGCGCGAGGGTGAGCGCGTCGGGCCCTACCTGTCGTGCCTGGCGGGCTGCAGGCTGGAGCGGGAGATCCGCGACTGGTGTCTCGACACCGCCCGCGCGCTGGAGGAGCGCGCCGCCCGCGTCAGGAAGGAGCAGCCCTGATGTACGCCCGTTACGTCGCCCTCGGCGACAGCCAGACCGAGGGGCTCGGCGACGGCGACGACCTGCGCGGCCACCGCGGCTGGGCCGACCGCCTGGCCGAGGTCCTGGCCGGCGCGAACCCGGAGCTGCGCTACGCCAACCTCGCCGTCCGGGGCAGGCTGGCCGGCCAGATCCGCGACGAGCAGTTGCCGGCCGCCCTCGCGCTGCGGCCCGACCTGGCCACGGTCATGGCCGGCATGAACGACATCATCCGGCCGGGCTTCGACCCCGCGCGGGTGGCGCAGGCGCTGGAGGAGATGTTCGCGGCCCTGACCGCCGCCGGGGCCCGGGTGGTCAGCGTGACCTTCCCCGACATCGGCGCGATCATGCCGCTGGCCCGTCCGCTGCTGCCGCGCGTCCTCGCGCTGAACGCGCGGATCAGGGACGCCGCCGCCCGGCACGGGGTGACGCTGGTGGACACCTTCGGGATGCGGTTCGTCGAGGACGCCCGGATGTGGAGCCCCGACCGGCTGCACGCCAGCCCGGAGGGGCACGCCCGCATCGCCGCCTCCGTGGCCCACGCCCTGGAGCTGCCGGGCAGCGACGGCACGTGGATGGACCCGTTCCCGCTCCTGCCGGCGGCGCCGGCCTGGCGGACGGCGGCGGAGCAGGCCCGCTGGCTGGGCGCGTTCGCGGGGCCGTGGCTCGGCCGCCGCCTGCGCGGCCGTTCCTCGGGCGACGGCCGCACCGCCAAGCGGCCCCTGCTCACCCCGGTGGATCAGTCGACGCCGGGGACGTCCTCGGCGTCGTAGTCCACGTCGCCGTCGTCGGCCCGGCGCAGCTTGATGTCCTCCAGCCACTCCCTGGCGAAGCGCCGGACCGCCCGCACGCCCTCCTCGTCCAGCCCGTACGCCTCGAACTCCTCGTCGGCGATGAGCTCGGCGAACTCCAGCCGGTCGGCCAGCTCGTGCACGGAGAAGGATTCGAGGTGCCGCCTGCCGAGGCTTTCGAGCTCGCGGAAGGAGCAGAGGGGGCGTGCGGCGGCGACCTCGACGAGGTCGCCCGCGTGGCCGCGCTCGTGCAGCGCCCGCACCGCGAGCCCGATCTCGTCCGCGTTCACGTGCGCCGGCGTGCGCGTCGCGTGGACGGCAGGTCGTGCCGCCCGGACAGGAACTCCTGGAAGGCGATCTTGGCCCGGATCGCCGGCCGCCGCCACTTCTCCTCCCTGCGCAGGGCCCGCGCCATCTTGCGCGGCGAGCGCCGGGCGAAGACCCAGCGCGCCCACGGCGACCCCGGCCGGGCCAGCCGGATCGCGCCCACCAGCAGCATGGGCGGCACGAACAGCCCGGCCATGCCGGTCCAGATCTTCCCCTTGAGCAGGGTGATCACGGCCAGCACCAGGTTGCCCACGATGAGCACGGCCGGGTTGACGAGAGGCGTCCCGTAGTCCCAGGTGAGCGGCCGGAGCCCGATGAGCAGCAGGCCGGTGACGGCGACCGCGATGAAGACCGCGTCCACCGAGGTCCGCCCCTCCTCCTCCCAGTACACGTCGTGCAGGTGCAGGATCAGCGCGAACTCGTCCAGGACCAGCGCCGAGCCGACCCCGAAGACGCCCGCCGCCACCGCGTGCCCGACCTGCGAGGTGGGCGCGAGGACGATCTGCGTGACGCCGCCGACGAGCATCAGCACGACGCCGAAGACGACGTGGTGGATGTGCATCTCGCCCACGTTGACGTCACGGAACCAGCCGACCTTGGCCCTGATCAGCCGGACGTTGATGCGGGTCGCGATGAACGCCACGATGAGCATGACGAAGAAACAGAACAGCGAGAGCCGTCCCGTGGCGACGATGGTGTGCTGAAACCAATCCCCCATAACCTTAAAACGATGGTACGAGGCGATCGCCCCTACCGTGACGCGTCTTCCGTCATGCCAGGAACGCCCGCAGCAACGCGGCCGTGCCCTCCAGGTGCTCGGTCATGGCGCGGCGGGCCGCGTCGGGGTCGCCCGCGAGGATGGCGTCCACGATGGCCCGGTGCTGGACGGCGGCGTGGTCCAGGTTGACCTGGAGCATCGGGATGGCGTTGAGCAGGTCGCTGACGCGGGAGCGGGCGTCGGCGCAGGCCGTGGCGAGCAGCGCAGAGCCGGTCAGCTCGGCGATGGACAGGTGGAAGGCCGTGTCGAGGCGGCGGTAGTCCTCCAGTGACGCCTCGTTGAGCTCGGCGAGCCGGCGCAGGAGCAGGGCGCGCCGCTCGCCGGCGAGCTCCATGCCGGCCAGCACCTGGGCGGCGCCGCACTCGACGGCCAGGCGGAAGGTCAGGGCGTCGGCGAGGTCGTCGTGGCCCATCTCGGCGACGGCCTGGCGCAGCTCGCGGGCGTCGGGGGCGGGCGGCTCGTAGGTGACGAACGCGCCGCCGTAGCGGCCCCTGCGCACGTCGAGGTAGCCGGCGTCGGACAGGGCGCGGATCGCCTCACGCAGGGTGACCCGGCTGATGCCGAGCCGCACGGCGAGCTCGCGCTCCGGGGGCAGCTTGCCGCCCGGCGGCACCACGCCCAGCTTGATGGCCTGGAGCAGCCGTTCCACGGTCTCCTCGAAGGCGTTGCCGGCCCGGACCGGGCGCAGCACCGTCATCAGTCGCGCCGACTCGTCCAACATGTCCTCGGGTCTTGACAGACGATCCACCATGCACATCAATGGTCTGAGACTAGCCCAATCAACGGGAAAGCGCCTCAGGCCAGATCGGAGCGACCTGAACGTGCACGAAGGCTTCCTGAGCGTGGACGAGCTGCGCGACGAGGTGAGCGCGGGCCGGATCGACACGGTGCTCCTCGCCATCGCCGACATGCAGGGCAGGTTGCAGGGCAAGCGGCTCTCGGCGCGTTACTTCCTGGACGAGGTGCTGCACCACGGCTCCGAGGGCTGCAACTACCTGCTCGCCGTGGACGTCGACATGAACACGGTCTCCGGCTACGCCATGTCGTCCTGGGACCGGGGCTACGGCGACTTCGTCATGAAGCCGGACCTCGCGACCCTGCGCCGGGTGCCCTGGCAGGAGGGGACCGCGATGCTGATGGCGGACCTGGCCTGGGAGGACGGCGGCGACGTGACCGCCTCGCCCCGCCAGATCCTGCGCCGCCAGCTCGCCCGCCTGGCCGAGCGGGACCTGGTCGCCTACGTCGGGACCGAGCTGGAGTTCGTCGTCTACGACCACTCCTACGAGGACGCCTGGAAACGCGCCTACCGCGACCTCACCCCCGCCAACCTCTACAACGTGGACTACTCGCTCCTCGGCACCGCCCGCGTCGAGCCCCTGCTGCGCCGCATCAGGCGCGACATGGAGGGCGCCGGCATGTACGTCGAGTCCGCCAAGGGCGAGTGCAACCTGGGCCAGCACGAGATCGCCTTCCGCTACGACGAGGCGCTCAGGACCTGCGACAACCACGCGATCTACAAGAACGGCGCCAAGGAGATCGCCGCCCAGGAGGGCCGGGCGATCACCTTCATGGCCAAGCCGAACCAGCGCGAGGGCAACTCCTGCCACATCCACATCTCGCTCCGCTCCACGAGCGGCGAGCCGGTGATGGCCGGCGAGGGGCCGCACGGCCTGTCGCGGCTCGGCGCCCGCTTCATCGCCGGCCAGCTCGCCTGCCTGCGCGAGCTGACCCTCCTGCTCGCCCCCAACGTCAACTCCTACAAGCGCTTCGTCCCCGGCAGCTTCGCGCCGACGGCCGTCAAGTGGGGCCTGGACAACCGGACCTGCGCGCTGCGCCTGGTCGGCCACGGGCTCTCGCTGCGCATCGAGAACCGGGTGCCGGGCGGCGACGTCAACCCGTACCTCGCGGTCGCCGCGCTGGTCGCGGCCGGGCTGCACGGCATCGACGGCGAGCTGGCGCTGGAGGACCCGTACGCGGGCAACGCCTACGACTCCGGCGCCGACACCGTGCCGGCGACGCTGCGCGACGCGCTGGCCCTGTTCGAGGGGTCGAAGCCGGCGCGTGAGGCGTTCGGCGAGGACGTGGTCGGGCACTACGCGAACAACGCGCGGGTGGAGCTGGCCGCCTACGACGCGGCGGTGACCGACTGGGAGCTGTTCCGCGGTTTCGAACGGATGTGAGCATGAAGATCGTCAATCCGGCGACGGAGGACGTCATCACCGACGTCGAGTTCGCCGACGCGGCCGAGGTCGACCGGGCCGTGGAGCGTGCCAGGAAGGCGTACCCGTCCTGGCGCGCGGTGGCACCCGGCGACCGGGCGCGGCTGCTGCGGCGCTTCGCCGACCTGGTGGGCGAGCACGCCGAGGAGCTGGCCAGGCTGGAGGTGGACAACGCCGGGCACACCATCGGCAACGCCCGCTGGGAGGCCGGCGCGGTCCGCGACGTGCTGCACTTCTACGCCGCCGCGCCCGAGCGCAACCACGGCAAGCAGATCCCGGTGCCCGGCGGCGTGGACGTCACCTTCCAGGAGCCGCTGGGCGTGGTGGGCGTGATCGTGCCGTGGAACTTCCCCATGCTCATCCTGTCGTGGGGCGTGGCCCCCGCGCTGGCCGCGGGCAACACCGTCGTCGTCAAGCCCGCGGAGCAGACCCCGCTGACCGCGCTGCGGCTGGCCGAGCTGGCCCTGGCGGCGGGCCTCCCCGAGGGGGTGCTCCAGGTGCTGCCTGGGGCAGGGGAGGTCGCGGGGGCCCGGCTGGTGGAGCACCCGCACGTCGCCAAGATCGTGTTCACCGGCTCGACCGAGGTCGGCAAGGAGATCGCGGCCAAGGCGGCGGCCCAGGTCAAGCGGGTGACGCTGGAGCTGGGCGGCAAGTCGGCGAACATCGTCTTCGCCGACGCCGACCTCGCCAAGGCGGCCGCGGCGGCGCCGTACGCGGTGTTCGACAACGCCGGCCAGGACTGCTGCGCCCGCTCCCGGCTGCTGGTGCAGGCCGAGGTGTACGACGAGTTCATGGCGCTGCTCGCCCCCGCCGTACGCGCCGTCCGGGTCGGCGACCCGCTCGACGAGGCCACCGAGATGGGCCCGCTGATCAGCGCCGAGCACCGGGAACGGGTCCGCGGGTTCGTCTCCGACCCCTGGCTCCAGGGCGAGTGCCCGGCGGGCAAGGGCTACTGGTTCCCCGCCACCGTGCTGACCCCGGAGGTGACCGATCCCGCGTTCACCGAGGAGATCTTCGGTCCCGTCGTGTCGGTGGCCCGCTTCACGGACGAGGCCGACGCGATCCGCGTCGCCAACGACACGCCGTACGGGCTGAGCGGCTCGATCTGGACGCGCGACGTCGGGCGGGCGCTGCGCGTGGCGCGCGCTGTCGAGTCGGGCGCGCTGTCGGTCAACTCGAACTCGTCGGTCCGCTACTGGACCCCGTTCGGCGGTTTCAAGCAGTCCGGCCTCGGCCGGGAGCTCGGCCCGGACGCCCTCGCGGCGTTCACCGAGACCAAGAACGTCTTCATCTCCTGGGAGTGAGCAAGTGCAGCGGTTGCAGGATCGGGTCGCCGTCATCACCGGCGCGGGCAGCGGCATCGGGCTCGCCACGGCCCGCAGGTTCGCCGAGGAGGGGGCGCGGGTCGTCTGCGTGGACATCGACGCGGCGGCGGGCGCCAAGGCCGCGGACGAGGTCGGCGGCCTGTTCGTCGAGGCGGACGTGACCCGCGAGGACGACGTCGAGCGGGTGTTCGCCACGGCGCACGAGACCTACGGCAGTGTGGACGTCGCCTTCAACAACGCCGGCATCTCGCCGCCCGACGACGACTCCATCCTGGAGACCGGGCTCGACGCCTGGCGCCGGGTCCAGGAGGTCAACCTCACCAGCGTCTACCTGTGCTGCAAGCACGCGATCCCGTACATGCGGCGGCAGGGCAAGGGCTCGATCATCAACACCGCGTCGTTCGTGGCCGTCATGGGCTCGGCGACCTCGCAGATCTCCTACACCGCCTCCAAGGGCGGGGTGCTGGCGATGTCGCGGGAGCTCGGCGTGCAGTTCGCCCGCGAGGGCATCAGGGTCAACGCGCTCTGCCCCGGACCGGTGAACACGCCGCTGCTCCAGGAGCTGTTCGCCAAGGACCCGGAGCGGGCGCAGCGGCGGCTGGTGCACGTGCCGCTCGGCCGCTTCGCCGAGGCGTCGGAGATCGCGGCGGCCGTCGCCTTCCTGGCCAGCGACGACTCCTCCTTCATCACGGCCAGCCAGTTCCTGGTGGACGGCGGCATCAGCGGCGCCTACGTGACGCCGCTCTAGGGGGTCCGTCGTGCGTCGCCCGTTGATCGGGATCACCTCCTACGTGGAGCCCGCCACGTTCACGGTCTGGACGGACGTGACCGTGGCGCTGCTGCCGTACCTGTACGTCGAGCAGGTCGTGCGGGCCGGCGGCCAGCCCGTCGTGCTGCCGCCGGCCGGCGAGCCCGCCGGGGCGCTGCGCGGTCTCGACGGGCTCGTCCTGGCCGGCGGCGGCGACATCGACCCGGCCAGGTACGGCGCCCGGCCGCACGAGCGCACCGGCTACGTCCGCGCCTTCCGCGACGAGGCGGAGTTCGCGCTGCTGGCGGGGGCGCTGGACGCCGGGCTGCCGTACCTGGGGGTCTGCCGTGGCCTCCAGGTGCTCAACGTGGCCCTCGGCGGCACCCTCCACCAGCACCTGCCGGACGTGGCGGGGCACACGGGGCACGCGCCGGGGCCGGGCGTGTTCGGCCACCTGCCGGTGACGCCGGTGCCCGGCAGCCGCCTGGCCAAGGCGCTCGGCACGGAGCCGGTGACGGTCTCGCACTACCACCACCAGGCCGTGGACCGGCTCGCCCCCGGCCTGACCGTGACCGCGACCGCCGAGGACGGCACGGTCGAGGCGGTGGAGCTGGAGGGGGCGGCGTTCGCGATGGCCGTGCAGTGGCATCCGGAGGAGGCCGAGGACGGCGCGCTGTTCGAGGCGCTGGTCGCGGCCTGCTGAGACCTGTAGGCGACAAATGCCCCGTACCCCCACTAGGCTGGCGGACATCACCGTCGAAACCGTGCGGGAGAGCACTCTGACAGCCGGTCAGGGTCCCTGAAGGAGCAAGCCCTCCCCGCGAACCTCTCAAGGCAAAGGACCGCACGGACGAGGTGGCCTCTGGAAAGCAGGCTCTTGGCCTCGCCGAAGGTGAAAGTCCGGCAAAAATCGGGCGAAGCTCTCAGGCATCGATGACAGAGGGGGAGGATGCTGGCATCCACTCCTGTCCTGAGGTGCGACACATGTCCCGACCGACACCGCTACGCGACGTCCACGAGAGCCTGGGCGCCACCCTCACCGACTTCGCCGGCTGGCTCATGCCCCTCCGGTACGGCAGAGAGTCCGCCGAGCACCAGGCCGTGCGCGAGGCGGCCGGGCTGTTCGACCTCTCCCACATGGGCGAGATCTTCGTGACCGGCCCGCAGGCCGCCCAGGCGCTGGACTACGCGCTGGTCGGCCACCTGTCCGCGCTCGCGACCGGCCGGGCCAGGTACACCATGATCGTCGACGAGCGGGGCGGGGTGCTCGACGACCTCATCGTCTACCGGCTCGGTGACGAGGAGTTCATGGTCGTCGCCAACGCCTCGAACTACCAGAAGGTCGCCCAGGAGCTCCAGGAGCGGGCCAAGGCGTACGACGCGGCGGTCGAGGACCGCTCCGACCGCTACGCGCTCATCGCCGTCCAGGGCCCCCGCGCGCAGGAGATCCTGGCCACGCTGACCGACGCCGACCTCGCCGGGCTCAAGTACTACGCCGGCCTGCCCGGCCTGGTCGGCGGCCGCGAGGCGCTGATCGCCCGCACCGGCTACACCGGCGAGGACGGCTTCGAGCTCTTCGTCGCCAACCAGGACGCCGTGCCGCTCTGGAACGCGCTCACCGCCGCCGGGGAGCCGTACGGGCTCGCGCCCGCGGGCCTGTCCGCCCGCGACACGCTCCGGCTGGAGGCCGGCATGCCGCTGTACGGCAACGAGCTCGGCGCGGAGCTGACCCCGTTCGATGCGGGACTGGGCAGAGTGGTGAAATTCGACAAGCCCGGCGATTTCGTCGGACGAGCGGCGCTGGAGGCGGTCAAGGACGACCAGCCAGGACGCCGCCTCGTCGGCCTGGTCGCGCGGGGCCGCCGGGTGCCGCGGCACGGCTACCCGGTGACGCAGGACGGCGCCGTCGTCGGCGAGGTCACCAGCGGCGCGCCTTCCCACACCCTGGGCAAGCCCATCGCGATGGCCTACGTCGACACCGGCGCGAGTGAAGGCCTGGCAGTGGACATCCGGGGCAGCCAAGAACCCGTGGACCTCGTAGAGCTGCCCTTTTACAGGAGGAAGAAGTGAGCAACATCCCTGACGAGCTGAGCTACACCAAGGAACACGAGTGGGTGGCCGGGCTGGACGACGGCCTGACCGTCACCGTGGGCATCACCGATTTCGCCGTCGAGGCCCTGGGTGAGGTCGTCTACGTGCAGCTCCCCGAGGTCGGCGCGAGCGTCGCGGCCGGCGACTCGATCGGCGAGGTGGAGTCCACCAAGTCCGTCAGCGAGATCTACTCGCCCGTGGGCGGCGAGGTGGTCGAGGTCAACCAGAACGTGGCCGACACCCCGGCCCTGGTGAACAGCGACCCCTACGGGGAAGGGTGGATGTTCCGGGTACGCATCGAGGGCGAGCCCGAGGACCTGCTTTCTGCCGAGGAGTACACCGCCCTCACCTCCGGCGAGTCCTGATTACCCCGCCGGGGCCCCGCCCGGGCCCCGGCTTCCGTCCCATGAAGGGCGCACATCAATGGCGATCAGCGTCTTCGACCTCTTCAAGATCGGCATCGGGCCCTCCAGCTCGCACACGGGCGGCCCGATGGCGGCCGCGCACAAGTTCGCCCGGGGCCTGCACGAGGACGGCCTGCTGGAGCGGGTGGCCCGCGTCGAGGCCATCCTGTACGGCTCGCTCGGCCTGACCGGCAAGGGCCACGGCAGCGACAAGGCCGTCCTGCTGGGCCTGTCCGGGGAGAAGCCGGAGCTGGTGGACGTCGACACCGTCGACGAGCGCCTGGCCGCCATGCGCGCCTCCGGCACCGTCCATCTCTACGGCCGCCGCGAGATCCCGTTCGTCGTGGGCGAGGACCTCGTCTTCGAACGCAAGATCTCCCTCCCCGAGCACCCCAACGGCATGCGCTTCACCGCCTACGACGCGGACGGCGGAACCGTGCGGGAGAAGGTCTACTTCTCGGTCGGCGGCGGCTTCGTCGTGGACGAGAACGCCACCGGCGCCGACCGCATCAAGCCCGACGACACCGTGCTGCCCTACCCGTTCACCACGGGCGAGGAGCTGCTCAAGCACTGCTCCAACACCGGCCTGTCGATCTCCGCGCTGATGATGGAGAACGAGAAGGCGTTCGGCCGCACCGAGGAGGAGATCCGCGCGGGCGTGCTCAACCTGTGGCGGGTCATGCAGGAGTGCGTGCGCAGAGGCATCTCCCGCGAGGGCGTGCTGCCCGGCGGGCTCAAGGTCAAGCGCCGCGCCAACCAGCTCCACCGCCGCCTCCAGGCCGAGTCGCCGGAGAAGGACCCGCTCCAGGCGATGGACTGGGTGACGCTGTTCGCGCTGGCGGTCAACGAGGAGAACGCCGCCGGGGGCCGCATCGTCACCGCCCCCACCAACGGCGCGGCCGGCATCATCCCGGCCGTGCTCACCTACTACACCCGCTTCGTCCCGCAGGCCGACGACGAGGGCGTGATCCGCTTCCTGCTGACGGCCGCCGCGATCGGCGTGCTGTTCAAGGAGAACGCCTCCATCTCCGGGGCCGAGGTCGGCTGCCAGGGCGAGGTGGGCTCGGCCTGCTCGATGGCCTCCGCCGGGCTGACCGAGGTCATGGGCGGCACGCCGGAGCAGGTGGAGAACGCCGCCGAGATCGGCATCGAGCACAACCTGGGCCTCACCTGCGACCCGATCGGCGGCCTCGTGCAGATCCCGTGCATCGAGCGCAACGCCGTCGCCTCCAACAAGGCCATCACCGCGGCCCGCATCGCCCTGCGCGGCGACGGCCGCCACTACGTGGCCCTGGACAAGGCCATCAAGACCATGCGCGACACCGGCCGCGACATGCTCGACAAGTACAAGGAGACCTCCCGCGGCGGCCTCGCCGTCAACGTCATCGAGTGCTGACCAGCGGAACTTTGCACTTTCCCCCTCCGTTCCGTGACGACCCATCTACGATCGGTGGTCGAAGGGATGACAGGAGGCAGGCCGTGTTCCGCGAGCGCAAGCCGAGTGTCCGTTGGGTCCTTCCCGAAGGGCGGTACAACCCCGTCGTCGCCGACGGGGTGCGGTGGCTCGACTACGAGCGGGCCGCCGAGCTGGACGAGCACGCGCCGGCCCCCGGCGAGCAGGACCTGTTCGGGGCCGGCGAGCAGGACGCGCCCGACGTCGGCGAGGAGCCGCGGGCGAGGCCGGAGGGCGACGGGGACGACTGGTTCGACCGGCCGCACCGGCCGCCGCCGCTCGCCGAGTGCCGGCCGTACGACGTGCCCGGCGGGCTGGCGAGGCCCGATCCGCGGGCGGAGCGCGACCTCATGGAGGCCCTGCCTCCGGGGGCGCGGTTCCCCGACCCGCGCGGCACCTGGATCAGGCTGATCAACGGCTGCGGGCCCGCCGACGACCCGTTCCGCGCCGCCAACGCCGCAGACTGCGCGCTCGCCGTGCTGTCCACCTGGCACGGCGAGCCGGCCACGGCCGCGGCGCGGGTGCCCGAGCACGACCGCATCGGCCGGCCCGTGCTCACCGGCGAGCGCGGCAGCACGGCCAGGATCGAACGGTGGGTCGGGCAGCGGCTGGAGTACACCGGGCAGGGGCGGCACGCCTACCCGATGATCGCGCGGCGGCTGACGGAGGCCGGCCACGGGGCGAGCGCGGTGATCGTGGTGCGCTGGCCCGGCGGCGGCAGCCACGCCTACAACGCGGTCAACGCCGAGGGCGAGGTCATCTGGATCGACGCCCAGCGGGGGCACATGTCGGTGGAGCCCCCTTACCTGACGGTGACCGGGGTGTTCTGCGTGGTCCTCGACCGGCACGGGAGGCCGCGGTGAACCTGGACCAGGCCAGGGCGCTGGCCGAGGAGTACGTCAACGGGGCCCTGCCGGCGGAGGAGGCCGTCTCCGTCGGCGTGTACGGCTTCCACGACGGCTACGTCGCCTGGATCCGCGACCTCGAACCCGACGACCCGGCCCGGCTGCCGGAGACGATAGGCGGCGCGTGCGTGGTCATCGACGAGACGACCGGCGAGGTGGCCCCCCGACCGCTCCTCGACCCGGAGACGGTCGCCGAGCTCTGGCCCGGCCCCATCCCCCGCTGAGTCGCGCCACGGCTCGAAGCGGCCATCCCCCGCGAGTCGCGCCACGGCTCGAAGCGGCCATCCCCCGCGAGTCGCCGGCGCGGCCCCCACCGGGGGCCGCGCCGCCCCCTCTCAGCCGCGTGAGAGCCGGGCGCCGCCCCCATGAGACGCCCGGCCCTCGCGCGCATGCGCTCTCTATCCGCACATGACGGGTTTATGCCATTTCAAGACCCTTTACCCGACTTGACGGTCAGCCGGCAGCAAGCGCCCCGGCGATCGACGCCCGCGCCGCCCGCCGCGCCGGCAGCAGCGAGGCCACCACCCCCGCCACCCCCGACAGCACCACGAACAGCACGACCTGTCCCACGGGCACCGACAGGACCGCCCCGTCCAGCATCGCCAGCACCGCCACCCAGCCGTACAGCCCGCCGAGCACCACCCCGACCAGCGCGCCGATCAGCCCGAGCACCAGCGCCTCGACCGAGAGCATCCGCCGCAGCTGCGGCCGGGTCAGCCCGAGCGCCCGCAGCAGCGCCGACTCCCGCGAGCGTTCGTGCACCGACAGCGACAGCGTGTTCGCGATGCCCAGCAGCGAGATCAGGATCGCCAGCCCGAGCAGCCCTCCGACGATCATGAGGAGCATGTCGAGCGTCTCGTCGAACTCGCCGCGCACCTCGGTCGAGCTGCTGAGCCGTACGGTCGGATATGCGGCGACGGCCTCCCTGACCACGGCCCTCGCCTGGTCGGCGGACACCCCGTCCTTGATGGTGATCAGCACCCGGGCGTCGGGCAGCGCCCCGGCGTAGCGGTCGAACGCGCTCTCGGCGACGGTGAGCGTCGGCAGCGCCGAGCCGTCCCCGTCGAGCACGGCGACGACCCGCAACGGCACGCTCCCCGCGCGCCCCTTGGCCCGCACGCTGACCTGCACGGTGTCGCCGACCCGTACGCCCAGCTCGTTCGCGGCCCGGTCGAGCAGCGCCACCTGGCCCTCCGACAGCCCGGCGGCCATCGAACCCGCGACCACCTCGGGGGCGACCGGCCCGTGGAAGGCGCCCAGATCGTACGTCCGAGCCCCGCCCGTCCGCCCCGTGACCTTGGCCGGCGTCTCGCGGACCTGCAGCACCGAGCCCAGCTCCGGCGCCCGCCGCAGCTCCTCGCCCACCGAACGCGGCACCGCGGCCTCGCCGCCCTGCGCGGACAGCAGGTAGTCCACCGGGAACTGCTCGTCCAGCTTGTCCGTCACGGTCGCCCGGGTCGACGCGCTGAGCACCGAGATCACCGTCATGAGCGTCACCCCGATCGTCAGGGCGACGGTCGTGGTCGCGGCCCTGCGCGGGTTGCGCGCCGCGTTGTCCAGCGCCAGCCGCCCCGGCACCCCGGCCAGCCGGGCGGGGAGCCGGCCCACGACCGCGATCAGCGGCCGGACCAGCGCCGGCCCGAGGATCAGCACGGCCAGGAAGGTCAGCATGCCGCCGATCATGACCACGACCAGCGTGGCCGCGTCCCCCGGCGGCATCCCCCACACGCCGAACCCGGTCGCGCCGAACCCGGCCACCAGGAACAGCGCGGCGGCGCCCCAGCGCGCCGCGCCCATGCGGAACGCCTGCTCGTCGGCCTGCGTGCGCAGCGCCGCGACCGGCGGCACCCGCGTGGCCGACCGGGCGGGCAGCAGCGCCGCGCCCACGGTGACGACGAGGCCCACGGCCGCCCCGACGGCGATCGTGAGGGGGGTGAGCGCCACGGAGGCGCCCGTGGGCAGCGGGGCGTCGAACGCGGCCAGCAGGGCGAGCGCGAGCGCCGCGAGCCCGTACCCGGCCGCGAGGCCGAGCGCCGAGGCGACCAGGCCGACCACGCCCGACTCCAGCAGGACCGAGCCGAACACCTGCCCCCGCGTGGCCCCGATGCAGCGCAGCAACGCCAGCTCGCGGCCGCGCTGCGCGACGAGGATGGTGAAGGTGTTGTAGATGACGAGCGCGGCCACCATCATCGCCACGACCCCGAACAGCAGCAGGCCCACGGTCAGCGTCCGCATCTCCAGCCCGGCCGCGGCGGCGAGGTCGGCGGCCAGCTCGTCGCCGGTCTTCACCGTCGCCCCCGGCCCCGCGGCGGCGGCCACGGCCTGCTTCAGGCCGGGCGCGCCACCCGCGACGTCGATCTCGTGGTAGCCCTTCGCGCCGGTCATCCGCAGGGCGGCGGACGTGGTGAGGCCGACCGCGCCGGTGAAGGCGAGCTCCTGGTCCACGCCGGGGTCGAGGAGCCCGACGAGCTTGAAGGTGTGCCGCTCCCCGTCCGGGTCGAGCACCACGAGGTCCTCGCCGAGCCGGAAGCCGTTGACGCGGGCGGTGTTCTCGTCGAGCACGGCGGCGCGGTCGTCCGTGCCGGGTCCGGTGCCCGCGACGATCGTGGTGCGCTGCAGCGGGCCGCGTACGACGGAGATCGCCGTGGTGGGCAGGTCACCGACCACCTTGCCGTCCTTGCCGAGCAGCCGCGCGGGCCCCCGCACCAGGCCCTGCGCGTCAGCGACGCCCGCGACCGCGCGCACCCGGCGCAGGACGTCCTCGGCGAGCACGCCGTCCCCGGCCAGCACCGCCACGTCCACCTTGCCGGCGTCGGCGGTCACCCGCTGGGAGAAACCCGCCTGGACGGTGTCGTTCAGGACCAGCGTGCCCGCGATGAACCCCACCCCCAGCACGATCGCCAAGGACGTCAGCAGCAACCGCAGCCGGTACGCGCGCAGCCCGGCCAGCGCCGTCCTCAGCACCTCACGCCTCCAGCTTCACGAGCGTGTCCAGCACGGTCTGCGGCGTGGGCGCGGTCACCTCGGTGACCAGCTCGCCGTCGCGCAGGAACACCACGCGGTCGGCGTACGAGGCCGCGACCGGGTCGTGCGTCACCATGACGATGGTCTGACCCAGCTCGCGCACGGAGGTGCGCAGGAAGGACAGCACCTCGGCGCCGCTGCGCGAGTCCAGGTTGCCGGTCGGCTCGTCGGCGAAGATGACCTGCGGCTTGCTGATCAGCGCCCGGGCCACGGCCACCCGCTGCTGCTGGCCGCCGGACAGCTCGGACGGGCGGTGCCCGAGCCGGTCCCGCAGCCCGACGGTGTCGATCACCCGGTCGTACAGCGCCTGGTCGGGCTGGCGGGCGGCGATGTCGAGCGGCAGGCGGATGTTCTGCTCGGCGGTCAGCGTGGGCAGCAGGTTGAACGCCTGGAAGACGAAGCCGATGCGCTCGCGGCGCAGCAGCGTGAGCCGCCGGTCGCTCAGCCCGGTCAGCTCGGCCTCGCCGACGTGTACGGTGCCGGAGGTGGCGGTGTCGAGCCCGGCCAGGCAGTGCATGAGCGTGGACTTGCCGGAGCCGGACGGCCCCATGATCGCGGTGAAGGCCCCGGTGTGGAAGGCCACGGAGACGCCGCGCAGCGCGTGCACGGCGGCGTCGCCGTGTCCGTAGGTCTTGGTCAGGTTCGTGGCCACCACGGCGGGCGGGGCCTGGGTGCGGGTCACTCGTCGCTCCTTGTCGCGCTTTTTCAACGCGACCAACGCTAGAAGCGGAAATGTCGCCTGCTCTGGGCCCTGAGGAGGGACTTCGGCTGCGACTCCGGACGACCCCGGTCAGCCTTTCGGCCGATGGGCGGGCACGATCAGCCCGGCCTCGTAGGCGTACACCACGACCTGGGCGCGGTCCCGCAGCCCGAGCTTGGCCAGCACCCGGCCGAGGTGCGTCTTGACCGTCGCCTCGGCGACCTCCAGCCGGGCCGCGATCTCGGCGTTGGACAGGCCGCGCGCCACCGAGAGCAGCACCTCGCGCTCGCGCGGCGTCAGCTCGGCCGCCGTGACCGGCTCCTGCGCCGGGAGCTGGGCGGCGAAGCGGTCCAGCATGCGCCGCAGCGTGGTGGGCGCGACCACGGAGTCGCCGGCGTGCACGTGCCGGATGGCGCTCAGCAGGTCGTCCGGCGGCACGTCCTTGAGCAGGAAGCCGGCCGCGCCCGCCTTGATGGCGGCGAAGGCGTACTCGTCGAGGTCGAACGTGGTCAGGATGAGCACCTTCGGCCCGTCGATGCGGCGGGTGGCCTCGACACCGTCCATGTGGGGCATCCGCACGTCCATGAGGACGACGTCCACCTCGGTCGTGGCGAGCAGCTCCAGCGCGGCGGCGCCGTCGGCGGCCTCCGCGACCACCTCGATGTCCGGCTGCGCGCCCAGCACCATGCGGAAGCCCGCCCGCAGCAGCTCCTGGTCGTCGACCAGCATCACCCGTATCACCGGGGCCGCCTCCCTCACGCCGCCCTGGCCATGGGCAGCCGGGCCAGCACCTCGTAGCCGCCTCCCGGGCGAGGGCCGGCCGTCACCGCGCCGCCGTACATGCCGACGCGCTCGCGCATGCCGATGAGGCCGTGGCCGCCGTCGCCGCGGGGCGCCGCCCCGCCCCTGCCGTCGTCGGTGACGCGCACGACCAGCTCGGGGCCGTCGAAATCGAGCTCGACCAGGGCGCGGGCGCCCGGGCCGCCGTGCTTGAGCGCGTTCGTCAGCGCCTCCTGCACGATGCGGTAGACGGCGAGCTGCTGGCCCTCGGGCAGCTCGCCGGGCGCGCCGGCCACCACCAGCCTGGCCGGCACGCCCGAGCCGCGCACCAGCTCCTCCAGTTGGTCCAGGCCCGGCTGCGGGGTGTAGTCGGTGTCGGGGTGCTCGTCGTCGCGCAGCACGCCGACCAGCCGGCGCATCTCGGCCAGCGCGGCCCTGCCGGTCTTGGAGATGGCCCATACGGCCTGGCGGGCCTGCTCGGGATCGCGGTCGAGCGCGTAGCCCGCGCCATCGGCCTGGACCACCATGACGCTGACGTTGTGGGCGACGACGTCGTGCAGCTCCCTCGCGATGCGGGCGCGCTCGGCCGAGGCCGCCATCCGCGCCTGCTGGTCCCGCTCGCGCTCGGCCCGTTCCGCGCGCTCCTCCAGGCCCTCCAGGTAGCGGTGGCGGGTGCCGGCGTACAGGCCGAACAGCCAGATCGTGACCACGAACACCGACCCGCCGAAGAACGTCCCGAACGACGGCGACTCCCAGTTGACCAACGCCAGGAGGATCCCCAGCTCGGCCACCAGCATCGCGGCCAGCCCCCAGCGGAACGAGCACCGGTAGGCGACCACCCAGAGCGCGACCAGCACGGCGAGGTTGGCGGGCAGCGGGTCCAGGCCCGCGAGCCACTGCCCGAAGCTGATCAGCGCGATCAGCGCGTACGACGGGACCGGCCGCGCCAGCCACAGCAGCGGCGCCAGCAGCGCCGCCGACAGCGCCAGGTAACCGGCCACGCCGAGCATCAGGCCGGCGCCGGGCGGCGTGTAGGACGCGTACGGCACGGCGAACAGCCCGCACAGCGCCGCGAGGGGAGCGACCCGCAGGGCGCTCGCCAGCTTCTCGTGGCCGCGGGACCACGACCGTACCCTGCCGAACACATCCTCACGATATGCAGGCCCGGACCGGGGTTGGTCCGCCTGGAGGTGGAAGTCCGCCTACGACCCAGGTCGCACATCGAGGAGGTCTTACACAGGGCTTACGCCCTTTGCGGCACTCTTGTCTCTGGGAGCGCCCCTTCAGTGGGCGAGTAAAGGGAGATCGTGATGGCGGATCATGATCGCGATGCCGGGTCGCGCGGCGATGAGGAAGCGCCGCGCGACCCTGACCCTCACTCCGATCCCCCTTTCATGGCGGTGAAAGCCGCGCCCTGACCATGACATGAAGATCATCGCCATCGACGATCATTCGCCGGAGTACGCGACGATCGTCGTCCGGGACACCTGGAACGATCGGGCGGAAACGGATCTGCCCCTGCTCGGCGAGCACGATCTGGAAGCGCAGCCCTCAGGCACGATCGCCAGGGCCGGCGACGGATGGTTACAGGCGGCCTCCCGTAGCGGGCGTCACCGCGTGCGCTTGGAGGCCCATGACAGTCCCCCGCCCGTCGACGGCGGATGGGACGACGTGGTCGAGACGCCGTACCACTCCGGCACCGGCTCCGTGGTGCTGACCACCGTCATGAGCAGCGACCGGTACACCGACAACCCGCTCGATCTCGGCACGCCCGGACTGTACCGGGTCCGTGTCTCCTGCCGCCGCACGCAGCCGGAGATCCCCGGCTTCGAGGCGTCGGAGGGCGACCTGTGGCGCCTGCAGTTCTGGCCTGCCGCCCTTGAGCCTCCCCGGTGGCTGGCCCGCGGCCGACCCGCCCTCCAGCCTGGCGGCACCGGCTGGGGGACGTGCCTCGGACTGCCGGCCCAGGAGGTCCTGTCCGCCGTCCAGCTCGCGTCGGCCACCGGCGAAGCCACCGAGGACCGGATCGCCGCCGCCTACTGGCCGTGGTCCAGCGGCTCGGGGGGCTGGAACTCCCCCATCGACGACCTGTCGGGCATCGCCGCCCAGCTCGGCGTGCCCGCCCCGGCCACCCGCCCGGACCTGCTGCCGCTCCTGGCGGCCGCGGGCCTGTTGGTCGCCGAAACCGCGGGCGACGTGACCCGCTACCAGCCGGCCCCGGAGCCGCCACGGGCGGAGGAGGTGCTGCGTCTGCCCGCCGACCAGGCCGGCCTGATCCGGCGTCAGGACGACCGCCACCGCCACGCCTCCTTCGCCGCCGACCTCGCCGCCGTGGCGGTGTGGAGCCAGGACGGCGTCGTCACCGCGACGCCGGAGGAGCTCGCCGCCCGAACGCTGGCCACGGCGGAGGAGGTTCACGAGACCATCCGCTTCGGCGTCGAACGCGGACTGCTCAGCATTCCTGAGGACGCCACCTTCACCGCCGAGCCGCGCCCGGCGCGGCCGTACGAGGCCGGCCGCATCGTCACGCGGTAGTTCGCGCCTGACCTGAAATCCCGCCGTCGCCCGCGGACACGTACGGAGTGAAAGCCCGCAACGTTCGAAGGGTCTGACGAGGATGGCGCGTGAGTGAACAAGACGACCGGTCCCGGTTCGAGGCGGTGTACCGACGAACCTATGAGCAGATCCTCGGCTACGCCGTACGGCGGTGTTCCTCGCCCGAGGACGCGGCCGACGTCGTGGCCGAGACCTATGTGATCGCCTGGCGCCGGATGACCGAGCTCCCCGACGGTGACGCCGGCAGGCTCTGGCTGTACGGCGTGGCCCGCCGGGTCCTGGCCAACCACCGCCGGAGCGAGCGGCGCAGGCTCACCCGGCACACCGAACTCACCGACGAGATCGAGAAGCTTTACGCCGCCCCCTCTCCCGACGGTGAGCAGCACGGCGTGGACGATGCCATGGACCTGCTCGCCGACAGCGATCGTGAGCTGCTGGCCCTGGCTCTCTGGGAGGGGCTCGACCCCGGCGAGATCGCCACCGTGCTGGGCTGCTCCCGTAACGCCGCCCGTATCCGCCTGCACCGGGCGCGCAGGCGCTTCGCGAAGGCCCTGGAGAGGATCCGTCCATCGGCCGCCGGCTCGGCGGCACGGCCGCTCATCGAGAAGAGGTCAGGGTGAACAACGACCAGATTTTCAGGGACCGGGCCCGAGTGCGGGACGAGGATCTGACCGGCCGGGCGTCCACCACGGGGGCGGACGCGCTGCTGGCGGAGATCGTCTCGATGGAGCGCCCGGCACGACGGCGGCTCCTGCGCCTTCCTGGCCGCGCCCTGCTCGGCCTGGCCGCGGCCGCCACCGCGGTAGCGGTCATCGCCCCTGCGATGCTGTCCGACAACCCGATCTCCGTCGCACCTCAGCCCGGTACGTCGACGTCCGCGACGGCCGAACCGACCGCCCGGCAGATCCTGCTCGCCGCCGCCGTCGCCGCGGAGCAGGCCCCCGCGAGCGGCGACTACTGGCGTTACAAGGGCGTCACCCGGTGGATGCTGACCGACCCCACCCGCAGCTATGTGCTTGAGAAGGCGCGAGCCGGAGAGCAATGGCTGGCCAGGCGGACGGGTCTGCAGAGCTGGCGCATCCGCCAGGATCTCGGCGTCAGGCCCGCGACCCCGCAGGACGAGGTGGCCTGGCGGGCCGCGGGGTCGCCCACCAGCTGGCGCTACCCCAAGGACATGAAGACGGGGAACCTGTTCGCCGCCCCGTCCAGGCCGCTGGAGGCGGCGGCAGGTGAGCGAACCGCCGAACGGCTGCGCTGGAAGACGGTCGGCGTCCTGGCCGGGGAGTCGTTGACCTGGAAGAAGATGCGCGCGGTCCCGGACGAGCCCGAGACGCTCCGGAGCTACCTGGAAGAGCGCATCGGCCGGTTGGATCTGACCGGATCCGGGATGGACGTGGAGGAGGCGAGGAAGCACATCCTTCTCCGGGACTGTGTGGAGATCATCAGCACCCTGCCCGCCTCGCCCGAGACTCGTGCGTCCGCGTACCGGATCCTCGCGTCCCTGCCCGCCATCCGGGCCGAAGGGGAGACGACGGACCCGCTGGGCCGGCGCGGGCAGTCGCTCAGCTACCAGGAGGAGATCGAGCCGGGCCTGTTCTCCGAGGTTCGGCTCGTGGTCGATCCCAGCACCGGCCTGCTTCTCTCCGAGGTGAGGACGAACACCACCGAGCTCGCGGACGGGCGGCAGGCAGAGCTTCGTGTCTCCCGCTCGTTCCAGGAGATCGGTTGGACCGACGAACGCCCGCAACTGCCCACGCGCCGCGACTGAGGCGCTCGCCGCGTAGCTCCCCGGGTGAACGATGAAAGTTTCCCCGGCCACGGCCGCTCCACCAGCGCCGTTGCCGGCGGCCGTCGCCGCCCGTGTTCCTCTGCGCAGCGAATGACGTACCTTACCGACATCTTCGGCAGAGGGAGTCCTCGTGCGTGCATGGCTGGCCGGTGTCGTCGCGTCCTTCCTGATGGTGCCGCTGACGGCCCATGCCGCCTCGGCCGGGACGGACCCGCGTACGTGTGCGAAGGCGAGCCTGCTGTTCTGTGAGGACTTCCAGGCCATGCCGGTGGGCGGCGCGAGCAGTCTCCGCTGGGGCGTCGACACCAAGCACGGCACGCTCACCGTCGAGCGCGACGGACGGCGCGGGCAGAAGGTGCTGCGCGTGCACACCGAGGGCAACGGCCGCGCGTTCCTGAAGGTGGACGACTTCGCCGCGCCGGGCAACAGCTTCTACGGCCGGGTGCGGCTGCGGGCCGCCGCGTTCCCGACCGCGCCTGACTGGGCGCACTACACGCTCGTCGAGGCGACCGGCGACGGGCCCGAGGTCGTCCGCCCGCTCGGCGGCCAGTACGCCCCGCCACCCCACGGCGGAGCCGCCTACTGGGGTGTCGGCGCGGACGGCGGCCCCACCGGGGACTGGACGAACTGGCGGACCACCGCCCCCTCCGTCGCCGGGAGGTGGACCTGCGTGGAGTGGCACATGGACGCCGCCGACAACCGGATCTCGTTGTGGTTCGACGGGGTGGCCAAGCCGGAGCTCACCGTGTCCACCCGCGAGCACGGCGGCAACCCGGTGGACTTCGTCTTCCCGCGGTTCGACACGGTCAAGCTGGGCTGGCAGCTCTACCAGGCGAACCCGACCCCCGCCGGCTACGACGTCTGGATGGACGACATCGCGCTGAGCAGCCGGCGGGTGGGCTGCTAGACCGCTGTCACGGGTTGCCGGAGCGGCACGTGGGCGACCTGCTGAACTCGACGGACGCCCCGGTGGCGTCGCTGATCACGGCGCGGATGTCGTACCTGAAGGTGGGCTGACAGCCGATCGACACGAAGGTCTTGTCGTCGAACGAGGGCACGTTGGAGCCGTTGACGTACCAGCGCACGGCGACCGGCGCGACGCCGCCGCTGAAGGAGACCTCGCAGAGGAACCGCCGCGCGAGCGGTTCGCACCCGCCTCCGGTCAGGGTCAAGCTTGCCGCCGCCGAGGCGGAGGATGACGCCAGCAGGCCCGGGGCGGCGAGCAGACCTGCGGCGAGCACGACAGGCAAGGCCATCTTGTACGACTTGCGCATTCCTGTCTCCTTGTGAGGACGATGAGAGGGAACGTCCACCCAGACTTCTGCCGGCTTGACTCTGCCGTTACGTCAATATCTAGCGTCACGAGGGAGCCGGAAGATCCGGCCTGGTGAACGGTACGGGGACGGTGAGCAGGCAATGGCGTGGTCGATCGCCGAGGTGGCGCGGATGTCGGGAGTGACGTCGAGGACGCTGCGCCACTATCACGAGATCGGGCTGCTGGAGCCCGCCCGGATCGGCGGCAACGGCTACCGCCACTACGAGGAGGACCAGCTGCTGCGGCTGCAGCAGATCCTCGTGCTGCGGGAGATGGGCCTCGGCCTCGCCGAGATCAAGGAGATCGTCGACCGGCACACCGACCCCCTGGCCGCCCTGCGCGAGCATCACCAGCGCGTGCTCCAGGAGCGCGACCGCCTGGACGCGGTGGCGCGCATGGTGGCCAGAACCATCACCGAGCTTGAGCACAGCGAAGGGAAGGACGGTATGCCCAGAATCAGCAGGCCGGAGAACCTGTTCGAGGGATTCGACAGTGCCCGCTACAGCGAGCAGGCCCGCGAGCAGTGGCCCGGGCACTGGGAGCAGTCCGGGCAGCAGGAGCTCCTGGACAGCCTGGCCCCCGAGGAGCTCGGCCGGATGCAGCAGGAGGCGACGGCGGGGATGATCCGGATGGCCGAGCTCATGGCCGCGGGAACCCCGGTGGACGACCCCGCGGTGCTCGCCGAGCTCGACGTCCACTACCGGCAGCTGAGCCGATTTTGGACGCCGACCGCCGAGCAGTATGCCCACCTGGGCCGGATGCAGGTCGATGACGAGCGGTTCAGGGAGAACTACGAGCGGATCGCCGACGGGCTGGCCGCGTACATGCGGGACGCCATGGCCGCGTACGCGCAGGCCCGGCTGAGCTGAAGGCCCTGAAACCGGGAGATGGCCGCTCCGGCGTCCATCTCCCGAGGGAGATCCGCTGACCGTGGGGCCGGTGGGATTCGAACCCACACTGACAGCCACCTAAAGACTGCGCCTCTGCCATTGGGCTACGACCCCTGGTGAACTGCCCGCCCCGGCAGTCCGGCCAATCCTACACGGGTCAGGCCAGGCCGAGCTTCTTCTTCAGCGAGGCCACGTGCCCGGTCGCCTTGACGTTGTAGAGGGCCTGCTCGACCTTGCCGTCGCCGTCGATGACGAACGTCGAGCGGATGACGCCCTCCACCTCCTTGCCGTAGAGCTTCTTGAGCCCGTACGCCGCGTACGCCTTGTGCACGGTCAACTCGGGGTCCGACAGCAGCGGGAAGGTCAGCCCGTCGCGCTCGGCGAACTGGGCCAGCTTCGCCGGCTTGTCCTTGGACACCCCGAGCACCACGAACCCCTCGGCGGTCAGCCGGCCCAGACTGTCACGGAAATCACAGGCCTGCTTGGTGCAACCGGGCGTCATCGCGGCAGGGTAGAAATAGAGGATCACCCGCTTGCCGCGGTAGTCCTCCAGCGAGACGGCGCCGCCGGCGGCGGTCGGTAGCGTGAACTCGGGCGCGGCGTCGCCGGGCGCGAGCTTGGTTTCGGTCATGTGGCCCTCCTCGAGTTCTTCTCGCCAACCTACCGGCCCGGCCGGCGTGCCGTACCGCACGCGGACCTGACAGACTGATCACGACCGGGCGCACGGTCGAGAGGAGAGCCATGGCTGACACCGATCCCGACGAGCTGGAGCGACGCATCGCGCGGGCACGCGCGGAGCTGGCGCAGACGGTCGACGCCATCGCCGACCGGGTGAACCCCAAGCGGGTCGCCGAGCGCACGGTCGCCGACGCCAAGGCCCGGGCCGGGCACTTCGTGGCGTCCGTGGGCGACGCGCTCGGGGTCGCGCCGCGGCCGGTCGAGTACACCGACGACCCCGCCCAGGTGTGGGAGGACGACCGCCCCAGCCTCGCGCCGGTGCTCATCGGGGTGGGCGCGGTGCTGGTCGTGGGCGCGGCCATCGCGCTCCTGCGGCGCCGCCGTCGCCGCTGACCTGCACCGCGGTCACAGGAAGGTGCGGCCCTCACCCCGGTACGTCGGCACCGTCTCCACGACCTTGTCCCCCTCCACGAGGTGCAGCGCGTCGAACCGCTCGCACAGCTCCCCCGCCTTCGCGTGCCTGAACCACACCCGGTCACCGGTCCGCAGGTCCTGCGCCCCCTGCCCGAGCAGCGGCGTCTGCACCTCGCCCGCTCCCTCGTCGGGGGCGTAGCGCAGGCCCGCGGGCAGATACGGCTGCGGCAGCCGGCTCGCCCCCGCCGACCCCGAGGCGGGATAGCCGCCCCCGAGCACCGTCACCACGTCGGGCCGGGGCCGGCGCACCACCGGCAGCGCGAAGAGCGCGGCCGGGCGGCCGGTGAAGCGGCGGTAGAAGTCGAACAACCGGGGATGGAACAGCCCGGACCCGGCGGCCACCTCCGTGATCGCCTTCTCCCGCACCGTCAGCTCGACGCTGCCGGTGCCGCCGCCGTTGACGAACTCCAGCTCGGCGAACTGCCGCACGGCGTTGACCACGCGCCCGCGCCGGACGATCAGCTCGCGCGCCGAGCGCGCCTGCATGAGCCGGATGGCCCGCGCGTAGGCGGCCTGCCCCCGGGGCGCGTCGCCCACGCCCGCGATCTGCGCCTCGTACGCCAGCAGCCCCACCAGCCGCAGCCCCGGCCGTTTGGCGATCTCGGCGGCCAGGTCGGCGGCCTCCTCGGGCTGGCGGATCGGCGAGCGCAGCGCGCCCGCGCGGAACCTGCCGCCGAGCGCGACGTACCCGGCGTCGACGTCGAGGCAGAGCCGGAGCTCGGCCTTGGGCCCCTGTACGGCGTGCTCGATGAAGTCCAGGTGGGCGACGGAGTCGACGGTCACCGTGATCCGCCGGGCGGCCTCGGCGTCGGCCGCGAGGGCGGCGAGCGCGTGCCGGTCGGCCGTCGGGTAGGCGACCAGGATGTCGGTGAAGCCGTGCCCGGCCAGCCACAGCGCCTCGGGCAGCGTGAACGCCATGACGCCGCGGAAGCCGTCCATGGCGAGGACGCGTTCGAGCACGGGACGGCTGCGGATCGACTTGCTGGCCACCCGGATCGGCTTGCCTGCCGCCCTCCGGACGAGGTCGGCCGCGTTGGCGCGCATGGCCGCCAGGTCGAGGATGGCGAAGGGGGGCTCCAGCTCAGCGGTGGCATGGTCGTAACGCCGGCGGTCGTCCATATGAGCAGCGTAACGACATACGGAACAAAAGAATATGAGTGCTGTTCGTGTTCGGTCGGCTTCCCGTAAGGATCGGGCAAACCGGCGGCGAGGCCGGAGCGCCCACGGCCCGGCCCCCGTGTACGTCTGGTGCTCGTGATGACCACGCTCCAGCGGCAACGCTCCCCCGGTGCGCCCGCCGCTCCGCGGCAAAGCACGCGGCGCCGGGCGCGGCGGGCGCTCAGGCCGGCGCGTACCCTGCCGGGCGCCGTCGTGTCGCTCACACTGGCCGGCGGGCTCGGGGCGAGCGCCGCCGAAGTGGTCTCGGCGCTGCTCGGGCATCCGCTCGGCTGGGTTCCGCTGAACGACCTGGCCGAGCTGGCGGGCCGCACCCCGTGGCCCGAGACGTCCACGACGGCCCTGGCCCTCGCCGGGACGGGCACGCTGATGCTGCTGCTCGCCGCCGTCCCCGGCCGCTCCCGGCTCGTGCCGGTGGAGACCGCCGACCCGCTCATCGTCATCGGCATCACCCGCAGCGGCCTGCGCCGCACCCTGCGGGCCGCCGCCCAGCAGGTGCCCGGCGTGCAGCGGGCCCACGTACGGCTGCGCCGCCGCACCATCGAGGTCACCGTCGTGACGGAGGCCGAGAGCTCGGGCGCGATGCTCCGCCAGGTCGGCACCGCCGTCGGCGACCGCCTGGCCGGGCTCGGCACGTTCGGCGCCGGCGAGGTCGTCGTCCGGCTGCTCGGGAAGGGCGGCTGACGGCCGACATGCGCCAGTACAGAGGCAACCGCATCGGCCTCGCCGTCGTGGGCGGCACGCTGGCCACGGCCGGCGTCTACGCCTGGCTCCGCGGCCACGGCCGCTTCCTCGGCCTGCCGCCGAACGCCAAGGTCCTGCCCGCGCACGCCGCCCGCGCCCTGACCGACGCCGCCTGGCCCCTCTGGGCGCTCGCCCTCGTCCTGCTCCTCCTCGCGCTGACCGCGCTGCGCTGGCTGCTGCTCTGCCTCGGCTGGGGCCGCCGCGGCGCCCACAACGGCACCGGCACCGCCATGCTGTACGTCGGGCTCAAGAACGTGGACGGGCTGAGCAAGGCCAAGGTGCGGCTGGGCCCCGACGGCCTGCGCCTCGCGCTCACCTGCCCGGCGGCCGCGGACCTCGGGGCCGTGGCGGGCAAGCTCGACCAGGACGTCATCGGCCGGATCCGCCGCGAGCTCAGTGACGACGAGACCCCGGCGCTGGCCCGCCTGCACGTACGCCGGTAGCCCGAAGGGGTCAGGCCACGCTGACCGTGATCGTGTGCCAGCCGGTCGCGCCGTCCGGGGCCGGCGGGGCCTCCTGCTCGGTCTGGGTGTAGCCGGTGGTGTCGGTGGCGCGTACCTGGAGGGTGTGGGAGCCGGGCGTCGCGTCCCAGTCCAGCGACCACTGCCGCCAGGTGTCCGGGCCGGGCACGTCGGCCAGCTTCGCCTCCCGCCACGCGCCGCCGTCCACCCGCACCTCGACGGCCGCCACACCCTTGTGCTGGGCCCATGCCACGCCGGCGATCGTCGTACGGCCCGGCTTGAGCGAGGCGCCCGAGCCCGGCACGTCGATGCGGGACTGCGTCTTGATCGGGCCCTTGGCCGCCCAGCCGCGCGGCGTCCAGTACGCCTCGTCCCGGTCGAACCTGGTCACCTTGACGTCCACCACCCACTTCGTGGCCGACACGTAGCCGTACAGGCCGGGCACCACCTGGCGCACCGGGAACCCGTGCTCGACCGGCAGCGGTTCGCCGTTCATCGCGATCGCGAACAGCGCCTCCCGACCGTCCATGACGACGTCCACCGGGGTGCCGCAGGTGAAGCCGTCGGCGGAGGTGGACAGCAACATGTCGGCATCGGCGTGCAGACCAGCGCGGCGCAGGATCTCCGACATCCGGACCCCGAGCCAGCGGGCGTTGCCGACGAGCCGCCCGCCCACCTCGTTGGAAACGCAGGTGAGCGTGACGTCAGCCTCGGTCAGCGGCATCCGCAGCAGGTCGGCGTACGTGATCTCGACGGGCCGGTCCACCATGCCGTGGATCCGCAGCTTCCACGATTCGGGATCGACCTGGGGGACGACGAGGGCCGTGTCGACCCGGTAGAAGTCCCGATTCGGGGTGACGAAGGACGACAACCCGCCGACGCGCAGGTCAGCGCCGGCGGGGATCGGCTTGGCCGGGGTGGCCGGCGCGGGCAGCGCCACGTTCACCCGCGCGATGTCCACCGCCCGGGACCCGGCCAGCCGACTCCCGGCCACCGCCCCCACCCCGGCCACCACCACTCCCCCGGCGACCCCGGTCAGCAGCCGCCGCCGATCGAAGGTCGACGGCTCACCGCTCCCCCGCATGACGGCAGGCCGCTCGGCCTCGCCGGAAGGGGCCTCCGAGACGGCGGGGACGGTGGCCCGGCGAAGCAGCCACGCGAGCGTCCACATCCCGGCGACGGCCCCCGCGAGCGTCGGCAGAATGTCCACGACCGAGGCGCCCGGACGGGTGACGACAGCGACCAGCCCCACCACCGCGAACGCCGCCAACCCCGCCATCCCGTACGCGAGCCGCCGCCGCGCCAGCACCCCGATGACCGCCGCCACGACGGCGAGCAGCACCAGGACACCCCAGACGAGCACCGTCTTGTCGTTCTCGCCGAAGGTCGTGAT
This sequence comes from Nonomuraea sp. B208, assembly GCF_057536035.1. Classification (NCBI taxonomy): domain Bacteria; kingdom Bacillati; phylum Actinomycetota; class Actinomycetes; order Streptosporangiales; family Streptosporangiaceae; genus Nonomuraea; species Nonomuraea sp. B208. The sequence goes on from NZ_BAAJOU010000020.1 coordinate 267,306, forward strand.
CGCGAAGTCCTTGACCGGCGCGGGCGTCAGGTCGACAACGCCGTCACCCACGGCGATGACGGGCGAGGTCTGCGGCCCGAAGAGCCCCGCCACGAGCTGCGCCAACCCGAGGGCCACGCCACCGGCCGTCAGCCCGGCCAGCGCACCCGCCCAGGCGGGTACCGAGATGTACTTCTGCACACTGCCGACGCTACGCCCCGCGCCGCCACCCGGTTCTTACGCGATGGTTACGAGATCCCCAGCCCTTCGCCCCTTGTACGGCGTTCAGGCCGGCTTTCGGCGAGGACCGATGGGCGTCCGGGGGGTGTCGAGCCAGAGCCGCTGCCCCTCACGATCGACGGACATGCCGAACCGCTCCAGCCCCGGCTCCCCCAGGCTCACCCACTGGAAGTACGCGCGGGTCACCTCCTCCCAGAGGTGGCGGTCGCCGAGCTCGTACACCCATGACTCGCCGTCGGGCTCGTAGATGGCGACACCCCACCGTCCGGGGTCGCCGGGGTCGAGGAGGAACATCCGGTCGTCGCCGTCCAGGCGCATGCACAACCCGGTCAGGGCCGAGATCACCAGATCAGCGCCCGCCGGCGCGTAGGTGATCGTGCGGGGATCCAGCTCGGTGGTGAACCGCCGGCCGCTGCCGTCGTCCGGGTCGCCCAGGGTGGTGGCGCTCTGGGAACGCATCATCATGTACCGGGTGTCGCAGGGGAATCTCCCGATGGCGCCGCCGTCCGGTGTGGTCACCAGCCGCAGGCAGTGGTCGGAGTCGAATCCGGGCGAGTACGGGGTGACGATGACCGCGCCGGGGCGGCACTGCTCGACCCAGGCGTAGGGAACGGTGTGGACCGCGCAGGTCACGTGCACGCGGTCGTACGGTGCGCCCTCCGGCCGGCCGTCCGCGCCGTCGCCGACGATCAGGTGCGGGTGCACGCCGGCCATCGCGAGGTTCTTCGCCGCCTGCTCGGCGACGGCCGGGTCCACCTCGACGGACGTGACCCGGGACGCGTCGCCGACGAGGTGGGCCAGCAGCGCGGCCGTCCATCCGGTGCCGGCGCCGACTTCGAGTACACGGTGTCCGGGCTCGGGGTGGAGTTGCGCGAGCAGGTCGACCACCGTGCCCGGCGAGGAGTTGGAGGAGGTGTAGCGGCCTTCCACGTCGCGGATGTCCGTCGCGCCCATGTCGAGCTGCGTCACGATGGCGGACGGCCCGTACACGGTCGCCCACCACGCTTCAGGGTCGCTGTCGCGGTCGATGAGCCGGGGGCCGGCGTCGGTCAGAGCGACCCCTACCTGGGGGACGAACCGGTGCCTCGGCACGGCACGCAGCGCGTCGATGATCGCGTCGGCGATCGGGGCGCGGGTCTCGCTGAACGCGTCGATCATGCCGTCGATGGCCAGGTCGAGGTCAGGTGTCACTTCTTCGGACCGCCGCTGCGCGAGCCCCCCTTGCCACCGTCGCTGTCGCCTTCGTTCTTGCCGGGCGCGGGCGGCTGGAACGGCTTCAGCTTGGGTTGGTCGCCCTTGTGCTTGCCCATGCGATGCCTCCTACAACTAGACGTATGCTCTCAGCTACGATACGACTACGTTCAGTCATCCACAAGCTGCACGGTCAGGCAAGCCAAACGGCCCGCAGCTGCGCCTGGGAACAGCCACGCATGTCGCGCAAGGCACAACGACGACGCTCAGGGTTGCCACAGCAGCTCGGGTAAGTACGGCTTCGCAGCAGAGCCGTCGAGAAAGAAGTCCTCCCATCTTGTGCCGGTGTCCGGGAGCCGGCTGTCCACGACCAACCCCAGGGAGGCGGTGTCGGTGACCGCCAGCCAGAGGACTGCGGCCACGGTGCGATGGGCCTCATCCGTCGTCAGGCCGTCCAGATCGAACTCGATCAAGGTCACGCCACCGCGAGCCGAGATCGACGTCAAGACGTCGGTGTCGGCATTGATCCATAACTGCACCGTCAGCGACCGAGGCAGGTGCTCCTCGGTCAGGAGCGCGTCGAACGTGGTCTCCACGGGGCCGCTTTCGGCCAGGTGGCGTAACCCACCTGTCTGCGGATGCGTGAGCCGCAGACCGTGTGGCGCCAACCGGCCGAGTGAGCTGAGCAGGACTGCCAGGGATTCAGCTCGTCGAACCCACAACGCTGCTCCGAATCCCATGGCCTTCCTAGCGGAGTGAGATGCACGACGTAGGCGATGGCGCGGACCTCTTCCGCGTCGGCAGCGTACTTGAGGATGGAGAGCTCAGGCGGATGTGGCTGTCTCGGCTGTCGTCGTCGAGCCGCTCGTCCATAAGATCGGCGGCGTGCAGCGCCTCGCTCTCTTCGACCTTGACCGAACGCTCATCGACCTCGACACCGCGTTCCGCAGTTGGGCCGGGGAGTTCGCAGAGCGACGGCGCTTGGGCCCCGAGGGACTTGCGTGGCTGATCGCCCTGGATCGGGAAACGCACCCGCGTCGCGACATCTTCTTCAGCAGGGTGCGCGACCACTTCGCGTTGGCGGAGCCGGTCGAGGAGCTATGGGCCGGCTACCGGCAACGCATGCCTCACCTCGTGCGGTGCTATCCGGGCGTCCTGGCAGGCATTGCCGACCTGCGAAGCTCCGGCTGGCTGGTGGGGATCGTCACCAACGGCATGGCGGACAACCAGCTCGGCAAGCTGCGCCGTACCGGTCTGGCCGATGCGGTCGACGGCTACGCCGTTTCTGGAGCCGAGGGCATCCGGAAGCCGGAGAGCGGCCTGTTCGAGATCGCCGCTCAGCGGTGCGGGGCCGGCCTTGCCGAGGGCGGATGGATGGTCGGCGACAGCCTCGTCGCCGACGTCGAAGGAGGGCAGGCCGCCGGGCTCCGCACGATCTGGATCGACCGGGGAACGTGGCCGGATCACAGACACCACGCCGACCATGTGATCGTCGACATTTCAGAGGCATTCGTCATCATGCGGGACGCACTCTGACGACGGTGTCGTCGCGCTCGGTGGTGCGCCGGTCGCTGTCGTAGGCGATGCCGAAAATGGCGGAAGCCTGCGAAGATCGCAGCGTGCCGATCTTCCGTGTCGTCCTGGTCGCCGTCGCCGTGCTGGTCGCCGCCGTCCTGGCCTTCCCTCAGTGGGTGCCGAACGGGGTCGGGCGCCTCGGCAGCCTGGTCGAGACGTTCCTGCCGTGGCCGGCGCTGGCCGTTCCCGTGCTGCTCGGCCTGGCCTGGTGGCGGCGTTCCACGGCGGGCGCGCTGGCCGCGCTGCTGCCGCTCGCCGCCTGGCTCGCCCAGTTCGGCGGGCATCTGCTGCCCCGAGGGGAGCAGCCACCTCACCTGGTTGCCGTGCAGCACAACGTCAGTGACGAGAACGCCGACCCGGCCGGCACGGCGCGCACGCTGATCGCGGCCCGGCCGGATGTGATCGGCCTGGAGGAACTCCTGCCGGCGGCCCTGCCGGCCTGGGAGGACGCGCTGCGCGCCGACTACCCGTATCGGACGGTGCACGGCACCGTCGGCCTCTGGTCCCGCCACCCCCTCGCGGAAGCCACGCCGGTGGACATCCGCCCACCCGGCGTCGGCCCGGACTGGAACCGCGGGCTGCGCGCCGTCGCCCGCACCCCGCACGGCGACATCGCGGTCTACGTCGCCCACCTGCCCTCCGTACGCATCGGCCTGGACGGGTTCGACGCCGTACGCCGGGACGAGAGCGCCCGCCGGCTCGGCGCGGTGCTGGCCGCCGAACCGCTCGGCCGCGTCCTGCTGCTGGGCGACCTCAACAGCACCGTCGACGATCGCGGGTTGCGTCCGGTCCTTTCGCTGATGACGGCCCCGCCGAGCGATTTCGCCTTCAGCTGGCCGGCTCGCGTCCCGCTGGCGCGCATCGACCAGATCCTGGCCCGCGCGATGACGGTGACCGAGATCCACTCGCTGCCGAGGACGGGCAGCGACCACCTGCCGATCGCCGCCCGCATCCGCCTGTGAAATCACAGGAGCCCGGTCAGAGGCCCCTCACACCCCAGACGCGCTTCACGCCAGGGCCGGCGGCGATGCCGATCAGCGCAGAGGCGATCAGGTGGCGAGCAGGTCGCGCACCAGCGGCGCGAGCGCCCGGAAGGCCCGCCCCCGGTGGCTGATGGCGTCCTTCTCCTCGGGGGCCAGCTCGGCGGTCGTGCGCTGCTCGCCCTCGGGTACGAAGATCGGGTCGTAGCCGAAGCCGTGCTCGCCGCGCGGCGTCCTCACCAGGTGCCCCGGCAGCGTGCCCTCGACCACGCGCTGCTCGCCGGACGGCAGCGCCAGCGCCGCGACGCACGCGAAGTGCGCGCTCAGCTTGTCGTCGGGCACGTCGGAGACCTGCGCGAGCAGCAGGTCGAGGTTGGCGCGGTCGTCGCCGTGCCGCCCGGCCCAGCGGGCGGAGAAAACGCCCGGCATGCCGTTGAGCACGTCGACGCAGAGCCCGGAGTCGTCGGCGACGGCGGGCAGGCCCGAGCCCTGGGCGACGGCGTGCGCCTTGAGCAGGGCGTTGTCCTCGAAGGTGACGCCGGTCTCGGCGACGTCGCCGATCTCGGGGAACTCCTCCAGCCCGACGATGTCGAAGCCGGACAGGATGCGGCGCAGCTCGGCGATCTTGCCGGGGTTGCGGGTGGCGAGGACGATCCTCATGCCTCCAGGGCCTCCTGCTGGATGAGCGTCAGCTCCTCGCACCCGGCCACGGCGAGGTCGAGCAGCCGGTCGAGCAGGGCGCGGTCGAACGGCGCGCCCTCGGCGGTGCCCTGCACCTCGACGAAGCTGCCCTCGCCGGTCATGACGACGTTCATGTCGGTCTCGGCGGCGACGTCCTCGGTGTAGCAGAGGTCGAGCATCGGCACCGAGCCGACCACCCCGACGGAGACGGCGGAGACGGAGCCGATCAGCGGGTCGCCGGGGCACATGCGGCGCTCGCGCATCCAGGCGACGGCGTCGGCCAGCGCGACGTAGGCGCCGGTGATCGCGGCCGTACGGGTGCCGCCGTCGGCCTGCAGCACGTCGCAGTCGAGCAGCACCGAGTTCTCCCCGAGCGCCTTGTAGTCGACGCAGGCGCGCAGCGAGCGGCCGATCAGGCGGGAGATCTCGTGGGTGCGCCCGCCGATCTTGCCCCGGACCGATTCGCGGTCGTTGCGGGTGTTGGTCGCCCGCGGCAGCATCGCGTATTCGGCCGTGACCCAGCCCTGGCCGCTGCCCCGCCGCCAGCGCGGCACGCTGTCCTGGACGGAGGCCGCGCAGAGCACCCGCGTGCCACCGAACTCGACCAGCACCGAACCTTCGGCGTGCGCCAGCCAGTTGCGGGTGATCGTGATGGGACGGAGCTGGTCAGGGTTGCGGCCATCCTGTCGGGACATGCAGATCACCCTATCTCCGCCCCACGACGCTCTTGACCAAATGTGTCGGCCACATGGATCCTTACGCAATGACAACGGGGGTGTTGCGCAACCCTGACTTCCTCCGGTTCCTCAGCTCACATCTGGCCAGCGAACTCGGGGCGAACATCTCCCGGGTCGCGCTTCCACTGGTGGCCGTACTCGTGTTGCATGCCGGGCCGGCCGAGGTCGGCCTGCTCACGGCGTTGCAGACCACCGCCTATCTGGTGATCGGCCTGCCCGCGGGGGTGTGGGTCGACCGGATGCGCAGGCGGCGCGTGATGATGGCGTCCGACCTGGCCAGGTTCGTGCTGGTCGGGAGCGTTCCGGTGGCGGCGGAGCTGGGTGTGCTGACGATGCCGATGTTATGCGTGGTCGCGCTGCTCGCGGGCACCGCTCAGGTGTTCAACGACGTGGCCGACCAGACGTACCTGCCGAGACTCGTACGAGGACCGCAGCTCGCCGACGGCAACGCGAAGCTGGAGACCGTGCGCGCGGCGTCGTTCCTGTCCGGGCCCGCGATCGGGGGCGCACTGGTGGAGCTGGTCGGCGCCTCGCGCACGATCGCGGCCACCGCGCTCGGCTCGCTCGCCTCGATGCTGTTCCTGACCACCATCAGGACGCCGGACGAGCCGCGCCGGGCGGACGGGCGCGAGCCGCTGCTGCGGGGCATCCGCGAAGGGCTGGCCTTCCTGTGGCAGGACCGGCTGATGCGGATGTTCACGGCGTCGTCCGCCATCTCCAACCTGTCGGTGAGCGGCGTGCTCGGCCTGTCGGTGCTGTTCCTCGCCGACGTGGTCAGGCTGGAGCCCGGCCTGCTCGGCGCGCTGCTCACCGCCGGCGGCGTCGGCGGCATGGTGGGCGGGCTGAGCGCGGGGCGGCTGTCGCGGCGGTTGGGGGCGGCGCGGGTGACCTGGCTGGCCGCCGTGATCGTCCCGCCGTTCTGCCTGCTGCTGCCGATGACGCAGGCGGACTGGCGGGCGTCGTTCTTCGCGGTCACCTCGTTCGCGATCTCGTACGCGGCGGCGATGAGCAACATCGGCCAGCTCACCTACCGGCAGACCGTGACCCCCGAGCACCTGCTCGGCCGGGTCAACGGCTCGGTGCGCTTCCTGGTGTGGGGCACGATGCCGGTGGGCGCGCTGCTCGGCGGGCTCATCGCCGCGCAGCTCGGCGTCCGTCAGGCGCTGTGGATCCTGCTGACGGGCCGGGCGCTGGCGTTCGTGCCGCTGCTGTTCTCGCCGCTGCCGCGGATGCGGGAGTTCGACGAGGCCGGCGAGGTTCAGGCGAGGTCGTAGACCGCGCCGCTGCGGGCCAGCTCGATCGGGCCGCCGTAGCCGCCGCGGCCGGCCTCGGCGAGCACCTCGGCCTGGTCGTTCCACGGCACGAGGTGGGTGAGGACGAGCCGGCCGACGCCGGCCGCGGCGGCGTGCTCGGCGGCCTGGCGGCCGGTCATGTGCAGGCCGGCCGGCAGGTCGGGCCGCTCGACGAACGACGCCTCGCACAGCAGCAGGTCGGCGTTCTTGGCCAGCGTGACCAGCTCCTCGCACTCGCCGGTGTCGCCCGAGTACGCGACCACGCGACCGTTCGCGGCCACCCGGAAGCCGTACGCCTCCACGGGATGGTTGACCAGCCCCGCGGTGACCGTGAACGGGCCGAGCTCGAAGCTGCGCGGCTCCAGCGGCACGAAGTCGAACGCCGTCTCCAGGCCGGGCTCGTCCGGCATGCCGTACGCGGCCGCCAGCCGGGCGGGCGCGTCGGCCGGCGCGTGCACCGGCAGCACCGGGTAGGGCGCCCGCGGCCCGTAGGTGCGGGCGACGTGGTAGCCGCAGAGGTCCAGGCAGTGGTCGGCGTGCAGGTGGGAGAGGCAGATGGCGTCCACGTCGTACAGCCCGATGTGGCGCTGGAGCGCGCCGAGCGCCCCGCTGCCGAGGTCGAGCAGCAGCCGGAAGCCGTCGGCTTCGAGCAGGTAGCAGGACGCGGGGCTGTCGGGGCCCGGGTAGCTTCCGGAGCAGCCGACGACGGTCACCTTCATGTGGGCTCCTTCTCGTTGCGACGCTCGGCGGCGTCGCGGCTCGGCCGCGCGGCTCGGGCGTCCAGCACCCCCCAGCCGCCGCCGAGAGCGGCCAGCGGCGCGGGCGCCGGACGGGCCGGGCGGCCGTTCACGGTGGTACCCCCCACGGGTGCGACTTCGACCGCGTCGATCTCGGGACCCAGGAACCGCCGCCCGAGGCGGGCGAAGAGCCGGGGGTCGCCGGTGGCGAGGAAGCGGTGCCGGGGGGTGGCCCCGCCTCCTGACGCCAGGCCGCGGTCGTGCAGGATCCGGTAGACGTCCTTGGCCGTCTCGTCGGCGCTGGAGACCAGCGTGACCTCCTCGCCGGCGACGTACGAGATCGCGCCGGCGAGCAGCGGATAGTGGGTGCAGCCGAGGATGAGAGTGTCGCACCCGGCGGCCCTGACGGGCTCCAGGTAGTCGCGTACGACCTCGATGAGCTCGCCGCTCATCGTCTCGCCTCGTTCGACGTACTCCACCAGGCGTGGGGCGGCCACGCCGGTGAGCTGCACGTCGGGAGCCGCGGTGAAGGCGTCGTGATAGGCCATGGACTCGATGGTGGCCCTGGTGGCGATCACGCCGACCCTGCCGTTGCGGGTCGCGCGCACGGCGCGCCTGGTGGCGGGGTGGATCACCTCGACGACGGGCACGTCATAGCGCTCGCGGGCATCGCGGAGCACGGCGGCGCTGGCGCTGTTGCACGCGATCACCAGCATTTTGACGTCGAGCTCGACGAGGTGGTCCATCACCTCCAGCGCGCAGGCGCGGACCTCGGGGATGCTCTTCGGCCCGTACGGCTGCCGGGCCGTGTCGGCCACGTAGGTGATGGACTCGTGGGGAAGCTGGTCGATGATCGCGCGGGCGACCGTCAGGCCGCCGACCCCGCTGTCGAATATCCCGATGCTCGTGTCCGGCACGCTTCAGAGGGTAGGCGACCTGGGCGATCAACACTGCGTAAGAATGCTCACATGTGCGACTCGTGAGCAGGATGCGATGTCGCCTTGGTCACATCCGTACCCTTCGCCGCCGGTCAGCCCCTGCCCACCCGGGCGAGCTGGCGGGACTGCGCGACCAGGCGGCCGGTGGAGTCGCGCACCTCGACCTCCTCGTCGAACCAGCCGTCGGAGATCATCCGGCCGCCGCCGATGAGCGTGAGCCAGCCGGGGGCGGGCAGGGCGCGCAGGTGCCAGGTGAGGTCCACGGTGGGCGCCCAGCCGCGCGCCCCTGCCGAGAAGACCACGGGGGGCAGGGCGTCCACGGCCAGCGCCAGCACGTACGGGTCCGGGTCCTGCGGCTCGGCCATGCGGAAGTAGGCCCGCGACTCGGGGCGGCCGGTCGGCTCGCCCTTGAGCCAGCCGATCGTGGGCGGGTCGAAGCGCAGGTCCATCTGGGCGTTCAGCGTCATGCCGGACTCGGGCTTGGGGTCGGGGAGCCTGAGGCAGTCCTCGACGGGCGGCATGGGGTGGACCTCGTCGTCCTGGTAGTCGGGGGTCGCGCCGCTGAGCGTGGCGGTGGTGATCAGTCCCTCGATCTTGGCCGTGCCGTCCTGGACGAGCGTGACACGGGCGAACGCGGCCGTCCGGCCCGCCTTCAGCGGCTCCACCCGCACCTGCGCGGGCCCGGGGACGGGCGCCTTGAGGAACTGCGCGGTGGTGCTCACCGGGTGCTCGAACGGCGAGGCGTCGACCGCCGCGCGCAGGATCACGGCCATGAGGTAGCCGCCGTTGAGCGGGCCGCCGATCGAGTAGCCGGTGTCGAGGCACACGTCGTACGTGGTGTCGTCGATCTTGATCGCCTGCGTTGCCTCGTCGAACTTCGTCATCCGCCTCACCCGTGAAGTCTGGAACTATGTTCTAGTCGCCCCATACTCTACGGCATCCCCACATCCGCGCGCCTACCTGGGGAAACGTGATCGGACTGAGACAGTTTGATCATGGCATCTGTTACCCATCTCATCGGCCAGGCCGTGTGGGACGCCAACGGGGTGTGGGTCGGGCACGTGGTCGACATCCGGGTGGTCCGGCACAAGGGCGAGCTCCAGCAGAGTCACACGGTCTACGGGCTCGTGGTCTCCCAGGTCCGCGCCCCGCTCCTGCTCGGGCTCACCCGCGAGCGCGAGGGGCGTTCGCCCTGGGTGTCGAAGGCGCTCGCGCGGGTGCTGTACGCCGGATGCGCGTTCGTCCCCTGGGCGCACGTGGAGGACTACGGCGGGGGCGAGGTGCACATCAGCGCCTTGAAGGGCGAGCTTGACCGCGTGTAAGGGCGGGATCCAGCGTTCTGCAAGCGCCTGATAAGCAGCAGGCACTATGTTCCGATGTGGCCAGAAGTCCACATTGTGAGTGAAGTGATGTCTGCGAATAACCCCCCTTACGGTGCTGGGCAGGATCCTGACCGCACCCAGGCATACAACTGGAACCAGGGCCAGCCCTATCCGCCACAGCAGGGCCAGCCGTCGCCCCAGCAGCAGCTTCCTCAGGGCGGCTGGCAGCAGGAGCAGATCCAGCAGGGCCAGTACGGCCCCCAACACGGTCAGCAGCAGTACGGGCACCAGGGCCAGTCCGGCCAGCAGCAGTACGGGCAGCAGCCCCAATACGGGCAGCAGCCCCAGTACGGCCAGCCGGGCCAGTACACCCAGCCCCAGTACGCCCAGCAGGGCGCCTACGCCCAGCAGGACCTCTACGGCCAGCAACAGGGCTGGCAGCAGCAACAGCAGCCGCCCGCGCAGCCCCCGAAGAAGGGCCGCAAGGGCTGGCTCGTCGCGGGCGCCGCGGCCCTCGCCGTCGTGGTGCTCGGCGGCGGCGCGGTCTGGGCCGTGGGCGCGCTCGGCGGCGGCGGCACGCAGCCGGCCGACGTCCTGCCCGCCAACGCGATCGCCTACGCCCGCCTCGACCTGGACCCCGCCGCCAACCAGAAGCTGGCGCTGTTCGCGCTCGCCAGGAAGTTCACGGTCACCAAGGACACCTTCTCCGGCGAGGACCCGCGCAAGGCGCTGTTCGACACCCTGAACAAGGACTCGGACAGCAAGCTGGACTTCGCCAAGGACGTCGACCCGTGGCTGGGCAGCAGGGTCGGCTTCGCCGCCGTGCCCTCGGGCAAGGACGAGCCCGACTTCGCGGTGGCCGTCCAGGTCAAGGACCAGGAGCAGGCCAAGGCCGGCATCGCCAAGCTGATGGAGGGCGACAAGTACGGTATCGCCTTCCGCGACGACTACGCCCTGCTCACCCCGACCCAGGCGCTGGCCGACAAGTACGCGCGCGCCGACGGCAGCCTGGCCGACAACGCCGAGTTCAGCGACGACATGGGCGCCGTCGGCGAGCAGGGCGTGCTGTCGTTCTGGACCGACATGGGCGGCCTCATCGACCTGGCCGGCAAGGAGATCCCCGCCGACCAGCGCGCGGCCGTCGAGCAGGCCAAGGACGCCCGCTTCGCCGGCGCGCTCCGCTTCGACAGCTCCTACGTCGAGCTGGCCGGCACCGTGCGCGGGGCCAAGGGCATGACGCCGGAGGGCGACCTGCCGCAGGCGAACCTCGGCACGCTGCCCGCCTCCACCGCGGGCGCCCTGTCGATCTCCGGCCTCGACCAGGTGGTCACCAAGCAGTGGGCGGAGATCGAGAAGCAGGCCACGGCGACCGGCTCGGCCGAGATCACGCAGCTCCTCCAGCAGGCCAAGACCAAGTACGGCCTCAGCCTGCCCGGCGACCTCGCCACGCTGCTCGGCAAGAACCTCACCGTCGCGGTCGACTCCGAGGGCCTGAGCGGCGATCAGCTCAAGGCGGGCGTGCGCATCGCCACCGACCCGGCCAAGGCGCAGGCCGTCTTCGAGAAGGTGCAGCAGGCGATGACGGCGAGCGGCCAGCCCGCCCCGAAGATCGCCAAGGTCACCGGCGACGGCGTCTTCACGGTGGCGACCAGCGACGCCTACGCCAAGTCGCTGTCGGAGGAGGGCACGCTCGGCGACTCTGAGACGTACAAGACCGCGGTCGCGGACGGCGACGAGGCCAACTACGCGCTCTTCGTGGACCTCGACAAGGTGGAGAGCCTCTACCTGGAGTCCATGGACGGCGACGACAAGGCCAACCTGCAGGTGCTGCGGGCCGTGGGGCTGAGCGGCAAGATGACCGACTCGGAGGCGACGTTCTCGCTCCGGGTGCTGTTCAACTGACCCTCGCGTGATGAAGGGCGGCCCTTCGGGGCCGCCCTTTCTCGTGCGCTCAGGCCCAGAGCTGGCCTTCGAGGCGTTCCTCGGCCTCGTCCAGGGTGCCTTCGTAGGCGCCCGTGGACAGGTATTTCCAGCCGCCGTCGGCCACCACGAAGACGACGTCGGCCCGCTCGCCGGCCTGGACCGCCTTCTTCGCCACGCCGAGCGCGGCGTGCAGCGCGGCCCCTGTCGAGACGCCGGCGAAGATGCCCTCGGCGGCCAGCAGCTCGCGGGTGCGCCGCAGCGCGTCGGCCGAGCCGACCGAGAAGCGCGTGGTCAGCACCGACTCGTCGTAGAGCTCGGGGATGAAGCCCTCGTCCACGTTGCGCAGGCCGTAGACCAGCTCGCCGTACCGCGGCTCGGCGGCCACGATCCGCACGTCGGGCACCCGCTCGCGCAGGAAGCGGCCGACGCCCATGAGCGTGCCCGTGGTGCCGAGCCCGGCCACGAAGTGCGTGACGGTGGGCAGGTCGGCGAGGATCTCGGGGCCCGTGGTCTCGTAGTGGGAGCGCCAGTTGGCGGGGTTGCCGTACTGGTAGAGCATGACCCACGACGGGTTGTCCGCGGCGAGCTGCTTGGCGACGCGGACCGCCTCGTTGGAGCCGCCGGCGGCGGGCGAGGAGATGATCTCCGCGCCCCACATGCGCAGGAGCTGGCGACGCTCCTCCGAGGTGTTCTCCGGCATGACGCAGATCAGCTTGTAGCCCTTGAGCTTGGCCGACATGGCGAGTGAGATGCCGGTGTTGCCGCTCGTGGGCTCCAGGATCGTGCAGCCGGGCGTGAGCAGGCCGTCCTTCTCGGCCTGCTCGACCATCCAGAGCGCGGGCCGGTCCTTGATGGAGCCGGTCGGGTTGCGGTCCTCCAGCTTGGCCCAGATCCGTACGTCATCGGACGGCGACAACCTCGGCAGGCCGACGAGCGGCGTGCGGCCCACCGAGTCGATCAGCGATTCGAAACGCATGTCATCCGCCGGCGACGGCGGGGAGGACGGTCACCGTGTCACCGTCGGACACCGGGGTGCCGAGCCCGCCGAGGAAGCGCACGTCCTCGTCGTTGAGGTAGACGTTGACGAAGCGGCGCAGGCCGCCGGCCTCGTCCACCAGGCGGTTCTTGATGCCCGGGTGGTTGGTCTCCAGGTTGGTGATCAGCTCGTCCAGGGTCGCGCCCTCGGCGTTCACGGCCTTCGCGCCGTCGGTGTAGTTGCGAAGGATCGTCGGAATGCGAACCTCGATGGCCATCGCGGTCAGTCTCCTCATGAGTGGTCAGTCGTCGTCCAACGGGCGTCAACGCCCAGGGTGTGGCAGGTGTTCCACGCTCAGCGACAGTCGTAGACGACGACGGCCGGAGTGTGCGCGAAGAGGAAGCTCTGCACAGGCCGGACCATCATGGGAGGAACTCTACCTCTTCCTCCGTTACCACCCCATCGAGGATGCGGAAGGAGCGGAACTCCGTCTCGCCCTCCTCCCGCGTCGAGACCAGCACGTAGTGGGTGTCGGGCTCGGAGGCGTAGGCGATGTCGGTGCGCGACGGGTAGGCCTCGGTGGCCGTGTGCGAGTGGTAGATCACGACGGGCGTCTCGTCGCGGTCGTCCATCTCGCGCCAGACGCGGAACTGTTCCTTGGAGTCGAAGCGGTAGAAGGTCGGCGAACGCTCGGCGTTCTCCATCGGGATGAACCGCTCGGGCACACCGTTGCGGCCGGCGATCACCCCGCACGCCTCGTCGGGATGGTCGGCCCGGGCATGGGCGACGATCTTGTCAGCGAGTTCCTGCGCGATCGACAGCATGGCCCGGAAGTTACCAGAGGGCCCGGACCAGGCTGTCCTGGAGGTAGGTCAGCCAGTCGTAGGTCACGTACGCCGGGTAGCGGGGGTCGTCCTCGGACATCATCGCGATCTCGTCGTGCACCTCCTCGGTCACCTCCAGCTTGGTGCCGAGCGTGAGGCGGACGTCGTTGAGCGCGCGCAGCCACGCCTGCGCCTGCTCCGGGGTCAGCTCGAAGCGGCCGGGGGCGGCGGTGTCGTGGACGGTCTGGGCGTCGGCCCGCTTGCCCTCGCGCAGCGTCGCCTCGGTGTAGCGGCGGAACTCGGAGGCGTCCTTCTCGTCCTCGTACGCAGAGGGGAACAGCCGCGCCAGCACCGGGTCCGACGGCGCCTCGCCCCCGCCGATGCCGAGCGCCCGCTCCAGCGGATCGTCGCTGGTCTCCCCCGGCGGCACGAGGCCGAGCATCATCGACACCAGCGAGCGCAGCAGGGAGATCTCCGCGGCCTCGAACCGCGCGACCACCCGCCCGCCCTCCCCCGGCGAGAACCCCGAACTCACCCGCACCTCTTCACACGCGTCGAGAGCGTCATACGCCCTACTTGACCGAATCCGGCTGGAGCGTCGCCCACAAGCCGTAGGAGTGGAGAATCTGCACATCGCGCTCCATCTCTTCGCGCGTGCCGCTGGACACCACGGCCTTGCCCTTGTGGTGCACGTCCAGCATGAGTTTTTCGGCCTTCTCCCTGGTGTAGCCGAAGACCGTCTGGAAGACGTAGGTCACGTAGGACATCAGGTTGACAGGGTCGTTCCACACGATGGTTACCCAGGGCAGATCGGGCCGGACGTCCGATGACGGACGCTCGACGGCGATTGGAGCGGTGGTACCCACATCCGCAAGTCTGCCCTATCTGAGTCGTAGTCTTCGAGTCGTGACAATGACCATGAGCACTGCGTTGCTCACAGATCACTATGAGCTGACGATGCTGCAGGCGGCCCTGCGCAGCGGCGCGGCGCACCGGCGCGCGGTCTTCGAGGTGTTCGCCCGCCACCTGCCGGGCGGCCGCAGGTACGGAGTCGTCGCGGGCACCGGGCGTGTCCTCGACGAGCTCGAACGCTTCCGTTTCGGTGACGAGGAACTCACCTTCCTGCGCGATCACCGGGTCGTCGACGAGGCCACCCTGGCGTTCCTGGCCGACTACCGGTTCACCGGCAACATCTGCGGCTATCAGGAGGGCGACCTCTACTTCCCCGCCTCCCCCATCCTCGTCGTCGAGGGGACCTTCGCCGAGGCCGTGCTGCTGGAGACGCTGATCCTGTCGATACTCAACCACGACTGCGCCATCGCCTCGGCGGCCTCCCGCATGGCGAACGCGGCCGGCCAGCGGCCCCTCATCGAGATGGGCTCGCGGCGTACGCACGAGGACGCGGCCGTGGCGGCGGCCCGCGCGGCGTACATCGCCGGCTTCGCCTCGACCTCCAACCTCATGGCCGGCCACCGGTACGGCATCCCCACCGCGGGCACCGCCGCCCACGCCTTCACGCTGCTGCACGACAGCGAGCGGGCGGCGTTCGAGGCGCAGATCGCCTCGCTCGGCGCGGCCACCACCCTGCTGGTGGACACCTACGACGTGGCCGAGGCGGTGCGCACGGCGGTCGAGCTGGCCGGGCCCGAGCTGGGCGCGGTCCGCATCGACTCCGGCGACCTCGCCGCCGCGGCCCAGGAGGTACGCCAGCAGCTCGACGCGCTCGGCGCCTTCGACACCCGCATCCTCGTCACCTCCGACCTGGACGAGTACGCCATCGCCGCCCTCGCCGCCGCCCCCGTGGACGGCTACGGCGTCGGCACCTCGCTGGTGACCGGCTCCGGGGTGCCGACGGCGGCGCTGGTGTACAAGCTGGTGGCGCGCGAGACCGCGAGCGGCGAGCTGGAGGCCGTGGCCAAGCGCTCGGTGGGCAAGCCGTCGCGGGGCGGGCGCAAGGAGGCGTACCGGCTGCTCGACGACTCCGGGCACATCGAGACCGAGCTCATCACCACCGGCGGCCCTGCTCCCGCGGGCGGCGTCCCCCTGCTGCACGACCTGGTGCGCGACGGCAAGGTGATCGGCAGGGAGTCCCTGGACGAGGCCCGCGAGCGCCACCGGCGCGCGGTCGCCACCCTCCCCCTGGAGGCCCTGCACCTGGGCAGGGGGTACGCGGCCATCCCGACCGAGTTCGCGTGACGTATCGTGCTCTTATGGGCACCGCGCTGATCATCGTCGATGTGCAGAACGACTTCTGCGAGGGTGGCAGTCTCCCCGTGGCCGGCGGCTCGGCCGTGGCGGCGGCGATCACCCGCCACGTGAGCGAGCACGGCTACGACCACGTGGTGGCCACCCGCGACTATCACGTCTCCCCCGGCGAGCACTTCGCCGAGTCCCCCGACTACGTCTCCTCCTGGCCCGCCCATTGCGTGGCGGGCACGCCGGGCGCCGACTTCCACCCGTCGTTCGACGTCTCGGCGGTGGAGGAGGTCTTCAGCAAGGGCGCATACACCGCGGCCTACAGCGGCTTCGAGGGCGAGAGCGGCGACGGCGTCACGCTGATCGACTGGCTGCGGGAGCGCGGGGTGGACGAGGTGGACGTCGTCGGCATCGCCACCGACCACTGCGTGCGCGCGACCGCACTCGACGCCGTGAAGCACGGGCTCACCGTGCGGGTGCTGCTCGACCTCACGGCGGGGGTGTCGCCGGAGACGACCGAGGCCACGAGGGCGGAGCTTGAGCGGGCGGGCGCCACGCTGACGGGGGCTCCCGTTACGGGCTGACCACAACCGCCGTTCACGTTGCGTACGCGCTTCGCAACGCAGCGGTCATGTGATAATCAAGAGGATGAACCCTCTCCGGAGCCGCAGTAGTACGGAGAGTGACACATGATCCTCTATCTCGAAGGTTTCCCATGCTGGCCCTCTCACTCGGGGCGGCCTGGCTGCTCCTCGCTCCGCTGAGCCTCTGGCTCCTGTTCCGAGGCCGTCCGCTGGAGCGAGCGGGCGCGATCGTGACCCTGCTGCTGCTGGAGGCCGGCACGATCGTCATGGGCCGGCTCGCCACGCCGCAGGCGACCCCCGACCACACGGTCGTGGCCCACGACGTCCCGCCGGCGGAGGCGTCCTGCGCGGGGCGCGCCCCCACCCCGCGTTCGGCCCGGCTGGGCACGAGCCTCGTGCTGACCTGGGCGGCCCGCCGCCACGAGTGCGACACGGCGGAGGTCGCGATGCGCTCGCAGGGTCGACGGCTGCTGGTCTGGCTGCACACCGGACATGCTGCCCCGGCCGGCGGCGGGCGGCTCGCCTACACCCTGCCGGTGCACGTCAAGGGCCGCACCGCGGCGGTCACGGTGCCGCTGCCGAAGGACGCCGCCCGCGTCCCGGTCGACGGCCGCAACGGCCGCCGCATCCCGCCGCCGCGCGGCTGAGCGACGTCAGGGAGCCGCTACCGCGAGCCGCAGCGCGTCGTCGAACCGCGCGAACACCTCGAACGCGTGCCGCAGCCCCGTGATCGACAACACCCGCGCCATCACGCCCTGCACCCCGCCGAGCAGCAGCCGGGTGCCCCGGGCCTCGCAGCGCTGCATGACGCCGACGAGCTCGTTCATGCCCATCGAGTCGCAGAACTGCACCTCGGCGAGATCGAGGATGAGAAACGGCGGCGGCGGCAGCTCCCAGACGAGCTCCAGGTGCTCCCGCAGCAGAGGCACCGCGTTGACATCGAGCTCGCCTTCGAGCCGAAGGATCACGGCGTTGCGCGAGAGGCCGGAAGTGACGTTGAGCGTCGATTTTCGGTTGGCCTCATATGACATGGGCGGGAGTCCTTCTGCGCATCAACGCGAGCCAAGAGAGTTGTTGCCGCTTCTGCCGGGTCTCTAACGGAAGGTCACTGCTCTGTGGCCAAATGCGTATGGTTCAGACCCGGCGGGTGCGAGGCGGCCGAATGACACCTCTTACGTCAGCCCGCTGACGACGAGGTAGGCGAGGACCAGCACGACGAGGAACACGAGCAGGACGGCGGTGCCACTGATCACCACCAGCACCCGGGTCCGCCGGGCCGTCCAGCGGATCGCGGCCACCACGGAGGTGATCAGCATGGTCAGGAGCAGCAGCGAGACGCCTCTGCTGCCGGCGGTCTGGAGAGCGGTCAGGACAAGGGAGGAAGCCGAGAACATCATGAGGTGATCCCTGTACGGAGACGAGAAACTGGTGGAGGGGGCCGCTCCGGTGGGGTGTGGGAGGAGTCGTCAGCTCGCGGCCTGAACCATCTCACCTCTATTCAGTTAACTTCAGTTTATTAACCGCGAACTTATTGCTTGAATGATTCCCCGGCTGAAGCCGGGCATTCCTTCCCATCGGTGAGAGATGTCTGGCTAGACTGTTGTCTTTCGCACGCGACGTTTCCCTGCGTAGCGCACGTGTTTGGGCCTAGCTGCGAGTTCTCTGCAGATTTCGCGGTGAGGTGTATGTTCACTAGAAATTGCTGAAGTTGAATGAGGCAGGCATGAGCGGCGACGATTCCGCGCGGACCGCGCTGGCCCGGCGTCTGCGTGAGCTCCGCGACAGCCACTGGCCGGACCTGCGGGTCACCCAGGCGCAGCTGCGGGAGGCGTTCGGGGTCAGCGTCCCGCTGATCTCCTCCTGGGAGTCCGCCACCACGGCCAAGATCCCTCCCCTGCACCGCCTGGAGAAGTACGCCGCCTTCTTCGCGACCCGGCGCTCGCTCGCGGGCGGCGTCGCCCGCGTGCCGTCGCTGTCCGAGCTGACCTCCGACGAACTGGACGAGCACAAGAAGCTGCTGGCCGAGCTGACCCGGCTGCGCCAGGCGGCCCTTCGCCACCAGGTCGCGGCGGAGGGCGGCGGTGCGGGCGGGACCGGCGACGCCCTGCTGGCCGGCCCCTGGCACTTCCCGGAGGGCGAGCCGATCACGATCATCTGCTCGCAGGTCCCGGAGGAGGAGCGGGCCAGGATCCCGTTCGCCGTCCCGACCCAGGGCGACTACATCGAGCTCTACAAATACTCCGACCTCGACTCCTTGTTTGAGTTATGGGGGCATCTGCGGGCCGCCAACCCGCACAGCCAGGTGACCCTGCGCGCCACCGAGGACCTGCGCTCCGACGACCTGACCACGCACGTCGCGCTGCTCGGCGGCGTCGACTACAACGAGGTCACCGCTTCCACGCTGGCCCGCATGTCCGACCTGCCGGTGCGGCAGGTGCCCGACTGGGACGGCGAGCGGGGGCCGTACTTCGAGGTCGGCGAAGGGGGCGACACGCGCAGGCACCATCCCGTGACCGTGCGCAACGGCGATAGTGTACGACTGCTCGAAGACGTCGCCTTCTTCTACCGCGGCGTCAACCCGGACAACCACGAGCGCACCTTGACCATCTGCAACGGCATGTACGCCAGAGGCGTCTACGGCGCGGTCCGCGCGCTCACCGACGCGCGCTTCCGCGACCGCAACGCCGCCTACCTGCGCGACCGCTTCGGCGACGCGCAGTCCTACAGCATCCTCATGCGCGTCAGGATCGAGGGCCGGGCCGTGGTCACACCCGACTGGACCCAGGAGTCGTACCGGCTGCACGAGTGGCCGGACGCCCGTGAGGCATGACAGGCCGCGCGGCGGCGGCGAGCACCACCACGGCTCGCACCGGCACCTCATCGACGTTTTCGAAATCGACGCCTTCGAAGCCGGCGAGGAGCCGACGCACGGCCGGGGCGCCATCGACGCGATCATCGTCCCGACGATCCGGCATCCGCGCTGGCTGACGTACGCGACCCGGCTCGCCCTCGACCTCGGCTGCCACCTGGTGTCGCTGCACAGCCGCAACTGGAGCCGGGCCAGGGAGGCGGCCCAGGCCATGCCGGACGGCCTGCGCTACATCAGCGCCGACGTCGACCACGTGGACCGGCTGCGGCTGCCCGACTTCGAGACCACGGCCGTGCTGCGGGACACCCCGTTCGCGCGGACGACCGACCTCAGCGCCAAGCGGAACACCGGGCTGCTGCTGGCCCGGCTGCTCGGCTGGCGGCGGATCGTCTTCCTGGACGACGACATCGAGGTGGGCCGCCAGGCGGACGTCGAACGGGCCGCGGCGCTGCTCGACACGTACGACGTCGTCGGCATGCACATCGGCGGCTATCCGGACAACTCGGTGGTGTGCCACGCGCATCGCCTCACCGGCGGGCACCAGGAGTCGTTCGTGGGAGGGGGCGCGCTGGCCGTCGCCGTCGATCCCGGGCGCACGCCCTCCTTCTTCCCCAACGTCTACAACGAGGACTGGTTCTACCTGCTGGGCGAGCGGAGACTGCGCCGCCTCGCGGTGGCCGGGCAGGTCAGGCAGCGGCCGTACGACCCGTTCGACCGGCCGGTGCGGGCGCGCGACCAGGAGTTCGGCGATGTGCTGGCCGAAGGCGTCTACTGGCTGCTGGACGGGGATCCGACGGCCGAATGGGGCGCGGCGGCCGACGCCGCGTACTGGAGGGACTTCCTCGCCAGGCGGCAGCGCTTCGTCGAGGACGTGCTGAGCCGCGTACGCCGCCTGCCCCCGGGGCCCCGGCACAACCGGCACGCCATGGAGAACTCCCTGCTCGCCGCGCTCGGCCGGCTGCGCCGCATCGAGCCGGAGCTGTGCGCAGGCTACCTGAAGGCGTGGGCCGTCGACCGCGAGCGCTGGGCGGCGCACCTCGACGAGCTCCCGCACCTGGAGTTCGCCGCCGCGGACGCGGTCAAGTGGCTGGTGAAGGACGGCGAGCGCGGATTGCATTGGTACGGTTCCATGACGGGTTGACCGGTTTCGGCAAGATTCGTGGCGCCGCCCTCCGGGAACGTGTGCTTCCGTGGGCGCCCCCGACATCCGCCAAGCCGTCCGTGCGGACCTGCATCCCCTCGTCCGGTCGCTCGGGCAGGAGCACTACTTCCACGACCGGCTGGCCCTGCAGGACGCCGGGCACGGCTTCCTCCTCGTGGCCTGGGAGCGGGAGGTGGCGGTCGGCGACGTGTACGTGTGGCTGGCGCCCGCCGAGGAGCCCGAGTTGCGCGCGCACTTACCCGGCGTGGCGCTGCTCACCCACCTGGAGGTGGCCGCGCCACGCCGCAACCAGGGCATCGGGACCGAGTTGCTGTGGGCGGCCGAGGAGCGGCTGCTCGCCGAGGGCCACGACCGCGTCGCCCTCGGCGTGGACCTGGACAACCACCACGCGCAGCGGTTGTACCGCCGCCGCGGGTACGCCGAATGGCCCCACGGCCCGGTCGCCACGACGGAGGTCGTCTACCACGCCGACGGGACCCGCGAACGCCGCCCCGAGGTCTGCCGCATCATGATCCGCCACCTCGGCCACAACCGCTACCGCTGACCGAAGGGCTGCCGGAGGTCAGCGGCGTTGGGTGGCCCAGCGGCGGATCATGTCGATGCGTTCCTGGATCTGCTCCGACGTCGCCTGCGCGATCGGCGGGCCGCCGCAGACGCGGCGCAGCTCGGCGTGGATGACGCCGTGCGGCTGTCCGGTGCGGTGGTTCCAGGCGCCGACGAGGCCGTTGAGCTCGCGGCGCAGCTCGGCGACCTGCTCGTGCGGGGCGAGGGCCGGGGCGGCCGGCTCGGCCGATTCCTGCTTGCGCCTGGCCGCCTGCTGATCGGACTGGCGCTTGCGCAGCAGGGTGGCCACCTGGTCGGGCTCCAGCAGGCCGGGCAGGCCGAGGAAGTCCTCCTCCTCGGCGGAGCCGATCGCGGCCCCGGTGCCGAACTCGCCGCCGTCGAAGAGCACCCGGTCGAACGTGGCCGAGGTCTCCATCGTCTCGAACGGCAGCTCGTCGCCAAGAACGTCGGGATTGTCCTGCTTGCGGTTGGCCTGCTCCAGCAGCGAGTCGTCGAGCCCGTCCTCCGGCGGCCGCTTGTTGAGGACGTGGTCGCGCTCGACCTCCATCTCGTTGGCCAGCCCCATGAGCATGGGCACCGAGGGAAGGAAGACCGAGGCCGTCTCGCCACGCTTGCGGGCGCGGACGAACCGCCCCACCGCCTGCGCGAAGAAGAGCGGCGTGGAGGTGGAGGTGGCGTAGACGCCCACGCACAGACGCGGGATGTCGACGCCTTCCGAGACCATCCGGACGGCGACCAGCCACCGATCCTGCGACGCCGCGAACTGCTTGATCTTCTTCGAGGCGCCGGGATCGTCGGACAGGACCACGGTCGCGCCCTCGCCGGTGATGTTGCGCAGGTGCCTGGCGTAGGCGCGGGCGGTCTCGTGATCGGTGGCGATGACCAGGCCGCCCGCGTCGGTGACGCCCCGGCGCACCTCGGTCAGCCGCCGGTCGGCGGCCTGCATGACCTGGCGGATCCAGTCGCCCTTGGGGTCGAGCGCGGCCCGCCACGCCTGGGAGAGCTGGTCCTTCGTGAGCGGGGTGCCGAGGGTGGCGGCCAGCTCGTCGCCGGCCCGCGTGCGCCACTTCATCTCGCCGCTGTAGGCGAGGAAGATCACCGGACGGACGACGCCGTCGTCGAGCGCGGGGCCGTAGCCGTAGGAGTAGTCGGCGACGCTGCGCTTGAGGCCCTCGGCGTCCTCCTCGTACGCGACGAAGGGGATCGGGTTGTCGTCGGAACGGAACGGGGTGCCGGTGAGCTGGAGGCGGCGGGCGGCCGGCTCGAACGCCTCGCGCACGCCGTCGCCCCACGACTTGGCGTCGCCCGCGTGGTGGATCTCGTCGAAGATGACCAGCGTCTTGCGCGCCTCGGTGCGCGCCCTGTGCAGCGCCGGGTGCATCGCGACCTGCGCGTAGGTCACCGCGACGCCGGTGTAGTCGCGCGAGGTGGTGCCCTGGCTGTTCTTGAACTCGGGGTCGATGCCGATGCCGACCCGCGCGGCGGCGTCGGCCCACTGGCGCTTGAGGTGCTCGGTCGGGGTGACGATGGTGACGGCCCTGATCACCCCGCGGGACAGGAGCTCGCTGGCGATGCGCAGGGCGTAGGTCGTCTTGCCCGCGCCCGGCGTCGCCACGGTGAGGAAGTCACGCGGCTCGCGCCGGAAGTAGAGGTCGAACGCCTCCTGCTGCCAGGCGCGCAGCTTGGGAGCGGTGCCCCACGCGGCCCGGTCAGGATAGGAAGGAGACAGGTGGGACGCGGCGAAGGTGCTCACCGCATCACCTCTGGGGTTCGTGTGCTTCGCTCTCTCACAGTGACCCAAGAGTAATCGGGCCCACTGACAAGACGTGCCGTGAGCCGTGGATTCTGGCCAAGGTCGTCCTCACGTGCTATGCGGCTTATCGGAGGCTCGTCAGCACCGTGTCGAGAGCCTGTCTGCTTGCGGTTTGCTCGGGTTGCAGCAGGCCGAGCAGGAGCACGCTCCGCTCGCCCCGCGTGAGGAGCATCACTCTCAGGTACGCGGGCCGGTTGACCACGTCACGGTACTCCGCCCGCAGCGCCCGCGTGTGACCGCCGGAGATCTGCCGGTCGTCGACGACCTTGACGCGGTCGCCCTTGAGCAGCAGCCGGGAGTACAGCTCGGCGGCCTCGGCCGTGGCCTCCTTGGCGTCCGCGACGGGTTCGGGGAGAGGGCGGGCCATCACCAGGCCGCCGGCTCCGTCCCTGGCCACCGAGGTGAAGCCGGACACGGGGGGCACGGGCGCGACGTACCAGCCGTCCGGCAGGGTCGCGGCCACCCCGGCCAGGCCGTCGCTCAGCCTGCCCGTCCCGGCCTCCGGTCCTGGCTGAGGCGCGACGAGGCGCGGCGCCAGGTTGATCGCCACCGCCACGAGCGCCGCGCCGGTCAGGAGCGCCGCCAGCGCGAACGCCAGGCGGCGCGGCATCCCTGAGGGGGCCGTACGCGTGCCAGGGGCGGCGGGGGTGCCGTAGAGGCGGGCGGAGGGCGGCAGGGCGTC
The DNA here is from genome assembly GCF_057536035.1 of Nonomuraea sp. B208. Classification (NCBI taxonomy): domain Bacteria; kingdom Bacillati; phylum Actinomycetota; class Actinomycetes; order Streptosporangiales; family Streptosporangiaceae; genus Nonomuraea; species Nonomuraea sp. B208. The sequence goes on from NZ_BAAJOU010000020.1 coordinate 290,571, forward strand.
CGTGGAGCTCTCCCTGGACGCCGGGGACGGAATCAACCGGAACGGCGACCGCCAGGAAACCGGCTCAGGGTCCGACGACGACTCGCCCCAGAACTCGGCGTCCGGGTCGTCGTCGGTGGCGAGGGACGGACTGCCACCGCCCTTGAGACTGCCCGTGTCGGCGTCCCTGCCGCGGTCCTTCAAAGCGCCCCAGCCGACGTCTCCGTCACCGTCCTCTACGGCGCCCCAGCCGGCGTTCCTGTCGTCGTCCCTCGCCGCACCCCAGCCGGCGTCTCCGCCGCCGGCCTTCAAAACGCCCCAGCCCGCGCCCCTGTCGCTGTCGTCCTGTGAAGCGCCCCAGCCGATGTCCCTGCCACCGTCGTCCTGTGAAGCGCCCCAGCCGGCGTCCCTGCCGTCGTCCCCGGACGTGCCCCAGCCGGTCTGCCCGTCCACGTCATCGTCGACATCCCCACCGGCGTCCCTGCGGGTGGTCGTCGCGTCCGGGTACGGGGTCCGGCCCGACCGCGGATGGGCGGCGCGGGGAGTGGTGCGCCGGATGCGCGGGTTCCAAGGCTCGTCGAGCTCCACGGTCTCCCCCGGCTCCAGGTCCAGCGGATGCCCACGCCGGCGGCCCACGAGTTCCTCCGGGGGCGCGGCCTCCCGCTCGTCGCCGTCCGGCGGAGGACTGCGGCGGTGCCTGGCCCCCGGCGGGAGAGGCGGCCAGACCCGGTGATCATCCTCCATGAACACCTCCTCGCCCGCTGTCCTATCACTCCTCGCGACGGAGATCAGGCGATCCGTGATCGCTGGGACGGGAGGGACGGAATTCACCTCATGCGACCGGCCAGCACCGCCCCGCTCCCCCCGACCACCGCCATGAGGAGGCAGATGACCAGGAACCCGGTGGCGATCTGGGACGGCGCGTGCCCGATCAGGTTGACCAGCGCGCCCCCGGCCCCGATGGCGAGCGCCGAGCCCAGCATGTCCGTGACGTTGAGCGCCGCCGAGTTCGCGCCCTGCTCGTTCTCCGGCGACTGCTTGAGCGTGGTGACGCTGACGGTGGCCATGCCGACCCCCATGCCGAGCCCGGCCACGATCCAGGCCGGCACCGCGACCCATCCCGTCACCCCGGGCAGGACGGCGAGCAGCGCCAGCAGCACGCCCACGGTGACGCAGGACGCCGCGAACCTGATCCGCAGGTGCGGCTCCCCGGCCTGGCGGCTCTGCAGGTACGACCCCGCCGACCAGCCGAGCGCCCCCGTGGTGAGCGCGATCCCCGCCTCCCTGACGCCGAACCCCTTCACTTCCTGCAACGCCAGCGGGATGAAGGAGTTGACCCCGAAGAAGGTGGCCGACAGGAAGCCACGCATGAGCACGGTCGTGGGCAGCCCGCGGGCGAAGCGCAACGCGCCGGGGGGCAGCAGCCGGTAGAGGCCGTACAGCAGGAAGGCGAGCCCCACGACGGTCTCGGCGACGCCCATGACGGGCGCCTGGTGCAGCCGGTCGACGCCGTGCAGCAGCACGCCGGCCCCGCACGCGGCGGCGGCCGCGGCCAGCGTCATGGCGAGCGGGCGCGAACGCGGCCCGTCGGGCAGCTGCTCGGCGGCGGCCGAGCGCTTCAGCGACGGGAGCAGCATGAGCAACGCGGGAACGACCAGCGGGATGATGCCGTAGAAGACGTACCGCCAGCCCCACTGCCCGGCCACGGAGCCGGCGATGGCGGGGCCGACCATGGACGGCACGACCCAGGCGGCCGAGACCGCCGCGAACGCCTTGGGCCGCATGTCGACCGGGTAGACCCGGGCGATCATCACCAGCAGCGCCACGAACGAGGCTCCGGCCCCGAGCCCTTGCACGGCCCGCGCCGACAGGAACAGCACCGACGTGTTCGCCGCGCCGGCCAGCGCCATGCCGGTCACGAACAGCGCCAGCCCCACCACGAACGGCACCGCGAACCCCCGCCGGTCCGCGAAGAGCCCGGCCACCACGTTCGCGAACAGGCTGGAGACCAGGAAGGCGGAGAAGCTCAGCCCGTAGAGGTCGAGGGCGTCCAGGTCGCGGGCGACGTCCGGCATGACGACCCCGACCGACATGCCCTCGAAGGCGACGAGGGTGACGACGAGCAGGATGCCGAAGGTGGCGATGCGGTAGTCGGCGCCGAAGAGCCGAGGGGGTTGGTGGGGGGCGTCGAGTGCTTTTGGTGCTGTCACCTGCACATCGTAATTTGTCGCACCTTTGACGGTGCCGGGGTGTGCTGGTGCGCATGCCGACGAGACGGCGGTCGCGTGCCGGGGCAGCTGTGCGGCACGCGATTACCGCTCGGCCGCGCTCACTGCTTGTCGCCGCCCTTGTCGTCGCCGCCGCCCGCCGGCAGGCCCTCGTAGATCTCCTTGCACTCCGGGCACACCGGGTATTTCTTCGGGTCGCGGCTGGGCACCCAGATTTTCCCGCACAGGGCGCGGATGGGCGTGCCGGTGACCATGCTCTCAGTGATCTTGTGCTTGTCCGCGTAGTGGGCGAACCGCTCGTGATCGCCGTCGCCGTGCGACGTCTGTGGCGTGGTTTCCTGCTTCGGAAGGATCTTCGTGCTCACCCCATCGAGTTTATGCCCGCCCGCCCGCGGCCCGCGCCTCCCCAGGACAGCGAAACGGCCCCCGCCACCTGGCGGGGGCCGTTCTCGGGAACAGGGGCTCAGCCCACGTGCACGGGCGCGCCCTCGGTCTTGCGGCCGGCCTTCACGAACATCGTGAGGGCCGCGGTCAGCACCGCGACGCAGGTGCTCACCACGAAGGCGAGGTGCATGCCGTCCATGAACGAGTTGTGGACGGCGTTCGTGACCACCTCGGGCAGCCCGGGCGGCGCGACGCCGAACGCGGCGGCCGCCTCCAGCCCGGCCATCTGCTCCGGCGGCAGCGCCTGAGCCGCCGGGCCGAGGTAGCCGGGCAGCCGGTCGGAGATCTCACCGGCCATGACGGCGCCGAGGATCGCGGTGCCGAGCGCGCCGCCGACCTGCATGGCCGACTGCTGCAGGCCGCCCGCGACGCCGCTCAGGTCGAGCGGGGCGTTGCCCACGATGATCTCGGTGGCGCCCACGAACACCGGCGACAGGCCGAAGGCCAGCAGCACGAACGGGATCGCGGTGTCGACGAACGAGGCGTCGATGCCGAGGCGGGACATGAGGAACATGGCGCAGGCGGTGATGAGCAGGCCGCCGGCCATCGTGATCTTCGGCCCCAGCTTCCCGATCGCCATGCCGGCGAGCGGCGAGGCGAAGATCATGCCGGCGCTCATCGGCAGCATGCGCAGACCGGCCTCCAGCGGCGTCAGCCCGTGCACGCCCTGGAAGAAGAAGCCCAGGAAGAACATGGCGCCGAACATGGCGAAGGCCACCATCATCATCAGGAACGTGCCGATGGAGATGGACGGGTTGGCGAACAGCGACAGCGGCACCAGCGGCTGGCCGCCGCGCTTCTTGAGCAGGTGCTGCCAGAGGACGAACGCCCCGATCAGCACCGCGAAGCCGCCGAGGAAGCCCAGCGTGGTGCTGTCGCCCCAGCCCCACTCGGGGGCCTTGATGATGGTCCACACCAGCGCGAACATCGCGCCGGACAGCAGCAGCACGCCCAGCCAGTCGATGCGCGCGAACGTCTTGGCCCGGCTGTCCTTGATCAGGATGACGCCCAGGATCAGCGCGACGACGCCGACGGGCGCGTTGATGAAGAAGACCGACTCCCAGCTCACCTTCTCGACCAGCACGCCACCGACGATCGGTCCGGCGGCGCTGGACAGGCCGATGATCGCGCCCCACGCGCCCATGGCCTGGTTGAGCTTCTCCCCCGGGAACGCGCTGCGCAGCAGCGCCAGCGCGGCGGGCTGGAGCAGCGCGCCGAACAGGCCCTGGAGCACCCGCAGGCCGATCAGCGCGCCGACCGGCGTGATGCCGGGAATGATGTCGGCCAGCTCGGCGCTGAGTCCGATGCCGACCGACGTGACGGCGAATCCGGCCACACCGATCAGGAAGACCCTCTTGTGCCCGAACAGGTCACCGAGCTTGCCCGCGGTGATCAGAAACACCGCCAGGGCCAGCAGGTAGCCGCTGGTCACCCACTGCAGGTCGGACAGCGACGCCTTGAGGTCGACCTGGATCACCGGGTTGGCGATGCCGACGACGGTGCCGTCCAGCATCACCATGATCACACCAAGGCTGACCGCCAGCAGCACGAGCCACGGATTCCCTCCGGCCCCCGTCTTCGCCACCTCGGGCGAGGACGGCGCGTCCACCGCCTTCGCGTTCGCCATGAAGCCCCCTAGTTCACATACGCCCCACACCAGGGCGGAAGTCTCTTAAGCCTCCGGTAATCTATGACAGGCGATGACGTCTGACAAACGACTTTTAAAAGGCAGCGGATGACTTCTGTCACACTGTGACAGCAAGGTTTCGAGGGAGTGACGGCAGTGGGTCTCCGCGAACGCAAGAAGGAGAAGACGCGCCTGGCGATCCTCGACGCGGCGCTCGATCTGTTTCTCGAACAAGGATACGAGTCGACCACCGTCGAGCAGATCGCGGGGGCCGTCGAGGTGTCCCCCCGCACGTTCTTCCGCTACTTCACCGGCAAGGACCATCTGGTGCTGTGGTTCCACGACCAGGGCGAGGAGATCCTGCTGGAGACGATGGCGGCCAGGCCGCCGGACGAGCCGCCGTTCACCGCGCTCATGCACGCCCTGCGCGCCATGCTGGCCGACATCGAGGACTCGACGCCGCAGGAGCACGAGCGTTTCCTCAAGCTGCGCCGCATCCTGGACGAGAACCCGCGCCTGGTCGGCCAGTCGGTGGCGCGGGGCACGGAGACCGAGCGCCGCCTCGCCGAGGTGGTGGCCGCGCGGCGCGGCGTCGAGGCCGACGAGGACCAGCTCTCCCACCTGATCGTGGCCTTCGCGATGTCCACGATGCGGGTGGGCTTCGAATGCCCGCGCAGCGACGGGAGCCTGCCCGAGATCACCGGCCGGATGGCGGAGAGCATCGAGCTGGCCGAGCGTTCCCTGCGCCCCGGCTGGGACGTCTGAGGGGTCAGTTCATGGAGGGGTCGTCCGGGCAGGTGGCGACGAAGGCCAGCTCGCCCGGCTGGCGCCGCAGCACGTGCCGCCACAGCGACCCGGGGTCGGCGTGGAAGGTGTCGCCCACCTCGGAGTCCACGACGTACCAGGCGCCTTCGGCGATCTCGCTCTCCAGCTGGCCGGAGGACCAGCCGGCGTAACCGGCGAAGATCCGCATCTGGGCGATCTCGCCCTGCAGGATCTCGGGCGGGGCGTCGAGGTCGACCGTGCCGAGCCGGGACACCGCGGGCGTACCGGCGTGCAGCCTGCGCCAGCCGAGCGGCTCCTGCCCGCTCGGCACCGCCGCCAGCGCCAGCGCGCTGTCGGTCTGCACCGGCCCGCCCTCGAAGAGCACCGAAGGCCCGGTGACCAGCGGGTCCCAGACCGGGAGAACCTGGGTCACCGAGATGTCGCTGGGCCGGTTGAGCACGACGCCGAGGGTGCCCCCGTCGCGGTCGTGTTCGAGGATCAGCACCACGCTACGCCGGAAGTTGGGGTCGTCGAGAAGCGGCGTCGCCACCAACAAACCGCCGACGTAGATCGCTTCCGCCATACCTCCATCATGAAGGGTGCAGGGGGGTGCGCGCTGCCCCAGAGCGCTCATGTTACTTTTCGTGTTCACAAAGACACTTCGGGTAGCAAAGATCACGACGTGTGGACCTTGGGGGAGCTCATGCGCATCGGTACCCGTCTGGCCCTGGCCGCCCTGGCGGTGGGCGCCGCGGCCTCCGGCCCGGCATCCGCGTCGGCCTGGCCGGGGGCCTCCGATCCCGGGGACGCGTTCACGATGACCGTGGACGACGTCAGCTGCCGCTCGGGACGGGTGAAGGTGACGCTGCGCAACCAGACCCGGCAGGCGGTCCGCTTCGACCTGAAGTCCGACGCGGTCAGCGTGGCCAGCGGCTCGATCGCGGCCCGCAAGAGCGTCGTGCGGCAGGTGCCGGTCCACAAGGGCAGCCGCGCGGAGATCGAGGCGTACCAGGTCGTCGAGCACCAGCCGGAGACCCTTATCGACTCCACCCGGGTGGAGAACGACTGCCCCTGGGGTCACCGCACCGGGCAGCTCCCCTTCACCGGGCCGCCCGCCGACCTCATGGCCAAGCTGGCGACCGCGGGCGGGCTGGTCGTGATGGGCGGGATCTTCTGGTGGTACGGCTCCGTCTGGCCCCGCCGGCCCGACCTGCCCAAGGGATGCCCGACCTCGCCTACGAAATGAAGGCGCCCGCCTTCGCGGCGGCGAGCACGCGGCGTACGGACCGCTCGGCGGCCTCCGCGGTGACCGGCTCGCGGGTGACGACGAGCAGGTAGTAGAGCGGGGCCGAGACCGCCCGGATCACCTCCGTGGCGTCCGTGCCCTGCGGCAGCTCGCCGCGCCCGACCGCGAGCTCCACCACGCCCGCCCACTCCTCGATGCGCCGCAGGTAGAACGCGCGCAGCGCGGCGGCCGCCTGCTCGTCGCAGGTCGCGGCGGCTATCATCGCCTGGAACGTCGCCCCGAGCCGCCCGTCGTTGACCGCCTCGACCACGGCCAGGGCGTTGGCGCGCAGGTCGCCCTCGATCGAGCCGGTGTCGGCGTGCGGGGAGGACTGCTCGGCCAGCTCGACCATGAGATCGGTGACCAGGCCCGCTGGGCTGCCCCAGCGCCGGTAGAGCGTGGTCTTGCCCACGCCGGCCCGGATCGCCACCTGGTCCATGGTCAGGCCGTGGAAGCCGTGCTCGACCAGCTCGTCCTGGGCGGCCTGGAGCACGGCCGCGCGGACCCGGGCGGTGCGGCCGCCCGGCCGCACGGTTCCCGCGACGCGGGCGGGTGAGTCCATCTGTCTCCTCGTCCCTCGGGGCACGCACGGTCGCCGGGACGGGGTGTCCCGGTGCGTGCGAAGGGTGGCGGCGCCTGCAGGTCCGCTGAGCGTCCGCTGCGAGATTGCTTACCGCTTGCGCAAATTGTAGAGCCGCGCGGGGCGGGCGTCGGCAGGGCGATCGCCGTTCGGCGATATCGAACGACCCTGCGCTACAGTGCCGATCGTGGGAGAGACCATCCAGTCCGTCGAGCGGGCGGCCGCGATCCTGCGGCTGCTGGCCTCCGGCCCCCGCCAGCTCGGGGTGGCCGAGCTGGCCCGGGGCCTCGGCCTGCCGAAGGGCACGCTGCACGGCATCCTGCGCACGCTGGTGCGGGTCGGCTTCGTCGAGCAGGACCCGGCCACGGGCAAGTACCGCCTCGGCGCCACGCTGCTCCACCTCGGCAGCAGCTACCTCGACGTCAACGAGCTGCGCGCGAGGGCCATCAACTGGGCCGACGCGCTGGCCGGGCGGAGCAGGGAGAGCGCCTGGATCGGCACGCTGCACGAGGGCCACGTCCTGGTGATCCACCACGTCTTCCGCCCCGACGACAGCATGCAGACGCTCCAGGTCGGCACCTACCTGCCGGTGCACGCCAGCGCGCTCGGCAAGGTGCTGCTCGCCCACGACCCGTACGGCGAGCCGGCCGCGCCGCTGCCCCCGTACACCGGCGCGACGATCACCGACCCCGGGCGGCTGGAGGCGGAGCTGGAGCTGGTCCGCGCCCGCGGCTGGGCCGCCGAGATGGAGGAGCTGACCGAGGGCGAGGTGGCCTACGCCGCGCCCATCAAGGACTCGCGTGGCATCGTGGTCGGCGCCATCGGCATCAGGGGCGCGCTGGAGCGCCTGGCGCCGGAGGGCGGGCCGCGCATGGAGTTCGTCTCGTACGTCAGGGACGCGGCCCGCGCGATCACCCGCGACCTGGCCCGCTGACCCCGACCAGTTGCCCGACCAGTTGCCCGACCAGTTGAACGCCCCCCGCGGAACCGAATACCATTCCTCATGTCGTTCGACATTGTCGAACCCCGAGCTAGCGAGGATCCGCCAGTGCCTCGACCGACCTACATCGCCGCCATCGACCAGGGCACCACGTCCAGCCGGTGCATCGTCTTCGACCGGACCGGCAACATCATCTCCGTCGCCCAGCGCGAGCACCGCCAGATCTTCCCCAGGCCCGGCTGGGTCGAGCACGACGCGGAGGAGATCTGGGAGTCGGTCCAGCTCGTCCTCGCCGAGGCCGTCGGCGGCGTGGACGGCGACATCGCCGCGCTCGGCATCACCAACCAGCGCGAGACCACGGTGCTGTGGGAGCGCGACACCGGCCGGCCCGTCTGCCCGGCGATCGTCTGGCAGGACACCCGCACGGCTCCGCTGACGCACGCGCTGGCCGAGCACGAGGCGCTGTTCAAGGCGCGGGCGGGGCTGCCGCTCGCCACCTACTTCTCCGGGCCGAAGATCCGCTGGCTGCTGGACGAGCACCCGGGGCTGCGCGAGCGGGCCGAGCGCGGCGAGGTGCTGTTCGGCACCATGGACAGCTGGCTGCTGTGGAACCTGACCGGCCGGCACGTCACCGACGTCACCAATGCCAGCCGTACGATGCTCATGAACATCCACACCCTGGCCTGGGACGACGACCTGCTGGCCGCGCTCGGCGTGCCGCGCGCGATGCTGCCGGAGATCCGCCCGTCCGCCGAGGTCTACGGCCGCACCGCCGACGGCGTGCCGGTGGCGGCCGCGCTCGGCGACCAGCAGGCGGCGCTGTTCGGCCAGACCTGTTTCGACCCCGGCGAGACCAAGAGCACCTACGGCTCGGGCAGCTTCCTGCTCATGAACACCGGCGACCGGCCGGTCGTCTCCAAGCACGGCCTGCTCACCACGGTCGGCTACCAGATCGGCGACACGCCGGCCACGTACGCGCTGGAGGGCGCGATCGCGGTCACCGGCTCGCTGGTGCAGTGGCTGCGCGACAACCTCGGCCTGATCTCCAGCGCCGCCGAGATCGAGACGCTGGCGAAGACGGTCCCCGACAACGGCGGCTGCTACTTCGTGCCGGCGTTCTCCGGCCTGTTCGCGCCGCACTGGCGCTCCGACGCGCGCGGCGTGATCGCGGGGCTGACCGGGTTCGTCACGAAGGGGCACCTCGCGCGGGCCGTCCTGGAGGCCACCGCATGGCAGACCCGCGAGGTCGTCGACGCGATGAACGCCGACGCCGGGCTCGGGCTCACCACGCTGCGCGCCGACGGCGGCATGACCGCCGACAACCTGCTCATGCAGACCCTCGCCGACGTGCTCGCGGTGCCGGTGATCCGGCCGATGGTGGCCGAGACCACGGCGCTCGGGGCGGCGTACGCGGCCGGCCTCGCCACCGGCTACTGGCCGGACCTCGACAGCCTGCGCGCCAACTGGCACAAGGCGGCCGAGTGGCAGCCGGAGATCGACGAGGCGGCCCGCGAGCGCGAATACCGCAACTGGAGGAAGGCCGTGGCCCGCACCCTCGACTGGGTCGACGATCAGGAGTTCCAGCAATGATGATCAGTACGGGGACCGAGCGCGCGGAGACCAGGGAGGAGCTGTCCACCACCGCCTACGACCTGCTGGTCATCGGCGGCGGCATCCTCGGCACGTCCGTGACCTGGATGGCGGCCCAGGCCGGCCTGCGGGTGGCGATGGTGGACGCGGGCGACTTCGCCGGCGCCACCTCCAGCGCCTCGTCCAAGCTGGTCCACGGCGGCCTGCGCTACCTGCAGACCGGCAACGTCCGGCTGGTCGCCGAGAACCACAGGGAGCGCCGCGCGCTCGCCGCCGACATCGCCCCTCACCTGGTCAAGCCGCTGACGTTCCTGGTGCCGATCTACAAGGGCGGCCCGCACGGTGCGGCCAAGCTGGGTGCGGGGGTGTTCCTGTACTCGGCGCTGTCGGTGTTCGGCGACGGCATGGGCCGGGTCGTCACGCCGCACCAGGCCCTGGCCAAGGTGCCCGCGCTGCGCGCCGAGGGGCTGCGCGCCGCCGCCGTCTACGGCGACCACCAGATGAACGACAGCCGCGTCGCGGTCATGACCGTACGGGCGGCCGTGGACGCCGGCGCGACCGTGCTCAACCACGCCGAGGTCGTCGGCCTGCGCAAGAGCGGCGGCACGGTGACCGGCGCCGAGCTGCGCGACCGGCTGGAGGGCGCCGAGTTCGGGGTGAGCGCCCGTCTCGTGCTCAACGCCACCGGCCCGTGGGTGGACCACCTGCGGCGCATGGAGGACCCGGGCGCGGCCCCCAGCATCCGCCTGTCCAAGGGCGCCCACCTGGTGCTGCGCCGGCACGAGCCGTGGAAGGCGGCGCTGACCACGCCGATCGACAAGTACCGGGTGTCGTTCGCCATCCCGTGGGAGGACCACCTGCTGCTCGGCACGACGGACGAGGCGTACGAGGGCGATCCGGCCGACGTGCGGCCCACCGAGGCCGACATCGCGCAGATCCTCGACGAGGCCGGCCACGCGGTGCGCGACGCGCAGCTCCGGCGCGAGGACATCACCTACGCCTTCGCCGGGCTGCGCGTGCTGCCCGGCGGGCCCGGCGAGGTGACGGCGGCCAAGCGGGAGACCGTGGTGACGCGCGGCGCGGGCGGCATGCTGTCGGTGGCGGGCGGCAAGTGGACGACCTACCGGCACATCGGCCGCACGGTCCTCGACACCCTCGCCCACCTGCCCGGCCGGCCGCTCGGCGACGACCTGGCCGACATCCTGCCCGCCGTGCCGCTGCCCGGCCTGGCCAGCCCCGACGCGGTGGCCCTGCGCCTGTGGACCGACCGCGAGCGCGGCGCCCGCATGGACCCGCTGGTGGCCCGGCACCTGGCGACGCACTACGGGTCGATCGCGTTCGACCTGGCCCGGCTGATCAGGGACGACCCGGCGCTCGGCGAGCGCATCCACCCGGAGGGGCCGGACATCTGGGCGCAGGCCGTCTACGCGCGCGACCGCGAGTGGGCGGCGACCGTGGACGACGTCGTACGCCGCCGCACCACGCTGACCGTACGCGGGCTCGACACGCCCGAGGTGCGCGCCAGGATCGCCGGGCTGCTGGGCTGAGCCCGGCGGGAGGTGGCTGGAGCCGCTGGCGGGGAAGGGGGCAGGCATGCGCACTCCCATCAACGAAGCCCTGCTCCGCCACTTCCGCGACCTGCGGGACGGCGTACACGGCCAGGCCGTCTCCCGGGAGGACAAGGAGCGTCTGTTCGCCACGGCGGTCGAGCTGCTCGACCCCGTGGCGCGGCGGGTGCTGGCGGAGCTCGACGCCGACCTGCTGCTCGGGACGGGCGAGGTGGTGGCCAGCGGCCTCACCCGCTCCAAGGAGGGCGGGCTGAACGCGATGTGGTCGCTGACCTGGCCGGAGCAGCGGGCCGCCCAGGAGCAGCCCATCGCCGTCGTCGCCCACTACGGCGCCGGCTTCCACCACCCGCACCTGCGCGGGAACACGGTGGGCGACTGGCCGATGAACGTCTTCGACGCCGCCGACGCCGAGGCGCAGGCCGACACCCTGCGCGTCATCGCCGCCGGCGACGCCCACAACCTGGTCTTCCAGGAGTCCTACCGTCTGATGCCCGCCCTCACCCGCCCCGAGTCCGCCGACCGGCACTGAGGGCGCCGGAGGACGCCCCGGTGATGCCTCGGCGAAGCGTCAGACCTTGGTGAAGCGCCAGGCCTCGGCGAAGCGTCAGGCCTCGGTGAAGCCGCGGGCGCGGCCGCCGGCGGACTCGCGGACCGCCGCCGCCACCGCACCCGCCACGTCCGGGTGGAACACGCTCGGGATGATGTAGTTGGGGCCCAGCTCCTCGGGCGTGACCACGGCGGCCAGCGCGTTGGCCGCAGCCAGCAGCATCTCCTGCGTCACCCCCGCCGCCTGCGCGTCGAGCAGCCCGCGGAACACGCCGGGGAAGGCCAGCACGTTGTTGATCTGGTTGGGGTAGTCGGAGCGGCCGGTCGCCACCACGGTCGCGTGCTCGCGGGCGTCGTCGGGCGACACCTCGGGCTCGGGGTTGGCCAGCGCGAACACCACGGCGTCCTTGGCCATGGTCGCGATGTCGTCGCCGGTCAGGATGCCCGGTGCGGACACGCCCACGAAGACGTCGGCGTCCTTGAGCGCGCCGCGCAGGTCTCCTGCGTAGCCCTCGGCGTTGGTGTGGTCGGCGATCCAGCGCAGCGACTCGTCGAGGTCGTCGCGGCCGTTGTGCACGGCTCCGAGGTAGTCGCAGACGATCACGTTGCGCGCCCCGGCGGCGAGCAGCAGCCGCAGCACGGCGTTGCCGGCCGCGCCCGCGCCCGCCATCGTGATCTTGACGTTCTCCAGGCTCTTGTCGACGACCCGCAGCGCGTTCTGGAGCGCCGCCAGCACGCAGATCGCGGTGCCGTGCTGGTCGTCGTGGAAGACCGGGATGTCGAGCAGCTCGCGCAGCCGCCGCTCCACCTCGAAGCAGCGCGGCGCGCCGATGTCCTCCAGGTTGATGCCGCCGAAGCCGGGCGCGATGACCTGGACGGTGCGCACGATCTCGTCGACGTCCTGGGTGTCGAGGCAGATCGGCCAGGCGTCGATGCCGGCGAAGCGCTTGAACAACGCCGCCTTGCCCTCCATGACCGGCAGCGCCGCCTCGGGGCCGATGTTGCCGAGCCCCAGCACGGCCGAGCCGTCGGTGACGACGGCCACGGTGTTGCGCTTGATGGTCAGGCGGCGGGCGTCCTCCTTGTTGCGCGCGATCGCCATCGACACCCGCGCCACGCCCGGCGTGTAGGCCATCGACAGCTCATCGCGGTTGCGCAGCGGCACCTTCGACTGCATCTCGATCTTGCCGCCGAGGTGCATGAGGAACGTACGGTCGGACACCTTGTGGATGACGACGCTCTCGACGGCCTCCAGCTGGTCGACGATCGCCTGGGCGTGGTCGGTGTCGCGGGCGGCGCAGGTCACGTCGATGCGGAGCTTCTCGTGGCCCGCGTTGGTGACGTCGAGGGCGGTCACCACCCCCCCGGCCGACTCTACGGCGTGGGTGAGCTGGCTGACGGCCTTGCCGCCGGCCGGCACCTCGAGACGCACGGTGATGGAGTACGACACACTCGGGACGGTCGCCACGTCAATCGCTCCTTCGGGACTGACCAAGAAGTCCTCCCATGTTAGGGGGCGTTCGGTCAGTCGAGTGCCGTGGAAGCCAGGACGATCAGCTCGACGCAGGCGGGAACGGGAATCGTGGTGCTGTCGACGACCAGGTGGTAGTGGCGCGGGTCGGCAGGATCCGCCCGGTAGAAGTGCCGCCAGTAGGCCGCGCGGGCGCGGTCGTTGTCGTCGACGACGCGCCGGGCCTCGTCCTCGTCCGTCCCGGCGAGCGCGGCGGCCCGGCGGACCCTGCGCGGGAGCGGGGCGTCGAGCCGGACGTGCAGGGCGCCGGGCTCGCCGGCGAGGACCAGGGCGCCGGCCCTGCCGAGGAAGACGCCGCCCCGCTCGCGGGCGGTCTCGCGCATCATGCGCTCGGCGTGGCGCACGAACTCCTCCGGGGCGTGCGGCATCGCGCCCGGCACGTACATGTCGACGCCGCCGTAGGCGACGGTGGGCAGCCGCATCGCGCCGAAGATCAGCCGGCCCAGCCCCCGCTCGGCGCGGTCGTCGTGGGCCAGCGCCTCCTCCAGCGTGCAGCCGAGCTGCCTGGCGACGGCGCTGGGGATGGCGCGGTCGACGAAGGGCAGGCCGAGGCGGTCGGCCACGGCCGGGCCTATCTCACCGCCGGCCGTGCCGTATGTCGCCGAGATGGTGACGACCCGCATGTCCCCAGGCTAGAACAGGGCGCTCGCCAAAGCTCTGCGCGCTTTCGCCAGAGAAGGGTCATCGCTCGGCAAGGTGTCGAACAGGCCGAGCAGGTGCCGCCGCGCCCGGTCGCGGTCGTCGCCCGAGGTGCGCTTGACCACGGCGATGACCCGGCTGAACGCCTCGTCGACGGCGCCCGACAGCATCTCGAGGTCGGCGGCCAGCAGGTGGGCGTCGAGGTCGGCGGGGTCCTGCAGGCGGCGCTGGAGGTCGCCGGGGTCGACGCCCTCCGTGCGCTTGATGAGGGTGACGCCGGCCAGGCCCATCTTGGCGTCCTCGTGGCCGGGGACGCGGGCCAGCAGCCGCTGGTAGGCCTCGGCGGCGGCGTCGAGGTCGCCGCGCTCGACGGCCTCCTCGGCCGCCGCGAGGTCGGGGTCGGTGGGCGGGCCCGCCGGGGCCTCCTCGCCGCCCTCGGCCACGGGCGGCCGGGCGGCCGGGTTGGCCTGGTAGAACTGCTCGACGGCGGCCATCAGCTCGTCGAGCCAGCGGCGCACCTCCTGCTCGGGCAGCACCTGCTGGAAGCCCGTGACGGCCTGACCCTGGAAGATCGCCAGCACGGTGGGCACGGCCTGCACGCGCAGCGCGGCCGCGATCTGCGGGCTGGCGTCGACGTTGACCCTGGCCAGCACGGCCCGGCCGGCGAGGTCGCCGACCACCTTCTCCAGCACCGGCCCGAGCTGCGCGGAGGCCGGCGCGCGGGGGGACCAGAGATCGAGGACGACCGGCACCTGCATGGAGCGGTCGACGACATCGGTCGTGAACGTCTCCTCGGTCACCTCGACGACCGAGGCCGACGCGGCCTGAGGACCTGCGGCCTCCCGCCGGGCCTGCGCCTCCAGTGCCTGCTTGCGAGCGCCCAGATCGATCGCCCCGTAGAGCGACCCGGGCCTAGAGAAGTCCGCCATGCCCTTCATCTTGCCGCATGGACGAGCCCTCGAAGTCACCCGCCGCGACCCGCAACGTGCGCAACTGGTCGAACAGGCCGTGGAGTTCGTCCTCGGCGTACATCGCCAGGCCGAACTCGGCGTCCATGAGGTCGCGGGTGGCGCGGCGGACGACGTCGCGGCCGGCGTCGGTGATCTCGGCGAGCACGCCGCGGCCGTCGCGCGGATTGGGCAACCGGCGGACGTAACCGGACTTCTCCAGCCTGTCCACCGTGTTCGTGACGCTGGTGGGGTGGACCATCAGCCGCTCGCCGATCTTCGACAGCGGCAGCGCGCCGGTCTTGCTGAACGTCAGCAGCACGAGCCCCTCGTAACGCGCGAAGGTCAGCCCGTACGGCTTCAGCAGGCCGTCGAGCTGCGACAGCAGGATCTGGTGCGCTCGCATGATGGAGGTCACGGCCGCCATCGCGGCGGAGGGCCCGAAGTGGGCGCGCCAGCTCTCCGCGGCGCGGTCGATGGGGTCGAACGGCAGGTTGAGCGGCTTCTGCTGTGACACGCAGCTACCGTAGCGCGCCTCTCGTCCCGGTTCGTCGGGCGATCTGGAGCGACAGGCGATCCTCCTTGACCAAGAATCCGGACGTCAATCATCACGCTCAGTTATGGTTCTCGTACGTATGGTGACGCGGAAGCCAAGTCCATCAGCCTGTGGGGACCGGCCGGACTTGGCTCTTCCGTCTTGCCGAGGGGCACGGGGGGTGCTTGATGGACGTCAACGGGGCAAAGGGTGCGTGAGCACGCGGGCGTTTCACGGGAGGAGCTGAAGCAGAGCGCGGCCGTCACGGTTGCCGTGCTGCTCGCTGTCGGCTTGATCGCGGCGTGGAACGTCCTGATACCGGGCGTGGACGCCTGGGAGAACATCGTGGCCGCGGTCATCGGCTCGCTCCGGCTGACCGGCCCGGTGGCGGCGGCCTTCGCCGCCTGGGTGGCGCTGCGCAAGCGCCGCGCGCTGCGCGGCCGGTCGCTCACCACCTGGCGGGCGTTGAAGGCGCCACTGGCGATCGTGGTGGTGGTGCTGGGGTCGTTCGCGGCGACGGTGCTGGTGCTGGCGGTCAATACGGTCCTCACGGACCAGGCGGGCCGGCTGAGCCTGCCCGGGCTGGGCATGGGCATGGCGGGGCTGGCGCTCTACTCGGTCATCGGCTGGGTGGCCGGGTGGGTGCTGCCGAAGGCGTTCACGCCGCCGCTGGCCGGGCTGGCCTGCTACGCGGCGTTCTCGTGGCTGGCCGACGACCGGGGCTGGGCGGACAAGCTGGCGCCCGGCACCGGCGAGCCGTACGACCTGTTCCAGGAGCTGAGCGGGGCCGCGTTCTTCGACCAGACGATCTGGCTGCTCGGGCTCACGGCGGCGCTGCTGCTCGGCTGGGCGGCCACGGTGACGCGGCAGGCGCTGGTGCTGGCGTGCGCGCTGCTGTCGGTGCTGGCGGCGGGCATGGGCGTGTCGCGCGTGCTGGCCCAGACCCGGCCGGCCGCCGCCGAGGACATCGCCTACGCCTGCCAGGACTGGCCGATCACGGTGTGCGTGCATCCGGGGATGCGGGCCGGGCTGACGGAGCTGGGGGCGGTGTTCACGCAGATCGCCATGCGGCTCGACGGCACGCCGGCGGCGTTCAAGCGGGTGGAGCAGCGGCCTCTGGGGGAGAAGCTGCGGCCCTCGCTCGGTCTCGCGCCGATCCACGTTCCCGACCTTTCGGCCGGGTTCGCGGAGAAGGCCGCGTACGAGTACATCGAAGCGCTGTCCGACCCCTGCCCCGGCATCGTCGCAGAGGGTTACCGGGAGATCGTCATGGTCTGGCTGCGCGGCGAGCCGCCGGCGGGCGGGCCGCTCGCCGAGCACCAGTACGCCACCTCGTGGTTCTCCTGGCTGAGCGAGCACCAGCGGCGCGAGTGGCTGCGCATGTTCTACAGCGACTTCCGCAACTGCCGGCTGTCGAGCACGCACTTCGGCGGCAGCCCGGCCCGGCCGCAGCTCGTGCCGCAGTCGGTGCAGCCGTCGCCCGACTCGACGCACGTCTACCCGGTCTACCCCGACCCGGCCGCCACGCCGGCCGCCCCGCCCACGTCGTACGGCACGCCGGGCACCTCCGGCACCGCCCCTTCCCTGGGCTACGCGCCCGAGCCCGCGCCCGGCTGGGTGGCGGCGGGCCCGCCCAGCTGGTCCACGGCGGGCGCCGCCACCGAGCCCGGCCGGGGGTACGGCGGGCATCCCGGCCGGGGACCGTTCGGCTGGGCCTCCCACGACCACTGGAACGGCCAGGGCTGGGGTCGGCGGGGTGGCACGGCGGCCGGGCAGCCGGCCACCGGTCCGCGGGGCGGCACGACGACCGAGCAGCCCGCAGCCGGTCCGCGAGGCGGCACGACGGCCGAACAGCCCACGGCCGGCGACGTCGCGACCCCACGCCCCACCTCCCCCGGCCCCACCACGTCCCCTGGTTCGTCCGGCCACGGCCCGCTCGGCCACGGCTCATCCGGGAACGGCCCCTGGGCCCACGGGGCCTCACACACCGGAACAACAACGCGAACCGGCACACCGCGCATCGGCGACTCCCGCACCGGAGCCCCGCGCGCTGGAGACCCACGCTCTGAAGCACCGCGCACGGGAGACCCACGTACCGCGAGCTCGCGCACAAGAGACTCCCGCACGGGAGCCGGGCGCGCGTGGGCCCACGGCAGGACCGACACTCACGGGTCTCGCGGCGAGGGATGGCGCGGCCACTGGTCCGCCAGTGAGGCGACTCCCGGCGACCGGCCTTTCGCCGCCGGAACCCAGAGCATTCGGAGTCAGGGCGCCCAGGCTCAGGGCGTCCAGAGTCAGGGCCAAAGGACGCCCGGGGACAGGGCATAGGGCGACCGGACAGCCGGGAGTCGACGCATAAGGTCGGAGCGCGCCGACGTGAAGCTTCCCGACTCGACCAGCGGATGGACGCCAGAGGGCGGTGGGCCCGCGGGCGTGACAAGCGACGCCTCGCTATCGCGCCACCCGCAGAGCGGCACCCCGCCGGCTGTCGGCACCAGGACTTACGGCAGCGCACGCCCTCAGGACGCGTCCCGAGGGCGTCCCGCCTTGCCCCCCGCGACGCACGCCAGGACACACCCGGCACCTCCACTCCCCCGCGCATACAACCGCGCATGCCAGGACACGCCC
This sequence comes from Nonomuraea sp. B208, assembly GCF_057536035.1. Lineage (NCBI taxonomy): Bacteria > Bacillati > Actinomycetota > Actinomycetes > Streptosporangiales > Streptosporangiaceae > Nonomuraea > Nonomuraea sp. B208. Next base: position 308,403 of record NZ_BAAJOU010000020.1, read on the forward strand.
GGCACCTCCCATCTCGCCCTCTCCCTCGCGCACTACGGCGCACGTCACAACGCGCCCGGCACGTCCCGCGTCGCCCTCCCTCGCGCACACGCCAGGACACGTCCGGTGCGTCCTGCCTGGCCCCGCCCGCACGTACGATCGCGCACGTCAGGAGGCGTCCCGTGTCGCCCTTCCCTCACCCCGTACCAGGCGCCCGACCAGGGTGAGCGTGCGGTCGCGGGCGTAGCACGTATATGAGGGCGGAATCGGAGATGTCACCCTGGGGCTGGCACTGATGATCGCTGTGCGGGTAGTCATGCCACCATGACGACTTCCCGTACGACGCCACCGGAGGTCACCCCCGTACGGCGTCGCTGGTGGCGATACGCGGCGGGCCTGCTGGTCCTGGCGGTCCTGCTGGTGGTGGCCGGGCGGCTGGCCTGGACGTACCTGGACCCCAGGGGCGAGCGGACCATCGACCGCAGTCAGCCGGTCCTCCTGGAGTCCATCAAGGACCTCAGCCGCTTCGAGGCGGCGACCGGCACCTTCCAGGTGGTCGTGGACCTGGAGAAGGACGCCAACTTCCTGCCCGACGCGATCAAGGGCACCAGGACGTTGTTCGTCGGCGCGGGCGGCGTGGACGCCTACGTGGACTTCTCCTCCATCGCGACGAGCGCGATCACGGTCTCGGAGGACCGTACGGAGGCGACGGTCCGCCTCCCCCACGCCCAGCTGGAGAAACCGAACCTCGACAACGACCGCTCGTACGTCTTCGCCCAGCAGCGCGGCCTGTTCGACCGCGTCTCGGACTTCCTGTCGGGCTCCCCCGGCGACCAGCGCGAGCTCTATCTGCTGGCGGAGAAGAAGATCACCGAGGCGGCCGTGGCGAGCGACCTGCGGACCCGCGCCGACGCCAACACCAAGGCGATGATGACGGGCCTGCTGAAGTCGCTCGGCTTCACGAAGGTCTCCGTCAAGTTCACCGACGAGCCCTGAGGCGCCGGGTCCTAAGTACCTACCTAGGACTCCTACGCCCAGAGATAAGGCATAAGCCCGATGTGCCGGGGAGGGCCTTAGGAGCAATCTTGAGAGTGCAGACGACAGGCAACGCGAAAAAGCCCAGAGGAGCACTCGAATGAACGCCGAACTCGAATACAGCGTCATGCAGCACCACGCCTCCGAACTCCGTCAGGCCGCCGCCGAGCAGCGGCGCGTACGGGAGGCGCTGCGCGGGCCGCGGGCCGAGCGCCGCCACCGCTCGGTCTTCGCCCGCTTCCGTTCCGCGTGACCGCCCACAAGCAGCCCGGCCGCCGCCTCCCTCGCGGCCGGGCTGAACAGCCCCCATAAGGGGTGTCCGGAGCATTCCTGGTCGACGGCTCCGGAAAAGTACGCGAAGCCCCGGTCCATCCTGGTCGGACCGGGGCATCGCGCTGTCCGGGCACGGGTCCCGGCGGCTCACACCGTGATGACGAGCTTGCCGCGCGCGTGCCCCTTCTCCAGCTCGCGGATCGCCTCGGGCACCCGCTCCAGCGGGTATGTCGCGCTGACGACCGGCGTGATCGACCCGTTCCCCGCCAGCTCGGCCAGCGTCAGCAGGTCGGCCTCGCGGGGGAAGGCGAAGAACATCCGGGGCCGCTTGCGGGTGAACGGCCCGTACAGGGCGGTCCGCAGCTGCCGGTCCAGCCCGGCGAACCACCGGCCGTCGCCCTCCCCGCCCACGATGACGTACGTGCCGCGCGGCGTGAGCGCCCGCCGCAGGTGGGCCAGCGGGCGCAGGCCCGCGATGTCCACGATGAGGTCGAAGGCGGGCCGGCTGCCGTCCGTGAAGTCCTCGCGCGTGTAGTCGATGACGTCGTCCGCGCCGATCGAGCGGACGAGCTCCTCCTTCGCGCCGGAGCACACACCGGTGACGTGCGCGCCGAACGTCTTGGCGAGCTGCACGGCGAACGTCCCGACGCCGCCGCCCGCGCCGGTGATGAGCACGCGCTGCCCGCGCCGCACCCGGCCGGAGTCGCGCAGCGCACGCAGCGCGGTCATGCCCGAGGTGGGGATGGCCGCGGCCTGCTCGTACGACAGGTTCGCGGGCATCGGCGCGAGCCGGTCGACGCGGGCGCAGGCGTGCTCGGCGTAGGCCGCGCCGCAGGTGCCGAAGACGCGGTCGCCGGGCTTGAACGCGGTGACGCCGGCCCCGACCGCCGTCACCTCGCCCGCCACGTCGGCCCCGAGCCAGGGGCTCCTGGGGCGGCGCGGGCCGATGCCGAGCCGCATGACGTACGGGATGCCGGTGAGCATGTGCCACACGCCCTGGTCGACGCCCGCCGCGTGGACCCGTAACCGCACCTCGCCGTCGCCTGGCTCGGGCTCGGGGACCTCGGCGAGGCCGAGGACGCGGGGCGGGCCGTACACGCTTCTGGTGATCGCTTTCATGGCTGGTCTCCGTCCGGGTACTGGAACACGTCGTCGAGCGGGACGCCGAAGACCCGCGCGATCTGGAAGGCCACCTCCAGGGACGGTGAGTACCGGCCCTGCTCGATGGCGATGATCGTCTGTCTGGTGACGCCGATGCGGTCGGCGAGCTCCGCCTGGGTCATCTCGCCGTGCGTGAAGCGCAGGGCGCGGATCGTGTTGGTGACCTTCGTGGGCTTCACCATCCCGGCAGCCCCCGCCGGTAGGCGACGATCTTGAGCGTGGACCCGAGGACTGCCGACAGGACGAACCCCAGGTAGAGCACGTTGGCGATCCAGAAGTGCGGGAGCTCGGCCATCGCCATGACCAGGGCGGCCACCGCGCCGGCGACGAGGAACCACTGCCCGGTGTACTCGCCGTAGCGGTGGATCTCGCGGTCGCGCTGGTCCTTCTTGCCGACCTCGGCGGGCGCGGTGGTGCTCACCGCGATGAACAGCACCATCGAGGCCAGGAACGCCCCGCCGATGCTCCACAGCAGCGGCGCCACGTAGGGCACTTCGGTCAGCGGCACGGCGCCCGCCCGGCCGAGGACCGTGGCGACGTAGACGCCGTACGCCACGACCGTGACCACCAGCATGACCCAGGCGCGTTTCTCTTCGGAAGCCATACTTGGAATGTAAAGCAGGGCGGACATCGTGTCTAGTATTCTTTACATCGCGACGCAGAGTGACACGGCGATCGCACACACGAGAACGGCCCGGTGATGGTCAGAAGCGACCATCACCGGGCCGATGAGCCAGTGATCAGAAGAAGGACGGGGTCAGGACTTCGGGACGCTGATGAGCAGGGCGTCGCCCTGGCCGCCGCCGCCGCAGAGCCCGGCCGCGCCGAGCCCGCCGCCCCGGCGCTTCAGCTCGTGGGCGAGGGTGAGCACGATGCGCGCGCCGGAGGCCCCGATCGGGTGCCCGAGCGCGATGCCGCCCCCGTTGACGTTGACCTTGTCCAGCGGCACGCCCAGCTCCTTGGCCGACTGGACCACCACGCTGGCGAACGCCTCGTTGATCTCGACCAGGTCGAGGTCGTCGGCGCTGACGCCCTGCTTGGCCATGGCCTGCTTGATGGCGTTGGCCGGCTGGGACTGCAGGGAGGCGTCGGGCCCGGCGACGTTGCCGTGCCTGCCGATCTCGGCCAGCCACTCCAGGCCCAGCTCCTCGGCCTTGGCCTTGGACATGACGACCACCGCGCAGGCGCCGTCGGAGATCTGGGACGCCGAGCCGGCCGTGATGGTGCCGTCGGCGGCGAAGGCCGGGCGGAGCTTGGCGAGCGTCTCCGCCGTGGTGTCGCCGCGTACGCCCTCGTCCTCCTTGACCAGCACCGGCTCACCGCGCCGCTGCGGGATCGGCACCGGGACGATCTCGTCGTCGAAGACGCCGTTCTTGATGGCGGCGGCGGCGAGCTGGTGGGAGCGGGCCGAGACCGCGTCCTGCTCCTCGCGGCCGATGCCGAGGCGGCTGTTGTGGCGCTCGGTGGACTCGCCCATCGCGCACTGGTCGAAGGCGCAGAACAGGCCGTCGTGCGCCATCGAGTCGACGACCTCGGAGCCGCCGTACTTGACGCCCTTGCGCAGGCCGGGCAGCAGGTGGGGGGCGTTGGTCATGGACTCCATGCCGCCGGCCACCACGATGTCGAACTCGCCGGCCCTGATGAGCTGGTCGGCCAGCGCGATCGCGTCGAGGCCGGACAGGCAGACCTTGTTGATGGTGATGGAGGGGACGGTCATCGGGATGCCGGCCTTGACGGCGGCCTGGCGGGACGGGATCTGCCCGGCGCCGGCCTGGAGCACCTGGCCCATGATCACGTACTCGACAGCCTCGGGGGCGACGCCGGCGCGCTCCAGAGCGGCCTTGATCGCGATGCCGCCCAGCTCGACGGCCGACAGGCCGGACAGGGCGCCGAGCAGTTTCCCGATGGGGGTGCGAGCTCCGGCGACAATGACGGACCTGGACATGACAACGGCCTCCTGTGCTCGCGCGTCGGGTCTTTGACACGATACCCACGGGTACAACGTCGCTCGCCATGGAGGTAGACCACACATGTTCATGCGGATCGACCACATAGGGATCGCCTGCCACGACCTTGAGGAGAAGATCCGCTTCTTCTCGGAGACCTTCGAGCTCACGGTGGTCGCCCGTGAGGTCAACGAGGAGCAGGGGGTGAAGGAGGCCATGCTGCACATCGCCGACGGCGAGGGCGGGGGCTCCTACATCCAGCTCCTTGAGCCGCTCTCCGAGGACTCCCCCGTGGGGAAATTCCTCGCCAGGCGGGGCGAGGGCGTGCATCATGTCGCGTTCGGTGTACGCGACGTCACCGAAACCATGGCTAAGATCGGCGCAAAGGGTGTGAGGCTGCTGGACGAGCGTCCCAGGCACGGTTCCATGGATTCGCGGATCGCCTTCCTGCATCCCAAGGATGTGGGCGGAATGCTGACGGAGCTGGTCCAAGCTGCCGATCCCGACAAATCGTAAAAGAAGCTCATATGTAACTAGTCACGCAGAAAATTGGACGGGGCTTCGCGGGTGGCACCGGCGGAGTACGCTGGTCCTCCCAACCGGACAGGGAGCCTGCCGCGAGGCACAGGCTCCCGGATCGGATGCCCCGAACCCCCCGTCCGGCACGTGTAGCCGTCTCGACAACCCAGGATCGAGCCTCCATGCAGTCCGACATCGACGCCCAGCTCAACAATTTCTTCGAGGACGCACCCGCACGCGAATTCGATGTGGTGCTTCGCGGTTACGACCGGCATCAGGTCCACGACCACCTCAAGCAGCTCGACCAGGAGATTCGCCAGGCGCGCGAGCAGATCACCGGCCTGCAGCGCGACCTGTCCGACTCCCAGCGCCAGCTCCAGGAGCAGGAGCGCCCGACCTACTCCGGTCTCGGCGCCCGCATCGAGCAGCTGCTCCGGCTGGCCGAGGAGCAGGCCACCGAGCTCGTCCAGGCCGCCAGGTCCGAGGCCAACGAGATCAAGGCCGCGGCCAAGGTCGAGGCCGCCGACCTGCGCGCCGCCGCCGAGGCCGAGGCCGCCGAGAAGCGCGCCCAGGCCACCCGCGAGAGCGACGAGATGCGCTCCGCCGCCGAGCGCGACGCCGAGGAGATCCGGGGCACCGCCCGCCGCGAGGCCGACGAGCTGACCAACACCACCGAGCGTGAGGTCGCCAAGCTCCGGGCCACGGCCGACCACGAGGTGGCCGAGAAGCGCGCCGACGCCGAGCGTGAGATCGCCAAGCTGCGCACCACGACCGAGCGCGAGGTCGCCCAGCTGCGGGCCTCGACCAAGCGTGAGCGCGACGAGGTGCTGACCACCGCCAAGCGCCAGGCCGACGAGATGCGCGCCCAGGCCCAGCGGGTGCTGGAGGAGTCGGAGGCCAAGCGGGCCCAGGACGAGGCGGAGTTCGAGATCCAGCTCGCCTCCCGCCGGGAGGAGGCCGAGCGCCAGGAGGCCGAGCGCCACGCCACCGCCCAGGCCGCCACGCAGAAGCTGGTCGCCGAGGCCGAGCAGCGCGCCGCCACCGCCGAGTCGCGGGCCACGAAGGCGACGCAGCAGGCCGAGCAGACCCGCCGCGAGGCCGACCTGCACGCCAAGCAGCTCGTCGCCAACGCCCGCAAGAACTCCGAGTCCATCGTGGCCGAGGCGAAGTCGAGCGCCGAGACCATCGTCACCGAGGCGAAGACCGAGGCCGAGCGCACCCGTACGGCGATGCAGCGCCAGGTCGACGAGCTGACCCGCCAGCGGGACAGCATCACCAGCCACCTGGCCCAGCTCCGTCAGCTCCTCGGCGGCGCGGCGCTGCCGGGCATGGAGCCGGAGCCCGCGGTCACCGCGGCTCCGCCGAAGCCTGCGATCCCGGCGCCCGCGCCGGTGGTCGAGGCGCCGGCCACCACGCCCGCGGCCAAGATCGAGGCCAAGTCCGACGACGACGCGGAGTGGTGGCAGGAGTAACGATTCACCGCACCGGGGCTGTTTGACGGCTGGGAGAGAGCCTGGCGATCACTGGATCGCTAGGCTCTCTCTGTGTTTTCGGCCCGATATGGGAGGAGTTGCTGGTAAGTGTCCGCGAATGCCGAGACCGCCACAGGGCCTGAGGCCGGTGGTCCCACGCCTGAGGCAGGGCCCAAGAACGAGGACGGGCCCAAGGCCGAGGACGGGGCGGGGAACGGCGGCCCGGCGCAGCCGTACGGACTGCCGGGCAAGCCCCTCGCCCGCGGCCCGTTCCTGTTCGGGCTGGTCGGCGGCCTGGGGGTGCTGACCGCGATCGCGATCGCGCAGATGGTCGTCAACTCGCTGAGCACGATCATCCTGGTCGTGGTGGCGATGTTCCTGGCCGTCGGGCTCAATCCGGCCGTCGAGGCGTTGCAGCGGCGCGGGCTCGCCAGAAGGGCCGCGATCTCCACCGTGTTCATCGGGGTGATCGTGGCGTTCGTGCTGTTCGGGCTGGCGATCGTGCCGCCGGTGGGGCGGGAGCTCGCCGACTTCGTCGAGGCGGTGCCTGGCCACGTCAACGAGTTGCGCGACCATCCGGCGCTGCGGCAGCTCGACGCCGACTACCAGATCATCTCGCAGGTCGCCACGTTCGTGAGCACCGTGCTGGTGCCGTCGCTCGCGACCGGCATCATGGGCGCGAGCCTGGTGGTGCTGGACGGTCTGTTCACCACGGTGACGCTGCTGGTGCTCATGCTCTACTTCCTCGGCTCGCTGCACACGATCAAGGCGTACCTGCTGAAGCTGGTGCCGGCCTCGCGCAGGGAGCGGACCAGCGCGATCAGCGAGGAGATCCTGACCGGGATCGGCGGCTACGTCGCCGGCAACGTGCTCATCTCGGTCATCGCGGGCGTCGTGACCTGGATCTTCCTGTCCATCGTGGACGTCAGGTACGCGCTCGCGCTCGCCCTCATCGTCGCACTGACGGACCTGATCCCGCTGGTGGGCGCCACGATCGGCGCGGTGGTGGTCTCGGCCGTGGCGCTGCTGCAGTCGGTGCCGGCCGGCATCGCCTGCGCCGTCTTCTTCATCGTCTACCAGCAGATCGAGAACTACCTCATCTACCCGAGGGTGATGAAGCGCTCGGTGGACGTGACGCCGGCCGTGACGGTGATCGCCGCGTTGTTCGGCGGGGCGCTGCTCGGCATCGTCGGGGCGCTGCTCGCGATCCCGGTGGCCGCCGCCATCGCGCTGATCATCCGCGAGGTGGTGATCCCCCGGCAGGCCCGTGCCTGAGCGGGCCGCTCATCGGCGCGCGGCGCCCAGCTCGGTCTGCAGGAACTCCGACACGGCCGCGTTGAACGCCTCCGGCTGCTCGACCGCGCTGAGGTGGCCGGCCTTCGGGATGACCTCCAGCCGCGCGCCCGGCACCGCCGCCGCCATGGCCTCGGCCTCGGCGGGCGGGGTCAGGTCGTCCTCCTCGCCCACCACGACCAGCAGGGGGACCTTCAGCGCCGCGAGCGTGCCGGTGGAGTCCGGCCGCCCGGCCATCGCGCGCTGCGCCCAGGCGACCGCGCCCGGCGGGGCGGACTGCACCAGCCCCTTGACCCGCCCGAACACCATGGCCCGCCGCTCCCTGGTCGTGGGCCCGATGAGCCCCGGCAGCACCTCGCTGACCAGCACGTCGCTGCCCTCGGACAGCACGGCCTGAGCGATGCGCTCCCTGTTGTCCCGCGCGGGAGCCGGGTCGGGGACGGCCTTGGTGTCGGCGAGGATCGCGCCGAGCAGCCGGTCGGGGTGCCTGCGGCAGAACGCCAGCGTGACGTAGCCGCCCATGGACAGCCCGCCGACCACCGCCCGCTCGATGCCCTCGTCGTCGAGCAGCCTGGCGACGTCGTCGGCCATGAGGTCGAGCGACGGGTCGTCCTCGCCCAGCCGCGAGCCGCCGAAGCCGCGCAGGTCGGGGGTGATGACCCGGCAGACCTTGGCCAGTCCTTCCCGCTGGGCCAGCCACATGGCCGACGACAGCGGGAACGCGTGAAGCAGCACAACCGGGAGCCCGGTCCCGGACGATCTCGTGTAGAGCTGCACGGCCCCCACGGTAACGCGGATCACGCTGATGAGCACACGATGTCGCATGCCGATATGCCGCAAAGCGCGCGACCGCTTTCGTCCGGCCCGCTGGACAGCAGGTCAGACGGCGGTGGCCCCGCCGTCGATGAAAAGGACCTGCCCGGTCATGTACGCCGACGCCCCGCTCGCCAGGAAGATCGCCGGCTGGGCCATCTCCTCGGCGGTCCCCCAGCGCCGCATGGGCACGGTGGCGACCGTGGCCGCCCCGCCGCTCTCGTCGTCCCAGAGGTTGCGGTTGAGCTCGGTGGCCGTCCAGCCGGGGCACAGGGCGTTGACCCGTACGCCGGCCCGCGCCCACTCCAGGGCCAACGTCTTGGTGAGCGCGACCAGCCCGGCCTTGGCGGCCGCGTACGGTGCCAGGAACGGCGCGCCGAGCGCCGCGACGGAGGCCACGTTGATGACCGACCCGCTCCCCCGCTCCAGCAGATGGGGCGCGACCGCGTGGCAGACGACCATGGCCGAGTCGAGGTTGAGCCGCATGAGCTTGTCCCAGCCCGACAGCCGCAAATCCTTGAACTCGACCATGAAGTTCGAGCCGCCCGCGTTGTTGACCACGATGTCGAGGTGGCCGAGCCCGTCGATCGCGGCGGCCACCGCGCTCGCGGCGGCGTCGCGGTCGGTGAGGTCGGCGGGCAGCACGACGGCCCGGCGGCCGAGCGCCTCGACCTCCTTGGCGACCTCGGCGAGCGCGTCGGCGGACCGGGACACCAGGGCCACGTCGGCGCCGGCCGCCGCGTAGGCGAGCGCGATGGCCCGCCCGATGCCCTTCGACGCCCCCGTGACCAGGGCCTGCTTACCGTTGAGATCGAACGCGCCCACGCCGCCTCCTTCGTTGCGTGCCAGCCGAACCGAACAAGATTCTATGGGTGTCCGCCGGGAACGCGGGAGCCCCCGCCCCGGACGGGTGTCCGTCCGGAACGGGGGCTCGATGCGTCCTTTCTGCGAGCCGGCTGCTGATCAGTTCGGCGGGATGGCCGGCGGCCGGAAGATCTCCCAGATGCGGTAGATCACCGTCGGCATCTTCGAGCGCGGCGTCTCCGACGAGTACGCCTTGCCCGCCGGGCCCCACCCGGTGCCCTGGTGGGCGATGCTGTCCGCTTCCCTGGGAGCCGCCCGCGTGTGCGAACCCGTGGCCCGCACCCGGCCGAGCTGCTCGTCGATCGACTTCTTCTGCGCCTCGCTCAGCCCACGCGGCTGCGAGGAGTTCGGCGGCGTGCGCTGAGCCTTGGGCGGCGACTGTCGCTGAACCGCCTTACGGCTGGTCGGGCGGACGGCGGGACGATGCCGGACCGTGGCCTTGGACGGCCTGCTGGCCCGCCTGGTCACCGCCCTGCGCGCGGCCGCCGCGCGCCGCCGGGCCGCGTCGGCCCGCCGTGCCGCTGCCGCCGCCCGTCGC